>WJMA01000012.1 GCA_014728175.1 Candidatus Fermentibacterota bacterium
ATCGGCCCGGAGACCCAGACCATCGACATCTACATGGGCAGTACAGACGTACTCCAACCGTTCATCGGAAAGACGATAGAGTTGCGCGGGAAAATAGTGACTCTGACCGTCGAAGGTCACGCCTTTCTGGAAATCTGGCCGGTCTCTTTCAGACCTCTTAGTGAGGATGATAGCTGAACTTTAGGTCAGGTCGTTGCCTCAAGAATTTTCTATTTTCCCGGCGGAAGCCAGCGACTCCCGCTTACCATCTCTATTCGCCTGTCATTGGCTGCCCATTGGTAACCGATTCCGGCATGGTTGTTTAGGAAAACCCCCATTGCCGAACGTCAACGCCGTATTCCTTACGAAGCCGTTTCATATCCGGGCCGAGCCTTTTTCTGATGATCTCTCTTTCCTCCGGAGTAAGAAACCGCTTGCGCGACGGTAACACCAGGCCGAGTATCTTCCTGGCAATCCTTTTGATCCTTCCGGGGAGAGGATTCCTGAGGCCGGTTCGTTGGATAAGACGGCCGTAAAACCGCTGGGCTCCTGAGTGATAGGGCGTAGGGTTCTCATGCAACGCTCTCTCCGGCAACTGGAAGTAGTCTACCTCCAGGAATCGGCAAGCCTTTTCCATGACATGCTCTGGATTTTCCTTGAGTTGCTTAAAATCAAGCAGAAGGAATCTATCTTTTCGGAATAGACGGCGGTAACGCTCTAGCTGCATATAGTAGTTGCTGGTGTTGATGAGGTGTTCGTGCAGGATAGGTCTTCTGTGGGCCGCCCTCCGGGTGGAGTTGTAATGCGATTCTATCCGTTCAAAGGGATCCCTGAGGATGTATATGAACTTCGGTCTGAGCCCATAATCCGCTATCCGTTCCGGGACTCCACTCATGAGAGGATATTTGGTGTAACCCGTGGAAGCCTCGAGGGCTATCCGATGAACCGAGTCGTCGAATTCCCATAAATCCTCGTAACGGCTCCCGGTCGAATCAACCGCCCGTTGATCGAGGAAGAAATCGGGTTCCTTTACTCTGCAGGGACATATCTGATGATGCCGGTAAAGATACGCGTACAATGTGGTGGTGCCGCTCTTCATGGCACCTATGATCATTGCGAAGGCGTCTTCGGCTATCATACTACCACCAATTTAGTTACAGAATGCGTACCTACCATTGGAATAGGCAATTCGTTTCGCACGGCCTATTGTGGTTTTCTATTGCGTTGACTTGACCCGTTTGACCTCCCAAGAGGCGTAGGCCGCCAGTAGGCCCATCGATATCCAGAAACCGGCGTTGGCCTGGGGCCAGTGCATCTGGTTTCCCAGAGTTTGATGGCCGAAGAATCCGAGCAGGCCCGCAGCCAGACCAATGGGCACCATTCCGCCACCTCTACGTAGTGCCTTTACCAGGGCAATCCCGGCAGCCACGAGGATCAACATGATAGCTGTAAGGGAGATTAATCCACCTTTGACCGCCTGGTTGAGGAACATGCTGTTTAGGCCACCGAAGTTCTTTATACGAGCCTCGCTTACCGTGTGGCGGCCCTCCCAGAAGCTGTACAGCTTCGTCCTTCCCCAGTGGAACGGTAAGGCACCCCAACCCAAGCCGGACACCGGAGAGGAAAGGAACTGCCTTGCAAAACCTCGATAGGTAATGAATCTGTGCAAGATGGTCGGTTCCATTAGGGTAGATTTGGGGTTGGTGAACAAAGACATCTGCCTTTGAAAGACATTGGCGGTTGAAACAAGAACGACCACGAAGAGCATAAAGATAACCACGGGAATCCACAGCTTCTTCCTGAATCGCCAGAAAAGGGTTATCACGCAGGCGATGGTAAGGCATATCAGTCCTCCGCGAGAGAACGTATATAGAGTGCTGAGAACACCCAGCAACACTGCGGCCAGGGCCAGCAGCTTCCACTTGATCTTTCTTTCCTTGAAGAACAGGGCGATGGCGATTGGCACACCAAGTTCCAGAAAGGCCGCCAGCACGTTGTGGTGCCTGAAGAGTCCGCTGACCCGTATCCGAAAGACGTATCCAGTGCTCATGCCTATCCTGGAAACACCGGTCGTTTGAAAGTACTGGAAAACACCCGAGAAGGCCACGATCAAGATGGCAACCAGATACACCCGTAGGAAGCGTACCAGCTTCTCTTTGGTATTGCAGAGAGTGGGGATGATCAGAATCATTGGAAGGAAGAGATAGATGCTGCTCGCCTCACGAATGGCATTCAGCTGGTGCTGCCCATGATAATGGATCGAAACGACAACGCTTACACATTGAACGAGCACCGCCAGAAGACAAAGTTTTACGGGTAAGGACGGGATAAAGATCGGCCGATTCCATAACGCTCGATCAGCCAGGTAGAACATGAAGTAGGAAAACATGGCTAGGGTAGCCAGGGACGGATGAAACGGCTCAAGGTCCACCCATATCGAACCCAAGCCGAAAAAGATGAAAATCAGCGGGTACAACCAGGATTCGGGTCTTGGAAAAGCCAGAAAAAACGACGTGAGAAAGAACAACCCGAAGAACCCGATCCTCACCCGCATTGGAAACGCGGAGCGGAACCAGAGCATGAAAAGAATAAAAAGGGTGGCCAGCAGCATCCCCCACAAGACGTACTTGAGTCTTTGGGCACCGTAGGTGATCTTTTGATGAGCCATATCCGAGTATTCCCGATGGTAGGGACGGGCCGAAAGCCTTGGTAAAATCGACAACTTGCGCGAGCATGGAAACAACGCAACCCGAAGCGATGCAAAACAGGGATCCGACATATCCAACCGGTTGGCTGGAACACACTCGCGCGCGGATGTATAGCATCCCGCAAAGATTGGTGTCAAGCCAAACGGTGTGCTTCCTTACTGTTTTCTAGGACGGCGTTCTTGCTGATTTGCAGGGTGCCGTCGAGATCTTATCGAGCCGCTCGGAGCTATCCACCTTTGGTCCCTAGGGGCGGAAGTAGGATAGGTCACGATCGATGAATGGGCGGATCAAAGCTCGTACCCCAAACGTTGCAGTAGGGCTACCGCCTTGGAGTCGGCTGTATTTTTTTCACGGCGCTATGCTTCACGTTTTTCCATCCTCCAATGGACTTGGTGTACATATCCTGCAGCTCGGTGTCCTTAAGCCAGGGGGCCTTCCTAACGGTATCGTGCTCTGCAAAGGAGAGAATCTCTTCACATAAACCCTCCTCGAGAAAGGCCATATTTCTTCCTATCGCCTTCTCGAAACTCAGGACGAGATCCTAGTACCTGGCGGTGAGCATGCAGGGATCGTCGGCATGACTCGAGCCGGCGGAAACATCTCTCACCCAGCGCTCCTTAGAAACCCAGTAGGCATTCGGATCCTTCGGGTGCCTGGAGGTTATTACTTCGCGACCGTCTCTAGCGATATGAATCAGCCGGACTTTGCGCTCATAGGTTTTTAGAATACTTCCGAAGAACCGCACGTTTCTGGGAGTCTTCTCACAGAACCTGTGAGCCCTGCCGAACAGCAGACGTTGCATTGGCAGGAGCCGGTACATGCGGACCCGATCCAATCGAGCGTTAGGCTCGTCGGACTCCAGGTCTTTTGGGCATAAGATACAAGTCTCGATAGCTATACAATGGATCTTCGGATGGGCAGAGAGAATAGCCAGCAGCAGGGTAGTTCCGGACCGCCCGCAGCCGCCGATGATAACGGGTGGCTCGTGCAGCTTTATGCGAGCGGCAATCATCTTGGCCAGATCCTTGAAACCCATGGAAACTCAATCTTCAAAGAGGTTATACTGTCTCCAGGCATTCAGGAAAGCAAAGATGGCCTTGGGTTTTTGGGCTGTCGAGCAATTCCAGCTTCGCTTGTGGATTATGGATTCGAACTAGAATGCGTGGATCGCTGTATGGTGGCCCCGACACGATTTCCTTCGACTCGCTACGCTCGCTCAGGATAAGCTCACTGTGGCCTACGGTTTAGGTGACCGAGACGACAAACCTATCACCTTGCCGAGGGACACGAGCTGCATTTCCCGTGAATGGCGCGAGTAAACCGCCGCCTTGTATTGGGCGGTTTCCAGGAGCAACTGGATTCTAGTGTGAGGAATTCGTGAATGGTGCCCCCGACACGATTCGAACGTGTGGCCTACGGTTTAGGAAACCGCCGCTCTATCCTACTGAGCTACGGGGGCATCCATCCGATTCTGGAAAGCAGGAGCAATTATACCAAAGGTGCTTGTTGTGGCCAAGCAGCCGTTGCTATTTCAGTAAATAGACTCTCGCGTAATCATCCGGATTTGGTTCCCATGCGACTACGCCGTGCTCGGTGACGTAAATCCTGGTGTAAACCGTGTCCGGGAAGGCCTCTGTGTAGGCTTCCCCGATCCTTTCGCCGTCCGGAGAGAATAAGTCCCAGCGGTACGACTCGCTGGGGCCCATCTGGGCCCAGACGTTGCCCAGGGAATCGACGCCCAGCCTTTCGACCTGGGGACACATTTCGGGTGTATCACCCATCTTCTGCTCGGAGTTACCGTCACCGTCCGTCACCATGAATCTGGCTATGGGAATGTATAGAGGTCTTTTCAGGTCTTCCCAAGGAAGGTGCACGCGCTCCGATTCTATGGTGTCCACCGGTTCGCCTTCCAAGTTGTAGACCTCTATACGGTAGTCGGGGCTACACATCCTGGAGATGTACAGGTTGCCGCTCGGGCCGGAGGCGACCGCCAGGTAACCCGGCTTGAAGTCGTAGTCCTCCTGGCCGAAGGTAAACGAATGCCGGAATGGCGTAGAGTAGCTTTCCTCATCCATTCCCCGGTACACGTTGACCTCGTAACCCATCTTGTAGCCGTCCTCGGTTTGATACGTTGGGCAGGAGTAGAGCACGAAGCAGCTGTCCGAGATCGACGTCATACCCATGGGCATCTCGAGGCCTGGATTGCGCCTGCTTCCAAGATATTCGCCGCGTTGATCGAAGAAGGACACGTTGGTTCCCATCCAATCGAACACCGCATACCTGCCGTCGCCCAGAACGGTCATCTCGTAGGGCATCTGGAACGTTCCCGGCGCCTCTCCCAGACCACCGAAGCTGCGCACGAATTCGCAGTCGCTGTCGAACACGGAAACCTTTCCCGTGCTTCCGTCCAGTACGGCGACCCCACCTCCGGGAAGGGGACAGGCTTTGGTTATTCGACCGAGCATGTAGCAGCTGTCTCCCACCAGAACACCTATCGAGTCCCGCACCACAAGGGTATCGATGGTTATGGGTGGAACAACCGTTTCTTCTTCCTCCGACGGTCGGCCGCAGGAAAGCAGCAGAAATGGAACGACCGCCAGGAAGGCGATTGCTCTCCGGGTCATGCTAGGATTCCATGTGTTCGGATAGGTCACGGGCCATACCGTCGGCGAAGAGCATGCCCTTCACGGTCGGTCTTATCCGGTCCTCTTCGATGGTTAGCATTCCCTGGTTCCGAAGTTGCTCCAGATGCTCCCTGCCCTGGGGTGTGATTTCCAACCCCGTTTTTGCCGCAACTTCCCTCAGGTTCACGCCGTCTTTTATCCTCAGGCCGAGCATAAGCAGCTCCAGGGCCATCTGCATGGCCGTCAGGGTTTCCCTTTCTTCGGTGGGTGGCCGGCCCTGCTTTAGCATCTCCACGTACCGGGCGTTGTCCGAGACGTTCCACCAACGATCGCGATTGCCGTCGAAGCTGTGGGCGGAGGGCCCCAGGCCATGGTACGGAGAAAGCCTCCAGTAGCAGAAGTTGTGCACGGAGGTATTGTCCTCGCCCAGGGCGTAATTGGACACCTCATAGTGCAAGTAACCATTGGAGGTGAGCATCTCGTGGGCCAGAAGGTACATCTCTTTGCACACGTCTTCGTCGGGCTTCTTGACCACTCCCACCTTGTGCAGCCCCGCCATCTCGGTACCCTCGTCCAGAGATAGCTCGTAGCAGGATACGTGCTCCGGCGCTATGTCTATCGCCTTCTGTAGATCCTCGCGGAACATCTCCAGGGTCTGGTCGGGGATGCCGTAGATCAGATCGAAGCTCAGTCTTTGGAAACCGACCTTCCGCCCGGTCCTTATGGTCTGCACGGCCTCCTGGGCGGTGTGAGGCCTGCCCAGTATACGCAGGCTGACGTCTCGAAGCGATTGAACGCCAACGCTCAGCCTGTCGAAACCCGCTTCCAGGAGCTCCCCCAGATGCAGCTCGTTGCTGGTGGCAGGATTGGTCTCGATGGTCGACTCTATCACCCCCGAGGTATCCAGATGGCGGTCGGTTACTTCACGGAGCCTCTTCCACTTGGACGGCTCCAGAAGAGTGGGCGTACCTCCCCCGACGTAGAACGTACGTAAGGGAAGGCCCTCGGGAACGTGCTCGGTCAGCTCTCGCAGAAGGCTTTCGAAGTATCTTTCCTCGGCTTGGTTATCATGGCGGTCGGAGAAGAAAGAGCAGTATCTGCACTTCCTCAGGCAGAACGGGAAGTGGAAGTACAGGCCGTACTCGGTCTTCTCAGCTTCTGACGCTTGCTCGGACATGGCGATTCGATCCTAATCCTCGTGCTTCAGCACCGCAAGGAAGGCCCGTTGTGGGATCTCCACCTGCCCCACCATCTTCATCCTTTTCTTACCTTCCTTCTGCCTTTCCAGGAGCTTGCGCTTGCGGGTGACGTCTCCGCCGTAACACTTCGCCGTTACGTCCTTGCGTAGCGCGCGTATGGTCTCCCGGGCTATGATCTCTCCTCCTATCGCCCCCTGAATAGGGACCTTGAACTGGTGGGGCGGAATCTCCTCCTTCAATCTCTTGCATGCGTTACGGGCCCAGGAATAGGCGTTGTCGCGGTGGACCAGCATGGATAGCGCCTCCACCCTACGTTTGTTGACCAGTATGTCGACCTTCACCAGGTCGGTGGGCTTATAACCCGCCGGCTCGTAGTCCAACGACCCGTAGCCCTGGGTGATGGACTTCAACTTGTCGTAGAAATCGTAGACCACCTCCGCCAGGGGAAGCTCAGCCGTCAGCTCCACCCTCTTGGTGCCTATATAGAGGTTCCTGTAGTTGTCCGCCCTTCTGTTCATGAGAAGCTCAGTCACCGGGCCGATATATTTATCCGGCATAATTATGGATGCCTTTATGTAGGGTTCCTCGGACTTTCGTATCTGCGCCGGATCTGGATACAGCAGCGGGTTATCCACCTCGATGGTCTCGCCGTCGGTCATGGTAACCCGGTACAGCACGGTGGGAGCGGTCAGAACCAGGGACATGTCGAACTCCCTCTCCAGACGCTCCTGCACCACCTCCAGGTGAAGCATTCCCAGGAATCCGCAGCGGAAGCCGAAACCCAGCCCTGCCGACGAGACCTTCTCGAAGGTAAGAGAGGCGTCGTTGAGCTTAAGGCGGTTCATGGCCGCCACCAGATCGTTGTAGTGCTCTGTGGAAACCGGGAAGATCGAGGAGAATACCATCGGTTTGGCCTCCTCGTACCCCGGTAGCGGTTGCTGGGCCGGATGGTCGGCATCGGTGATGGTATCTCCCGACCGAACGTCCTCCACGGACTTGATGCCGCTTATGAGGTAACCGACCTCGCCGGCGTATAGCTCGGGGGTCGGCACCCTGCTAATGCCCAGATGGCCGATCTCCTCGGCGGTGTAGTTCCTGCCGGTTGCCATAAGACGCACGCTCTGGCCCTTGGCCATGGTACCGTCCTCTATCCGGAAGTAGACCACCACCCCCCTGAACTCGTCGAAGAAGCTGTCGAAGACCCGCGCCCGCAGAGGAGCTTCGGGATCACCCTTCGGCGGAGGTATTCTCTCCACCAGCGTGGACAGGAGCTCGGGTACCCCTTCACCGGTCTTGGCGGAGATCAGAACGGCGCTGTCCACGTCCAGACCCAGCTCGTTCTCTATCTCCAGCAGAACCTCGTCCATGTTGGCGGACGGAAGATCGATCTTGTTTACGACCGGGATGATCCGCAGGTCCTGCTCCATCGCCTTGTACAGGTTACCCACGGTCTGAGCCTCCACGCCCTGGGCGGCGTCGACCACCAGCAAGGCACCCTCGCAACAGGCCAGGGCTCTAGAGACCTCGTAGGAGAAGTCCACGTGACCGGGGGTGTCGATCAGGTTGAGGGTGTACTCGGTGCCATCGTCCGCCGGGTAGCGCATGGTGACCGCGGAACTCTTTATGGTGATCCCCCGCTCCTGCTCTATATCCATTGTGTCCAGCATCAGGTCGTGGAACTCCCTGTCCGACACGGTTTGGGTCAGCTGAAGCAGCCTGTCGGCAAGTGTGGACTTGCCGTGATCGATATGGGCTATAATGGAGAAGTTACGTATAGTTTTTCGTTCCATGCGTTTCCCGTTCCCGAGGCAACTCTAGCTCGGGGATTGCTTCTTGGGAGCCGGCTTCCCCTTGCGTTGCTTTCTGTGCTGCGACAGCATGCCGGTGGCCATGCCCACCACGAAACCCACCAGCAGGGTTACCAAAAGCAGGATTGCACGAGGTAACTCCAGCTTGAAAAACAGTATGCTGGTCGCAACCTGCTCTGTATTCTGAAGTAGCACAATCAGTACGATCACGGCCAGGATCATGCTGAGTATCAGCTTGGCTCTCATTTCACCCCTTTCATGGTGGCGCTTAAGCGTATTTCTTTTCTCTTTGCAGTGGCAAGCATAATATGTGATCGGGTCTCAAGATAGTCGGTTAACCACGAAACCACGCCCGGCAAGACCGATTTTGATTATCTTCGGGAAGCGTTTCCGGCAAGGAGGAAGAGATGGCTTATCCCGAGAACGAGCTACAGCTTATACGAGATTGTAAAATAGGCGAGGGAACCAAGATATGGAACTTCGTGAACCTCTACGAGTGTGAGATCGGCCGCGACTGCATGGTGGGCTGCTTCGTGGAGATACAGAGCGGAGCGAAGATAGGAGACCGCACCAGAGTGCAGAGCCACGCCTTCATCTGTGAGTTGGTGGAGATTGGAAACGACTGTTTCGTAAGCCACGGGGTGAAGTTCATAAACGACATCTACCCGCCCCAGAAGGACCGCTCGAAGTGGAAGGCTACCATAGTCCACGACGGCGCCAGCCTGGGAACCAACGCCACCATACTTCCGGTGACCATAGGCAGGGACGCCATAGTGGGAGCCGGCTCGGTGGTCACCAAGGACATACCCGACGGAGCGGTGGTGGCCGGCAATCCGGCCAGGATCCTCCGATACCGATCTACGGAATCTACGGAAAGGCCCCGGTTGTAGTCCAACCGGGGCCTTTCCTGCGACCGGCTCAGTAAGGCCTGAGCTCGAACTGGACGGTCACCATGCCCCCGCCCTCTGGGGACCGGGGAATTGTTGCGCTCTGCATCGCCTGCATGAGAAGCTCGTCGAGATCTTCTTCGAGGCCCGTGGTTACAGTGACGTCCGTCACGTTGCCTCGAGAGTCGAACTCCAACGCGAAAGCCACCAGACCGGAGGGATAGTCCTCGGGCTCCAACTCTTCAAGATAGCCGAAGTACACGTCCTCCAACTGGCCCAGCATCTCTCTCAGGGCACTTCGCATCTCCGAGGGCCGCAGTCCCAGGGTCGGATTCGCGGAAACCAGCCTGGCGTTGACCGTCTCCTCGGTGGCTTCGGGAGAAGAGTAGTAACCGTCACCCTCGAAGTCGGCGGTAACCTCTTCACAGACCTCCGTTTGGCCTACCACTCCTCCGCCCAGACCTCGGCCGGCGGCCGCCGGGGCGGAGCGGTAGCGGGTGTTGGCGGTGTAGATCCCTTGGCCAGTCTCGCCGAACACGCCGTCGTACGATACCCCGTCGGGCATGTTGACCGGTACTTCAACGGTTATCGGTCTGCCCTCCTGATCTACCCGCACCTCCTCGCTTACAGCTACGAACGCGGTGTACTTGCTCATGATCTGGTAATCCAGCGCCACGTCGGTTATCTGGTCCACGATGTCTTGATCGTGCTGCTGGTAGCCGTACTGGTCGTACATCTCACGGTTGAGCTCGTGGATCTTCTTGCGGGCCCAGAGAGTCTGTATGACGTCGTGGCTCTCCTCGCTCTGGGGGAGGTCGACACGAATGGTCTGGCTCCAGGGCTCTCCGGCAATGGTCCCCGAGACCTCGGCCTCGTCCGAGCCGGAGCCATCGTACCTTCCCACGACCACCAGGGGCTGGCCGGCGTAGAGATCAGGGAGCTTCTCCGGATAGACGCTGTGCACGTCGAGCTCTCCCCAGTCTATGTCTATGCCCACCAGGTAGGGGTCGTTGATCTTCTCGTAGATCGAGCCCACCGCTTCGGAGGGGTCCTCGTTGAGGGCCACGTAGTAGGCATGCCCCCTGCCCTCTTCTGCCAGGCTCTCTATGAGGTAGCGGTTGGGACTGGAGCCCACTCCGACGCTGAACAATCTGGTGTTCTCCCCCAGACTGTGCTGCAGCTCGCCCAGTATCTCCGCCTCGTTGCCTATGTATCCGTCTGTGAGGAAGATGACGAACCGCATTCGCTCGGGGTCCTCGGGGTAACCGACCGATGCCCGGATGCCTTCGATCATCATGGTGCCGCCGCTTCCGTACAGGCTGTTTATGTAGTCTATGCCCTGCTCCACGTTCTCCTCGGTGTTCTCCAGGGGATGCCTGGACATGCCGGAGGCGGTCTCGCTGAAGCGTATGATCTGGAAGGAGTCGTCGGGGTTCATTCCGGCCACGAACTGGCGCACGGTCTCCTTGGCCACCTCCATTGGCTGGCCGCTCATCGAACCGGAGCAGTCCACCACGAAGAACATCTCCTTGGGGGTTATCTCGTCGGTTGGAACCACGGCGTCGGGCTGGAGAACCATCATGAAGTGTCCGCCCATTTCGGTGTTGTGGGCCAGCACTCCGGCCTGGATGCGGTCGGAGGATGTCGTGTAACGAAGCACGAAGTCCTTGTTGGGAATCTCGTCCGCCCGGGCCAGCTTTACGTAGGCCGCGCCACCGATTACCGCCTGCGTAACCTCGTGGTTTACTGATTCTATCTGCTGGACCGACACCCCCGGGTCCACCCGTACGGCCAGGTCGATGTCGTACCCGGCCCTGGTGCCCTCCGGTACTACGTGGGGAGTGATCCTGTCTGCGTCCGGGACATGGTCGGTGGGATCCGCCCAGCCCCCGGAGCTGGGACCGGTGGGGGTACCGGGAATGAACCGCGGACCGACCACCATGGGAAACACCAGCTCGTACTCTCCGTCATCGTATTCCACCGGCGCCACGTAGCTTATCTCCACCGTAATGCTGTCACCGGGGAGGATGTTGCCCACGCTCTGGGTGAATATGTTGGGCCTCTCCTGCTCCAAAAGGCTGGCCGTCTGCCCGGCCTCCAGGGCGTCCTCGTAGATCTGGCGGGCCAGCTCGCGCTCGTGTATCTCGCCGTGGATCACCCGGTCTCCGATCCACATGTCCATCTTGTCCACCGCTCCACTCTGGGGGAGCGGGAACACGTAGACCGCTTCGATGGGCTCGTCCATGGGATTGCCGTAAACCTGTCGGACGGTGGCCCTTTGAAGGTTGCCGCTGACCCATATCTGCACCGAGGTGTGCTCCAGGGGAAGGTCGCCGATCACGCCCTCCTCGGAAACCACCTGCATCCTGCCTCCGCCGATCTCCCCGGGTTCCTCCTGGGCGTATGCCGAGAAGGCCACCGAGAACAGCGTCGCGATCAGTATCGCCTTGAACATTTCTTACTCCCTTCACTCTTGTCCGTTCGTTCCGTGGTTTTCGGTACATATATCGATCGAGAAGGCACGTTATTCCATCCAGAGTTCGACCAGCCTGACGGATCGCTTCTAATTCCGGTGCAATCAAGAATTTGACCGCCAGGGCCAAAGAGGGTACAATATTGCTGCGGGCCCGACCCGCCGCCATGCCCGATCGTGGAAGGACGTTGCTATGACGTTGCTGTCCAAGCCCACCGTCCTCAGTGGTGACCCCGCCCCCTCTATCTATCCGGGTCCTTTCCTGGGCAGGCAAACCGAGCTTGGTAAGCTGAAAAAGCTGATCGAATCCAACAGGATCATACTCATCCACGGCCGACCCGGTATCGGAAAGACCAGGTTGGCCCTGGAGTACGCCAGGGAATTCGGAGAGGATTTCGCCGATGGCGTCAAATGGGTCAACCTGTCGGGAATCTCCAGCATGGACAGATTGGTGGCAGCCATCGCTCACGCATCCGGCTTGCGCTTCTACGAGGGCCAGGATCATGTCGGACAATTGCTCGCATACCTGTCCGGCATGGACTGCATCGTCGTTCTGGACGGAGTCGAGCGATCCAGAGATCTGACCGACCTTCACAATCGGTTCCGGCAAGAAGTTACGGGTTGCAGATGCCTGTGCACCAGCACGCACACGAACTTCTTGGACAACGTAGCCGCGCTGAAGCTGGAAGGACTGCAGTGCGAAGGAGCCACGGACCCCGCTCCGGGCACGGCCCTCTTAGCCGCCATCGCTTTCGATGATTCGGGCAACACTACGTCAGGCGAGCACTTGCCCATCCTGGAACGAATCTGCGACCGGCTTTCGGGAAACCCTCTCGCCCTGGAGATGGCCGGGCTGCTCATCCGCCGCCAGGGACTGGACGAATCGGCGAGGGAGCTGGATGAGGTGGTGAAAGGCGACTCGCCATTGGAAACACTGTTATGCTACCTTCTCGAATCGCTGGACCAGCGGTCCTCCCGCGCTCTCGCCCGGCTTTCGGTCCTGGAGTCGAACTTCGACCGTCCGGCGATGGAAGCCCTGGTCGGCGATGACGGGAAAACCATCGATCACTTGTTGAAGGCAGCTTTGGTGAGGGAGTATTCCGACGGACGTTTCCATTTGCCGGACCCAGTCAGGCAAGCGGCCGCAAAGATTCTCACCGGCAGCCCGAACCAGGAGGAGAATGCCGCCCTCACCCTTTCCAGATTCTACATGAACTGGTTGAAGAAGCTGGAGCCCATGCTCAAGGGTGGTAAGCAGAGAGAAGCTCTGGAGCGGGTTTTGAGTGACAGAGCCAACGTAAGAACCGCCTGGATCCATGCGGTCAGAAATCGCGATTTCGAGAGCATAAGGATGGGCATCCCCTCTCTTAGCCTGTTCTTCGATACCATGAGCTGGTTCCAGGAAGGGGTGAAAGCCTTCTCGACCGCAGTCGGCGCCCTGCGGGCCGAGAAGTCGGTTGCCTACGGGTCCGAGGAAGTGGAAGAGGTGCTGGCCATGGCCCAGACCAGGGAGGGCTGGTTTCTCTACCATCTGGGAAAGATGGAGGAAAGCAGGGAGATTCTGGAGAGAAGTCTTTTCATACTACGCCATTACGGTAATCTACCCGAGATGGCCCTTGCCCTGAACAGGCTGGGAGTGTTGGCCCAGTACAGGGGCAAACTCCAGGAGGCCGCGGAGTACTTCGAAGAGGCCCTGCGGACCTCGCTGTCCATCGTGGACGAGGCCGGTCAGGCCAGGGCCCTTAACAATCTGGGCATACTGGCCGCCACCAGGGGAGAGTTCGGGAAAGCCGAGGAACACCTTCTGGCATACCGTGAACAGAGCGAGAAACTGGGCAGGCTGGTTGACGTCTCAAAGGCCCATCACAACCTGGGCCTGCTGTGTATCAAGCAGGGAAGGCTTCTGGACGCCAGACGCCACCTGGTCGAAAACCTGCAGCTCAAGCGTACCGTAGGCTCGCTTCTGGGGACGGCAAACGCCGTGGCCATGCTGGGAAGGCTCTCCTATACACTGGGAAGGTTCGAGGACGCATTGGACATGCTGGAGGAGGCCGTGCGTCTCCGTCGCAGGATCGGGGACCGGCGGCGGATGATAGGCAGCATGGAGAACGAGGGCCTGGCTCTGCTCCGGCTGGGCAGAGAAAGCGAGGCCTACCGGGTGGTACACGAATCGATAGAGTCCGCCAGATGCTACGGATACGCCCTGGAGGAAGCCGGAGCGCTGGCCACCATGGCCCAGATAGCGACGGTGACGGGAAAGCTGGACGAGGCCAGGTCGGCCGCTTCGCTGGCCCTGGAGCTATCGCTGCAGTTCGAGACCCGACCGGCGATACTCCAGTGTGTATTGGTAACCGCCGAGATACTGGCCGCCCGCGAGGACTATCCCGAAGCGGCGGTTCTTCTACTGCCGGCCATGAGCGACCCTTCCTTCCCTGGTAACCTGGGTAGGGACGCCAGACAGATTCTGAAGCGGATACGAAGCGAGCTGGGCGAGGATGAGCTGGAAAAGGCCGGAAGGACCTACGGCCGAATGGAGCTGGAGGAGCTGGTGCTGAGGACCAGGCGGGCCCTGAGGTAGCAACTCAATCCAGAACGGTGACCTTCCTGGTGACCGCGCTGTTCCCCTGCCTTACCGATATGAGATAAACGCCGTCCCGGACCCTTCGGCCATCGCTTTGGCAACCGTCCCAGCATACCAACTGCCGCCCGTATATCCGGTCGCGCCATACCAACCTTCCGGTGAGATCATGGACGGAAATATCCACCGGGCCCGGGGTGGTGAAGTCTACGAAGAACCTTACGGGAGCCATTCTGGTGGCCGGATTGGGCCAGGGGGGGGCCACGGTCAAGGGTACGGGTGGGACCCCTTCCTGGGTAGGCACGTTCAGCACCCGCAGCGCCGGATCGTGGAAAGCGCTCCAGGAAAGCAGCGACTGGAAGATCCTGTCGTAACCATCATGCATGAAAGGGATCAGGAAATCCTTGGACGCCGCGAAGGCCAGCCCTATGGTCCTCTGCTTGATCTGGAAAACCTGTCTGGCGAGCTCTATGCACATCATCTCGCTGGGACCGAGGTCGGGCCAGTAGCCCTCCCAGCCGTAGGTGGTGTTGAAGGTGACTGACACCGCTCCTCCCGTGGGGCAGTTCAGGAGGGCCTCAGCGCAGCAGCGGTCCTCCTCGAAATCCCCGGGGTGACAGGCTATGCTGGTATGAATGCCCGCCATCTCGCCGTTGGAGAGGGTGTCCGCTATCCAATTGGTTATCATGCTCATGGGACTGCGTGACCAGTAGACGCCCCGGTCGTTTCCGTGTCCGGCGTAGTAGTTCCAGGCCGTTCCGCTATCCAGGACGGCTACGTGGGTGTCTATCCCGTCGCCGTCCAGGGTCTGATAGGCCTTCACCGTATTCCATGAATCGGGGATGTAGGTATCCATGGAGTCGGCTCCCTTGGCGCCCACGTAGCCCAGCTCCTCGAACATGACCGCCCCACAAAGAAGGGCCCTCGTGGACCAGTCTCCCTCCGGAGGGGAGCTCTGGTAGGTAAGGTTCTTGTCGACGAAGAGATCGGCTTCAGCCTGGGTGGAGAAGAGAGCCCTTCCCAGAAGAACGTCCGCGTACAGATCCAGATCGTCTTCGGGTTGGCCGTATATACCATCTCCATTGGCGTCCCAGTCACCGTCGAGGTCGGAGAAATACAGATCCACGGGCGCGTACTCCACCGGCACGTACTCGCACTCGGTACGGATCAGCCTGTCCGGAACCAGAGTCTCGTCCCCGGCCAACAGAACGTACAGGGTACCCATGTTTTGATGGTAGTCGCGGATCGCTTCCCTCAGCTTTTCGGCGTCGTCTTCCCCGGGATGAGAGGCCAGCAGGTCCTGTACCGCGACCACCTCGCAGGATAGCCCGTCTTCCGAGTGCATGTCGGCCAGGGGTTGCAGCAGGGATAGGTACTCCCGGTCAGCAACCACCAGGTAATCGGTGTCGGCGAGGCCGCGCGGCCTGGACGCCGGAGCACTGCCGTGAAGGTCCCCGGGATTGTCCACCAGGCATTCCAGCCGGTCGCAGGCGGCCTGGATCTGGAGGTCGGTCCTGCAAGGCACGGTCCCGCAGTCCCAGGTTACCTCCAGGTCCGCCCGCTCGAAGAGGACCAACCTGCCGCTGCCCGGATGGTAATGCCAGGGCCTGACCAGGCAGGAGAAGACCTCGAATCCGGAAAGCGATCCCGCATGCTGCCAGACGATCGGATCCGGTTCCCACCACTCACCGCTGGCGTAGAGCTCCGGATCGGGGTTGAGACGCAACTCCGCCCCGGAGGATAGAGGGCGAAGAGAGTGGGCCGGTCGAAGGGGTGAAGCAACCATGAGAGTGTCGGGACGGGAAAGCCGGCAACTCAACCGGGGATTGGTTGCTCCCGCCGGCAGAACCAGCACCGCAGGCATGCAGGGAAGCAACGGCTCACCGGGCTCTCCCTTGAGCAGGGCTTGGGGCAGCGAGACCGACGACCATCCGCAGCGGTCGCTCAAGGTTACATTGCTGCGGTCGATGCGCAGCGTGTGCTGGGTAGATCCGGAGAACGCGGTACAGCAGACCAAAAGCAACGCTGCAGAGAGATTCCTAGACAATCTATCCTTTCTGGGTGCGTTTCGAAGCCACGAAGGCTGAATACATCTAGCCGGAGGAGAGTTCCCCGTTCCTTTTCCATGCGGGGAAATGCTTGCCCGACGCGTGGAAAATGCGCCGCAGCATCAGAGCTCGCGCAGGGCCTTGCCTATCTCGGCGGCCACCTTCTGCTCGTCGCCCCTCTTCTTGAGCAGCCCCGGGTTCTCGTTCTCCTTCATGTAGCGTCGGAGCACCGGGGCCAGCCTCTTGTCGCCGTACTTGCGTATGTAGGTCAGGGCGTCCAAGGCCAGGTCCAGCTGGCCCATGGGGAGCCCCTCTTCGATGTTGAAGCTGTCGACGGCCAGTCGGAGCACCTCGTCAGAGTCCGGGATCCTTCTCAATACGGCCATTATCGCCGGCCTCAGCCCTTCCTTGAGCTTGAAGAGCCGGACCAGCTCGCTGACCATTCCCGCTGCGCTCCGGGGGGACTTCTGCAGGATCTCCAGGGCAACGGTGGCCACGTCCAGGCTGGGGTCGTCTATCCTGCCTATGGCCACCTCGGTGGCCTTTTCGGGCGAGATCATGTACATGCTCCGCAGAACCGCCTGACGAAGGCGCTCGTCGGTATCCCTCGAAAGCTCTTCCAGCACCTCCAGGCCGGACTGCGTCTTGGTCTCTCCCAGGATGGCCACGATGTTCCGGGAGATGTACCAGTCCTCGTCGGACAGCCTGCCGGTCTCCGGGTCGCGGGGGGTCTCGAAACCCGACCTCAACCTGCGAAGGCGGGCAATCATCACCGGTACGGCGGGACCCCCCAGCTTGCAGAGGATCCGGTAGGCCCGGGCCCTGGTGTGCCGGTCCGGCTCCAGGAAAACGTCCATCAGCTTCCACACCAGGTTCTTGAGAAACAACCTCGCCGCCAGCCTCTCCGCCTCCTCGGAGACCACCTCGTTGCGTGACATGAGCGCGTCCAGGAGCCTCTCCCCCGTGCCGGGGGTGTCCATGCGCCGCATGGCCTCCTCCAGCGCCCTCCTCCGGGCCGAGGTCAGATCGGCGGAACGCAAGTCCTGGTTGCGTAGGTTCTCCAGCGCTTTGGCGGTCGTATCGGCGGCGGCCATCTTACCGGTGGATATAAGGCTGCCGCAAACGGTTCCCAGCAACACCGTAGCCGAATAGAGAGCCTCGGGGTTGGCTTCGTAGCTGAGCATGGCTCCCACGTTCTCGATAACCTGCTGCACCGTGTTGTCCTTGTTCCGCTCGATCGCGGTAAGGGTAAGGCTCATCAGTCTCTCTACGGCCTCCAGGCGAAGGTCCTCGTCGGTACTGGCCAAATCCTTTATCCTGGCTCTCACGATTCGCCGCACGGCGCTCCAGGACATGTCTCTCTGGATGTCCCGCCTGGCCAGCAATCCCTGCTCCAGGATGGTGGGATCCAGGGAAGCAATGAAGTTCGCCAGCAAACCCCTCTGGTTGGTTATTCCTTCCGCCGAGCCATCCAGAACCTTCTTGAACGCCTCTCCCAGTTGTTCGCTGGACAGGTCCCGCAGGCTCTCCCCCCGCTCCAACCGATCGATCAACTCCCCGAATATCAGGTTCTCGATCGCCTTCTCCTCGGGGGCCTCGGTGGTGGAGATCACCTCGCCGTCCTTGGACACCAGCGCGTACCGGAACTGGTCGCAGGTTACGTTGTGGATGTTTCTGCGCTCCATGAGTTTATCCAGGCCACCGTGCTTCTTGATGTACGCGGGGGACTTGTTGAATATCGATGCGAAGCGCATCACTCCGTCGGCGTCCACACCGGCGTGGAAGCTTATGCTGCTGGCGTTTCGGTCGGACATCTGCCGGAGGAAGGAATTTATGACCTTGCCCTTGCGCTTGATCTCCTGGTCGTTGACCATCAGCTGGTCTCCCATGACGCTTAGAGTGGTCATGGGTTCTTCCTTGTGATACTCGTTCAGGATGTTCATGAAGGAGGTGAGAGCCGGTTGGATGGCGGGGTGACCGGGCGGGTACATTCCGGTGGACCGGACTATGAAGCCCAGCCTCTTGACCAGGTTCTCCGCCATCCTGGACAGGGCCAGCGGGGACATCCTGCTGCCGGTCTGGTAGGAAAGAAGGTTGGAGCCGAAGCTGTACCTGCGGACCGCGCTCTCGCTGAGGTTGTACTCCCAGCTGTTCCGGCCCTTCTTTATGAAGTCCAGCTCCTCCAACACCTCGGTCATAACTTCGGCGGTGTCTCCGGAGAAGACCGAGGAGTCGAACTTCAATACCGGCTTGTTGGGCCCCATTCCGCTTATGACCTTCAGTGCGAGGCTGGAGCCGGTGGACTCCACCGTGGGCATCGATGCACTTTCCAGCTCGCGGTTGAGTACGTAGTAGAGCTCCAGCACCAACGACACCTTGGCCATAACGGTGGGAATGTCCGACTCGTCGAAATTCGGGAGCCTTGACCATGACTCGGCCATGGAGGGACTCTTGCGGCGGAGCTGCTCGGTAAGGGCGTTGAGATCGAGGTCCTTGTTCTTCCTACCGCCCAGATGCAGAACGCTGAGGAACGACAGCGAATGGTCCGGGCTGGAGGTGCATTCGTTGTCCAGCCTGGAAACCAATTCTCCGGCGTCGGAAATATCTTGTGCGGCAAGTCTGGACTCGGCCACCGCCGGCCGGTTCTCGGCCTCCCGCTCGTTCATAACGGAGTTCGCAAGCTGCTTTAACGCACGGTCCAGCTTGTCCTGGTCGTCAGCCATCGCTTACCTCCCCCCTGCCCAGTATATGCTAATCCAACCATTATCAGCGGTAAAGGGCTGTAACTGAGAGCACAGACGAACTTGACACGACCATATTTCTTCCCATTTTCGATGTTGCGCGGGAGCGGAAGGGGACTGGTGTCTCTCCCGGACTTCAAATCCGGCGTAGGGTGCTAGAACCATCCTGGGTGGGTTCGATTCCCACACGTTCCCGCCATTTCTTTGGATAGCGTGCCCGCTAGGTTCTTTCCTTCAGCTCCCGTAGGGTCCTCACGTTGTCGTGGATCCTGAACATTACGATGGCCACTTCCATCCATGCCCTGACCATTATCAGATAAAGTACCGCGACGATAGGCCCCAGCACCAGGGCTCCCACTCCCGCGGCCGCGCCCCTGGCAAAGGCGCCTACCACGAAGATCAGATAGGCTATGGCTATCACCGCCACGACGATCGCATAGATAATGCTTATTACCCGAGGGAATACGAACGTCTCGAACGAGAAATCGAACAGCGACCCCAGGAATCCCTTCTCATCCATCCCATCCTCCTAAAACCGGGGCGAAAACCCGCCCCTCCGCAAATTGTCTTCCACAATTGGAAGATACAAAGAAAAGGGTGTTCCCCGCAGCCGGATATATTTAGGTTTGTACCTTGCTTCTGAACCCACTCGGTGCATAACCGCACTGAAACGGAAGGACCAATGGACCGACGTCTCTACCAGGGCGAGCATTGTCCATGCCCATCTGACTGCCATCGCAGAGGCAATTGCAAGGAATGCATAGCCTTCCATCATGGTCGGAGCGAGCCCACCTATTGCGAGTACCTCTACGGCGAGGCCACCGCTCCCCCCCCGATGCCGGAGAGGGCCATGCCTACGGGCAAGCAGATCCGGATGCTGGACTACGCTCCCTGCGCCGGTTGAGCGGGTAAGCTGAACCCGGCCAGGTTGGCCGGTATAGTCGAAAGGCTCCCGAAGCTGGACTCGCCAAACCTGATAGTGGGCATGGAAACCATGGACGACGCCGGAGTCTACAAACTCTCCGACGATACGGCCATAGTCCAGACGGTGGACTTCTTCTACCCCATAGTGAACGATCCGCGCAGCTTCGGTCGCATCGCCGCGGCCAACAGCCTTTCGGACATCTGGGCGATGGGCGCCAAGGCGATAACCGCCATGAACCACCTGGCCTACCCCGCCGGCATGATCCCCCCGGAGGCGATAGAGGAGCTGCTGCGGGGCGCCAACGAGAAGCTGCACGAAGCGGAAGTCGCCCTGGTGGGCGGACATACGCTGGAACAGACCGAGATGGTCTTCGGCCTGAGCGTCACCGGTACCATCCATCCGGACAAGGCCACCTCCAACGCCAGCGCTAAGACCGGCCAGAAGATAGTCCTGACCAAGCCTGTCGGTACGGGCATATACTGCAACGCCCACCGGGTGGACGGCCTGTCCGACGGGCAGTACGAAAGCTTCGTCGGAACCATGGAAAGACTCAACATGTACGCCGCCGAGACTATAGAAAGTTTTCCGGTGGGAGCGGTCACCGACGTGACGGGCTTCGGCCTGCTGGGTCATGCCATGATCATGGCCAGATTCTCCGGACGTACGCTGAAGATAGACGTCGGATCGGTTCCCTTGCTGCCCGACCTTATGGATCTGATCGCCCGATACAATCCACAGGGCGTCTGCAAATGCAAGCAGTTCGTCCAGGACCATATGTCGGTCGATGAAGGTGTCGATTCACTCATGGTGAACGTGCTGTCCGAGGCCCAGACCTCCGGTGGTCTGCTGGTAACGGTCGACGCCGACGCTGCCGACGAGCTCGTCCAAGCCCTAAGAGAGGCCGGGGATTGTAGCTCGGTGGTTATCGGCGAGGTGGGCGGCCCACCGGACGGCGAGGTCTATCTGGAGATGGAGCCATAGTAGGACCGTTCGATCCCCTGGCCTGGATGGACGCCAATCTAATCCCGGAGGAGGTCGATTCCTCCTTCCTCTACGAAGCCATGGAGTCCCAGTCCGATGGATGCCTGCCCGTCATATACCGGGAATTCGACGGGCAAAGGAGAGACCACTTCGCCGACCGAGGGCGGGTACTGGATTTTCTTTCGATTCTCGGCCCCGGTCGAATTCTGGATTTCTGACCCGGTGACTCTCCGCGAGCTGGCCCGGGTGCTGAGGCCCGGGGGCAGGCTGAGGCTGGCTTCTCCTATGCCGCCCCACCGGGGGAAACTACGCCCGTGCTCTGTTCGACGAGATGGAAACGGAACGGATCCCCCCGAACCCGACCGGAGTCGACGACATGCTGGCGCCGGGAGTGAGCGTGGTCTGCCGCCTGCAAGCTCTCTCCCGGAGATTCCGTGGCCAGAGAGCTCCCTGGATAACCGCTTTACGGTGACCGCGAACCGGCACACCAAGGTCATTCCCGACGAGTCCCGGAATAGCACCCCCGTCTCGGCTGTATAAGCACCAGGAATCGGCAGGAACTTAGACAGAAAAACGGAGGTGCTGAAATGGGACTGATAGTCGCGCTTACCATCCTGGCCGCTTCGATAACCGCCACCCGGGCACAGGGGCAGGACTACAACGAGGTGGTGCAGCGGGTGAGCCAGATGACCTGGGACTACAAAGTATGCGAGTACGCCAGCCGGTACGGGCTGGACGTGGTCAACGTAACCTGGGAGGACACCGGGAGGTACTACGGCTCCTGCTGGGGGCCCAACATATCCGACATGACCATCCAGGTCCATCACGAGGACCCCGCCAGCGGTCAGAAGCAGCTTACCTGCATGCCCGTCGTCCGTTATCCCAACTTCCATGATCTTTCGGCCGACCTGGACCCGGACAGGTTCTTCCTGCTGGCGGGAAACGAGCGGGGCGAGGACCTCAATCCGATCACCCTCACCGACTTCGTGGACCATCTACGGGTCTATCTGCACGATGCCGACTCCTGGGACGGAAACAGAATGAGCCTGCTGGCCGAAAGGGACAGCATGGTCCTGGTCAGCGCCCAGGCCGTGTTCCTTCCCATTCAGCAGAGCGGAACGGCCACCTTCAACCCGGTGCTCTTCAACTACCAGTCCTACGAGGGCGACCCGGCTGTGCTGACCATTCTCGCCACCAGGGAGGGAACCTCTGTAACGGTCATAGACAACACCCGCGACCCGGTCCCGGGTGCCTGGAGCTGGGGCCAGAGGCTCTTCTTCAACGAGAACGGGGAAAGGGCCAGCCTGACGGGGGAAAGGATCTCGGACTTCCAGGCCCACGGAGGCGACGGAAACGACAACTCCGTCTCCGCCGCGGGGGAGGAAGGGTTGAACATGGTCCTCCTGATACAGATTCCCCTGAAGCAGAAGCATCCCCAGTCGACATGGTTCGACGAGGCGGAGCTTTGCGCGTGCGAGGACGCGTGTGCCTCGGCCGGAGCCGCTTCCAGGGCTACCTCCAACGTGGAAGCGGCGGTGGTCGGCCACGGAGAGCTGGAAGGTCCGTTCACCGAGATAGACGACCTGCCCATAAGACGTGACCCCAACTTCCCCATTCGGGTAACGGTCCAGTTCTACAAGGCCACGGACAACGGCGTGGTCACCGAGGAGGACGTCAGGCAGGTGCACGAGCAGATAGAGCGCGTGTACGAGGATGCCGACTACGTGGGATCACTGGTGGTTCCCGACCCGGGCGAGTACAGGCCCACCGACTGGGACCGTGATGCGGTTCCCCGCCACCTCCATCCCTACTGGGAAGCATGGAGGCAGCATTTCCTGGGCAAGATAGACCGGTTGGACCTGTTGCAGGGCGAGACCAAGAAGCCTGCGCCCGAAAGGCTCTCCAAGAAGATCTGGTAAACCATCGGAGGAGTAAGGAAGAAGCCCCGCTTCGGTGGGGCTTCGACCTATTGAGCCCCTTCTCCCCCGCCCAGGAGCTACCAGACCACAGTCGCGGTAACCGTGGCCGTGGTCTCGGTGTAGCCTTCCTCGACGTCCGATTCGAAATCGGTGTACTCGCCTTCGGCATCGACGGTCAGAAGACCGCCTACCACAGGTGTGGTCGCGCCGATACGAAGGGTGGTCTTCTGGGCGCCGAGCTGGGCGGAGGTGAATGCAAAGCCACCCGTCGCGCTCCAGTGGGAAGGCAGAGTGTACCTCGCCGAAGTGTCGCAGACGTACCGGTCGTTATCCACCGATTCTATGGTGCTGCGGTGAAAGGTCACTGCGCCGGTCAGGGAAAGATCCGACGGAAGGGCCACGATCTCCCGCAGCGATACGGTGTGTCCGGTGTAATCCTCGGAAGCTCCCCCGCTGTTTGTTTGAAGGCTGTACGTGCCATTGGTCGAGAAGCGTACCGAGCCTTCCCTGTGTGTGTATCCGGCGGTTGTCGACACCATTCTGCAATCGGTTCCGTAATCGCTGCCTCCGCCCACCTCCCGGAACGTCGGGGCGTAACCGACTATCAGAAATGGCAAACCTCTCGGGGTGATGGTGGCCCGGGCACCGAGGGCCTGGGTTACCGTCTGGCCGTCCTTCCAGGCGACCAGACCTCGGAGCCGTGGTGAAGAAGGGCCCCGCCGACGCGGGGCCCTTTATCGTTGTCCGGTGAAAGGTTAGATAGGTTTCTAGAGCAAGATTATGGTGGCTATGATCATCCAGATTCCGACGCACATCGCGGCGATGCCCAGGTTGCCCTGGTAGGGGGCCAGCTTCTTTACGGTCTGGTCCATCTTCTCCTGGGCCTGGGGGCTGGTTATGAAGGTCTTCAGCACGCCTATGCCCAGAAGCAGGCCCAGGCAGAGCTGTATTATCCCGGTCGCCAGGTAGGTGATCCACCAGATGGGGAAGTCGCCCAGCCAGCCGATCTTCATCAGGCTGTCTATTATCTCCCAGATTCCCCATAGCGCCGATATGGCGCCTATCCAGCCCTGGTAAGGGGTGATCTTGTCTATGAGGTCCTTGGCCTCCGGCCTCTTGGCGATAATCAGGCTGGGCACCGCCAAAACGCCCAGCACGAACATCCATATGCCGCTTAGAAAACCCATCGAACCCTCCTTCCGACAGAACGTTAAAAATTATGAGAACCTAGGGCGAAACTACTCAGAAACGCTGCCCTCGCCCACCCCCCATGACCGGCTCTATAAGCTTTTCGATGTGGTCTATGCACTTCCTGACGTAGCTCCTCTTTTCGGAGTATCGGCCCGGGTAGAAGCTTCTCTTGAAGCCGTAAACCAGAACGTTCTTCAGGTCCTCCAGGTCCAGCCGGAAAGTCCGCACGGCCCTCAGCAGCTCGTCGGTAACCGTGGTTCGGGATACGGTTCTGTTGTCGGTGCATAGGGCCACGGATATCCTGTGCTCCATCATTCTGCCGAATGGGTGATCCTTCAGATCCTCCATGCTGGGGGTGATCTGCATGTTGGAGGTAAGGCACACCTCCACGGTTATCCTGCGGTCGGCTATGTACTGGGCCAGAGCTTCCACGTAGGCCTCGCGGTCCTTTATGGTCGGGTCGCTCACCGCGCCGGCGTTGAAGAGCGACGTGCCGTGACCGATGCGGTCGGCGTTGAGATCGGTTATGGCCTGGAATATGCTCTCCGGACCGTATGCCTCACCCGCGTGGACGGTCTTCTTGAGGAAACACCTCTGAGCCTTGGCGAAGGCCTCCCGGTGATGGGCCGCCGGATAGCCGGCCTCGGCTCCGGCCAGGTCCACGCCCACCACTGGAAGCCCGTATTGGTCCCTGGCCCGGGCGGCGGCTCCCACCAGCTCCAGGGAGGCCAGCCCGAATATGGTGTCGGGGTCGGTGTGCCTGTGCAGCTTGAGAAAGCTGCCGTGGTAGTCTGAGAGCTCCTCGTCGAAGTACCTCAGTGAACAGGCGATTATCCCGTACTCGAAGGGCGGCTCCGATCCGCCCTCCACCTCCGGCCTTCGATTGAACTCCCGTTTCGCCCTGTCCATCCCCCGGGATACAGCCCCGAAAACGTCGATGTAGTCCATGCCCCCACCCAGGTGAAGCTGTGGGGCGAACCGTACCTCGACGTACCGTACCCCTTCCCTCTGGTTGTCCACGGCCAGCTCGTAGGAAACCCGCTCAATACTTTCCGGGTCCCGCATCACCAGGTAGCTGTAGCGGAAGCTGCGCAGATAATCTTTCAGATCCTCGTAGGTCTCCTTGTAGACGGTCTCGTACAATCCGTCCACCGTACCGGAGGGAAGCTCCATACCCATCTCCGCCGCCAGCTCCAGCAGGGTCTGCGGCCTTATAGAGCCGTCCAGGTGAACGTGCAGCTCCGGCTTGGGCAGCCTGAGCAGGAGGTCGCGGTCCATCCCCGCCGAACCAGTCACAGAGCCTCCAGATCGCCGTCGTCCAGAACCTCCATGGAACTTCCTTCCATATCCTCACCGATCGGCTGACACCTTCCGCCCAGATGCTCGGACAGGAACTGCCCGGCAACCGCGAAGAAGGATGTCCTGTTCTCCGGCCTCTGGAAGCCGTGCCCCTCGTCCGGGTATAGCAGGTAGGTCACGGGTAATCCTTTCTCCCGCATGGCTCCCACTATCTGGTCTGACTCCATCTTGGTTACCCGGGGATCGTTCGATCCCTGGCCTATAAGGAGGGGCCGGACTATACGGTCGGCCCTGGTTATGGGCGACCTCTCCAGGAGATATTGCTTGCCGTCGTCGTTATCGGGAAAAGCTCCTATCCGCTTTCCCATCATGGGCATCATCGGGGCCCAGTACTCCGGAACGTTCTGTAGGAGGGTCACCAGGTTGGAGGGCCCGAACCTGTCCACGCCGCAGGTGAAGACCTCCGGAGTAAACGTCAGCCCCACCAGCGTCGCGTAGCCTCCGTAGCTTCCGCCCATGATCGCCACCCGGTCGCCGTCGGCGTAGCCCTTATCGACTGCCCACTGCACCGCGTCGACCAGATCCCGGTGCATCTTGCCGGCCCATTCGCCGTTACCGGCGTTTACGTAGCTCTTACCCAGCCCGGTGGAACCGCGGAAGTTCACGCTTAGGACGAAGTAGCCCCGGTTGGCCAGCCACTGGTGACGAGGGGAGTAGCCCCAGTGGTCCCTGGCCCAGGGGCCTCCATGGACCAGCAGAACCATGGGAAGCGGAGTGTCGGGTGGAACCGGCTCCTCGCTGTCGAGGCGGCTCGGGAGGGTGAAGTAGCTGACCAGACCCATGCCGTCTCGGGACTCGATGACCGTGGGGTGCATGCGAGAGAGGTTGATCCGGTTGAGCTCGGGGCGGCTGTGGCAGAGCAGCTCGGTCTTTTTCTGCTCTCTGTAATAGAGGTGATAGCTTCGGGATCGGTCGTCCGGCGTCAGCGCGACTATCCACAGGTCATCGTCCAGGTTCCTGGAGGTCACGATCGGATCCCCACGTCCCAGGGTCTGGAGGTAGTCGATATCCTCGCGGACATCGTCGTCGATCACCTGGTACTCCATTCGCTCGTACTCGAACAGGCCGGCCTGGATGGATCTGGTGGTGGGGTGAATCAGCATTCCCCTCCCGGTGAAATCGGCCTTGGGATGCTCCGCGTGGGTCTTCCATTCCCCGGTCCGCAGGTCGAGCGAGCGCAACGCCGAGGTATTCCGGTCCCTGGACCAAGTCAGCCATAATCGGCCGTCGGCGTCGGTAATTACGGGTCCGGTATTGATCGTGTCCTCTGGCCCTACCCGGTACAGCGGCTCCCATTCGTCGTCGTGCCACAACAAGCACTCCGCACCGCCATCCTCCAGGTAGCGGACGCCGTCCACCAACTCGAGGTCGAGGTCGAAGCCGAAGCCGGCGAAGCCGTCGTTCCGCACCAGCAGCTCGCGCTCACCGGATGAAAGGTCGACCGCGTGGACATCTCGGAACCTGGGATCACGATCGTTCATAGACACCAGAATTTTATCCGGCAGCCTGGGGGTCTGATCGGTGGGAAAGGCGCTCACCCCTTCCACCGGAGTGAGGTCCGTTTCCCGGCCGGAATCGACTTCCACGCAGTACACGTGGAAGTTCTCGTCGCCGTCGCTGTCCCGGATGTAAATCAGTCTGCCGGGGGAGTAGGTCCACTGGAACCACCGTATGCCCCGATGGGTATTTGAGGTTACGGGTTCTGCTTCCTCAAAGCCGTGCAATGGAGCCACCCAGATGTTCATCACCCCGTCCAGGGGGGCGAGGAATCCGATTCTCCTCCCGTCAGGGCTTATCCTGAGCAGGACTTTCCGAGGGTTTCCGAAGTAAGTCCTTCTGGGTACCAGGGGTAAGTCAGAGTCTGTCATGGCCGCCTTTCCGCCTCTATCGTCAAACGTCTCTCCACGGGGTGATGGTCCCGTCTCCGGAATCGGTTTCCTGCAAGACCCCCACCTCCCTCTTCACTATTCCGTCGGGAATGCCGTGCAACAGGTAGGCCACTCCGCCGGCGCTGTGGGCGGCGGTGGCTCCTCCCCAGAACACTGTCTTGCTTCCCCATGTACACGATCGGGTCAAGATAAGCTCGTCTCGGGCCCTGGTCATGCCCACGTACAGTACCCGCCTTTCCTCCTCCTCCTCGTCGAAGTTGCCCAGGCTCCTTACGTGGGGATACATGTTGGGCTCCACCTTTATCAGGTAGCATACGGGGGATTCCGTGCCCTTGGCGCTGTGAGCGGTTATCAGGGTGACCGCGTCCTCACCCTCCAGCCTCCGGGCGTCGGTGCGGGACACCGGATCCAGGGCATAGGTCTGCAGAAACGAGGTCAGGCTTCGGTGCCTGCGGGCCAGCCTGGCCAGCAGCTCCAGGTCGCTTTTCCTCGCGTTCCAGTTGGGGTACTTCTTCTCCAGCAGAGGAGCCAGAAATTCCCCGGACCTCTCCACAACCTCCGCCGGCGCCTCGCTGTGCTCGACCACCAGATCCAGACCCTTCAGGACCCGCGGGTCCTTGCTCCAGTTGTCTCGAAGCCACGCGGCCGCCTCCTCACCACTCTGCCTCTCTCTCAGGCCTTCCACCACCCGGGCCGCGGTGACGTCCCCTATTCCCCGCCACAGGGTAAGGTACCTGACCCAGGCCAGTTCGTCGCGATGGCTTACCGCCGATCTGATCAGGCAAAGCAGGTCCTTCACGTGGGCCGATTGGAACAACTGGGTTCCACCGATGAACCGGTAGGGAACCTCCATCTCCACCAGCACCGCCTCCAGGTGTCTGGCGGCCCGGGCGCTGCGGGTGATAACCATGTGGTCGCTCCAGGTAGCTCCCCCTTCGTGTCTTTCCACGAGATCCTCGGTAACCCAGGTGGCCTCCTCGAACCGGTCATCAAAGTCTATGAGGCGGGGAAGGATTCCCTTTCCCCGGTTGGCCCTGAGGTGCTTGTCGTATCCCAGGGGCGACTCCTCCAGCAGCCAATTGGCCAGGTCCAGTATCTCCTGGGTCGACCTGTAGTTCTCCTCCAGCCTGAGGACCACTGATCGGGGGACCCGCTCGGTGAAGGAGTGGACGTTACGGAAATCAGCCCCCCGGAAGGCGTATATGCTCTGGGCGTCGTCCCCCACGCAGAAAAGCTCGGCCGGGTCGCGCAGGCCGTCGAGTATCAACCATTGAAGAGGGTTGGTGTCCTGCATCTCATCGACCAGCAGATGATCGTACATTCCCCTTAGCTTGTCCCTGACCGAGGGAACCTGGTGCAGTATCCGGGCGAACCGGAACAGTATGTCGTCGAAGTCCAGGTAGCGGCTTACCTTCTTGCGTTTGTTGTACTCCGCTATGCAATCTATGATCTTCTCCACCATTTCGGGGTCGAAGTCGGAGTACCTCTCCAGGTACTCACGCAGAGGACGGTTGGTGTTTCGGGCGTAGGAGCAGGCGTTGACCAGCTTCGAAGCGCTGGGGAACGACCGTCCCTTCTCCCTGAACCGGGCCCGGGCCAGTCTCATGAGCTGTATCTGGTCGTCCCGGTCTATTACGGTCTCTTTCTCCATCTCGAACTGCCGGGGCATCCGCCGCATGGTGAGCAGGCAGAAATGATGGAAAGTACCCGCCAGGACCCTGGAAGCCTTCTTGCCCACCTCGCTGCGGAGTCGACCGATCATCTCCCGGGCCGCCCGCCTGGTGAAGGTGAGAAGAAGGATCCTGGAGGGGTGCACTCCCTGCGCTATTAGCCAGGCCGCACGGGCCACAATGGTCATCGTTTTCCCCGTCCCCGCCCCGGCGAGAACCAGCACGTGGGACCCGGTATGCTCCACCGCTTTTCTCTGCTGGGGATTCAGTTCCATGGTCTTCCCGTCAAAGTGACTCCCGGCCGTTACTCCGGCTCCAACTCCGTGGATATGCCAAGTCTGGACAGCAACTTCTTCAAGGCTCCGAAGTGGCTTCCCCTCCAGTATATCTTGCCGCAATCCCTGCACATCTTGAACCGGTCGTAGTACCTCTTGGTCAACGGTTCCAACCGGTCGATTATCGCCTCTTTTTTCACCGGCTCCAACTCTCCACCGCACTGGACGCACCTCTTGAACGGCTCCACCGAGCCCCTCAGGTCCAGCCTGTCCAGGACCTCCCTCGCCTGCTCCACCGGGTGGTCGGACCTGATGTAGCAGCCGTGGGTCACTATGCGCCTTTTCAACAGCGCGATGTCCCTGGTCAGAAGTATGCGATTCTGCTGCACGGACATCCGGGCCAACTCATCGTCGGGCAAGTCTCCGGGGAAGGCGGCGTCGAAGCCCAGGAGCCTGAGTATGAAGGCCAGCTTTCCCAGATGAACGTCCAGAAGGAACCTGGTCTTCCGCAGCGGCGCCGGGCGCAGCCTGACCACGGGCGAGACGTCCATGGACTCGAAGACCGGGTAGACGCTCATCCTGTCACCCGGACTGACGATCCGGTCGAAGCCCACCGACCGGCCGTTGAGGAGCACCAGATCCACCTCGGTATGGGGCACCCCCATGGACTCGATCAGGTGCTTCACCGTGGGCCTGCCCTTAACGGCAACCGAGAGCTCCCTGTTGGCGCGCCGCGAAGGTAGGAAATCGTTGAGCTCGGCGTAGAACCGGATTCTCGCTTCCCCTCCGGGTTCCGCGATCTGGTCGGTCATCGTCCTCCTCGGCCGGAACCGCAATGCTGATTGGAACCGGAACGCAATCACACCTCAAGCTGTTGTGATTATCGGGCTGCACCGGAAGCGTCAACCTGACACGAAGACCCGAGGCTCGTACATTACCGTGTGATTTGTATGGACAAAACAATTATTGTGTTCCTCGCCGCCATCATAATGCTGCAGGCCCCCGGACTGCAGGGCGACCGGGATGATTCCCTCGACGTAGGGATTCCCCTGGTCGGAAGGCTGCTGCGAGGCCTTTCCGATACCGGCAGTGTCGCCTACAGGACACCCTCCACCCCCGACCTCTCCCTGATACGGGACCTGATAAACAGGGGAATTCTATCCGACCATCCGGCGGCCTGGACCGTGGTGCGAGACGAAGATGAGTAAAGACGTCCAGTGTCTCCTGTGTCCACACGCCTGCGTCATGGAGCCGGGCCAGCGAGGCTCGTGCCGGGTCCGCATGAACCTGGACGGCGAGCTGGTTAGCCTGGTCTACGGAAGGCCGGTGGCAGTCCACGTGGATCCGATAGAGAAGAAACCGCTCTACCACTTCCGTCCGGGCAGCCTTTCCTACTCCCTGGCCACCGCCGGATGCAACCTGGCCTGCAGGTTCTGCCAGAACTGGGAGATATCGCAATCCGCCCCGGAGGAGGTACCCCCGTACGATCTTCCCCCGGAGGCGGTGGTGGAAGAGGCGGAGAATGCCGGTTGCTCCTCGATAGCCTACACCTACACTGAGCCGATCGTTTTCTACGAGTACATGCTGGATACCGCCAAGCTGGCCCACGAGCGCGGACTGCGAAACGTGATGATAACCGCCGGCTACATCAACCAGGGCCCATTGAGGGAGCTCTGCGAGCACATGGACGGAGCCAACGTCGACTTGAAGAGCATCCGTGACGACTACTACAGGCAGGTGTGCTACGGCAAGCTGGACCCCGTTCTCGATGCCCTCGAGGTGATGGTCGAGCACGGAGTCTGGGTGGAGGTGACCAACCTGGTGGTTCCCACCCTGAACGACGCCGAGGAAGACCTGCGGGACCTTTCCCGCTGGATTCTGGACAACCTGGGGGAGGACGTGCCCCTGCACTTCTCCCGTTTCTTTCCCACCTACCGGCTGACCAACAAGCCTCCCACCCCGGTCTCCACATTGAGAGCCGCCAGGGAAACGGCCCTGGAGGAGGGGCTCAACCACGTATACGTGGGAAACGTGGTTACCGCCTCCGGCTCACACACCACCTGTCCCGGTTGCGGGGAGACGATGATAGAGAGGGAAGGCTACACCGTAGTTAACAACAGGATCGAAGACGGAATGTGCCCCGAGTGCGGCACCGAGATAAAGGGAGTGTGGTTAGATGAGCAAGCGCAATAGAACGGCCTCCACGGAAAGAGAAGGCCGCATGAGCAGGCGGACCTTCTTCAAGGCTCTGGCGGGGATTCTTCTCTCCGCGGGTTCGGTAGCCCTACTTTCCAGGTCCACCGAAGGTTCCGACCGGCGGGAGGCGGAAAGCCTCAGCCGCAGAAGGGCCATGCACTACAGGAATCTGGCAGGATGAGGTGGCTCTGTCCGATACTGGCCCTGCTGTTGGCCTGCGGAGCCGCCGAGAGCCCGGCCGAAGGAACGGATGACCACCCGGAGCGGATAAGGGAACCAGTGGCGGCGGGCAGCTTCTACCCGGCGGACAGCGCTTCGCTGGCCCTGGCGGTCGACGCCTATCTGGATTCCGCGAATGCCGATCCACTGCAGGGTAGGATAATCTCGGGTGTGGTGCCCCATGCGGGTTACGTTTACTCGGGCAGGACGGCCGCCGAGGTCTTTTCCCAGCTGGAGGGTTGCAGTTACGACGTGGTATACGTGATGGCTCCCTGCCACCGGGCCTCCCTTCAGGGATTCTCTGTCTACCGGGGCGACGGATACCGGACCCCGCTGGGAGTGGTACCGGTGGCTTCCGAGCATGCCGATAGGCTCAGAGAGAGCCATCCCTCGGCCTCCTACCTATTCTCCGCGCACGAGCGGGAGCATGCGATCGAGGTAGAGCTTCCCTTCCTGCAGCGCACCCTCGATCCGGGCTTCAGCGTGGTTCCTTTGGTGGTGGGCCATTGCTCCGTGGACGACATGAGATTCCTGGCCGAGCTGATCTACGCGGAGGCTTCCCATTGCGACTTGCTGGTTCTCGCCAGCTCGGACCTGTCACACTACCCCCCGGAAGAGCTGGCCAGAGAGGTTGACTCGACGACCATCGAGACCTACCTGGAAGGCAACCCCGCCTCCTTCGCCGACCGAACGGCTCCCGCCGTGGTTACCCGGGGAGTCTCTACCGTCGCCTGCGGACGCATGCCCATGGTGGCCACACTTTGCTACCAGAGGCTCTTCAAGACCGCCGGGTCCAGCCTGCTTCACTACGGCAACAGCGCCGACACCGGCGGAGACCCCAATAGAACCGTGGGCTACGCCGCCATTGCCACCACGGTGGACACCACCGCGGAGGACAGTCCCCTATCCGCCCGGACCAAGAACACCATTCGGCGCATAGTCCGGGAGGAGCTGCAGCGAGCCGTAGAGGGAAGACCACCGGGAGAGTACGAGGCGGAGGGCGCCGAGATGGAGGTTCTGCGGGGGGTGTTCGTTACGTACAAGAGCAACGGCGAGCTGCGGGGCTGCATAGGGACCATCCGGCCCCTCTTCCCCCTGGTGGATGCGGTGGCCGGCATGGCCCGATCCGCCGCTACCGAGGACCCCAGGTTCGAGCCCATCGGCCCGGAGGAGCTTCCGTCCATCGACTTCAGCGTATCCGTACTCACCCCACTGCAGCTGGTCCAGAACCCGGCCACCGTGGAGGTGGGCCGGGACGGGTTGTACCTTCTAAAGGGGGGAAGCTCGGGAGTCCTGCTTCCCCAGGTGCCGGTGGGGTTGGGATGGTCCCGGGAGGAGTTCCTGCAGGGGGTCAGTCAAAAGGCCGGCCTGTACCCCGACGCCTACAGAGCGGACGACGCCCATCTTTTCCGCTTCCAGGCCGAGGTCTTCGGCTCCACCCCGGAGTAGCTCCGGTTGCGCTCGGACCGCCTGCCGCCTCTCGCCGCTCTGGCCGGGGGCTTCCTATCGGTCCTGGCCCAGTCAACCCTGCTGCGGGAGGCCTTGTTCGGCCAGCGGCTGGCGGAGCTCTCCACGGGGCTGGTACTGGCCGGCTGGCTGGCCGGCTCGGGAATGGGCGCCGCGATCACCTCCAGGCTGCGCAGGCCAAGGCTTCTCTGGAAGGTGTCCATGGCCGTCATGCCGTTTCTGACCCTGGGCTCGGTGCTGCTGCTGCGATCGGGCGGCCTTCTTCCCGCGATCGTGGTTCTGCCCGCAGGCTTCGCCGCGGGGGCGGTATTCGTCCAGCCGTTCGAATCCTCGGCGGTTCCCAAGATATACGCTCTGGAGGCTCTGGGGGCTGTTCTGGGCGGAGGAGCCTTCGTCCTGCTTTCCCCCCACTTGCTCACGCCGGAGCTTCTCCTGGTCGGCCTGTTCTGCGCCTCGACCGGACTGCTGGTCACCGGGCCCTGGTGGTCGGCCGCGGGCCTGGCCGCAAGCGTTCTGTGTCTGGCCACGGGCGTCCCGGGTATGCTCACCGAAACCCTCAACGATATTTCCTTCGGGGAGTACGAGGACGTTTCCAGTCGTCCCTCGCCCTACGGAGAGATAACCACCGTAACCCTGGAGGGTGAGCGGTCGGTCTACAGGGGCGGGGTGCTCAGCTCCTACTCCCATGCCCCCGAAGCAGTGGAGGCGGAGACGGTTCTGCCGCTTCTTCTCAGTTCCCCCCGGAACGTTCTTTACGCCGGCTGCGACCCGGCGGTGGCCTTCGCCCTGGCCCGCTGGCCGGGCGTGGACAGCGTAGTCGCGATATGCGAGGACCCGGATGTGATAAGGCTCCACCCCGAAAGCACGCCCCAAAACCTCCGGGTGGTGAGAGGGGACGGCAGGGCCTACCTGGCCCGCAGTCGTCGGGCCTTCGACCTGGTTCTCTGCGGACAGGGTTCTCCTCTGTCCCTGTCCCTGAACAGGTTCTATACCCGGGAGTTCTTCGGGGAAGCCCTATCCAGCCTGAGCGAGGGCGGTCTTTTGACTCTGGGTTTCCATGTGGGCCAAAACAGGGTGGTTCCGGTAGAGGCCCGTCAGGTCAACTCCGTACTTCTGGCCGCAGAGGAGGTCTTCGAGTCGGTCAGGGTTCTTCCCCTGCAGGGAGCGAGGTTCGTGCTCTCTCCCCGGGACGAGCTGCAGCTGGACGGCGCGGCGCTGGCCGACAGTCTCCGCAGTATGCCCGTAGAGCTCTTCTATCTCAACGCCGGTACCCTGCCCCACGAGCTGTCCGATAGAAGAACGACCACCTTCCTGGGACAGCTGAGGGACCATCCGGCCCCACCCAACACCGATCTCCATCCGGTCGCTTTCCATTACGCCTCCCGGGGCTGGCGCAACCGCATGGGAGAGGAGGGAAGCTACGGGATCTCCCCGGAGGTCGCCGCCGCCGTGGCCGGCCTGTTGCTGATAATCGGAACGGTGAGGATGGGAAAACCCGAGCTAGCCCTTTCCTGCGGCTTCATGGGCTTCGGGGAGATAGCTGCCGAGACGGCGGTCATCCTTCTAGTCCAGTCCACGATTGGCTACTCCTACGTTCTGCTGGGAGCCATCACCGGATGTCTGATGGCCGGCCTGGGGACGGGCGCGTGGCTGCGCTCCACCGGCAGGTTCGGAAAGCTGTGGGCGGTCCAGGCCGCCGGAGGGTTGGCCACAGCCCTCATAGGTCTTCTCGCCCTGGGCTACGACTCGGGTTGGCTGGGTAGCCTGACCCTGTCCGGGGCCAGCATGGCCGGTCTGCTGCTTCTGGGAGTGGTGGCGGGGATCCAGTTTCCCCTGGCCGCCGAGAAGGCCATGGGAAGCAGAAGACGGGCGGTGGGGCTTCTGGAGTTGGCCGACCTGGGTGGCAGCGCCTGCGGGGGGATACTTCTGCCGTTGGTTCTGTTTCCGGCCATCGGAGCGGTGTACTCGATCCTTCTGGCGGCCGTTCTGGTTGTGCTTCCGGTGCCGGCTCTCCTGCGCAGCTAGGATCCTAGCCGACGGGCAGGAAGACTATTCCCCTCTCCTCCAGATGCGACATGACGAACTCGAAGGGCTCGTCGTGCATACCGACGTCCTCGGGGGGGAACACCCCGGTCTCGGTCCACAGGTCTTTCAGGAGAAGATGGACCCCCGCGGTGCACGTGTAGCCCGTGGTCCGGGCCATGGAGCTTATTCCGTTTTCGTGGTCGTAGGCATCGGTCATGATCCAGGAGGCCTCCCACAAGCTCCCATCGTCCTCCGATCCCATGGCCTCCACCAGCATCACTGTCAGGTCCGGCTCCTCAGGTCCCATGTGCCAGGTGTCGACCAGGAGCTTCGATGTCAGATCTCTGGGAACGACCTCCACCCCGTTCAGCTTCACCGGTTCATCCGAGAAGAAACCCGAGCTCAGAAGGGTCTCCACCAGCTCGCGGTGGCCCGGGTAGCGCAGGGTCTTCTCCACCATCGAAGGTACCCGGTCGGAATACCTGAGCATGGTCCTGAGCCCGTCGGTCACGAATCCCTCCAGGGTCCCCAGACCGGGGAAGTCCACCAGCTCGGGAATGCTGAGGGCATCCATGGTGATCACGACTCCGTTTTCCACGATGCGCGCCGGCCGGGTGTACTCCTCGATAACGTCGGCGGGCGAAAACGGGGCGGCGTACTGCCAGGGAAGAACCCTGGCTGCGGGCAGCCCTCCCACGTAGCAGGCGAACCTCTCCAGGTCCCCGTAGGCCTTTAGCAGCATGCCCAGAATCAGGTTGCTGCAGCCGGGCGCTATCCCGAAATCGACCAGGCATCGACAGCCGTTGCTCTCCGCGGTCTCGGCCAGGGTCATGGCGTCCTCGGGGAAGAAGGATATGTCCACCACGTCCCTCCCGGCCCGAAGCAGCGCTTCCACGGTGCCGTAACCCATGCTTCCGGGAACCGCGCACGCGGCCACGTCGCAACCCTCGGTCAACCCGGCGATGCGGTTAGAGTCGCGTAGGTCGGCCTCAATCGTTTCTATTCGGGGAACATCGGCCAGATTCTGCAGCCGCTCCGTAGAGACATCCAACGCTCGCACCTGTACTCCGCTCTCGGCCAGGTCCAGGGCGATCGCCCCGCCCACCCTGCCTGCTCCCAGAAGAGCTACGGTCATAGCAAACCCCTCCATCCGTCGCGGCCCGTACCGCCGCCAGCTTTTTCCAACCATGTCCCAAACGGGCCTAAAGGACCAGGGCAGCCTTTGGCGACTAGACGGTCCGCAGCCACTCCTCGATCTTGCTCTTGACCACGTCCCGAACCCTGCGGAACTCCTTCAGCCTTTCCTCCTTGGAGCCCTGGAAGGCGGCCGGATCGTCTATGTCCCAGTGCATCCGCTGGCCCACCCCCGGGAAAGTCGTGGGGCAGTGCTTGTCCGCGTTGGCGCAGACGGTGATAAGGTATCCGAAGTGTACCTTCCCCATGTACTTGGTCACCGATTTGGAGTACTGGCCGTTCAGATCCAGCCCCACCTCGGACATCGCCTTCCTGGTAAGGGGATGAATCTCTACGGGCTCCAGGCCCGCGCTGAAGGCGTCGAACCGGTCTCCGGCCATATGTCGCAGGAATGCCTCGGCCATCTGGCTGCGAGCGGCGTTGCCCGTGCAGAGGAAAAGAACGCGAGTTTTGGTCAAGGTATTCTCCCCCCAAGGCTAGACATCGAGCAACAAGGATTGCACACTGCTGTTAACGGAATATTAACAGCATCGGGAGGTGGCATGAGCGGTAGGATCGAGGTGACACCGGAGGTCTGGATAAACGAAACCGAGATCGAGCTCAGCTTCGTGGGCTCCTCCGGACCAGGTGGGCAGAAGGTCAACAGAACGTCGTCCGCGGTACAGCTGTTCTTCGACATCTCCTCGTCCAGCCTGCCCGAAGAGGTCAAGAACAGGCTGCGGAAGCAGTTCCCGGGCCGGATAAGCAAGGACGACGTGTTGATGATCGAGTCGTCGGAGCACCGAAGCCAGCACCGAAACCGGGAAACGGCGGTCTCCCGGCTGGTGAAGATCCTGAGAAAGGCCTGCCGGAAACCAAAAAGGAGAAAGAGGACCAAGCCTCCCCGGCGGGCCAGGGAGAAGAGGCTGGCCGAGAAGAAGAAGCGGTCGCAGAAGAAGAAGCTCCGCCAAGACCCCGACCCGGGACGCTTTTAAAGAAACTAAAGAACCATTCCAAAGACATCTGCCCTAACGATATAGGCAATTTGCTGTCTTGTGCGATTAGCACGTTTTACTGTATGCATTATGATTAAAGGTTCAAATAGTTTAGGTGCGTCCCTGGAGTTGGGCGGCCAGTAGAAGGAAGCTGGCGGCAGTGGGCATAGAGGCCACCCGGGGCAGAAGCTTCCGCGCCAGATGATCCGCCTTTGCTTCCCAATCCTTGCTATTGGTCAACCGGGCCAGCATGGCCGCGTCCCACAAGGTGACGGCGTTGCCGCTGACCATCGCTCCATCCCTCAACGGAACCTGCCTGCAGAGAAGCTTCTCGGCGTAGTCGGCGGTCCTATACATGCCTTCCTCGGGGGACCCGAAGTGCTCCCACACCTGCCGTATGAAATCCTCGGCCCGAAGCAGGTACTGGTTCTCCGTGGTGCCCAGGTATAACTCGATAAGGCCCATGGCCAGAAAGGCGTAGTCTTCCAGCATTCCCTCCACCGACGCTCTGCCGCTCCTGTAGCTGTGCAAAAGCCTTCCCTCTTCGTCAGCCATCTCGCCCAGGATCAAGGCGGCCGCCCTGCGGGCGGCTTCTATCCAATCCGCACGGTCGAAGATCCTTCCGGCTCGGACCAACGCCGCAATCATAAGGCCGTTGTGATCCGTTAGAACCTTGTCGTCCCTGGAAGGCTTCGGCCTGGTTTTCCTGGCTTCGGCCAACCTTTCGAGCATCTGGTCCAGCTCCTCCCGCTCCCCCGGCCCGGGAAGCCTGGTAAGGTGGATCACGTTGGCGCCCTTGGGCAATCCCGACGTCAGACGTGCATTACCGTGCAGCCGAACGCCCAACAGTTCGTGAGCAAGCTCCATCTGTCCGGAGGTCAGAACGTCCTGCAGCTCCCGGTGAGTCCAGGTGTAAAATCCACCCTCCTCTCCATCGATATCGGCGTCCAGGGCGGTAATGAAGCCGCCCTCTCCGGTGGCCATGCAATCGAGCACGAAGCTCACTACCTCTTCCACCGTGGTCTGGAACAGGGGTTCGCTGGTCAGCCTGTAGCCCTCTAAATACGCCATAAGCAAAAGGGCCTGAACGTACAGCATCTTCTCGAAATGTGGAATCAACCACCGACCATCCGTGCAGTACCTGTGGAAACCACTGCCAACGTGGTCGTAGAGGCCACCCAGACGCATGGCCCGTAGTGAGGACCCGACCATTTCCAAAGCTCTTTTTTCACCGGTCCTCCGGTAGTGGTCCAACAGGAAGAGCAGCAGGTTGGCCTGGGGAAACAAGGGGGCGGTCCCGAAACTTCCGGTGTCATCGTTGAAAGAATCGGCCGCTTCCCTGAAGGCCTCCCGGTAAAGATCTCCGGGAACGAGAGAGGGCTGCGTCGAGGTCGCTGTCGATAGCACCTCCTCCAGCCTATGGGCAGTGTCCTCCACTTCCCTCCTCTCCTCCCGCCATAACCTGGCCACCTCCGGCAAAAGGTCGAGAAGGCCGCTTTTTCCGTACATACTCTCCCGGGGGATGTAAGTCGCAGCGAAGAAGGGTTTGCCGGCGGGAGTCGCTACGATGGTCAGGGGCCACCCCCCAATCCCCCTGAGGGCCATGGCCGCATCCATGTACACCGCGTCGATGTCCGGCCTTTCTTCCCGGTCAACCTTGATGCAGACGAAGCTCTCGTTTAGAAGCTCGGCTATCTTATCGTCCCGGAACGATTCCCTCTCCATGACGTGACACCAATGACAGCTGGAGTAACCTATGGACAGGAAAACCGGAAGATCCTCGTTCCTGGCCTTTGCCCAGGCCTCCTCACCCCAGGGAAACCATTCGACTGGATTGTCCGAGTGATCGAGCAGGTAGGGGCTGTTGGAATCGGCAAGGCGGTTCAAGACCATCTCCTCCGTTAATGCTGTCGGGTCTTATTTCGTAGTCTGTTGGTATATTCCTGCCGAGCTTACAACAACCCCGAATCGCCCCATAAGTTTCACATCCGGGCCCAAGTTCCCCCAAAGGCTTGACAGTCAGCGTAAAGTAGCCTAAGGTTGAGCCTCGACGCCGGGAGGTGAAACCATGAACGAAAAACTCAACCCGAAAAGCTGGATACCCCATCCGCTACACGTGGCAGGCGGTTACGACCCCCGTACCACCTCCAGAGCCTACCGCCAGGGCCTTTCCACCAGGCGTCGAAGGTAAAGCCCTACCTTTAGAGCTCTCTACCAGCGTAACTCAGCTCAATAGGCAATAGCACGGGGCACGGTCCGATTCCGGTCGGAGTGCGCCCGTACGGGTGGAAAGGCAAGTAATGTCAGTATACGAACCCAAGAATACCGATCCCCAAAAGGTCCTGCTGCTGTACAGCGGCGGCCTGGATACGTCCTGCATGGTCAAGTGGATCCAGCAGCAGTACGACGCCGAGGTGACAACCCTTACCCTGTACCTGGGCCAGGACGGAGCGACCGAGGCCAGGAAGAAGGCGCTCGATCTGGGCGCTTCCCGGGCCTACGTGCTGGACTGCCTGGACGAGTTCGCAGACTACTACCTGTCCAAGACCATAAAGGCCAACGGGCTCTACCAGCACGGCTATCCATTGAGCACGGCGCTGGCCAGGCCCCTGGTAGCCGAGCGGGCGGTGGAGATTGCCCGTATGGAGGAGGCCGACGCCATAGCACACGGCTGCACGGGCAAGGGCAACGATCAGGTGCGCTTCGAGGTATCGATCAAGTCCTTGGCCCCGGACATCTCCGTCATGGCCCCGGTCCGTCGGTGGAACATGGACCGGGAGACCGAGAAGGCTTTCGCCCGGGAGAACGGAATACCCGTCGGGCCCTCGTCGGAGTACTCCGTAGACGCCAACCTGTGGGGACGGAGCATAGAATGCGGCCCCCTGGAGGATCCTTACCGTGAGCCACCCTCGGAGATATTCCGTTACGTGGTTCCTCCCGAGATGGCTCCGGATGCTCCGGAGTACACGGAGATCGGCTTCGAGTCCGGTCTTCCGGTCACCCTGAACGGCGAGGAGATGAGGCTGGCCAGGCTGGTGGACACCCTGAACGGTCTGGCCGGGCACCACGGGGTGGGGATAATCGATCATGTCGAGGACCGGGTGGTAGGTCTCAAGTCCCGCGAGGTCTACGAGTGCCCGGCGGCGGTTACCCTACTCTCGGCTCACGCCGACCTGGAACGCTTCTGCAGCACCATTCACCAGAACGAGGTCAAAGCCTTCGCCGACCGCAAGTGGTCGGAGCTGGTCTACAAGGGTCTGTGGCACGATCCGCTGCGGGTCGACCTGGACGCCCTGATGGACAGCATGAACCAGGGGGTGACCGGAAAGGTGAGAGTGAAACTGTTCAAGGGGCGGGCGATGGTGGTGGGCAGAGTCTCTGAGAACGCGGTGTACGACCACGATCTGGCCACCTACGGTCGGGAGGATGTCTTCGACCAGACGGCCTCGGAGGGTTTCATAACCATCTGGGGCCTGCAGACTAGTGTCGCCTGCAGAACCAAACGGGCCAAAACGCCCCAACCGGTGGGGGATGAAGTATGAACCTCTGGCAAACCGAAGAAGAGCAGACCGATCCTCTGGCGCAGCGGTACTGTACGGAGGAAGATCTTCACTGCGACCGGGCGCTGGTCAAGTACGACATCCTGGGATCCATGGCCCATGCCCGCATGCTAATGGAAACGGGCATCCTGGATGGATCGGAGTGGTCGATGCTTCATGAGGCGCTCTTCGATATTCTGGTGGGCGAGGTCGTGCTGGGCCCGGAAGACGAGGACGTACACACCAGGATAGAGAACCTGCTTACGGACCGACTGGGAGAGCTGGGCGGAAAGCTTCACACCGGCCGGTCCCGCAACGACCAGGTTCTGCTGGATACCCGGCTGCTCTGCAGGGAGAAACTAGTGGAAGCGGCCCTCTCGTGCGTCCGATTAGCTGCATCCCTGGCCGCGTTCTCCGGGAAACAAGGCGATGCTCCGATGCCCGGCTACACCCACAGCAGGAAGGCCATGCCCACCACCGTAGGCACTTGGGCGGCGGCGCACGCGGAGTCGCTCGTCGACCACCTGAGATGCATCGACTCAACCTACGAGCTGGTGGGATGCAACCCGCTGGGGGCGGCCGCCGGGTACGGAGTCCCCATGCACCTGGACACCAGACGGACGGCGGAGCTTCTGGGCTTCGAACGTACGCCGGTAAGCCCTTTGTACACGATAAACAGCAGGGGCATCCTGGAGCACCAGCTTCTGTCGACCCTGGCCGGCCTCATGCTCAGCCTGTCCAGAATGGCCGACGATCTGGTTCTTTTCTCCCGGGAGGAGCTGGGCTTCTTCCGGATTCCCGAGAGCTTCACCACGGGCAGCAGCATAATGCCCCAGAAGCGAAACCCGGACGTTTTGGAGTTGGTAAGGGCCCGTGCGGCCTCCGTGGTCTGCCAGGCCACGCAAACCGCGATGATCGTTAAGGGCCTCACCTCAGGGTACCACCGGGATCTGCAACAGACCAAGGGACCGTTGATATCCGGCCTGGAAAGCACCTGCATGACCCTGTCGGTTCTTCGTCCTCTGGTACAGGGCCTGGAAGTCAATCGTAAGGCCCTGGGGAAGGCCATGAGCCCGGAGCTCTACGCCACGGCGGAGGTGTACGCGCTGGTGGAGGGGGGTACTCCGTTCAGAAGCGCCTACAGAAAGGTGAAAACCACAAAGGCATTGCCGGAAGGAATCGGAGCTCATCACGGGCCTCCGGATATCGATCTGCAGCCCCTCTACTCCTCGCTCAAACACTACCGGAGATGCTGGGTCAACCGTAGGGCACGGCTGCGCAGGGCACTGGAGAACCTTCTGTGAGTGGCAGGGAGGGACGCTGTATGAAATAAGATCTATCCGGCAGTGGAGGCCAGCGACTGCCCACGACGTTGGCTATAATACCATAATCGGTATTTTTCTCGACTCCAGAACCTAACCGTACCGGAAGGAACTCCATTGCCGGACCGGATCTTCCTCAGCTACGGCAGCAAGGACAGTGAAACGGCCCGGCGCATTCTCGATTTCCTGGAGTCCAACGGCGTGGACTGTTGGATCGCCCCCCGGGACATTCCTCCGGGCACCGACTGGGTGGAAGCGATCATAGACGGCATCGACGCCGCGTCCGGCATGGTGCTGATCGTCTCCTCGGCCGCCAACCAATCTCCCCAGGTCCGCCGGGAGCTGGAGAGGGCGGTAAGCAGGGGTCTGAATCTGGTCTCCATACTGATAGAGCCGGTGGCCCTGTCCAAATGGATGCAGTACTACACCTCCACCCACCAGAGGTACGACGCCAGCAGTGGAGAGCTGGGCGACCACCTACCGAGGATATTGGAAGCCCTCCGGCCTTCCGACCTCCGGGTATCCGCTGATATGTCGAATCTATCGTCCCTACTGGAGGAAGACATAGGACGCCTGGCTTCCTCGATAGGCTTCGAGGAGGCGGAGTCCCTCCATCTGAAGCCCGGCGAGCGCAGGAGAGCCACCGTGCTGTCGATAAGGGTAACCCCTCCGGAAACCGGCCTGGACTCCCACTCGATGACCGAGAAACGCATAGCCGAGACGCTGGGAGACATGGTGAAACGGGTAGTGGAGGCTTTTGGGGGCGAGGTGGAAACATCGAAAGCCTACGCCTACAGATGCGTATTCGGACTGGAGAAAGCCCTGGAGAGCGACAGCCACCGAGCCGTAAGCAGCGCGGTAAGGCTGTTCAACGGACTGGGCGAGATGAACAGGGTCCTGCGGTCAAGGGATATGGTTCTGGACTTCTCCATGGCGGCAGCCTCCGGCAGCCTGGAAGTGGTTTCCACCCAGCCCGGCAAAACCGAGATATCCGGTTATCCCCTTCGGCAGGCCGATGAGCTGGCCGAATCCGGGACGAACAACGAGTTGCTGGTTACCGAGAGCGTCCACCGAAGCTGCGGCGACAGGTTCGATTTCAGGCCGGTCGAAACGGACGGAGCCCGGGATTGCTACAGACTGGTCGACTACTCCATCGTACCCGTCGAGGGACGGGTTCTGCACGTAAGGGGCCCCCTGATAGGAAGGGATACCGATCTCTCCAGGCTGGGCCGCCTGCTGGAGCGCCAGATCGGCGGCGCCTCTCGAAACAGACGCGGCGGTGCCCGTCATTTCGTGTTCGGCCTCAGAGGCGAGGCGGGTATAGGCAAATCCAGGCTGGTCTACGAGTTCCTGGAGCAGTTCTGCGCCCACCGCGACGAAGTTCTGGTTCTAAGGGGCAGCACCCTCTCCTACGCCCAGCCACCCTACTGGATCTGGACCTCGCTGATCCGCAGACAGCTGGGAATCGAGAGGAACGGCAGCCTGGACTACGCGGAGCTCAAGGAGCACCTGAGAGGGATGGGGGAGGATACGGAGCTGATGAGCTCTGCCCCGTTCCTGGCCGATCTTCTGGGAATAGATCCCGGAGACGATCCCTCCACCGAGCTCGAAGCCGAGGCAAAGGCTCTGGAGAACAGGGTGACCATCCGCAACTTCGTAAGCGCGCTGGCCCGCTCCGGCAAACTGGTGATCGTGCTGGACGACCTGCACAGGATGGACAGCGCAAGCCGGAGAACGCTGGAGTTCGTCATAGGCAACTGCGATACTCCTTTCCCGATCGTCTTTCTGCTGGTCTATCGATCGGAAAGGGAGGACGGAAGCTCCGTCGAGTTCGACATACTACCCGGCTACGCCCAGCTGGAGGAGATGATGCTCTCCCCTCTCGGCGATAACGACTCCACGAAACTACTCGCCCATCTTCTGGCGGAGATAGATTCCGCCGAGAGCATCTCCCCGGAGGCCCGGGATCGACTCCTGAGTTCGGCCCGCGGCAATCCGCTGTTCCTGGAGGAACTGGTTCTGGATCTGGTGGAGACCGCTGGATTGGTTGTGAAAGACGGTACCTGGGTTCTGGGCGGGGCCATGGACGAGATCAACATACCGACGACGCTCCGGAGCCTTCTCCAGGCGCGTCTCGACCGACTCCCGGCGGACTGGCGGAACGTCCTACAGTCCACGTCCGTCCTGGGCATGGAGTTCCCGCTGGGGCTTTACCGCTGCTTCTCCCGTAGGGTTCTCAGTCGGGAGCCGGAGACCAGCATACTGGACGAGCTGGTGAGCAGGGACCTCCTATCCTGCAAGCGGAGCGCGTTCCAGAAGAGGTACAGGTTCGGCAGCAAGCTGCTTCACGGAAGCGCCTACCAGAGCATACTGAAGGAAAACCTCCAGCTGATGCACCGAGCCGCGGCCGAGTCGATCGAGGAGTACTACCCGGAGGAGGACGAGCGAGTCCCGGGGATGCTGGCCCATCACTGGGAGAGAGCGGGTGATGCGGAGAAGGCTATAGAGTGGGGCCTCAAGGCTTTGAGCAACGCCACGGACGCCTACCAGAACGATACCGCTATAGAGCTTACGGACAAGCTCGCGGAATGGCTGGAATCACGGCCCGAGAGCCGGGACCGAACCGAAAAGCTGTTCACCGTGCTGAAGGACCGCTGCTGGATAGAGAACAACCTGGGCCACAAAGATCTCCAGCACGAGTATCTTTCCCGGGCGATGGACCTGGTTCGGGACACGGACCTGAACGATCAGATTGCCGAGATAGGCATAATGATGGGCCGCTACCTGGAAATGGTGGGCGATACCGACGAAGCGGAGGAAAGGTTCAGAGAATCTTTGGACATATCCCGCAGGGAAGGCAATGAGAAGTTCGAAGGCCATTGCCTTATGGCTCTCGGAGGCATCGAGAGCAGGAGGGGCGACAGCGACTCGGCCATGGAGTACTACCGACGGGCCCACCGGATGTTCGAGCGGATCGAAGACAGGCACAACGAGGGCAGCATACTGATCAACATGGGCATACTGAACCACCGTCTGGGCCGGATAGACGAGGCCCTCGATTGCTACCACCGGGGACTGGAGATATTCGAGAGGATGGGCAACCGCAAGGCAAGAGCGGTAACATTGATTAATCTGGGAATAATGCACAGTGATCAGGACCGCATGGAAAAGGCCCTGGAATGCTACCGCAAGGCTTCGGGCATCTTCCGCAGCATCGGCTTCAGAAGGGGCGAGGCGGGTGCCCTGGTCAACACCGGGATCATTCAAAGGCAGATGGGCAGGACGGATCAGGCCCTCGAGAGCTTCGAGCAATCCCTTCTCATCGAACGGGAAGCGGGAGACCGCGCGAACGAGAGCATAGCGCTGATCAACCTGGGGGCCACCAGAATGCTCCAGCAGGAGTACGGGAAGGCCTTGGAATGCTACCAACGCTCCCTGGAGATATCCCGGGAGATGGGGGTCAGGAGAATCGAAGGATACTCTCTAAGCTGCGTCGCCTCCGCCTACAGGGAGCTCGGTCGTTCGGACGAGGCCCTGGAGCTGTTCGAGGAATCGATCCGCATACTCTCGGACATCGGGGAGAAGAAGGCTCTGGCATCGACCACCAGCAACCTGGGCCTTCTGCACTGCGCCACCGGCGATATAGAAAAGGCCCTGGAGCGCTACCTGGAATCCATTCGGATCATCAAGGAAATCGGGACCGGAAGGTACGACTCCGAGGATACGGTTGCTCTGTACGACAGGCTGATCGATCTGGGGCTGGCCGAAGAGGAAGTTCCCTGGCCGGACCATTGGGAGCCCCGAGCCGACTCCTAGCGTATCCCGGCCATGGGCTTCAGCCTGGCAATGAACTCGTCGGGGCGTCTGAGGTATAGAAGCAACCTTCCGGGGCTTCCATCCGAGCTTCCGAAGGCTACCTGGACCTCGGTCAAGCCGAAGTACTTCCGTCTCTTCTCCACCGAGGTTACCTCCCCGACGGGTATCCGGTGCTCGAGGTCCAGATTGGACATCTTTACAAGAAGCCCGCCCAGCCCCTGCGGCTCGACCACCAGATGCCTATCGGTCAGGGCCACCCTGATGCAGCCGTATGTACTTGCCATCCGGGTCCAGGCGTTCTTAAGCGACTTGGCCGCTACGTAGGACTCTGAGTAGAGCTCCGGCTCGTACCTCACGACCGTTTCCCATCGATGCCGTCGTCCGATTCCATCGACCGCGGTCCTCGAGCACGCTCCAATCCCAGGCGCCGGCGGTTCTCCCCATTGTCCGTATAAACCCGCCACTCGGCCACCAGATCGTTCTCGATCCTGGCCGTCCATATGGCGGGATCTTCCAGCGTTTCCTCGTTCGAGCAGGTCGAGTAGCCCAGCATGATCACCAGATCGTCCCTGGATTCCACGCGCCCGAAGACGTTCCTGTAGTCGGGATAGGACCGGAAGAAGCCGCTCCATCCCTCCAGCATCCGCTCCCTGCCTACCACTCTCTCTCCCGAGCCGTTGATGAAGGTATGGTCCTAGGTCATCAGACCCGAGAGGCCGTCGAGGTTTCTGTCGTTTATCTGCTCGTTGAACGACAACGCGACAAGCTTGGGGTCTCTACGGTTCATCCACCACCTACCAACGTTCCGAACACAGCACTTGCAGGTCTTGCCCCGACACCACCTCACCATCGTACCTGCTCCGCACCTCGTCCAGAAGCTCTTTCTCGGAAACGTCGAAGAAAAGCTGATGGTAGAACGCCAGAAGGCCGGGAGAACATGTCGATGCGATGTCGGCGAGCTCGACGGTCGAGGTGTGCATGGACGAATGATACTTCCGCCACTCGGGGGGCCGGCCCTTCAATCCCTGGAAGGAATAGACCTCGTGCACCAATAGGTCGCAGCCGGCGGCCGCCTCGACCAGGCTCTCACACGGCGCGGTGTCTCCGGAGACGACTACCGTCCCATCGTCCGTTTCGAACCTGAATCCGAAGGCGGGCCACGAACCATGGTCTACCGAGAAGGCGTCTACCCTGACGTTATCGTCCTCGTACACCCGCCCCGGCTCTATCTCCTCCACGGCCACCCGGTACCCTTCCTCTCCGGTCGGTTCCAGACCATCCAGCCTCTCTCTCACCTCGTCCCGGTAAGCGGCCAGGACGTGGTCGGTCATCCGACGGATTCCGGGAGGGCCGTAGACGAGCAAAGGCTGGTTCCTCTCCAAAATCCATGGGGTGAGGATAAGATCGGGATATCCGGCCGTATGGTCGGAGTGAAGATGGGTGAGGAAGGCCCTGGTCAGCCTGGAGGGCTTCAGGGCTTCCAACCCGCTCTGATATGCCGCGTTGGCCCTTCTTACCACTCCCGGGCCGAAATCGACCAGGTAAGAGGAATCACCGGCCAGAACCGCAACTGAAGGCCCTGCACGGTAGGGCTCTGCATTTGGCGTACCCGTTCCCAGAAGGACGACCCTGTACTTGCCGCTCAACTGCCCGCCGCTCCTCTCCGCTGCGGTCGTCTTCGACTCAGACTATGTACAGCAGCATCGCCTTGCCCCGATCGGCGGCCTCACGGTAGTAGTTTCCCAGCTGCTCGAACAGCTCACAGGCACATTCCTCGTACTCGTCATCCCAGATCCCGGGGTATATGTTCGCGCTCTGCATGCTCTCCGGATCGAACCTCTCCAGGAACTCATCCCTGCTGAGCCGGCAAAGCTCCGAGCTGACCTCGGCCACCTTCCCCGGATCAAGGGCTCTCGCCGGACCGAAGCCCAGATCCCCGCCGATCTCGGTTCCACCCAGAACGGCCTGACCGACGGCGCTGCCATCCGTAACCGGCCCTCCGGTAAGCATGTAATGGATGGTGTGCCATTCCTTCTCCAGAGAAAGCGGGGGCTGCTCCATCTCCTCCCTGATCCGCTCGAACTCCTGCCCGAAGCGCTCACGAAGCTCATCCAGCCTTTTCCGTCTGGTACTCCGAACCAGCTCCATGCTTTTTTTCACCTGCTCGGCGGCCCGGGCAGGCATCTTGTCCAGCATCTCCCGGCTAATCTCGGGAAGCTCGGTGAAGGAGGAGGATGCGATGGCCTCCATTATGGAGGGATTGTCCCGGATCTTTCCGAAAAGCCAGGGGGAGACGCTTTTCAGATAGCATACCATGCCCATCATGGTTCCTCCCTTCCGGTCCAATGAGCAAGGTTCGCCGGGAA
>WJMA01000013.1 GCA_014728175.1 Candidatus Fermentibacterota bacterium
ATCCTGCGACGATCCCTCGGGCGTGGACCTGTTCGTGGAGGTTACGGCGCCTCCGCCCGAGGGGGCGACCGCCGACGAGAGCTACCTTGTGGAATGGAGTGTGAGCGCCGGGGAGTGGCCGGAGGCCCGGGTGCATCTATACGTGGACCGGGACCTGGATCCCTCCACCGGTTTGGTGCAGATAGCTGAGTCGCTGGAGGTGGCTCAGACCGGCTTCAACTGGGTGTGCCGGGATTTTCCCGAAGCCGATTACTTCGTACGGGCCAGCGTTTTACAGGGCCAGTACGAGGAGTCCGATTACAGCGAGGGTGCGATCACGGTCGATCACCCCGGACCGGCCACAGCAGAGCGGTGACGGCTCCCCGGGTTCTCGATTTGACTCCAATCGCTTTCGTGGTTAATGTCTGGCAAGGCTGTTGAAGCCTTCCTTGGAGTGGAAACGCAACGGTAAGGAGGACGTGATGAGAGGGTTATTGCTCGCAACCGCGGTCCTTGTGCTCGCAGCCGGAGCTTTGGCCGGCGGGTACTCGCTGGGCTACAAGCAGATGTCGATACCTGCCTACGTAGGTACCGAATGGCTCGGCGACATCTACATGACCACCGTCCACATGTTCCGGTTCGGAGCGGCCGCTTCTCCGGAGTTCAGGGTCGAAGCTCTTCTGGGCTACAGCAAGTACAGTGTGGACTACGGAGACACCGTGGGCACGGAAGAGTACGAGGCCTCGCTTTACGCTCTGGGTGGCTCGGGATACTACGTGATAGCTGAGCCCGCAAACACGGTGGCCAGCATCGGCGGCTCCTTCGTCTACGTGAGCAGCTCCAGCGAGTCTGACGGAGTCGACGGCCCTTCCACCAGCGGCTTCGTGATCACTCCGGTTCTTCGGGTCGACTTCGCCATTCCCGGCGCCGAGCGGTTCGCTCTGTTCACCGAGTACGGGATCAAGTACGCCAGCCTGACCACCGAGTACTCGGACAATACGGAAGACGACTACTCGGGCTACCAGATCTACGGTCCGCCCAACGTCCTGGCGGGAGCGTACTACAGCTTCTAGGCGATACCAATAGATGATGTAGAGAGGGGCGGGAGATCGGCCCGCCCCTCCAGCGTATACCCCTGTCTAATTCAACTGTGGCCCGGATTGACAGACCCGGGCTAGCTGGTATCTTCCGCCGTAAACCGCGTTGGACAAGGAGTAACGCCCGCTCATTGAGAGCAGTGAACGGAGGTGGCTCATGGCGATGAACCTGAGGGGAAGACACCTTCTTACCCTGTTGGACCTGGAGAGGCCGGAAATCCGCTACCTTCTGGATCTTGCCCACACCCTGAAGGCTGAAAGGCTCTCCGGCCAGCATCAGAGACGTTTCGAGGGAAGAACCCTCGCCATGCTGTTCGAGAAGCGTTCCACCCGTACCCGGTGCGCCTTCGAGACCGCCTTCGGTGAGGAGGGCGGCCATCCGGTTTTCCTGTCCACCTCCGACATCCAGCTGGGGGTGAAGGAGAGCATAGAGGATACGGCCAGGGTACTGGGCAGAATGTTCGATGGAATCATGTTCAGGGGTTTCGAGCAGAAGACGGTGGAGAAACTCGCCAAGTATGCCGGCATTCCCGTCTTCAACGGCTTGACCGATCTCTACCATCCGACCCAGGTGCTGGCGGACCTGCTGACCATAGAGGAATGCGTTGGTGACGTTAGGGGCCTGAAGCTGGTCTACGTGGGAGATGGCCGCAACAATATGGCCAACAGTCTGATGATTGGGTCTGCCCTGACCGGGATGAACTGCACCATCCTGGCTCCGGAGAGCCTGCAGCCCGCGAAAGACCTGCTTGGTACGGTGAAGAAGATCGCCGACCAATCGGACTGCGAGATAGTTGTGACCCCCGAAAGGAAGAAAGCCCTCCCCGGAGCCGACATCGTTTACACCGACGTATGGGTCTCCATGGGAGAGGAGAAAGGCATTAAGGAGCGAGAGGCTCTCCTGGAGCCTTATCGCGTAGACAAAGAGATGATGGCACAGACCCAGAATCCGGAATGCCTGTTCATGCATTGCCTGCCAGCGGTAAAAGGAAACGAGGTAACCTTCGAGGTGATCGAGGGGCCCAATTCCGTGGTCTGGGACGAGGCCGAGAACAGGAAGCACACGATCAAGTCCCTTATGGTTGCGTCCATGCTGTAGCGCAAGTATTTTCTCGGTTCCAAGCGGGCGTTTGCGCCCGTACGACCTATGCTCCTTTTTGGATTATCAAGCGGAAGGAATTCCCACCGATGCTGCTTCTGGCTGCCTTGCTGGTTACCATCGACGCAGGCTACGCCCCTGAGGGGCCGCTGAGCAGCTCTGCTATGCTGGCCGAGGTCGACCCTTACAGCTACCTGATCGGCCCCGGCGACGTGTTGTGGCTGACCACGGACGGAGGCCTGCCTTCGGAGATGGCCGATTCCGTGGCGGGGGGAATGCGTCTCCAGGTCACCCCCGACGGCAACGCGCTGGTGCCCTTGATCGGACCTTTCCAGGTGGCAGGCTCCACATTGGCGGAAGCCTCCGAGATCATCGAGGAAAATTTCGATGCCAGGTTCAGGGGGCTTCGGTCCGAGGTGGGCCTGGCCCGGATGCGTCATTTCAGGGTTCCGATTACGGGGAAAGTGGCCAGCCCGGGCGTGGTTACGGTTACCGGCGCTCAGAGGCTTTCGGACGTTCTTTTTGCGAGTTGCGGAGGTATATCACCCTCCGGATCGTGGTCCGGAATCTTTGTGATTCACTCTTCCGGTGACACCTCGGTGGTGGATCTGGCCAGTTACTTCTACGACGGTGATCCATCATCCAATCCCGCACTGAACATGGGGGACCACGTTCATGTTCCCCAGGCCAGCGGGGTGGTCGTGGTGGAGGGGGCCGTCCTGATAAATCGTCTGTATGGAACCGGCCCCTCGGGCGAGCACGGAACGTGGCCGGAGAACATGCAGGCGTACGTGGAGCACCGCCCGGGAGAGACCGTTAGTGAGCTGCTGGACAGGGTCGGGGGCCTGGCCCCCTGGGCCTTCCCGGAGAGCACCTACATTGCGAGGGACCGTGAAGAAGGCGAGATCGTACGTATCTCAGCCCAACTCGGCGACCCGATCGAGGATCCGGTACTGCTCGATGGAGACGTGATCGTATGCCCCGGAGCGCCTTCAATTGTTACGGTCTCCGGTCATGTGGCCAACCCCGGAAGGTATCCACATTTCGCGGGTATGGATCCCTTCTACTACATTGGTCAGGCCGGGGGGGTAGACGACAGGGCCGACGTCGATGGAACCAGGATAACCGCTCCCAGCGGAGCCGAGTGGAACATCGAAGAGGTGGAGGATGTTCTGGCCGGTTCCACCATCGAGGTTCCCCGCAAGACCTTGATCTGGTGGCAGGACTATCTGACCATTGCCACCGGCGTAGCCAGCGTGGTAATAGCCTGGAAGAGCATTTTCTGACATGGAGCCACAGCGGAGACCTTCCTGGTACCTGTACGTTCTGGTGGCCAACAGGTGGTTCATCGTAAGGGTGATCCTGTTGGTGATGATCCCCACCGTGGTCATTACCTACCTGCTGCCCAAGAAGTACACCGTCGAGACCGTGATAATGCCCCCAGAGGAGCGATCTGCGCCCAGCCTTAGCATCGGGGGCATGGGAGCCTCCGAGTTCGCCGGGTTCTTCAGCGGGGGAATGGGATTCTCTCTTCCCCTGATGACCACCATGTCCGACGTGTACCGGGAGGTGCTGAACAGCCGCAGCCTGATAGAGAGTGTCATACTCCGGACCTCCTACCTGGACTCGACGGAGCTGAGGGAGAAGTACGAGGCTGACGAGCAGCTGGGATTGTATTGGGCCAGGAAGCGCTTCAGGAAGAGTTACGCTGCCGAGGTAACCCCCGCCGGATTCATCCAGATCCATATGACCACCGGTGATCCCTATTACTCCGTAAGAGTCTCCGAGGCAGTGGTGGCGGTTCTGGACAGCATGATGACAGAAGTCTGGACCAGCAGGGCCAGGCAGACCAGAGAGCAGCTGGAGCGTAGGCTGTCAAATTCCGACAGCCTTCTCCAGGCCGCCGCGGACAGCCTTCAGGCTTTCGAGAAGCGGCACGGTGTGGTGGCGCTGGAGGAGGAGATCTCTGCGTTCGTAGGAAATCTGGCCAGTTTGAAGCGGCAGTACATCGAGTACAAGTCGGCGGCTCAGGCCCTGAGAGCCGGATACGGGTCCTCCACCGCCTCCCTGGAGATGGAGCATAGGGCCGAAGCCCTCATGGAGGCCATAGAGATGCTGGAGGTCGGAGAGGTGCCTCCCGGTTACGAGGATTTCGCGTCGGGCGTAGCTTTGAATGAAATTCCCGATCTGGAGTTCGAGTATGCTAGCATGCGCAGCGACTTCGAGATGGCCCAGAGACTTAACAGCAGCCTTAAGCTGAGCTACGAGGATGCGTTGCTGCAGGAGGAGGAACCACAGAAGGCGGTAAGGGTATTAGATCCTCCCCGTCATCCGGGATGGAAGAGCAAGCCCAAGAAGTTATTCATCTGGATAGAGGTTTTCCTCATAACCCTGCTGGCGTTGATTTTCTTCCTGTTCCTGCGCGAAAGGATACGCTTCTTCAAGCGCGATAATCCCGAGAGTTGGTCCAGATGGGAGGGTCTGTTGGCGGAAGTGAAGGGCGATCTGAAGTTCTGGAAGAGGCGGCGACGCTAATCCGTCCGCCCTACCTGCGCTGATCCTTCCGATCCGTTTCTTCGAGTATCGAAAGGTACGATTCGTACCTGTCCCTGGATACCTCTCCCCGTTCCACCGCGGCCATGACCGCACAGCCGGGCTCGGTTCTATGCATACAGTCCCTGAACCTGCAGTCTCGATGGAACGGACGGAACTCCGGAAAACAGTCGCTCAGCTCTCTCGAATCGATGTGGCTAACCGAGAACAGCCGCAGCCCCGGAGTGTCTATGAGGATGGTTTCCTGCCCCAGGTTGATCAGCCTTGTGGCCACCGTGGTATGCTTGCCGGTGGAGGTCTTGGCGCTGAGTGAGCCGACCCTGAGATCGAGGTCCGGGCGGAGCGAGCGGGCGATGGATGTCTTGCCGGTTCCCGACGGACCGGTCATCACCACCGAGAGCCCGGCCAGCTGAGACCTCAGCCTTTCCATACCTTGACCGGTTAGGCAGCTGGTGCGAAAAATCATGTATCCGGCCTTCGAGTAGGGTGCAGCGGCGCCCTCGATTTTCCCGTCGTGCTCCTCGAGGTCGATCTTGTTGAGCACTATCGCCGCGTCCAGCCCCATCTGCTCGCACGAGACCAGCGCTCTGTCCACAAATCCAGTGTCCAGGTCCGGTTCGCGAATGGAAACCACCACCAGGACCAGATCAACGTTGGCTGCGATCACCTGCCGGGAACCGCTGGAAGAGGTTCTGGCCAGTACCTTGCGCCGGGGAAGAATCTCCACAACGAACAGCGTTTCTCCCCTCTCCTCCACCACTGCCCAATCGCCCGCAACGGGTGTGCCTTCCCTGTACACCCTTCCGGAGATCTCTCCGGAGCGGTGGGAGCCGTTCTCTGTCATGAGAGTAACGCCGCGCCTGCCCACCGAGGAGACCCGCATCTCCATTTCGCTCACTCGTCCGTTCGGTCCAGGAAACGAACCACGAACTCGCCGGGCCTTCCCCAGCCCATGATTTCCCTGACCTTCCTCTCCATGTAAAGCGAATCGCTCCGCAGCATCCGTATCTCAGTGCGGAGGGACTCCACCTCCATGTTGAGGGAGTCGATCTGATGCTCGATCGCCTCTCTCCGCTTCCGTATGCGCATCAGAGCCAGCACACCGTTACGGTTGAAGAGAACGAAACCTACCGCCAGGATGAACAGAACCACGGCCGTTATCACCAGGATGCGGGTGTAGCTCTTCCTTCTTCTGCGCTTCAATTTTCTCTCCGGATGGAAGGATGCCGTTTTCGGGCCCGGTGCGAAGCCAGGGAGTTGACCATCTATCCCGTCTACCGGCCCAGCTCGTGGTGGTAGCTGGACAGGATTTGTTCCGGGGTTCTCTCCGACAGGACCTCCAGGAAGGCGTAAGCGAGAGACGGGTCGAACTGGGAGCCGGCATTGTTCCTGAGCTCCTCCTTGGCGTAGTCTATTCCGGGCGAGGGTCGGTAAACCCGGTCCGAGTACATGGCGTCGAACGCATCGGAAACGCAGAGGATGCGGGCCTTTTGCGGTATTTCCTCTCCCTCTAGCCCCATCGGGTATCCGGACCCATCGTAGCGTTCGTGGTGATGTCGGACCGCTTCCACCAGGTTCGCGAAGGCCCTCACCGGCTTGAGGATCCTGTACCCCAGCTCGGGATGCTCCTTCATGATGTTGAATTCCTTGTCCGTAAGCGATCCCGGCTTGTTCAAAATTGAGTCCGGTACACCAATCTTGCCGATATCGTGGAGCATGGCGGCGTTCCTTACGTCGTTACGGTCGCTCTCTCCCAGGCCGGAGTAATCGGATATGGCCAGGGAGTAGGCGGTGACGTTACGGGAGTGGTTGTGGGTGTAGGGATCCTTGGCATCGACGGCGCTGGCCAGCGCGCCGATGGTTTGGATGTAGTTCTGCTCCCCCCTCTCGTGGAACCGCGCGTTGCTCAGGGCCCCTATCCCCTGTCTGGCCAGTATGGGCATGAACGTGGAGTCCAAATCCTCATCGTTTCCCGGGTACCATCTGGCGAAGAACATTATCCCCTCCAGCTGGCTGTGCTCGGCGAGCTGGACGATGCGGATCCCGGCCAGCCTGGACGTATCCACGTTCCCCTCCGCCCTGAAGGTGGTGACTATCCGTACCTGAAGCGACTCGTCCAGTACCTCCTGGGACAGCTCCTTCTCGATTCGATCCCTGAGGGGCCCGTAGAGGAACACGGAGTCCGGCAGTTCGGACCTTAACCTGAAGTATACCAACGGTTTGGAACTCTCCTCTATTACGATCACTCCGAACAGGTCGTAGTCTATTAGCAGCCGGAATCCCTCGCCCAGAGCGTTGAGGATGGTCTCCGAGTCCAGGGTGCCGGAGAACCTGCTGACTACCCTGTTTATCGTTCTCAGCTCCGAGGTGTTCCTTCTCAGGTTGTCGGTAAGCCTGTAGTTCATCAGCTGGTTTCCGGCTTGGGCGGAGAAAAGGGACAGGATCTTAAGGTCGCGAGAGGTGAATGGATCGGGGGTCTGAAGCCGGCCGCAGGCGCAGACCCCGATCTTCTGTCCTCCCCCGGTGAGGGCGGTGGACATCATGTTGCTTTCCTTGCCATTAGACACTGAATCGGCCCTCTGAGCGCTGGATATGTACATCCCCTGCTCGCTTCTCCAGGCTTCGTCGATGGCCTTCTGCCAGAGATCCCCTCCTATCATCTCGTCTCGGCCCGACGAGGACATGAGGACCAGGGAGTCGGGATCTTCATGGTCGGCGAGGTATACCCTGACCGCATTTGCTCGGAAGCTCTTCCTGACCACCGACGAGAACCTGCGAAGGAACTCCGGGGTACCCTCGCCGGACACGTCTATGGCGGAGGTCATGTTGCGAAGGTCCTGCAGGGCCCGGTGTGGGAACTCCGAGGACAGTCGTCTCTTGGCCTCCAGTGTTCGTTCCACGGTCTGAAGAAGGTCCTGGAGGTTGAAAGGCTTGGTAACGAAGTCGAAAGCGCCGTTTCTTATGGCGTTCTTGGCCAGGTCTATGGATCCGTGCCCCGTGAACAGGACCACCAGGGTGTCGGGGTGGTTCTCCCTTACGTAACCGAGAAGCTCGATGCCTCCCGTCGAGGGCATGACTATGTCGCTCATGACCATGTCGAACGGCTTGGAGCCCATCAGGGCCTCGGCCTTGAGGCCGTTTGGGGCCTCGAACACTTCGTAACCCTGGGCCTGGAGGTACTCCCGACAGGTATTCCTGATCTCCGGGTCGTCGTCGACTATGAGTATCCGTTCCGGGCTTTCCCCCATCAGTCCTTCTTCCCGGTGTCGTTCGGTACCCCGAGCCTTTTCATCTTCGCCAACAGCGTTGTCCTCTTCAATCCCAGCTTCCTCGCCGCTGCCGCCTTGGAGCCTTGGCTGCTTTGGAGAGCCTGGTGAATATAATACCTCTCCAACGCTTCGATAGCCTTGGGTAGGTCCACAACCAGGTCTTCGGTCTGGGGGAGGGTAGAGTCGGAGGTTTTAGACAGCATTCTCGACGGGAGGTTGTTGCTATAGATAACGTCCCCGTCGGCGAGCACCGCCGCCCTTTCGATCGTGTTCTGAAGCTCGCGGACGTTTCCCGGCCAATCGTAGGACATCAGGGCGGAGACCGCATCGGGCGCCAGGGACATGATCCCGCTTTCGGTTCCGGAGGAGAACCTGCGCAGGTAATGCTCGGCCAGGGGAATGATGTCCTCCCTTCTGTAGCGAAGCGGGGGAACGTTGATGTCTATCACGTTGAGCCTGTAGTACAGATCCTCCCTGAAGCTTCCCTCTGAGACTATCTTCTCCAGGTTCATGTTGGTGGCTGCTATCAGCCTTACATCCACCTTAACCACCTCGTTGCTTCCCACCGGAGAGAATTCGCCCTCCTGCAGGACACGGAGCAGCTTTACCTGCATGGCCGGGCTCATGTTGCCGATCTCGTCCAGGAACAGGGTGCCGGCGTCGGCTACGTGGAACCTCCCCAGGGTGGTGGTTACCGCTCCGGTGAATGCTCCCTTCTTGTGCCCGAACAACTCGCTCTCCAGGAGGTTCTCCGGCAGCGCGCCGGAGTTGACGGACACGAACTGCTGCCCACTGCGTCTGCTCAGGGCGTGAATGCCCCTGGCCAGCAGCTCCTTTCCGGTTCCGCTCTCCCCTATGAGCAGAACCGTGCTGCTGGTGTTGCTTACCCTCTGAACCAGGTCCATCACCCTTTCCATGGCCTCGCTGCGGTAGATGATATCCTCCCCGTAGCGGCCCATGGTGCTCGGCCGGGAGGGATCCAACGCCCGGCCCACGGCCGAGAGAACGGTCTGCGCTCCGAACGGCTTGGGAAGGTAATCTACCGCTCCCAGCCGCATTGCCTTCTTGGTGCTCTCTATGGATGCGTAACCCGTTATCACTATAGTGGGAAGTCCGGGCTGGTTCTTCCGGAGCGTCTCCAGCAACTCCAGGCCGGATAGGTCTGGCAGCCGCACGTCTGTGATCAGGAGGTCGAAGTTTTCCTTGTTCAACATCTTCAAGGCCTGACGAGCGGTCAGGGCAGTTCTGCAGACGTAGCCCTCCGACTCCAGGGTCTCGGTTAGTACGTCCAGGACGTCATGATCGTCGTCCACCAGCATTATCCTGTAGCGTCTGGCGTTCGAGCTGCCCATATTCCCCTACCGGTCTGTGCCCGTGGCAACGTCAAATCGTCGACGGAGAGGAAGCGATGAAGAGGCACGGAAAACTGCTACTCGCAATATTGCCTTGCCTGTCGACGTTTCTTTCATCATGTGGCAATGGCCCTTCACAAAACGAGATAGTTATCCGCGCAGAGGACATTCCACCTAATTATCCCCCGGACAGTCTTCGTCAAGAGTTCGACGTATCTCTGGAAGACATCCTCGCCACGGTGGAAGACCCCTCCTCTGTGCGGGAAGCATACGAGCAGGTGGACAGCACGGCCCCGGCTCCGGTTCCCGAGCTCTGGCACATTCTGGTCATGCAGCTCAACGGGTCTCTGGTCTCCTCCCTGGAAAGGGCGGGGGTGGACGATCCGGAGGTGGTGGCGGCGCACTGCACCCGTTGCATGTGGTGGAACCTCGATCCCTGGAGTGATCTGATAGCCGGTGACACCTTGTGGCTTCTGTACTCGGACTCACCACCGGAGCGGGAGAACAGGGTGGTCGCTCTGAAATACCGCCCGGTTGCCGGGTCCAACGCCCGGTCCTTCTCGGTTTACAGCCACCATAAGCGGGGTGATAATTTTCCCTCCTTCTTCTACCCGGACGGCAGGGAGGTTCCCAAAATGTTGAACTCCATGCCTATCAGATCGTTCGAAGAGATCACCGGCATTTTCGGAGAACCCAGAGGAGAGCACGTCCACCGGGGCGTGGACTTCAAGGCGCCGGAGGGAACGCCGGTGATCACCACCAGGGGTGGGGCCGTTTCGAGAACGGACTGGAACCTGGAGTACAACGGTCGTTGCGTGGAGGTGGACATCGGTGGAGGCTACAGAGAGATCTTCCTGCACCTGAGCGATCTGGCCCAGGGCGTGACGCCGGGATCCAGCCTGGAGCGGGGAGATACGGTAGGGTACGTCGGAAACACCGGAAGATCTTACGCTCCCCATCTCCATTACCAGATAGACGATTCCAACTCCGGATACTCGATAGACCCCCACCTGTTCCATGGCTACCACAGGAGAAGTCTGGAGGGAAGCGACCTGGAGGCGTTCCGGGCGTTCAGGGACAGTTGTGAGTCCTGCTTCGGCGGGGAAGGTGAGTAGGTTGGCCGACGTCGCGGTGGTGACCCTGAACTGGAACGGGAAGGAATTCCTTCCGGACATGGTTCGATCCCTCGTTGCCAGAATGGAAGGGGGGGACCTGAGGCTCATCGTTTTCGACAATGGGTCGACGGACGGATCGGACCGCATGGTAGAGGAGGAGTTCGGGGAAAATCCCTGGTTCTCTCTGGTGCGGTCGGAGGAGAACCTGGGATTCGCCCGGGGGGCCAATACCGTTCTGTCCGGGCTGGAGGAGGAGCTGGTCGTTCTGGCGAACACCGACGTGGTTTTCGAGGAGGACAGCATAGACCGGCTGCTGGAAACTCTTAGAAAGAGGCCTCGGGCCGGGCTGGTGGGACCCATGTTGTTATGGCCCGGTGGATCTCTCCAGCCTGCGAAGAGGGACTTTCCGTTCCCGGGCAAGCTGCTCCGGGAGCATCTTCCCCTGCTTAGAAGGTTCTCGGCCAAACATTCCCCGCACGACCGGGAGGTGAGCGTTGATTGGGTGGTGGGCGCGGTCATGGCAATTAGAATGAAGGCCTTCCGGGAGGTGGGGGGCTTCGAGGAGAGCTTCTTCTTCTACCACGAGGAGACCGACCTGCAGTACAGGTTGTGGCGGCATGGCTGGGAGGTATGGTTCCAGCCGCAAGCCAGGGTGGTGCATCTGGAGGGAGGCTCTGCCAGGCAGAAGTACGGGCGCGACAGCTACCTTTACTATATTCCAGCCAAGCTGCGCTTCCTGGATCGACATGGAACCTGCTGCAGCGTGCCAATGTTCAGAGTTCTGATGACCGTGCTTCAGCTGTTCAGGTTGCTCCTGGGGCTGCTGAGGCCGGGGCTTAGGCGTCGGGACAACAGATTCACCACCAGCTATTGCTCCAGGGCGTTGGGTCTCGCTTGGTCGTATATAGGTCGCAAGGCCGATGAGGTGAAGAAGGGCTGAATGGGCGTCATCCTGGGACTGAACTGTTACAAGCACGACGCGGCGGCCTCCCTTCTGGTCGACGGGCGGCTGATGGCCGCGGTCGAAGAGGAGAGGTTCCGGCGGCAGAAGCATTACGGGGACTACCCGGAGAGGGCCGTGGAGTACGCCCTGGAAAGCTGCGGGTTGGACCCGGCCGATGTGGATCACGTGGCCTACTACATGAGACCGCGTCTGGTGGTCGCGGCCAATCTGGCGCACAGCAGACGGTACCTGTTCAGTAAGGGCGGCCTGCTCTTTCTTCTGGGGCAGCTGAACGCGGCTAGGAAGATGGCCGCGATCCCTCGGCGGATGGGTGAGCATCTGGGAGAGGGCATACTCTCGGCGGATTTCCACTTCGTGGACCATCACCGCGCTCACGCCGAGGCGGGTTTCTACTGCTCCGGATACGACTCCGCCGCTGTTCTGAGCATGGACGGGGTGGGGGAGAGGGATACCTCCCTGTTGGCGAGCATGGATCGGGAAGGCTTCCGGGAGGTGGTCCGCTCCCGTTTTCCCCATTCCCCGGGAATCTACTACAGCACCCTGACCAAGCACCTCGGCTTCCGGCCGGACAACGACGAGTACAAGGTGATGGGGTTGTCCAGCTACGGTCAGCCGGAGTTCGCCGACCTGTTCCGCAGGATGATCCACCATGACGGCAGAGGCGGTATCAAGGTGGACACCGGTCTGGTAGATCTGGCCAGAGGGGTGCAGCATGCCTTTTTCGACTCCTCGGTGACCGATGTCATCGGCCCACCAAGGGCCCAGGACCAGCCGATAGAGGATCGCCACCAAAACGTTGCCAGCTCCGGTCAGCTGGCGCTGGAGGAGCTGGCCCTGGAGATCGCGCGCTTCCTCAAAGAGCGCACCAGACAACGCAATCTGGTCGTAACCGGTGGGGTGGGACTTAACTGCGTGATGAACGGAATGCTGGAGAGGGAGGCCGGATACGACGAGGTCTACCCCCTGCCCGCCTCCCACGACTCCGGTACCTCCCTGGGCGCGGCGGTGTACGTTCACAGAAAAGTCTTCCCCGAGGTTCCCCTGGTTACCCCGAGCCACATGTACCTGGGACCCGAGTACACCGAAGGCCGGATTTCCAAGCTGCTGGAAACCGCCAAGATTCCCTGCTCCCGACCGGAAGACTTGGCGGAGACCATGGCCCGGCTGCTGGATGAGGGACGCATAGTGGCCCTGTTCCAGGGAAGGATGGAGTTCGGTCCTCGTGCCCTGGGCAACAGATCCATTCTTGCCGACCCCCGACGGGCCGAGATGAAGGATGTCCTGAACAGCCTTGTCAAGCACCGTGAGGAGTTCAGACCGTTCGCGCCGAGCTGTCTCAGGGAGAGAGCGGCGGAGTATTTCGAGGGATGCCAGAGCTCACCCTACATGATAAAGACCTATCCGGTTCGCCCCGGTAAGCGAAAGGTCATACCCGCCGTTACCCACGTTGACGGCACGGCAAGGGTGCAGACGGTATCGCGGGACTCTAATCCCTTCTACCATGAGCTGATAGAGAGATTCGCGTCCAGGTCGGAGGTACCGGTGGTTCTCAACACCTCGTTCAACGTCCGGCGAGAGCCCATAGTGAATACCCCGTCCGAAGCGGTCAGATGTTTCTTCGCCACGGGCATAGATGCCCTGGCGATGCCCCCTTTCCTGGTGGAGAAGGCGGGTATCTCAGGAACTTAGGGGGCAGGTTCCGGTCGGGCAGGAGCCGGCGTCTTGGGAATCATCGGAGTTCTCGGCCCTGAATACGGAGAATACCCTCTCCATCTTACCGCCGCACTCCGGACATTCCCTTTCGTCCTGGTCGTTATAGCCGACCAGGAACTCAGCCTCGGCTCCGCACTCGCTGCAGACGTATTCGTAAAGCGGCAATGTTCGGTCCTTTCCAACTACGGGTCTCGATCGATACTTTTGGCCACCAGGTCTAGATACCGTACGGCGGGCTCTAGTTCCGTCCGATCTTCCTCTGAAGGGTTCTTCTTCCTATGCCCAGCAGCTTGGCCGCCTGGGTTCGGTTGCCATCCACGAGATCCAGCGTCTTCTCTATCAGCTGCTCCTCGGCTTCGCTAACCGTGGAGGGAAGCTCCAGCACCAACCTCTTGTCCTCCCGGGTCGCCTCCCGCCTGATCTCCGGCGGGAGATCGGACGGGATAATCCGGTCCCCAGAAGTGATAAGAAGGCTTTCCATCATGTTCCTGAGCTGTCGTACGTTTCCCGGCCATTCGTAATCGGTGAGGATCTCCCGAGCCTCCGGGGTAAGCTCGGGTATAGGCATATCATGCTTCTCGGCCAGTTGCCTGAGGAAAGACATGGCCAGAAGTGGTACGTCGGCCTTCCGCGAGCGCAACGGGGGAAGGTTTATCTCCACCACCTTTATTCTGTAGTAGAGGTCTTCCCTGAAGCTTCCCTCCCTGACCAGCTCTTCCAGGTTCTGGTTGGTTGCCGCCAGCAGCCTTACGTCCACCGGTATGGGAACGTTCCCGCCCAACCTGGTGACCTGCTCTTCCTCCAGCACCCGTAGGAGCTTGACCTGGGTCCCCCTGGGTATCTCCGCTATCTCGTCCAGTAGAAGGGTTCCGCTGCCGGCCGCCTCGAATTTCCCCTGGCGGGTCCTGTCCGCGCCGGTGAAGGCGCCCTTCTCATGCCCGAAGAGCTCTCCCTCCAGAAGGGTCTCGGGGATAGCCGCGCAGTTTATGGGAACGTAGGGCCCCGGCCTTCCGCTGAGCTCATGTATCTTTTTGGCCAGCAAATCTTTTCCTGTACCGCTCTCTCCGGTTATGAGCACGGTGGTCTTTAGTGGTGCGACTCGGTGGACCTTTCTCATTATCCGGTCCATCGCTCTTGTTCGGTACAGGAAGGAATCACCCTCTTCCCGTCGCTCCTCTCCGTGGCCCTCCAGGTAGACGCTGGAATGGCGGAAGGCCAGCTGAACCCCTTCCCGCAGCCTCTGGTCCCGGATCGGCTCCTGTAAGACGTCGACGGCGCCGCCCTTCATCCACTCCACGGCTTTCTCGGTTGGAATGTCCGAGCCGTACACCACCAGGCCGGCCGCCACGTTGGCCTTGCGCACGGATTGCAGGAAGGTCCGGAAGTGCATGTCCTCGATCTCCGATGACAGTACGATCGAGTTGACGCACCTGGAGTGTATGAGTCGGAGCGCCGAACGGGCCGAGGATTCGACCAGGACGTTGTAACCGGCCTCCCTGAGTCTAGAGCGGAGCTCGTCTCTTCTCTTTTGGTTGCCGTCGACCAGAAGGACGGTTCCCTTGCCCAGAACCGTAACCAATGCTCTTCCTTTCCGTAAGTGCCAATTATATCCGAAGCAATTAAACATTGCCAGTACACGGGTTCGGTGCACGATTCCCGTTACTTTGGTATGTTTCCGATTACATCAGCGAAAGGAGGAACGGTGAAGGTAATTCGTGTGCACAGAGGTCTCAGTGCCCGTAAGCTGAAGTACATTCTTATAGGGGTGGCTCTCCTGGTCTGGTTGCTGGCGGGGGGGCCCTTCTACACCGTCGGACCCGAGGAGGAGGGAGTGGTGCTCACCCTGGGCAGACACACCTCTACGGTGGGACCGGGTTTCCATCTGAAGTTTCCCTGGCCGATCCAGAAAGTCTACACGCCCGCGGTCGGTGTCGTCCGAAGGATCGAGCTGGGGTTCAGAACGATACCGGGCACGGATCCCCCGCGTTTCAGGGGCTTCGACGACCCCGAGATGCTAAACGAGGCGCAGATGCTCACAGGAGACGAGAACATTGTAAATTGCTCTGTAATAATACAATACAGAATAAGTGATGCCTCGGCTTACCTGTTCAACGTAAGGAACCAGGAAGAGACCCTGCGAGACATCGCGGAGGCCAGCATTCGTCTGGTGGTGGGTGACAACGCTATCGACGCGGTGCTGACCACCGGTAAGGTCGAGATAATGGACCGGATAAGGGATATGGTCCAGGAGGTATCGGAGGACTACGGCATGGGCATCATCGTAGTCGCCGTCCAGATCATGGATGTCCAGCCCCCGGAGCAGGTCTCTGCCGCGTTCAAGGATGTGGCGACGGCGAGGGAGGACATGCAGTCCTACATCAACCAGGCCGAGGGCTACCGCAACGAGAAGATACCCAACGCCCGCGCCGATTCGATATCCACGGTGAACTCGGCCCTGGGATACAGGGCCCGCAGGGTCAACAAGGCCATCGGTGACGCCAGCAGGTTCCTGGCGGTTGCCGAGGAGTACGGCAAGAGCCCCGAGGTTACCGCGGTAAGGCTGCAGCTCGAGGCGCTCAGTGACGTTCTGGACTCGGCCAGGGTAACCGTGGTGGACGCTTCCGCGGGGGCTCTTACCCACTACGATTTGGTGGGGGGAGGCTCGAGATGAGCGGTATTCGCAAGATAATCTACGGCGTAATCGCCTTGTTCGTCCTGCTGCTTATAACCGGCGCCTTCTTCGTGGTGTCGGAGACCGAGCAGGCGGTAATACTGCAGCTGGGGAAACCCATAAGGGTGATAGCCGGTGACCGCCCGGAGGACGAGCGTCGGGAGCTCGGGGAGTGGATGAGCGAAAACGAGCCGGACGTGGCGCTGAGCTTCGGTGCCGGACTATACTTTAAAATACCTCTCCTACAACAGGTTAGAAAGTTCGAGGATCGCCTGCTGGAATACGATGACGATCCATCGGACGTGGTTACGAAGGACAAGAAACACATCCAGATAGACGCCTACGCCAGATGGCGCATAATCAATCCCCTGCTTTTCCTGCAGAGCGTGCAGATCGAGACGCAGGCCCGCTCCCGGCTGGACGACATCATCTACTCGGTAATAAGGCAGGAGCTGGGGCGGAAAGATCTTATCCAGATAGTGAGGAACTCCAACCACCCGGTGGGTCTGGGCGACTACGTGCGACTGGTGGACAACGTGTCCGAGGCGGACAGCATGCCCGAGATGCAGATGGAGGGTGGAGAGCTGATCGAGGTGATCAAGCTGGTCAGGATCCCCGAGAGCGCCGGGAGGATAAACATACTCAACCGGGTCACCGGACATTGCAGGCAGAAGGCCGCCGAGTACGGAATAGTGATAGAGGATGTGTGGATCAAGCGGGCCGATCTTCCGCCGGAGAACGAGCAGGCCGTTTTCGGACGGATGCAGGCGGAGAGGAACCGGATGTCCACCCGGTACCGTGCCGAGGGCCGGAGGATGTCCAGAAGGATAACCGCCGAGACCGACCTGAGGGTGGACTCGATCTCCGCTCGCGCCGAGAGGATTGCCCTTACCACCAGAGGCGGGGCGGACAGCCTGGCGGCGGCCATTTACGCGGAGGCTTACAACCAGTACCCCGATTTCTACAGGTTCGTAAACTCCCTGGAAACCATGAGCAGCGTGATGGACACCACCGCAAGGCTGGTTCTGCCGACGGAAGGAATCTTCCAGTATCTGGTCAGCAGGCCTGGCGAGTTCAGATGACCGACAAGCCCTCGTCGCTGGAGTACCGACACTGCTTCGTATGTGGGCGGGAGAACTCCAGGGGACTCCGTCTGTCCCCGGTGGGAAAGGAAGGCAGGGGCCTTATCGAATGGGTACCCACCGGGCATTACGAGGGATACGACGGCATACTCCACGGCGGACTGATATCCACCCTCTTGGACGAGGCCATGGCCTACGCCGTAATGAGCGTGGTGGGATCGGCTCTGACCGTGAGGATCGACGTGAGGTTCATCGAATCGGTGGCGATAGGATCACCGGTAAGGATTACCGCAGAGCTCCTGGAGGAAAGAGGAAGAACGGTCACCGCCTCCGCGGAGCTGGCTCAGGAGGGAAGGCAGAAGGCCAAAGGTAAGGCCACCTTCTGGAAGACGGAAGCCGAATCGGGGGGAGGGCCGGATTAGCGACCGCACGGCCGTGGTGACCGGAGCCACGGGAAGACTGGGCTCCGTGGTGCGGGACGCTCTGGCTTCCGAAGGATGGAAAGTCGAAGCGTTCTCCGCCCGAGGGAAGGGGGGAAGCACCGCTCTGGATCTCCGAGACCCCCGCTCGGTGGAACGTCTGCTCTCGTCGGCTCCGGATTTGGTGGTGAATTGCGCCGCGCTATCAACCGGGGGGGCTTGCCTTCGCTCCCCCTCCTCGGCCTGGGCACTGAACTCGGTTCTTCCGGGGCTTCTGTCGCGGCGCTGCCGTTCGGAATCGATACCGCTCTTGCACGTATCGACGGATCTGGTCTACAGTGGAGCCAATCCCCCGTACTACGAGACCTCTCCGGCGGTCCCGGTCGGTCTTTACGGGTGGACCAAGCTGCTGGGAGACGTATTCGTCCTTCGGGCGCAGTCGGACGCCCTCGTGGCAAGGACCTCCGTGTTGTTCGGCGAGGCGGGCGCTTCCAGGCCCACGTTCTCGGAGGCCCTTCTAGGGGGAGATATAGGGACGGTTTACGTGGACTGTTTCCGGAACCACACGCCGGTTCACTGGCTGGCCCGGTCGATGCTCCAGGCTCTCCGACGCGGAGGGTCGGGAGTGCTGTTATTGTGTGGCGGCGAGGACCAGAGCAGGTCTGCCTTCGCCGAGGCGTTGATGCGGCATCTGGGAAAGCCCCTGGATGGAATCTCAATGGGCTACGGCCCTCCCGGTACGCCCAGGCTTCTGTCGCTCAGGCCCCGACGGGCCGCCATCGTTCTGAATGGGGAATGTCCCGACCTGGAAAAGGGGCTGGCCGAAGAGTACCGCCGGACCGGAAGTTAGGAATCGATCTCCGAGACTAGGCATGCTCCGGTGTGCGAGGTCTTGCAGGCCGCCAGCTTTTCGGGCGTGCCTTCGGCCACGATCCTTCCTCCGTCGTAGCCTCCCTCCGGACCCAGATCGATTATCCAGTCCGCGTTCTTGATCACGTCCAGGTTGTGCTCGATAACCACCACGGTGTTCCCGTTTCGAACCAGCCTGTCCAGAACCTGGAGAAGCTTCTTGACGTCGTGGAAGTGTAGGCCGGTGGTGGGCTCGTCCAGTATGTACATGGTGTGCCTGCTTCCGGGGCGGGCCAGCTCCCGGGCCAGCTTGACCCTCTGAGCCTCGCCTCCGGAGAGGGTGGGCGCCTGCTGTCCCAGTTCGATGTAACCCAGGCCCACATCGGACATCACCTTGAGTATCCTGTATATCGACGGTACCCTCTCGAAGAGCTCCATCGCCTGCTCCACGGTCAGATCCAGCACTTCCGCGATGTTCAGGTTCTTGTAGGTTACCTTGAGGGTCTCCCTGTTGAATCTTCTTCCCTTGCAGGTCTGACACTGAACGAAGACATCGGGAAGAAAATGCATCTCTATCCTCTTCACTCCCGCTCCCCTGCAGTCCTCGCACCTTCCTCCCCTGACGTTGAAGCTGAACCGGCCGGGCTTGTACCCCCTGACTCGGGATTGGGTGAGGTTGGCGAACAGCCGCCTTACGTGATCGAAGACCTTGGTGTAGGTGGCTGGATTGGATCTGGGGGTTCTGCCTATGGGGTCCTGGCTGATGCTTATCACCTTGTCCACGTTGGCCAGGCCGGTGAATCCCTGGTTGGGACCGGGCCTGGCCGACGACTTCGCGCCCAGCTTCGAGGCCAGGGCGGGATAGAGGGTTTGGCTTATCAGGGAGCTCTTTCCGGAGCCGGATACGCCGGTGACGCAGATCAGCTTCTTCAGGGGGATGCGGAGATCGATGCCCTTTAGATTGTGAAGAGTTGCCCCGTGCATGGTAAGGCTGCCCAGGTTCTCCTCCCGGGGAAGACGTATCCTTCTTATCCGCTTGTCTCCGGCCAGATACCTTCCGGTGAGGGAGTTTTCGTTGGCCGCTATCTCCGAGGGTGTTCCCTCGGCGACGATCTCCCCGCCGTGGATTCCGGCGCCGGGGCCGAAATCGACAACGTGATTGCAGCTCTCTATGGTGTCCCTGTCGTGCTCCACCACCAGCACCGTGTTCCCCAAATCCCGCAAACGCTCGAGGGTCGCAATCAGCCTGCGGTTGTCACGGCGGTGCAGCCCGATGGTGGGCTCGTCCAACACGTACAGAACGCCGGTAAGCCCGCTGCCTATCTGGCTGGCCAGTCGTATGCGCTGGGCCTCACCTCCGGAGAGAGTGGGGGCGGGTCGATCCAGGGTCAGGTAATGCAGCCCCACGTCGACCAGAAAGCCCAGACGGGCCGTGATCTCTCCCAAAAGCTCGCCGGCTATCTCCGCCCGGTAGCTGTCCAGCTTCAGGTTCTCGAAGAACTCCCTTGCCTCCAGGACGGTCATGCTGGACACGTCCTGGATGCCCACCCCGCCAACCGTTACCGCCCTGGCTTCTGTTCTCAGCCTCGATCCGTCGCACTCCGAGCAGGAATCGCTCCTGAAGTACTGCTCGTAGTTCTTGCGTGAGCCCTGGCTTCTGGTCTGCCTGTAGAGTCTTTCCAACCTGGGGATGACCCCTTCCCAGGAACCCTCGTAGTTACCGCTGCTGCTACTGCTCGACCAGCTGAAGTGGATCTTGGCATTTCCACTTCCGTACAACACGGCGTCTTTCGCGTCCTCCCCCAGTGAGGACCACGCGGCCTTGGGACTGAAGTCGTAATGACGGGCGAGCCCCTTAACCAGGTTGGCCGTCCAGCCCCTGGGCTGGCCCCAGGGAACCACCGCGCCGTCGGCTATGGAGATGGAGGGCCTGGGAACCACCAGGTCGGGGTCCACGCTCATCTCGAAACCCAATCCCGAGCATACTTGGCACATCCCCAGGGGGCTGTTGAAGCTGAACAGCTGGGGCGACAGCTCGGGTATGCTTACCCCACAGTAGGCACAGGTGTTCTCCTCGCTCATAAGAACGTGTTCCGAGGTGTCGTGGTCCACTATAGAGACCACTCCTCCCGATTCGGAGAGCGCGGTCTCGATGGAGTCCGTGAGACGGCTGGCAATCCCGTCCTTGATCTCTATCCGGTCCACTACCAGGGAGACGTCGTGGCGTCTGTTCTTGGCCAGGGGGCCGGCCTCGTCGAGAGAAACCATCCCCCCGTCGATCATGACCCGGACGTATCCCTTCTTTCTCAGGGTTTTGAGCAGCTCCGTCTGGGTTCCCTTTCTGTTCACCACCAGGGGAGCGGTGATAAGAAGCCGTTTACCCTCGCCCATTCCCATCACCCTGTCCACCATCTGCTGGGCGGTCTGCCTGGATACGGTTCTCCCGCACTCGGGGCAGTGCGGCTGGCCCACCCTGGCGTACAGTACCCTCAGGTAGTCCGCTATCTCCGTTACCGTTCCAACCGTGGACCTGGGATTGTGGCTAACCTTCTTCTGCTCTATCGATATGGACGGTGATAGGCCATCGATGCTCTCGTATAGAGGCTTTTCCATCTGCCCGAGGAACTGCCTGGCGTACGCGGAGAGCGACTCCACGTATCGCCTCTGACCCTCCGCGTAGAGCGTGTCGAAGGCGAAGGAGCTCTTTCCCGAGCCGGACACCCCGGTAAGAACTACCAACCTGTTCTTGGGAATGTCTACATCGATGCCCTTGAGATTGTGCTCCCGGGCCCCCCTGACCTTTATCTCGTTCATCGGGTTACTGCCTTTCACGGGGCAAAGCCAACCCATCAATATACTCCGAACGGGCCGTTCGGCCCATCTTCGCCTCAGGGGCTTTTCCTGTGCCACAATAGCACAGGGAGGGGCTCATTATCATGAGGGAAAGCATGAGTAACTGCCGTAATAGTTTGGTATGTATTGCAATAGGACTATCATGGCCTATGGAAAGCAGATTGCTCGTTATTGTGGCGTAGCGAAGAACGCAAAGACAAACCCGGAAGGGATCGCAGGCAATGAAGGCTAAAAGAGCTGCCGACGCCGAAAAGCCGGCGTGGATGGGCAGATCCAGAATCCCCGCCGTGGACATTTCCCGTTACCGGGATGGAAGGTTCGTGCTCAGATGTGAGCTTCCCGGAGTAAGGCAGGACGATCTTACGGTGCTGATGAAGGACAACGAGCTGACCATCAAGGCGCACCGGAGTTGGAGCGAGGAGGGCCTGGCCCTGCTCCGCGAGATCCCCAGAGAGGGATTCGAGCGACGCTTCGTACTCGGCAGCGAGCTGAACGCTGATAACATCTCAGCCCGTTTCTCCCAGGGTATCCTTACTTTGGAGATCCCCAGGGGGAAGGGTGAGAAAAGAGGAATATCCATAGGGAATACGAATTGATTATCGGGCATAGGATGAATAGAAGGAGGCGATCGTGGGAAAGATCATAGGAATAGATCTCGGGACCACGAACTCATGCGTAGCGGTGATGGAAGGTGGTGAACCGGTCGTTATTGCCAACGCGGAGGGATCCCGTACCACCCCTTCGATCGTAGCGTTCACCGAATCCGGTGAGCGTCACGTAGGGGTGGTGGCCAGACGCCAGGCCATAGCCAATCCCGGCAACACCGTTTTTTCCATCAAAAGGTTCATGGGTAGAAAGTTCGGAGAGATTTCCGGGGAGCGGGATCTGGTCCCCTACAAGATTGTGGAGGGTAAGAACGGAGACGCTTGGGTGGAGGTCCAGGATAGGAACTACTCCCCACCCGAGATATCCGCCATGATCCTGCAGAAGATGAAGAAGACCGCCGAGGACTATCTCGGCGAGGAAGTGGAAGATGCGGTCATAACCGTTCCCGCGTACTTCAACGATAGTCAGAGGCAGGCTACCAAGGACGCGGGCCGAATAGCAGGGCTGAAGGTGGAGCGTATAGTTAACGAGCCCACCGCGGCCTCGCTGGCGTACGGCCTGGACAAAGAAGGCGGCAGCAAGAAGGTGGCCATCTTCGATCTGGGCGGAGGTACCTTCGACATCTCCATTCTGGAGATCGGGGAAGGTGTTTTCGAGGTCAAGTCGACCAACGGGGACACCCATCTGGGCGGAGACGACTTCGACCAGCGGGTGATAGACTGGATGGTCGCAGAGTTCAAGAAGGACCAGGGCATAGATCTCTCCAAGGACCAGATGGCCCTGCAACGGCTCAAGGAGGCCGCCGAAAGGGCTAAGTGTGAGCTATCCACGACCCAGAGCACCAACATCAACCTCCCGTTCGTCACGGCCGACTCCAGCGGCCCCAGGCACCTCAACATGACCCTGGCCAGATCCAAGCTGGAGCAGCTGGTGGACGATCTGGTGGAAAGAACCAGGCAGCCCTGCAAGGCGGCCCTGAAGGACGCCGGTATGGATGCCTCCGGTGTGGATGACGTGATTCTGGTTGGCGGCCAGACCAGGATGCCCCTGGTTCAGAGCACCGTAAGCGAGATATTCGGCCGAGAGCCCCACAAGGGTGTGAACCCCGATGAGGTGGTGGCGGTAGGAGCGGCGATACAGGCGGGCGTTCTCTCCGGTGACGTGCAGGACGTACTCCTGCTGGACGTAACTCCGCTCACCCTGGGTATAGAAACCCTGGGCGGGGTCGCCACCCCCATAATCGAGAGAAACACCACCATTCCCACCCGGAAGAGCCAGATCTTCAGTACGGCCGCCGACAACCAGACCTCCGTGGAGATACACGTTCTCCAGGGGGAGAGAAAAATGGCGTCCGACAACAGGACGCTGGGACGCTTCATACTGGACGGAATACCCCCGGCGCCGCGGGGAGTGCCGCAGATAGAGGTGGCATTCGATATAGATGCCAACGGCATCGTCCACGTGTCTGCGAAAGACAAGGCCACCGGAAAGGAGCAGAAGATAAGGATAGAGGCTTCCAGTGGTCTTTCGGAGAACGAGATAGAGGAGATGGTCCAGGGGGCCAAGGCCCACGCCGAGGAGGACCAAAAGAGACAGGAGCGCGTCGAGGTCCGGAACAAGGCCGACGGATTGGCCTACCAGGTGGAGAAACAGCTCCAGGAGCTGGGAGAGAAGCTGGACCCTGAGACCAGGAACCGCCTGGAGACCTGCGTGTCAGACGTCCGCTCGGCTCTGGAGAAGGACGACGAGGAACAGATAAGAAAAGCCAGCAACGAGCTGGAGGAAACCTGGAAGTCTGCGGGTGCGGCCATGCACCAGCAGTACCAGCAGCAGCAGGCTCAGCAGGAGGGCCCAGAGGCCGCGGCTGGCGCCGGTGGGACCACTCAGGACGAGGGTGAGGACAAGACCGTCGATGCCGACTACGAGGTGGTGGACGAGGAATGAGCTTGTCCGACCCACGCAGGAAGAAGAGCGGGGAATCCCGTAGGGCCCGCAAGCCTGACAGACGTTCCCCGGAGACGGAGGAAGAGAAGTCTGTGCAGGTGGTGCCCGTAGAATCGGAGGAAGAAGAGGGTTCCGAAGAGCAGGGAAAGGAAGAAGCCCCGGATACTGATACCGAACGAGAGGGCCTGGAGAAGCGCCTGCAGCAGGAGGAGAACAAGCGGAAAGAGTTGGAGGACAGGCTGCTTTCGCTGAAGGCCGAGTTCGACAACTACAGAAAGAGACAGGCCAGAGACTTCCGAAGGCTCTGTTCGGAAGGAAAGAAACAGATCATAGCCGAGCTTCTGGGGGTGCTGGACAACGCGGACCGCGCCCAGCGGCTGCGCGATGACGGGCACGACCCCCAGGAAATACTGGCCGGGACGTTCCAGACTTTCTCCCAGTTGAGGGATACCCTCCATAGGGAGGGCCTGGAGAAGATCAAGGTGGGAGAGTCGGACAGGTTCGACCCCAACATTCACGAGGCCATGGTGGCAGAGGATGTGGAAGGCGTAGAGCACGACGTAGTTCTGGAGGTTCTTCAGGACGGCTACATGCTGGAGCAGGAGCTTCTGAGGCCTACCAGGGTAAAAGTGGGCCGGGCCGTTCACGACGACCAGAGCGGGGAGCGGGAGGAAGATTCGGAGGAAGAGGCAGAGGAGTAAGTGGAAAAGGATCTCTATTCCGTTCTCGGGGTGGACGAGAACGCGTCCGTCGACGAGATAAAAAAAGCCTACAAGCGGCTGGCCAAGAAGCATCATCCAGACGCCAATCCGGGGGACAAGGAGTCCGAGGAGAAGTTCAAGCAGGCCTCGGCCGCCTACGACGTTCTATCGGATCCCGAGAAACGCAAACAGTACGACGCCATGCGAAAGGGCGGAGGTTCGTTCTTCGAGGGCGCCCGGCCCGGCGGAGAGGCGGGATTCTCCGGTTTCGGCGATAACCTGGGGGACATTCTCAGCTCGATCTTCGGCCGGGAGGGATTCGGCTTCGGCGCCACCCCCGGAGGATTCAGTGGCCGGCGCACCGCTCCGGTCGCCGAGGTCCGCGTGCCCTTCAAGACCGCCGCCCTGGGAGGCAGTCTGCCGGTTACGCTGGAGATACCCGTCACCTGTCCGGAGTGCGGCGGAAGGGGCGGCTCAGGGGAGGTACCTTGTACCGCATGCGGGGGTTCGGGAAGATCGGTGAACCGGCAGGGCGGGTTCTCCACCATGCACGTATGCCCGGTCTGCGGAGGGTCGGGAACGATAGTGCGGAACAAGTGCGACACCTGTGGGGGGCGGGGAAGCGTTAACCGTAGCGAAAGAGTGACCATCGACGTGCCCCCGGGCTCGGACGATGGCAGCGTGCTGAGGCTCTCCCGACCTGACGGCTCGCAGTTGATGGTTAAGCTGAGGGTGGAACCGGACAGATTCCTGCGCAGAAAGGGCAGGAATATCCATTGTACCGTAAAGATCCCGGCCGCTAAGGCGGTTCTGGGAACGACCCTCAAGATCCGTACCCTGACTGGAAAGGTTAAGCTCAGGGTTCCACCGGGCACCCAACCCGGCACCCAGCTCAGGCTGGCCGGGCAAGGTGTTCCGTACCGGGGAGCGAAAGGCGATCAGATAGTTCATGTGCAAGTGGTGCTTCCCAAATCGCCCACCGCCGAGGAGAAGCGCCTGTGGGAGCAGCTTGGTACGTAGTACGGTAGTACGGGACGTTTTTCAAAAAACCAAAAACCTGTTCATGACCTCTATCACGGCCTTAGCTAACTCGTCATACTGCGTGATTTTGCTGCTCCGGTTTTTTGCGTGGTGTGCTGCCTGAGCCGATATACCCAAAGCTTTTCCTGTGTGAGCGAAAGTGAAGCCAAAAGCCTCGGTGAACACACCTGCCAATACGGTTCTGGCAAGGGATATACTTCCCTTTCGGAGTTTTTTATGCCTGAATCTTTTCGCGAAGAATCTTCTTTACGCAATCAGGTTCTCCTAGTACGGGAACGGTCACCATAACCCTTGCCCACCCAAATCAACCTTCGTTCCCCATTTGCCGACATCCTTATCATCACCGCCCAAATAGTTCAACATCATCTTTTGGAGTGTTTTTCGGTTCTCCCCATCACATGATGGAGAGACCCCTCGTAGTCGATCCTAGCTATTCTTGGCATATATACGCATTGCCCTCGCGCGCCGGAAATTTCAAGTGCTTGCGACGATTTCTTTGGTTTTTGAGTTTTTTTGAAAAACGTCCTGGAGGGAAGATGGCGTTTAACAACGAGAAGTACCTGAGAGAGCAGACCGATGCCATCGTGGAGCGGGTCAGCCTTTTCGAGGGTAAGCTGTACCTGGAGTTCGGCGGCAAGCTGATGTACGACCTGCATGCGGCCCGGGTGCTTCCCGGCTACGATCCCAACGTGAAGATAAGCCTGCTTAGAGAGCTGCGGGACCGGGCGGAGATAATTCTCTGCATATACGCCGGAGACATAGAGAAGAGGAAGCTCCGCGGGGACTTCGGAATCACCTACGATGTGGACGCCCTTAAGCTGATTGACCAGCTGCGTCAGCAGGAGCTGAAGGTCAGCGGGGTGGTGATAACCCGCTTCGAGGAGCAGCCGGCGGCGGTAACGTTCAGCAACAGGTTGGAGAGACGCGGCGTAAACGTCTACCACCACTACTATACCAAGGGGTACCCCACGGACATCGACCTGATCGTAAGTGAGGAGGGCTACGGCCGCAACGACTACGTCGATACCTCCAAGCCCCTGGTGGTGGTCACCGGCCCCGGACCGGGCAGCGGCAAGCTGGCCACATGCCTCTCCCAGCTGTACCACGATCACCACAACGGGATTCGTTCCGGATACGCCAAGTTCGAGACCTTTCCCATATGGAACCTCCCCCTTGAGCATCCGGTCAACGCCGCCTATGAAGCGGCCACCGCGGACCTGGGGGACGTGAATCAGGTGGATCCGTTCCACCTGGAAGTTTATGGCGAGGTGGCCATCAACTACAACCGCGACGTGGAGGCCTTTCCTCTTTTGCGCAGGATACTCAGAAGGATCATGGGGGAGGAGGTTCCCTACGCTTCCCCTACGGATATGGGGGTCAACAGGGCCGGATTCGGCATCACGGACGACGAGGTGGTGGCCGAGGCGGCGAAGCAGGAAATGGTGAGGCGCTACTTCCGGTACAGGTGCGAGTACGTAATGGGCCTGGCCGAGACCTCCACCGTGGAGAAGGCTCAGCTACTGCTGTCCAAGTACGAACTTACCCCGGAGTACCGCCAGGTGGTCACCCCCGCCCGGGACGTATCGGAGAGGGCGACTACCGACGGGGAGCAGGAGGTGTGCTGCGGTGCGGCCATGATGCTTCCCGACGGGGCCATCGTAACGGGCAAGAGCTCCAGCCTCATGCATGCATCGGCGGCGGTGGTGATCAACGCCATAAAGGCCCTGGCCGGTATTCCGCACAAGATCCACCTTCTCACCCCCCAGACCATCGAGTCCATCCGCAGCCTGAAGTCTTCGATGGGCCTCAGGCGTACCGCTCTCAACCTGGACGAGGCGCTCATAGCACTGGGCATAAGCGCCACCACCAGCCCCGCAACCAGACAGGCGCTGGAGGAGCTTTCCAGTCTCAGGGGATGCGAGGCCCACCTGACCCACATGCCTCCCCAGGGCGACGAGACGGGGTTTCGCAACCTCGGGGTCAATCTTACCACGGATCCGGTTTTCGCCTCCGAGGAGCTCCATCCGGGTTGACCGCCGAGAGGCCGGAGGGTTGACCCGGCCCACTCGTTGGAGAATAGATTGCCCTGTCGTTTGCTGCGTTCTGGTACGTTCGCAGCCCGAATGACCCGAAGGCATTCGGTCCGGAAACGAGCCACCGTTCCCCGCCGCCCTCTCATATCCCGGACCATTTTCGTATCGCCGCGGGTCAAGGATAGGGAAGGGGAGAATCTTGCGAAGATACGAGACGGCAACCATCTGGAAGAGCGATCTTACCGAGGCCGATCTCCAGAAGGAGGAGGAGAGGTTCGTTAAGGTAATCTCCTCCAACGGAGGTCGGTACATGGAGACGGAGCGCTGGGGCAAGCGCGATTTCGCCTATCCGATCGCCAAGCAGACCGATGGCATCTACTGGTTCATCCAGTGGGCCGGTGAAAGTGGTGCGATAGAGGCTCTGGACAAGCACCTCAAGCTCAACGACAGATGCCTGCGTCATGTCACGCTCCGGTCCGAGGATACCACTCCCGTAGAAGAGTCCGAGCCCATCGAGACCGCTGCGGAGGAACCGGTTCCCGCTCCCGCCGCGGAAGCGGAGGAAGAAACCCCTGAAACGGAAGAGCCGGCCGAGGAAGAGGAGCCGGAGGAGGCCGGTTCGGAGGAACCGGTTCCCGCTCCCGCCACGGAAGCGGAGGAAGAAACCCCTGAAACGGAAGAGCCGGCCGAGGAAGAGGAGCCGGAGGAGGCCGGTTCGGAGGAGGAATCCGAAGAGGAAGGGGAAGCTGAGGAAAAGGACAGCAATATTAGGTCTAGCCTCGAAATGGTCTCCGAGGAGATCGACAAGTCCAAGCAGACCCAGGCTGAAGAGGAGCCGGAGGAAGAAAAGACCCCTCCGGAAGAGGCCGAAGAGGAAACCGAAGAGAAGAAAGAGGAATAATGAATTTGAGAATGCCCGCCCTGAACAAAGTGATGATAACGGGAAATCTGGTGGATGACCCCAGAACGAACATCCTCCAAAACGGGGTCAACGTGGCCAACTTCAGAATCGCCAGCAGCAGATCCTACAGAGGCAGGGACAACGAATGGCATCAGAAGACCTGTTTCGTAGACGTCGTCGCGTGGCGCAGAACCGCCGAGCTGATATCCAGTAGGCTGCACAAGGGCAGCCCGGTTCTGGTTGAGGGCGAGTTGCAGACCAGCAGCTGGCAGGCCCAGGATGGAACCCGCCGGAGCAGGGTCGAGATCCTCGCCAGAAGGGTCCAGTTCCTGGAAAGGGCCGACCAGGATACGGTCTCCGAACCTGCTCAGAGCCAGCAGGAGTCCTACACCAAGTCCGACGTCGATAGCGAGGAAGAGGACTTCGAGGACATCCCCTTCTAGGTGCCGTAGGGTGAGCGCGAAATCGAACCTTCCCCCGGAGATCAACACGGTCGTGGTCTCGGGCAAGGTCGTGACCAGAAAGGGACTGTCCAGAACCAGCATCGGCGCATGGCTGCTCAAGTTCACCCTGAAGAATCGGCTCACCCTGCCCGGGGAGACCTCCGACCAGACACGGGAGAAGACGGCGATCGTCTCCGTACAGGCCTGGGGGGAGAGGGCGAGGATGCTCGACCGGCAGCTTAAGAAGGGTTCCTTCGTGATAGTGGAGGGCAGACTTTCCAGTATATCCTACGAGGATAGGAGGAAGGTCATACACCACCGGATGGAGCTAACCGCGTCCAACGTGCAGATATTGGACGCTCCGGACTGATATCGGGAGGCATCGTTTGGCTAGAAAAAGAAAGAAGCGTAAGGGTACGAAAAGAACGAGAAAGAAGAAGTGCAGGTTCTGTGCCAGGCCTGACATGAAGATATCCTACAAGGACCCCAAATTTTTGAGGAGGTACATCTCCGACCGGGGGAAGATCGTTGCCAGGAGGGTAAGCGGTAACTGCGCCCGGCATCAGAGGCGGGTGGCCAGAGCCATCAAGCTGGCGCGATTCCTGGCACTTGTTCCCTACGTCAAGGAGCACTACCGGTAGGGAGGGGGATACCCCCATGTCAGCGCGTTCCGACCGCTGGAAGGGAATCTTCCTGCTGCTCCTGCTCGGCCTGCTGGTGGCGATCCTTGGGCTCCCGTTCCTGGGAACCGCCCTGTTGGGAAGCCTACTCACCGGGTCCCTGATCGCGGGGATGGCCGGATCGGCGGTAGTCCTGGGAGGGGTGTTCATGTTGAGCGGGTTTCAGGCCGCCTCCATAGCCGCGGTGGGGGGAGGAATTCTGGCCCTGTCCATCCGCATGGGAAAGAGCTACGTCGACGCGGTGGCCGTAGCGGTGGCGGCATCGGTTCTGGCGGCGCTCCTAACCCAGGGCGCCTCGCCGGGTTTCATGATCTTCTCCCCCGAGGAGCGGCAGTTGGTGATGTCCATATACACGTCAGGCGGGATAGCCCGATCTGATGCGGTCTCCCTTCTGGATATTATGGACTACCTCTCTCCCGGTATAGGATCGCTTCACATAGCGGCCGGCACGGTGGCTGCCTCCGGGTTGTGCCTGGGTTTGGTCAGGCGGCGGGGCCGGGACGTGGATGCATCGATCGACCAGATGCGCCTGGGTCTGTTCCCCGCCTGGCTGGTCATAGGCGGGCTGGCTCTCAACCTGATGGGTGACCCGTTCTCCTACCAAACGGTGCGGGTAGCCAGGAACGCCCTTCTCTTTCTGCTGCTACCCTATACCGTAATAGGCGGGATCATCGCCAGGGATTATCTAAGACTATTCCCGGGGATTGCGCTGGGCTCGGTGTTGCTGCTGGTACTGGCTCCCCCGGTTTTTTTGGGACTGGTCGCTCTGGCGGGTCTTCTGGATACATGGCTCGATTTCAGGAAGCGAATAGAAAACATAAAGGAGAGGAGGAGGAATGAAGGTCCTCCTTACTAAGGACGTCCCCCATCTGGGTCAGGCGGGGGAGGCGGTCGATGTCGCAGACGGATACGCCCGGAACTATCTTCTGCCCAAGAAGCTGGCCGTAAAGGCAACCAAGGCGGCGATGAGGATGGCCGAACAGTACCGTAAGAAGGCGGAGATGGCCGACCGCCTCTTGGTAAGCGAGGCCGAGCAGACGGTGCAGAAGCTGGAGGGCCTGGAGATCGACATAACCGCTACCGCCGACGAGAACGGACATCTCTACGGAAGCGTCACCGAGAAGGACATAGCCGAGGAGCTGGCGAAGCAGGACGTAGAGGTGGACCGCCGCCACGTGGAGATGGATCAGCATCTGAAGATGGTCGGAGAACACAAGGTCACCGTCAGGATGCATGACGACATCAAGGGCCAGGTCCTGGTCAGAATTCGGGCGGAAGGGGAGGGTTGATCCTACTGGCCGTGGAGACGTCCTGCGACGATACCGCCCTGGCCGTTCTGGACGACTGGCGGGTCATCCACAGCGAGGTAGCAGGCCAGGACGCCCACCACCGACATGGGGGAGTGGTCCCGGAGATCGCCTCCCGGCTCCACCTGGACGTCCTGCCCGGGATGGCCGACAGGGCTCTCGATTCCTCGGAAATTTCCCTTTCGGAGATCGACGCCCTGGCGGCAACCGCCGGCCCGGGCCTGATCGGGTCGCTTCTGGTCGGCCTGTCCTGGACGAAGTCGCTGGCCTGGGCGATGGACAAGCCGTTCCTGGCCGTCAACCATCTGGCCGCACACCTTTTCTCCTGCTACCGGGGGCCGGGCTCCATCGTATGGCCCGCGGTGGCGTTGGTGGCTTCGGGAGGGCATACGTGCACTTTCCTGATGGGTTCACCCTCAGATCTCAGGTTGCTGGGCTCGACCCGTGACGATGCGGCCGGGGAGACCTTCGACAAGATAGCCAAGCTCCTGGGGCTGGGCTTTCCGGGTGGCCCGGGGATAGAAAGGCTGGCCGAGAAGGGAGACCCGGATTCGATCGATCTTCCCTCTCCCCTGGGCGATCCCTCCGACCCGGACTTCAGCTTCAGCGGGCTGAAGACCGCCGCCCGGTTGCGGTGGGAAGCCGGGGTAAGCCCCGAGGACCTATGTGCTTCGCTGCAGAGGGTGATCACGGACTTGCTGGCCGAAAAGCTTCTCTACCAGGCCGAGCTCCACCAGGCGGATAGTGTGGTCGCCGGCGGTGGGGTGCTTGCCAACCGCCGGCTTAGAGAACTTCTCGAAGAACTTTGTGCCCGGCGGGGACTCAACCTCTATCTTCCCCCCCCGGCCATGACCACGGACAACGCGATCATGGTGGGCAGAGCCGCGTTGACAGCGCTTCACCACAAACCAGAATCGAAGTCACCCATTTCCGTCAACGCCTTCGCCAGATGGACGGGCGAAGAGCTTTCCACGGTGGTAGGCCTTGACTGAGCGGCCGCTCCGGAAGATAAGCCGTATGCTCAGCCCCGGAGTAGACCTGGTGGACATCGACAGGTTTTCCAGGTCCATCGAGTCCTACGGCCGAAGGCTACTGCGGCGTCTGTTTACGGACAGCGAGCTCCGTACGGAGCCGGACCCACAACTACTTGCCGCGGGCTTCGCGGCCAAGGAAGCCTTGCTCAAGGCCCTGGGAAGCGGCCTGTCCAAAGGTGCATCCTGGCATGATCTCAGGACCCTGGGGCCACGGGGAATATTGAGAAGACCCCGAATCATGGGAAGAACAGGGCAACTGCTGGGTACCGGCATTCCCAGTGTTAGCTGCAGCTGTGAAGCCGGAACATGCCTGGCACTCGCCATCATCGAAAGGAAACCGGAATGAGCTATTGGGTCACTCCCGAGGAAATGGCGGGTTACGACCGTCAGACCATCGCTCGAGGTACCCCGGGAGATGTGCTGATGGAGCGAGCCGGGAGCTTCGCCGCCCGCATCGCCATCAGGATGCTGGACCCCTCCGCGGGTTACGTCGAGGTCTGGGTGGGACCCGGCAACAACGGCGGTGACGGATTGGTCCTGGCGCGCCACATGGAAATGTCCGGCTACGATGTCAGGGTGGTGCTGGCCGTAGAGAACGAATCCAAGATTTCCGAGAATTGCCTGCGGAACCTCAACCGATTCGTGGAGGCTGGAGGAGACACCATAGGAAGCAGCCGGATAGAGGAGCTGGAGGAGACCCCTCCGGCCCTGTGCGTGGACGCCCTTCTGGGAACCGGCTTTCACGGCAGGCTCAAAGGCAGGATAGCGGCCTGCGTGGAGGTGCTCAGGCAGCGCAACTGCCCCGTGCTGGCCATAGACACCCCCACCGGGGTGAGTGGGGAGACGGGCGAGGCCGACCCCATGACCCCCGGGGCATCGGTCACCGTGACCTTCGCCGCGCCCAAGATAGGCCTGCTGCTTCCTCCCGGGTGCGGCTACGCCGGAGCGGTGATAGTCGCCCCCATAGGAATTACCGTTCCCGGCTCCCCGGATCGAGCGGTGCTCGACGTTTCCGCCGCCTCCGAGCTTCTACCTTCGCGACCGGCATCCAGTCACAAGGGAACGTTCGGAAAGGTCCTCCTTTTGGGGGGCTCGGAAATGATGCCCGGCGCTCCCCAGCTAATGACCCTGGGAGCTCTCAGAACCGGAGTGGGTCTGGTAACTCTCTACGTACCCTACCCGGTCTCACCTTCGGTCTCGGGCAACATCCCCGAGGCTCTGAGCCACTACTTCATTCCCGGAGACGTCACCAGCCTTCCCGACCCGACGCCCTACGACGCGGCGGCCGTGGGCCCCGGGCTGGGGAACTCCGACGAGACCTGGCGCGTGGTCCGCCATGTCCTGGGCAACTGGAACCTTCCGCTGGTTCTGGACGCTGACGCTCTCAACGTTCTCTCCGGAAAAACGGAGATGGTGAAGCAGTACCAGGCCCCCATTCTCCTGACTCCGCACCCCGGGGAGCTGGGACGTCTGTGCGAAGACGACTCGGTGACCGGCATGGAGCCCCGGGAGCGTTGGCAGGTTGCCAGAAGGCTGGCCAACAGCGTAGGCGCTTCGGTCCTGCTGAAGGGACGCCCCACGGTGGTCATCTCCCCCCGGGGAGCGATGACCCTGATACCCACCGGCAACCCGGGGTTGGCCACTGGGGGAAGTGGGGACGTGCTTACCGGAATGGCGGGATCTTTTCTCGCCCAGGGGTTGTCGGCGGAGAAGGCGGGAGTGATCTCCGCCTTTCTTCACGGTTTGTCGGCGGACATACTGGCGACCGAGACTTCGGAGAGGGCAATTCTTCCTTCCGACGTGGCGGCAACCATGGGGCGCACGCTGATGTTCGTGGAAACCACCAGGGAACAGAACCTGCTGCGGCTGGAAGGGAGTTGGAATGACAGGCTCTGGAATATCCCGTGAGAAAGCGGTCGAACTACTGGAAGATAAAGTACCCACGGTCAACCTGCGCAAGCATTGCCTGGCTACCGAAGCGATTATGAGGGCCCTGGCCCGCAGGCTCGGCGAGGACGAGGAGCTCTGGGGTATCACCGGTTTGCTGCACGATCTGGACTACGAGACAACCTCCGACCGGCCCGACAGACACGGCCTGGCTGCGGCCGAGATGCTCAGGGACCGGCTCCCGGAGGAATCCCTTCACGCCATCAAGGCTCACAACGCCGAGCACACCGGCGTGGAAAGGTCCTCCAAGCTCGATCATCTTCTGGCCGCCTCGGAATCCCTTACCGGTCTGATAGTTGCCACCGCCCTGGTCTACCCGGGCAAGAAGCTGGAACCGGTAAAGGTGAGATCGATTACCAAGCGGATGGGCAAATCGGGGTTTGCGCGCTCGGTCAACCGTGATAACATTAGGGAATGCGTCGAGGGAGGGTTCGACCTGCAAGAGTTCGTGGGGATCTCTCTGGACGCCATGAAAGGTATATCCGAGCAACTCGGACTATGAAGCAGTACAAGCAACGGAAGGGCCGGTGAGCACCGTGAAGACCGTCAAGGATCGCCTTGGGGACCTCAACCTGCAGATATCTCTGAACTGCTTCGACCGTAGTCCGAGCAGATACGCCACTTACGAGACGGGGGAGGAACCTTCCACCCTCAGCCAGAGGGTGAAGTCCGCCGGTAGAGTCAGGGAGCTCACCGGCAGATGTTCCCGGCTGACCCTGAGGGCGCCGTCGGACGTGGCGCGTAAGAGCGATGCCGAGAAGGCCAGGGAGATGCTCGAGGAATACGGGCTGACTCCGGCCTTCATGCACGCCGACCTGCATCTGCCCCAGAAAAAGGGTCTCCTCGACCACCGTCTGATGTACGGGGCTCTCAGCTCCCCCAGCGCCGAGATAAGGGTTGAATGCATCAACTACGCCGCCGCCATGATGGACCTGATGAGAGCGCTGGGCTGCCGAACCTACGCCATCTGGATCCCCGATGGTACGGATACCCCGGGTCAGAACAGCATTCCGGTTATGATGGAGCGCATTCTGAACGGCCTGGGGCAGATCGGACTGAAACTCAGGAAGAGCGAGAACCTGATCCTGGAGTTCAGGCCCTTCGATCCATACTACTGCTGCACGGCCGTCCCCGACTGGGGAACCGCGGCCTGGCTGTGCAGAGAGACCGACCCCTCCTACAAGGTGCTTCTGGACTCCGCCTGCCTGCTTCCCGGCGAGAGCCTGGACAGCGTAGTCACCGCCATGCTGCACATGGATATTCTTGGTTGTATTCGCCTCTCGGACAACAGATTATCCCAGGGTAACCTTCCCCCCGGCTCCCTGAACGCAGGCCGGCTCTTCCAGTTCTTCCTCAACCTGCTGCAGGCCGAGAGCAACGGGTTGTGTAAGATTCCCGACCTGGTCCTGGAGATAGGAACCTCCACCCGGGTGGCCAGCCCCTTCGAGCGGGTGCTTTACAGCATAGAGAACATCGAGATGGCCTTTGCCAGGGCGCTCCTGGTCAACCCCGACGAGCTCTCCGAGGTTCAGAGCTACCCCGATCCGGTCAAGGCGGACCGATTGCTCAACGACGCGTTCATGGCCGACGTCCGGCCAGTGATAAGGGCCTGGCGGGAAGAGCACGAACTTCCCCCGGACCCGCTGGAGGAGTACAGGAAGTAGGCTTCGGCCGTCTCTACCAGCCTACCCCAGCAGAGAACGTCCCTTCTCGAAAGCCTCCATGTTGACCTTCAGCGCCTTGGGGGGGACCCTTTGCTCCACCGCCTCTTTCCAGTACTCCGGCCCCAGAGGTAGAATCACCGAGGCCGCCCCCAGCATCACGGTGTTCACCACCCGCACGTTTCCCAGCCCCCTGGCGATCTCGTAGGCCGGAATCACGTCGTAGGGCACGTCTCGGGCATTCAGCGCGGCTTCTACGTCCGGATACTCCGCGTCACCCACGTTAACGGTAAGCGGATTTATGCGTATGTCGCTCATCAGCATCCTGCCGCCGGGAGCCAGGTACGGAAGCCATCTCAACGCTTCCAGTTTCTCCATGGAGAGAACGAGGTCGGACCGGCCGAGCTCTATCAGGGGACTGTACACCTTGGACCCGAAACGGACATGACTGGTGACGCTGCCCCCTCTCTGAGCCATTCCGTGTACCTCGCTCTTCTTCACATCCAGCCCGGCGCTCTGGGCCGCGGCGCTAACCACCTCGCTGGCCAGCAGTATTCCCTGTCCGCCAGTACCGCAGATGAAGACGTTGGTAAGTTCCATCCCGTCCATGTCAGATACCCTCCATGTCCTTAGACAGAGCTCCGGTTGGACAGACCTGTACGCAGAGGTCGCAATTCGGCCAGCACAACATGGGATCTATCGAGGGCAGGTCATCCTCGAAGCTTATAGCTGGACATCCCAAATTCATGCAGATCCTGCAGCCCACGCACTGGTCGGCATCCAGCTCGGCATAAGCCGGTCTGGAAGGTCTGTAGGTCATGATGCAGGGTCTGCGGGTTATTACGACCGAGAGCTCCTCTCTCTCCATCTCCTCCCGCAGAACCTTCTCCATCTCCTCCAGGTCGTGGGGGTCAACCACTCTCACCGCCTTGGCCCCGCATGCCAGGCACAGAGCCTCCAGATCCAGCTTGGGCGCCGGCTCTCCCCGCAGGTTCTTGCCGGTGGTGGGGTTCTCCTGGCCTCCGGTCATAGCGGTCATGCTGTTGTCCATTATCATCACCGTTCCGGTAGATCCGTTGTAGGCCATGTCCACCAGCCCGGTGATGCCGGAATGTACGAAAGTAGACTCCCCGATGGCCGCCACCAGATTGCCCATCCCCTCTCTGCCTACGGCCTTCTCTATCCCACTGAGGACCCCTATGGCCGCGCCCATGCAGATGGTGGTCTCCAGGGCGTTGTGGGGAGGCATCAGGCCCAGGGTGTAACAACCGATGTCCCCGGTGGAGCTTCCGCTCAGCTTGCTCAGCGCGTAGAACGCTCCCCGGTGGGGACAGCCGGGGCATAGGGCGGGAGGACGGAGGGGCGTCTTTACCTTCTCGAAGGGCGGCTGTCGTACCGTATCCGGTCTTATCGCCTCCCGGACCGTCTCCGGATTGAGTTCCCCCTCCAGGGGTACCCGAGACTTTCCCTGGGCATCGACCAGGAACCTGGCCCTTACCTGCTCTTCCAGGAAGGGATCGCCCTCCTCGACGAATCTCACCTCATCCACCCCGGAGATGAACCTTTCGATCAGGTCCCAGGGCAGAGGATTGGTCAGCCCCAGCTTCAGGATGCTGGCCTCGGGGTACACCTCTTTGGCGTACTGGTAGGAAACGCCGCTGGTTATTATCCCCAGCGAGGAGTCACCTTCCTCTATCCTGTTGTACGCGTAGGCCGCTCCGAACTCGGACAGCTCCAGCAGCCTTTTCTCCACCCGGGAGTGCATCAGCCGGGCGTGGGCGGGAATGGGAACCCGCTTGCGGATGTCCGCCTGGTATCCTTTCACCTCCACTTCCTCGCGCGGCCCTACGTCCACCAGGCTTTTGGAGTGGCTGATCCTGGTGGTCAGCCGAAGCAACACCGGCGTATCGAATCTCTCCGATATGGAAAGTGCTTCGCCCACCATGTCCTTGGCCTCCTGGCTGTCCGACGGCTCCAGCATCGCCACCTTGGAGGCCTTGGCCATGAGCCTGTTGTCCTGCTCGTTCTGTGAGGAGTGCATGCCGGGGTCGTCCGCCGAGACCACGACTATTCCTCCCGTAGCTCCTATGTAGCTGAGCGTGAAGAGGGGATCGGCAGCCACGTTCAGGCCGACGTGCTTCATCGCGGTAAGCACCCTGGCCCCGGCGAAGGAGGCTCCGGCTATGGTCTCCATGCCCACTTTCTCGTTCGGAGCCCACTGGGCGTCTATCTCCGCGTAATGCTTCCCCACGGCTTCCAGGATCTCCGTAGACGGGGTACCCGGGTAGGCCGCCGCGAAGTGAACGCCGCTCTCCCAGGCCCCCCTGGCCACCGCCTCGTTGCCCGACAGGAACAGCGTTCCCGAGACGACTTCGTTCAGGGACCTGCTCATCAATGTCACCTTCTTTCCAAAGAGGGTGGGCCCTTCAGGAGTAGACCTTCTCCTGCTCCACGGAGTCGAACACCCTGAGCACGCCCCTCACCAGGGCCTCGAGCTCACACTCACCGGGAAACACCAGCACCCGGCCCATGAACTCGACGCCTTTACTTATCCTCTCCACCATCCATTCGTCGTGAGCCACGCCTCCGGTTATTACGAGGCAGTCCACCTCTCCGTCCAGGGCGGCGGCCATCGCTCCGGCCTCCTTGATTATCTGGTAGGCCATGGCCCTCAATGCCAGGTCGGCCTCGCGGTCCCCCTTCCGGGCCCGTTCCCGCGCCTCTCCCACGTGGTCGGTGCCCGTGTAGGCCTTCAGACCGCCTTCCTTGAGGAACATCTTCTTCAGCTGCCCCGGGTCGTACTCGCCGCCGCAGCATAGCTTCATCAACCCGGTGGTGGGGAGCGATCCCACCCTCTGGGGGCTGAAGGGTCCCCCGTCGTTGGCATTGTTGGTGTCTATCATCCTGCCTTTGCAAATGGCGTTAACCGATATGCCACTGCCCAGGTGCAGGACCACCATGTTCGTATCGTCGAGATTCTTTCCCAGATCCTCCGTGGCCTTGTAGGCCACCATCCTGATATTCAATGCGTGGCTCAGACTGATTCGTGGAAGCAGTGGATGCCCGGACAGCCGGGCCTCGTCTATCATCTCGTCTACCGAAACCGGATCCACGAAGAAACTCGGCTTTCCGTGGGGCTCGGCCAGGGCGTAGGCCAGGGGAGCTCCCAGATTCGAGGGATGGTCCGCCTGTAGGGTCGAGCCGTCGCGAATGTCTGCCAGAAGCTTCTCGTTCACTCTGTAGGTGCCGCTCTGCAACGACTTGAAGGTTCCTCCCCTCCCCACCACCGCTGCCATCCGGTCCACCGAGTAGTTCCTGCTCTTCAGCTCGCGTTCCACCACCTGCCGGCGAAAGTCCAGCTGGTCCAGGGTGAAGTCGAAGGCCTCGAGCTCTTCGGCGGTATGCCTCACCACCTCCGCGAAAACCTCCTCGGTCTCCCGATAGACCCCCAGCTTGGTGGAGGTTCCACCCGGATTGACGGCCAGAATCAGCCTGTCCTCAGACATCGCTGGATTCCCCCCCGACCACCACTCCCAGGGCCAGGGAGTTGATCTTTGCCGCCGGCTTGTCGGACCTGGAAAGCATTACTATGGGGGCCGCGGCTCCTGCTATCAGGCCTCCCACCTCCGCGTCGGCCATGTACATCAGGCCCTTAACGAAGATGTTGCCGCAGGCTATGTCCGGGGTGATCATAACGTTCGCCCTGCCGGCCACCGGGCCCTTGACTCCCTTGACCTCCGCCGCCTCGGGATCGACAGCCACATCCACGGCCAGCGGCCCCTGTACTTTCATTCCGGGTATGGTCCTGGAGGCGATCCTGGCCGCCACCAGTGTTTCGGGCATCTTCTCGTTCTCTACCTCGATGGCCGCCAGCATCGCCACCAGAGCCTCCTCGGCGCCCAACGCCTTGATCACGGCGGCGGCGTTCTCGGCTATCTGAACCAGCTCTTCCTCGTCCGGACGAATGTTCATCCCTCCATCAGAGACCGCTACCAGACGCTTCTGGCTGGGGGACCTGAGCACGGCCACGTGGCTGAGCACCCTTCCGGTCCTAAGACCGAACTCCTTGTCCAGAATTGCTTTCTGAAAGAGTGAGGTCTTGAGCATTCCCTTCATAAGCACCGTGGCCTCTCCGGAGCTTATCAGCCTTACGGCCTTCTCGGCCGCGGCCGCGGCGTCGCCCTCGTCGACTACCTCCAGGTCGGCCGGCAGCTCCCTGCCCAAAGAGTCAAGCGATTCCTTCACCGCTTCGGCGGGAGCCACTATCACGCCTGATGCCAGCCCCAGATCGGAGATCTCGCACAGCGCCTGCATGGAAGCGGGGTCGTGACCCATGGGTATGGCCACCCTTGCTCCGGATACCGATCTGGCGGCCTTGCGGATATCTGCGTAATTTCTGATCAATGCGGCCTCCTCTTTGCATGAAGAATCTCCGAGTCGATGCCGCCCTCGGTACGGGCCGGGCCGAACCTTGAGCGCCACCCCGATGTGTTGCCGGTTTGCTATTATGTCCCCCGACCGGAGATATTACCAGGTCCACCGGGTAGATTTACCATCGCCAGCCAGGGGAGGTTCTTGATAAACCGGCTGATACGGGTTATCCGCGGCGTAGACCATGTGCTTCTCGATTTCGACGGGGTCCTGGCCGACAGCGAACCTCTGTACAGAAAGTCCTGGAACCAGGCTCTCTCCGCCTACGACCACCAGGTTCCCGAGGGGGAGTACTGGCTGTACTGGACCAACAGGGGTGAGGGCCTGGAGGGTGAGATCCGCCGGCACCGGCTTCCCATAGACACCCGGGAGCGGCGGCAATTGCGCCAGACCCAACGACGAATCTACTCCCGCCTCTGCCGGGAGGGGGCGGTGCAGCTCTTTCCCCGGGCTCCCAGCCTTCTGCGGCTGCTGTCTCGCGGAGTGGCCGGCATATCCGGATTCGCCATAGCTTCGAACACCAGCAGCGACCTGGTCACCGTTATCCTGGAGAAGTCCGAGGCGCCCGTGCCCACTGTGGTGGGAGGAGAAGGCCTGCCCCACAAGCCCGATCCGGCCATATTCCTGGCCGCCGCGGAGCGGCTGGGCGCCGATCCCGCCTGCTCCCTGGTTGTGGAGGACGCCGAGAAGGGGGTCCGGGCCGCGCGGGCCGGGGGATTCAAATCCTGCCTGGTGCGCAACGACCAGAACAGGAACCTGCACATAGAAGCCGACTGCGAGGTACCGAGCCTGGCCCGGCTGGTCGGTCTGCTCAAAGATCTTGGGGAGGGAGGGCGGACTTCCGGATGGACCAGCTGATCCTTCTACACCCGGTTCTCGGTTCGGTGGTTGTTCTACTGGTGGGCCTGCTGATCTGCTTTCACGGCAGAAGGCTCTTCGTTCTGGTCCTGGCTGTAGCAGGCTTTCTCCTGGGCTACATCTACGGAGGCCCCCTGGCGGCCGAGATCACCGAGAATCCCCACGTGATAAGATGGGCCCCGGTGGGCCTGGGGCTGCTTCTGGCGGTGCTATCCGGGGCCTTTCTCAGGCTGTCGCTGTTTCTGGCCGGGCTGGTCCTGGGATGGTTCCTGTCGATAAGCTTCGCCCCGGAAGCTCATTTCCTGGTATGGCTGGTTTGCGCGCTGTTGGCCGGCTCCATGCTGGCGGTGTTCAAGAATCTGGTACTCTCGCTGCTCACGGCCATCGCCGGAGGTAGGATGATAGCCCTGGGAGCGGTCTCCCTCTTGGCCTGCATGTCGGTGGGGACGGGAAGTACGGTGTACACACTGATCTTCGCCGCGTCCGCCCTGGCGGGAGCGGCCTACCAGCTGCGAAGGAAGGGCAAGAAGGGCTCCTGAGGCGGGGCGGGTTCGGCTTATGACGACCGTACCTTGCTACCGGCGGAGGGTTTGGGCATAATCCGCTTTCGTTGCCCGTTCATCACCCCGCCCGGAGATCAACGGTACACCTGTCAGCTGTTCGTGGAAGGAAGCCATTTTGGTCCAAAGACTTACCGACTACGCGCTGGTCTTCCTGGGAATCTTCGTCCTGTGGCTGATCTTCAAGCTTTCCCGAAGGCTGCTCAACGCTCTCTCGAGCTACCTTCGAAGAAAGGGCCGCCGGCCGACCTCCGACCGTATCCTGCTCATCGGGCTGCTCCTTCTGCTGGCGGGTCTGCTGTTTCTACCCCTGCTCACCGCGGCCATAGCCTCGATCAGTCCCCGCCGCCTTCCGGGAGGAATGCCCATTCACCTGCTCATGGTTATCATCTCCATAATTGTCTTCAGCATGTCCGAGGACTTGTTCAGGACCTTTCCCACCGCTCCTCCGGGCACGGAAGGATACTGGCCGCTCTGGCGTCATCTTAGAACCGTGGTTCCCGCGGTTCTGGTATTCTGGGCCCTGGGGGCGATTTTCATCAGTCCCATATTTTATGCTGGATTAACCGTAATAATTATGATATTTTACCTCTACGCCCTGGCCTGCCGCAAACGGCCTACGAGCGACGACGAAAACGGTAAATGAGCTCCGATATCTCCATCTTGCATGCGATCACCAAGATGGCGGTGGGCGGCTCCCAGATGAACACGTTGATCTCCTGCAGGGAGATGCTGTCGCGCGGTTACCGCTCGGGTATCGTTACCGGCCCGGACAACCCCGAGGAAGGCATGCTGCTCAACCTAGCCCGGGAATGGGGTATACCGGTCCACCTGGCTCCCCATCTCCGCCGATCGATCTCGCCTTTTTGCGACTTTCTGGCCGGCCTGGAGGTGCGCCGGACCCTGCTCAGAGAAGAATACACCATTCTTCACACCCACAGCGCCAAGGTGAGGGTGCTGGGACGGCTGTTCGCCAACCACAATACCGGGGCCAAGATAGTCCAGACCGCTCACGGATGGCCCTTCTATTCCTCCATGAGCCCTCTCAGGCGAAAAGTGTACATAGCCCTGGAAAAGCTGGGCTTCGGCCTGGCCGACGCCACGGTCGTGGTCACCTTCCGCGACCGGGACAAGGCCGTCGCCGCCGGCATTGGAAAGCCAGGCGACTTCCGCGTAATACGCAGCGGAGTCGAGTTCGGCCCCTTCCTGGAGCAGAGGGGGAACTCCACCAGCTCCAGGGAGATGCTGGGAATCGACCCCGACCGGCCGGTGGTCGGCTCGGTCATGCGGATCTGCAACCAGAAGGCGCCCGACCACTTCGTCAGCACCGCGGCCCGGGTTCTGCAGCAAAAGCCAAACACCCTGTTTCTGGTGGTGGGAGACGGGCCCCACAGGTTGAAGATGGAGAGCATGATCGCATCCCACGGCCTGGAGGACGGTTTCCTGCTCCTGGGAAGCAGGACGGACGTCCACCGCATACTACCCGCCATGGACGTCTTCCTCCTCACTTCCCGGCACGAGGGCCTTCCCCGGGCCCTTCTGGAAGCCCTCGCGGTGGGGGTCCCGGCGGTGGCCACGGACGTGGGAGGAGTCACCGAGCTCCTGGACGGCGAGCGCAACGGCCTGATCTACGAATACGGTGACATCGAGGGCCTGGCCGGCGGGGCGATCGACCTGCTGGAAAACCCCGCCAGGGGCCGGGCGCTGTTGAGCAACGTGGACCGGGACCTGGAGGCCTTCAGCGCCCGGCGGATGGTCGACGACCTCCAGGCGCTCTACAACGAGCTGGGAGCCACAGGTTGAGGGTCTTCTTTCTCTGCGACGACGAGCCTTTCGAGATACCGTCGGCGGTCCTCACGGTAATGAGGCGCCGGCCGCGGCACTCCTACACGGTGCTTTCCTTCCCGGGCCATGGGTCGTTCAGCAAGTTCAAAACCAACCTGAAGAGATACATGGCCCTGTACGGCCCCCTGGGCTTTCCGGTGCGGGCCGTCCAGTTCATCTTCTACAAATTTTTAGCAGCGTTAGGTATACCCACTAGACGGCCCCATTCCCTCCGGGAGGCGGCAAGCAGGGCAGGGGCGACATACCTTCGGATAGAGAAGATAAATACCAAGAGAACCCGTCGTGCGCTGTCCGAGATGGAGCCGGACGTGTTCTTCTCCATAGCCTGCCCCCAGATACTACGCAAAAAGACCCTGGAGCTGCCGAAGTACGGCGTTTACAACATCCATACCTCCCTGCTTCCCCGGAACCGAGGTATGCTGCCGTCGTTCTGGACATTGCTTGAGAACAAAGGGGACTCCGGCGTAACCCTGCACAAGATGAATCCCAAGCTGGACGACGGGCCCATTCTGCTGCAGAGGAGAGTTCCCGCCACCCTCCACAAAACGTCCCTGCACGAGCTTATACGAAAGGGCAAGGAGGTGGCCGCCGACCTGATCTGCGAGGCCATCGAGTTGCTGGAGTCCGGCGACTACACCCTGAAGCCCAATCCCGAGCGGGAGGCGACCATGAATACTTTCCCCACCAGAAAGGACGTACGGAGGTTTCGCAGGATGGGTGGTCGGGTGTGGTAGGTTCCATCCCTCCCGACGCCATTGCCCTATCCTTCGACGTGGAGGAATGGTTCCAGACCGAGGCCGCCGCCCGCTACTATCCCCGGAAGGAATGGGACGCCCTGGACAGCGGGCTGGATCGCGCCGTTACCAGGATACTGAAGTTTCTCCGGGGCTCGAACGGAAACGCCACCTTCTTCTTCCTGGGCTGGGTGGTGGACCGGTTCCCCGATCTGGCCAGAACGGTCATGCAGGAGGGACACGAGGTTTCCTCCCATGGCTACTCGCATCGTCTCTTAACCGAGATGACCGGCGAGGAGTTCGGCGAGGAGCTGCGGCTGACCACCGCTGCCTTTGAATCCGCAGGGCTTCCCCCGCCCCGGGGATTCCGGGCTCCCAGCTTCACCCTGGTAAGCGAGACTCTTTGGGCGGTGGACAAGCTCTGCGAGCACGGCTACCTGTACGACAGCAGCATCTATCCGATGTTCCGCCACCGCTACGGAATGCCCGGGGCCCCCCTGGCGCCCTTCCGTCTTCTGGGTAACGAATGCTCGGTTCTGGAGCTGCCCATGGCCATAGTCACCGCCGGCCGAACCAGATTTCCGGTAGCGGGGGGAGCCTACCTTCGATTCACGCCCAAATGGGCCTATCTGGCTCTTTTGAGAAAGGTAAGGAGGCAGGGAAGAATTCCGGTGCTGTACCTGCACCCCTGGGAGCTGGACCCGGAGCACAACCTGAGGAGGGCAGGAATATCCTCCCAGGTAAGGCAGGGCTTCAGGACGGGCCGGGCCACGGAGAGCACCCTGGGGAGAATGCTGGAGGAATTCACGCCCGTGCCCCTGGCCACTCTGGCCGAGGCTCAGGGCGAGGTGCCCTCATGGAGCCCCAAAGCGACCGGGAAGCAGGAACGAGGTTAGAAGGCCGAAGCATGCGCCTTCCGCACGCTCCGGCCAGTTTTTTTCCCGTGGTTCAGCCTTAGGGAGCTTCTATCGCCTCTACGGGGCAAACTGCAGCGCAGGCCCCGCAGTCGATGCATGTCTCCACATCAATTATATACTTGTCCTCGCCTTCGGAGATGGCATCGACTGGGCACTCCTCGACGCATTGACCACAAGAAATACACTCGTCTGTGATCTTGTATGCCACGTAGACCCCCTTCCGATCAGTTAGGGCAGTATATGGAGGTCCCCCCGCATCGTCAATTAAGGTCGGCGGGGCTGGAACGGCCTCTTGCCGAGCCTCCAGTCGTTGTGCATTATCACCCTCGCAAGGAGAAATAGCATCCAGCCTCTTTACGAACCTGTCGCCGGCGGTTTGGCACCCGCCGGAGCAGCGGGACGGGGTACCATTGAAGGACTTTCTTGCCGAGACCTGCTTCGAAAAGGGTTGGCAGAGTATAGACCGGCAATTCGGCCGGTTGAAGAAGGCCGCCGACAAGATGAACGGGCCCGTATTTGCTAAACGCGTCAGCAACAACGACATATCCAATGCCTTGGACAAGCTCAGCTCCCAGGTGGAGATCTTCGCGGACAACTGGCAACACTTCCACCTGAGAATCGATGCTCTGCTCAGAGAGTACGGTCTGACCGATCTACTGGAGGAGTACGAAAGGGAGGAAGGCTTCTAGGGCATTCTATCATCCTTGTTCAGGCTCTCCTTGAGGCAGTGGTGCTTTCTCTCGAACTCCAGCCATCTCCGCTCCCAGCGGCTAACCTCTTTCTTGAGCTCGATGAGCTGCTTCCCGATGGCCCTGAGGGTTCCTTCTCCCAGCCCCTTGCGGTCGGCGAGCTCCAGATCTTGCTTAAGCCTTCGGATCTTGGCGTCTATGTCCAGCCAGCCCTCCTCGAACAGGGCCCTGGCCTTATCGCCCTTCGTCCCTTTGGCCATCGACAACCTCCCGGGTAGGAGCTTCAATCACTTCGCCCTGCAATGATATCTAGTATTCTATCCAGCTCGTCCAGAGAGGAATAGGAGATCTCTATCTTTCCGGAGCCTCCCCTACCCAGTACGCGGACCCTGGTCTTCAGGGATCTCTGGAGGCTCTCCTCCAGTTTTCTCACTGCCGGGTCCACCCTTCGCCGGGAAGCCTTTCTCCCCCCGGTCCGGGTTTCTCCCGAGCCCGCTTTACGGACCCTTTCCTCCAGGTCGTGCACGCTGATTCCCCGGCGGGCGGCCATCAGGCCCAGCCGGACCATGGCCTTCTGGTCGGTAAGCCCCAGAAGTGCCCGTCCGTGCCCCATGGTCAGCTTGCCTTCCGCCACCAGCCGTCTGACCTCGGGAGGGAGCTCGAGCAGCCGCTGCAGGTTGGAAACCGCGGGCCTGCTCATTCCCACTATCTCCGCGACCTCCTCCTGTTTCAGGCCGAATTCGGTGGACAGCCTTCTAAGCGCGGAGGCTTTCTCCAGCGGCCCCAGATCGCGTCTGTGCATGTTCTCCACCAGAGCCAAGGCCAACAGCTGCCGTTCGTCGGCCTCTCTAACGATGGCCGGGACCGATTTCATCTCCGCCTTCCTGGCGGCTCTCAGCCTTCTCTCCCCTGCTATGAGTTGGTATCGCTCCCCCCTGCGCCTGACCACCACGGGCTGCAGCATTCCCTCCCTCTCCAGCGAAGCCGCCAAAGCGCCCAGCTCCTCCTCGCTCCAGCTTCGGCGGGGCTGGTAGGGGTTGGGGTCAATCAGGTCGACGTCCACCTCGACCGGCTTGCCCCTCCCGGCCCCGTCTTCTGGGAACAGAGCCTCCAGGCCCCTTCCCAGGGCTTTCTTCCGTCTGCTCATCTGGACATCACCTCTCCGGCCAATCTGAGGTAGCTCTTGCTGCCGGCGCAGTAGGCATCGTAAAGCATGGCCGGTTTGCCGTAACTTGGTGCCTCGCTTAGCCTTACATTGCGAGGAATCTTGGTTTCCATGAGCGACTCGCCCAGATGGGAGGCCACGTTATCAGCCACCTCCCTGGCCAGGCGCAGCCTACCGTCGTACATGGTGAGGAATACCCCCTCTATCCGCAGGTCGGAGTTCCAAAGGCGCCTGACCTCCCCGATGGTGTCCATCAGGTGGGACAATCCCTCCAAAGCGTAGTACTCGCTCTGCAGCGGAAGCAACACCCCGGTAGCGGCCACCAGGGAGTTCACGGTTAGAAGCCCCAGGGAGGGAGGACAATCCACCAGGACATAGTCGTAGCCGTTGAGGCTCTCGCTCTCCCTCAGGGCATGGGCCAGAAAGGATTCTCTTCCACTCTCCGAGGCCAGCTCGATCTCCAGGCCCGCCAAGCCCCTGGAACCGGGAATTGCCCAAAGTCCCTCCACCTCGGTTTCCACCACCAGCTTCCCAACCGTCGCCTCTCCGGTCAGCAGGTCCATCATGCCTCCCCGCTCGGTGTCCTCGAGGCCCAGCCCGCTGGTGGCGTTTGTCTGGGGGTCCATGTCCAGGACCAGCACGTCCAAGTCGTTGACCGCAAGGCTGGCACCGAGGTTTATCACCGTGGTGGTCTTGCCCACCCCACCCTTCTGGTTGGCTACGGCGAGGATTCTGGTCATTGCTCCTCCAAGGGATGGTCGACCCGTCCGGGGCGGTTCTTCGGGATGCGATATTGCACCAGCACACCGCTGCGGTCAAGCGGAGGCGAGGGGATACGGACCTGGGCCTCCACCAGATCCGAGGCAACCTCTCGGGGCGCACGGTATACCAGCACCGCGTCCCCCCGGGCGGCGTTGCGGGCCTGACCCAACACCTTCTCCACCGGCCCCACAGCGCGGCAAACGAACTGCAGAACGCCCGACTCGGATATCTCCTCGTCCTCCACCCTGGCCCGGCGCACCATCTCCTCGTCCATCCCCAGTCGTCTCAGCACATGCCTGAGGAAAAGGAACCTCTTCCTCCGGGGTTCCAGCATGGTCACCTCGAACCCGGAGAGGGCCAGAACCAGGCCCGGAAAGCCGGCCCCCGTTCCCACGTCCACCACCAGCCGCGTCCGGTCCAGCAGCAGGGCGTAGCAGAGCGACTCCAGCACGTGCCTGGGCCAGATTCTTTCCATCTCCCGGGGCCCGATCAGATTGTCCCGGGCGGTTCTCTCCCCCAGTATCCGCAGGAACAGCGACAGGGACCTAAGGTCCAGTCTCATCCCTCCCAAACCCAACGATTCCAGGTCTCTGGTAATCTCCCGTACCGAGGGAAGATATTGTTTCACGTGGAACGTTCCCGGGCCAGATGTACGATTATCCCCTCCACGTCGGAAGGTCTTACCCCCGGAAGGCCGGCGGCCTCTCCCAGCGTGGCCGGCCTTTCCCTCTCCAGAACCACCCTGGCCTCGTAGCATATCTCCCGTATGCTCCTGTAGCTATCTATGCCGGAGAGAGCTACGTTCTCCATTCTTTTCCTCTGCTCGATCCTGCGCTCGCTCCGCTCGATGTACCCCCTGTACTTCTCGTCCAGCACCACGCTCCGCACCAGCTCGGCATCGAACTTCCCTATCCCGGGGGCCAGGTGCAGCACCTCCTCGGTGCCGACCTCCGGTCGGCGGCAGTGCTCCATAAGGCTTTTTCCTTCCACCCGAGCCGAGCGCAGCGCCTTGGAAATCGCCCCGGCGCTCTCCAGCCTTTTCTCGAGCCATTCTCCCGCCGAGCCGAATATCCTCTCAGCGACGGGGGCCATTCTCCGGTCGGCGTTGTCCGGGCGCAGATGAAGCCTGTTTTCCGACCGGGATGAGAACAACCGATAGGGCTCGGTAAGCCCCTTGCCCACCACGTCGTCTATCATCACCCCCATGTAGCTCCGGGCCCGACTCAGTCGCACCGGCTCTTCTTCCCTGCAGATCCGGGCCGCGTTGGCCCCGGCCAGGAGGCCCATGGCCGCCGCCTCCTCGTAGCCCGAGGTCCCGCAAACCTGTCCGGCCGCGAACACGTTGCCGGTGCGCAACAGCCTCAGCGTCCGGTTCAGCTCTGCTCCATCGAAGTAGCCGTACTCAACCGCGTACCCGTAAACCGCTATCTCCGCCCCCCGCAGCCCCTCCACCGACCGGACCATCTTCTCCTGCGCCCTCCTGGGGAGGCTGGTGGAGAGGCCGTTGAGGTACATCCATCTCGAATCTATGCCCATGGGCTCCACGTGCAGGGCATGGCTTTCGCGGTCGGGAAATTTCATAACCTTGTCCTCGAAGCTGGGGCAGTACCTGGGCCCCACCCCGGATATCCTTCCCCCATACAGGGGCGATTGGTCTATGAACCGCTTCACAACCTCCGCCGTCCGGCGGTTGCTCCTGGTAAGGTAGCATCTTTCCCTGCCCGGCCCCTCCGGAGAATTCTCGTGCCCGAACAGGTAACCCTCACCGTCCTCCTCCTGCAGGTCTAGCACGGAGAGGTTCAGGCTGCGCCGGGTTATCCGGGGAGGCGTTCCGGTCTTGAAACGTTTCACGTGGAACATTCGCCGTCTCATGTCCTGCTCCATACGCTCCGCCGACACGTCGCCTATCCTCCCCCCGGTCCATTGCTCGCTTCCCCGGAACAGCTTACCTCCTAGAAAAGTGCCCGCCGCGATCACCACCGCCCTAGCCCGTACAGACCCCAGCCGGCGGCAACGGAGGCCCTCTACCTCAGAAGTTTCCCCCAGCAGTCTTTCGGCGACGTCCTCCAGCACTTCCACGCCGTTCAGTCTCAGATTCTTCAGCTGCCACCGGGAGTAGAGGTCAGCATCCTCCTGCTTACGGGGCCCCCACACCGCCGGGCCCTTGCTCCTGTTAAGCATTCTGAACTGTATCCCGCAGGCGTCGGCGCCCCTACCCATGCTCCCGCCCAGGGCGTCTATCTCTCTGACCAGGATTCCTTTGGCTACCCCTCCTATCGCCGGGTTACAGGACATCTCGCCTATTCTTTTTCTATCGGCGGCCACCAGAGCCACCCGGCATCCCAGTCGCGCCGCGGACAGGGCGGCCTCTATTCCGGCGTGTCCTCCACCCAGAACCAGCACATCGTAAACCGTCCCGGGGCTCATTTACCCACGCACAACCCGTCCAAGGCCCTCTCCACGGCCTTCCCCATGCCCTCCACACTGCCGTTCATCAAGCCCGACAGCATCCGCTTCACATCTGCCAGAATTTCGGCGGTCAGAGCGTAATCGCCCTTTTGCAGAATCCTCATAGCGGTTTCGAGCCTCCCCACCATCCGGTCCGAGCAAGCCCCCAGGGGAGTTTCCCCTGCCTCTGACAGAGTTCGCCTGAGCTCCTCCATGCCTTCCCCGGTCAGGGATGATACCCTCATTCCACCCGCGCTTACCCGGTGCAGGTCCGCCTTGCTTACGACTCTTACTATCCTCCCGGCCCTCTGCTGCAGCTCCGGCGGTGGCCCGGGCTCTGGTCCCTCGGACATCCATACCACCAGGTCGCCATCCTCAACGCTCCTCAGGGCTCTCCCGAAGGCCTCCGCTTCCAGGCCCCGTCCGGAGACTCCCGCCGAATCACGAAGCTCCAACCCTCTTCCGTCCATCTCCACCACCACGCTCACCCCGTCCCTGGTAGTTCCAGGCTCCGGTGAGGTCAGGGCCAGCTCTTTCCCCGCCAGGGCGTTCACCAGGGTCGACTTCCCCGCGTTTCTGGGCCCCAGGAAGTGTACTCTGCGCGGCTTTTCGGCCCCGTAGGCCGCCTCTCGAAGCTTCCTTCCCCGACGCAGCAACTCGCTGCACTGGTCCCTCAGGCGATCCTCCTCCGGTCGTAGCCCGTGCGCCTCGCAGAACTCGACGTTTCCCTCCAGCAGCTCCATCGTCCGGGCCAGAGATTCCTCCAGGCAACGGCAAAGCTCCCCGATTTTCGATTCCCCGACACCCGTACTTCCGGTTCTGGTCATCTCCGAGAGGGCGATCACGTCCAGGGCGCCCATTCGCCCGTTCAGAAAGGCCCTGCGGGTGAACTCCCCCGGCTCCGCCTGTCTGGCACCCAGGTCGAAGGTCATCTTCAGGACCTCCCGCACCCGCCCGGGCACGCCATGACAGGTTATCTCGACCATTTCCTCGCCCGTGTAGCTACGACCCTCCGGCCAGGAGAAAGCCACCACCTCGTCCACCGTGTGGTTCTGGCGGCGAACCTCACCCCTCGCCCTGCGCATGCCTCCGCTCAGCCTTCCGTCTTCCAGGCCCAACAGCGCCTCCGCCAGACGCACGCATCCATCGCCGCTCAGCCTTACCACGGCCAGAGCGGAAACTCCCGGAGGCGTGGCCCACGCAGCTATGATCTCACCCGACAGCAAGGCATCTCCCGTCTTCGCCGCGGTCGTACTAACCCTTACCGTCTCCGAGCCTTTTCTTGATAAGCTCCTGCTGACCTATGGTGAGCAGGTTGTTCATGAACCAGTAGAGGGTGAGACCGGCGGGAAACCTCATGAACAGCCATGTGAACAGGACGGGCATGAAGTAGACCATGCCCTTCTGCTTGGGGTCGGTGACCGTCATCTTCTGCTGGACGAACATCGACACCCCCATAAGAACCGGCAGCAGGCCTATTCCCGAAAGCCCCAGCACGCTGGTGCCGAACGGGATAAGTATCTCCGGCCGGGAGAGATCGCGGATCCAGAGCACGAACTCCGCGCCCCTCAGCTCGACCATGTTGGAGAGAACTCTGTACAGGGCGAAGAAGAACGGCATCTGCAGCAAAAGTGGGAAGCAACCGCCCAGAGGGTTGACGCCCTCCTCGTGGTATAGCTTCTGCAGCTCCTTGTGCTGCCTTTGGGAATCGTCTTTGTGCTTCTTCTGTATCTCCCGCAGTTTGGGCTGGACCTCCTTGAGCTTCTGCATCGATTTGAAGCTCTTGCTGGTAAGAGGCATCAGTATCAGCTTCAGGGCCAGCGATATGATGATTATCCTCAACCCCCAGTTGCCCACGAAGGAGAGCGCGGAGGTTCCGAACCAGAACACTATCTTTCCGATCCAGCGGATTATCGGCCACCCGAAGTCAACCATCTCGTCGGTTCTACTGCCCAGCCTGGACAGGTCCCTGTAGCTTACCGGTCCCGCATAGACGGTAAGGTTGCCGTCGCTGATGCTCACCCCGGGCGACTCCTCCCCGGCCGGCTCCAGGAAGGCCTCGGCCCTCTCCGAGGTCTCCGGCAGCATGATTACCACGAAGTACTTGGATCTGACCCCCGCCCACAGGCAACGACCCACCGGCTTCTCCTCGTCCACGTCCTCCGCGTCCTCGTCCCTCTTCTTGTCCGTATACCAGACCGCCTGGAAGTATTTGCCCGGCTTTACGTCCCTCTCCGTCACCGGCAGTATCTTCGGGGCCAGGGCGGTCGAGGGGCCCAATCCTTGGCTTCTGAGCCCGAAGGCGTAGCTTCCCGGATGGAACGTGTACTCCAACGTGCTTCCGTCGGCTCCCTCCAGGGTCAGGGTGGTGGTCTCCTCCACCTTCAGGGTGTCCGGGGCGTTGGTGGAGAACGCTCCCCCGGGAGGGGCCTCGACGGCAAACATGCTTCCACCCGCGAGATCCACGGGGAGGCCCTCGTCTACGCTTAAATCGTTGTAATTTATTAGTTGCCAGGAAGTTATATTTCCGTTGCCCGTGCTTACCACTCCCTCAACGAGCCTCCCCCCGCTACCGTCGGAAATAAGCACGGTAATCGTTCTGGCGGTGATATCGATGCTTTCCGGAAGGGTCGGCGCCGTCCGCAGGGTGGTGTCCGGGGACTCGATCTCGACCGGGGTGTCATCGGAGGGCTGAGGGGATGGGGAGGCCGGCGGCTGCTCCTGCCGGTTGCTCTTGCCGGTAAGCGCCCAGCTCACGAAAAGAACGGCGGCCATCAGCACCGCCGCCAGGAACAACCTCTTTTGGTCGCTCACCGCTTCTTCTTCCTGCTCTCCCAGCTCGTAGGGACGGGGTCGTATCCGCCGCCGCACAGCGGATGGCACCGGATCAACCTTCTGAACGCCAGGCAAATCCCGCGCAAGACACCGAATCTCCTAATGGCTATCTGGGCGTATACGCTGCACGTGGGGCTGAACCTGCAGCTGGGCGGCGCCAAAGGAGACAGCATCCTTCTGTAAAGCCCTATCAATCGAGCCAGTGCCTCACTCAACGTCCCTCTCGATCCTTTCCGCCAGGGCCTTGAATTCCTCACCAAGGTCCTTCTTTCTCACCGAGGACAAGCTGGTCGCGGGCATCACCACGACGTCCACTGGCAGCTCTTTTAGCGCCTCGGCGGCCAGATGGCGGATTCTCCTCTTGAACCGGTTTCGCTGTACCGAGTTTCCATACCTGGTCGATACGGAGAATCCCAGCCGCCCCTTTTTCCCACCATTGGGCATGAAGGCCGCTTTCAGCCACTCTCCGTGGAACCATTTGCCCAACCTGAAGGTCCGCCTGAAATCCTTGGGCTTCTTGAGGCTCTCCATAAGGCCCATCGCTACTACGGGCTAAGGAGCCAGCCGCTTGCGCCCCTTTCGGCGTCTGGAGTTGAGTATCTTTCTCCCACTCTTCGTGGACTTCCGGGCCCGGAAGCCATGCTTCCGTGACCGGGACCTGCGGCTCGGTTGGTACGTTCGTTTCATCCGAAAGACTCCCTGTTGTTGCCGGATCCAAAAATCGACTCTTGACGGACAGAGCTGTAAGCAGAGAATATTACGAAGAGCTTCGCCAGCGAAGCAGAAAGCTAGCCAGCTATGTTCTATCTGTCAACCATTGGTGGAACTAGCAATTGCGTACCCGGAAAGAATCAACAAAAGACTCGCGTCCATCTGTTGATGTTTCTTAAATCGTTGTTGGAAAGATAGATATGCTTGCAATTTCTTGTGGATAATTTTGTTGAAAACCTTTTTTTCCTGTGGCTCCTACCGACTTATGGAACCTTAGCCCCATGAGCGACCTCGACCCCGAATCCCTCTGGGGCGACGTGCTCCATTCCGCCCGGGAGAATCTCTCTCCCTCCAGCTACCGGACCTGGTTGGCCGACTCCTCCTTCGAGGCGTTCGATGACTCCCGGTTCGTGGTCCGCTTCCCCAACGAGTTCGTGGCCAGGTGGGCCAAGGCTCATTACGGAGAGGTCCTGGAGGAATCGCTACGCAGCTGCAGCGGTAGGTCCGATCTATCACTGGTCTGCGTAGGCGACCCGGCCAGGCCCAAGGACCGGGCACCAACCAGGAGAAAACGCTCCCGCAACAGCAACAGCTACCTCCATCCAAGCTACACCTTCGACAATTTCGTGGCCGGGTCTTCCAACGAGCTGGCGCATGCCGGGGCCCTAGCCGTCGCGCAGGAGCTGGGTAACTCCAGCTACAACCCTCTTTTCATCTATGGCGGCGTCGGACTCGGAAAGACCCATTTGATACAGGCGGTCGCACACTACGTGCAGCAGAACCAAACGGCCAAGACCTTCAAGTATCTGTCCTCCGAGCAGTTCACCCATCAGGTGGTCAGTGCAATCAGGAACGGGCCCGCCTCTGTCACCGACTTCCGAAGCCAGTACATGAAACTGGACCTCCTATTGATGGACGACATCCAGTTCCTAGCCAACAAGGAGAGAACGCAGGTGGAATTTTTCCACAGGTTCAACGAGCTTTACCAGAACGGACGGCAGATAGTCCTGACCTCCGACCGCCCTCCCAACGAGATAAAGCCCCTGGAGGAGAGGCTTGTATCCCGCTTCGAGTCCGGGCTGGTGGCGGACATACAGCCTCCCGAGTTCGAGATGCGCCTGGCCATTCTGGAGCTGAAAGTTCGTGACGAGGGAGTATACTTTCCCTCCGACGTCCTCTCCTTCATTGCCTCCACCATTAAGAGCAACGTAAGGCAGCTGGAGGGCGCGGTTCACCGCCTGGCGGCCACTTCCAGGATTACCGGCAGGGACGTGAACATAGAGATGGCTCGCAAGGTGATCTCCGACTTCCTGGGCTCGCAGGCCCGCAGGCTTACTCCAGGCTCGATATCTTCGCTGGTCGCCGAGGAGTTCTCCATCTCCCCCACCCAACTCAAGGGAAAGGGCAGAAAGAGGGATGTCCTCATACCCAGGCAGGTAGCCATGTTCCTCATACGCGACCTTACCAGCATTTCCCTCTCCGACATCGGCAGTTTCTTCTCCGGCCGGGATCACTCCACCGTTCTCAACTCCATAGAGCGCATAAAGCAGCTTTGCGAGGAAGACAGTGGTCTGCGAAGAAAGGTCGAGGAAGTCCGCAACCGTCTCACCCGGTAGTGGAAAAAGCTGTAGATAAACGCCTATCAACCACCCCCTTTTTCCACAACTCCTTCCACCCGTGGAAAAGTGCCTCCTGGTTGGAAGGTTTTCCATACTTTCTCCACAGCCGTTTCTCCCGCCGTAAAGGCTGTTGGAGGTGGTTCTTCCACATACCAACATGTATAATTACAATAACAGGATAACTGCATTTACTATCTTCTCTAATGCCGGAGGATTGTATCCATGATAAAGCTCCTGGTTTCCCATCCCGATCTGCTGGAAGGCTTGAACACGGTGGCGACCGCCTTGCCCCCCAGAACCAGCCTTCCATCGCTCACCAACATACTTCTGCAGACCCATGAGGATCGACTGGACATGGCGGCGACGGATCTGGACACCACGGTTACCACCAGCATACCGGCAACAATAACCACGCCGGGTTCCATAGCCCTGCCCGGAAAGAAGCTACACGAGATAGTAAAGGAGCTTCCGGGCGGAGACGTGCACATGAGTGGTACGGGAAACCGGGTAGGGATGAACTGTGAGAAGAGCTCTTTCACCCTTAGTGGAAGCCCGACCGATTCGTTTCCCACCCTCCCCGGGAAGAGCGATGAGCAGCCGGTGGTACTGCCCATAGAGGTTCTGGCCGACGCTATAAACCGTACGTCCTACGCGGTTGCGAAAGACGACTACCGGCCGGCCCTAAACGGTGCGTTGTGGAAGATGGATCAGGAGGGATTCGAAATGGTGGCCACCGACGGTCACAGGTTGGCCCGGATATTCCTGCCGGGAATAAGCCACCAAAGCGGGGTGGAAGCCATAATTGCTCCCAAGGCTCTAAGGCTCCTGGCCAGACTGGCCGGAGAGGGAGAGGTGGAGATCTGCTTCCAGGGGTCGCAGGTATCGTTCGATTTCGGTAGTACGACCATTTTCAGCCGAACCATAGAAGGTCCGTACCCGCCGTACGAGAAAGTTATTCCTTCCGGCAACGACAAGGGGTTGCTTATCGACCGCGATAATCTGGTGGCGGCGTTGAGGAGGATGAGGATAATAGCCAATCCGGCGACCCATCAGGTAAGGTTGACGCTGGAGAAGGACAACCAGTCTCTGGAGGCTGAGTACGCCGAAGCCGGGGAAGCTCACGAGAAGCTGGAAGGCGAGTACGATGGAGAGCCGCTTCAAATCGGCTTCAACGGTGATTTCCTGCGCGAGATATTGCGGAACATGTCTGGTGAACGGGTTCTCCTCAAGATGAAGAACAGCTCCACGGCTGTGGTCATAGAGGAAGAGGAGCCAGACGCCAGCAAGGAGTACATAGCGCTCCTCATGCCCGTCAAGCTTCCCTCGACCGACGAGGGTTAGACGGGTCGGGATCTCTCGAGAGAAGCATGAAGAAGCTCAGTGAGCTCCTGAGGGAGACGGGGGTACAGGCAGCCGAGCCGGAGAGGTTGTGCCGCGAGAGGGCGGTTTCCTCATGGACGGATGCCTTCGGTGAAGACGTTAGTGACCTGGTCCGTTCGGTAGGCTTCCAGGGATCGACGCTGCTGGTCGGAGTCGCCCACCCGGCGGCGGCCATGGAGCTGCGTATGAGGTCCGAGTCCATTCTAAGGAGGATGAACCGGCTGGCGGGCTGTATTGCGTTCACCTCCGTGAGAATGACCGGTGTGCGTAGGCAGAACGACTGACGGCTCTCTGCTGCAGTTGCAGTAGAAATTCCCCTAGCGAAAAAGGATTACCGGGCGGTCTCTACTGAAAGGAATCAGTTGGTTGACGAAGAGATAGGTACTTACGACGCCGAGTCCATACAGGTCCTGGAGGGCCTGGAGGCGGTCCGTAAGAGGCCCAGTATGTACATCGGATCCACCTCTGGAACTGGCCTGCACCATCTGGTCTACGAGGTGGTGGACAACAGCGTGGATGAGGCGCAGGCCGGATACTGCGACCTGATAGAGGTTAAGCTTAAGGCCGATGGCTCGGTGGAGGTGGTGGACAACGGCAGGGGCATTCCCACCGGAACCCACGCGGAGACCAACCGCCCCGCTGTAGAGGTGGTCATGACCAAGCTGCACGCGGGGGGAAAGTTCGATAAAAAATCCTACAAGGTCTCCGGAGGCCTGCATGGAGTAGGCGTCAGCGTGGTCAACGCGCTTTCGGAATGGCTCGAGGTCAGGGTGTACCAGGAGGAGATAGAGTACCTGCAGCGATACAGGCAAGGAGTCCCCGAGAAAGATCTGACCGCGGTCGGCGCCACCGACCGGCAGGGAACCTTAATACACTTCAAGCCCGACGAGGAGATATTCGAGATCACCAGCCTCTCCTACGACGTTCTGGCCAACAGGCTGCGGGAGATGGCATTTCTGAACAAGGGTTTGCGCATTCTCCTCCGGGACGAGAGGGAGCCTTCGGAGAAGTCGGCCGAGTTCTGCTACGACGGTGGCCTGGCGTCATTCGTATCCTACCTGAACCAGACCAGGCACCCTCTGCACCAGAGGGCGATCTACGCCTCCGACGACGTAACCCTGCCCGACGAAAGCGAGATGATCCTGGAGGTCGCCATCCAATACAACACCGGCTACCAGGACGACATCTTCACGTTCGTTAACAACATAAACACCATTGACGGTGGTACTCATCTCACCGGGTTCAAAATGGCCCTGACCAGGAGCTTGAACGAGTACGCCGCGTCCAACAGGCTGTTCCGGAAGGCGGAAGAATCGTTCACCGGCAACGACGTCCGGGAAGGGCTTACCGCGGTGATCAGCGTCAAGCTTCCCGACCCGCAGTTCGAGGGACAGACCAAGACCCGCCTGGGCAACACCGACGTCAAGGGAGCGGTGGCCTCCTCGGTGTACGGCATACTGTACAGGTTCCTGGAGGAGAATCCGTCGGTGGGAAGAAAGATCGTAGGCAAGTGCCTAGATACCAAGGCGGCGCGTCAGGCCGCCCGCCAGGCGCGGGAGCTGACCAGGCGGAAAAGTGCCCTGGAGACGGCTTCCCTGCCCGGAAAGCTCGCCGACTGCGCGGTTACAGACCCCGAGGTGGCGGAGTTGTTCCTGGTGGAGGGAGATTCGGCGGGGGGCTCTGCCAAACAGGGTAGGGACAGGCATTTCCAGGCCATACTTCCCCTGAGGGGCAAGATAATAAACGTGGAGAAGGCCCCGCTCAATCGCATCCTGGCCAACAAGGAGGTCCGCACGATCATCACCGCCATAGGCACCGGGATCGGGGAGGAGGAGTTCGACATCTCCGGCCTGCGGTACCACAAGGTGATAATAATGACCGACGCGGACGTTGACGGGGCGCACATAAGGACTCTTCTGCTGACGTTCTTCTACAGGTACATGCTCAAGCTCATAGAGCGGGGTCATGTGTATGTGGCCCAGCCTCCCTTGTACCGGCTGAAGCTGGGAAGGAAGCACATCTACGTCTACTCCGAGGAGAAGAAGAGAAGGCTGCTTGCGGAATGGGACGGCCCGGTCTCCATTCAGCGCTACAAGGGATTGGGAGAGATGAATCCCGATCAGCTATGGGAGACCACAATGGATCCCGAGCGAAGGCTGCTGATGAGGATAGATCTGGACGATACGGTGGAGGCCAGCCGGACCTTCTCCACCCTGATGGGAGGAGAGGTGGAGCCCAGGAGGAGGTTCATTCAGGAGCACGCCGGCGAGGTAACGAACCTGGACGTGTAGCCCTTGGAGGGTTGACTTGACCGAGAACACAACACGCAGGCTCCGGACCATAGAGCTCGAGGACGAGATGAAGCGCTCGTACATGGACTACTCCATGAGCGTCATAGTCTCCCGGGCGCTGCCCGACGTTCGTGACGGCCTTAAACCCGTCCACCGCCGAATACTCTACTCCATGTTCGAGCAGAGCCTTACCCACAGAAGGCCCTACAAGAAATCAGCGGCCGTGGTGGGTGACGTTCTGGGCAAGTACCATCCCCACGGTGACTCGGCGGTGTACGACGCGATGGTCAGGATGGCTCAGCAGTTCTCCCTGCTGTACCCCCTGGTGGACGGGCAGGGGAATTTCGGCTCCCTGGACGGCGACCCGGCCGCCGCCTACAGGTACACCGAAGCCAGAATGTCCAGGGTGGGAGAGGAGCTCCTATCCGATATAGACAAGGATACCGTAGACTTCGCTCCCAACTTCGACGGCCGCCTGGAGGAGCCGGTGGTTATGCCTGCCGGCCTGCCCAACCTGCTGGTAAACGGGTCGGCGGGAATAGCGGTGGGAATGGCCACCAACATCCCCCCCCACAACCTGGGGGAGGTGGTCGAGGCCTGTTGCCGGCTGATAGAGGATCCCCGACTGGACGACGAAAGGCTGCTGGAAGTGGTCAAGGGGCCCGATTTCCCGGTGGGCGGAATAGTGATGGGGACCGAGGGGATCAAGGAAGCCTACCTTACCGGCCACGGCAAGATGACGATCAGGGGTCGGGTAAGCGACGAGACCACTCCCCGGGACCGGGTGGCCCTGGTGGTGAACGAGATTCCCTACCAGGTGAACAAGGCGAAGCTGATATCCAAGATCGCCGACCTGGTCAGAGAGAAGAAAATCAAGGGGATAGCCGATCTCAGGGACGAGTCGGACCGGGAGGGAACCAGAGTCGTTATCGAGCTGAAGCAGGACGCGGTCAAGGAGGTGGTCCTGAACCAGCTCTACGAGCATTCCGCCCTTCAGACCACTTTCGGCGCCAACATGCTGGCCCTGGTGGGCGACAGACCACGCCGCCTGACCCTGAGGGAGATGCTGGAGTGCTTCCTGGAGCACAGGCACGACGTGGTTCTGAGAAAGACCCGCTTCGATCTGGACAAGGCCAGGCAGCGCGCCCACATTGTCGAAGGCCTGCTCAAGGCACTGGACGAGATCGACCGGGTGATAGAGCTCGTAAGGGGGGCTCGGAACCGGGAAGAGGCCCAGGCCGCCCTCACGGAGGAGATGGGATTCAGCGAGGAGCAGTCCAGGGCGATTCTGGATATGCGCCTGCATCGGCTGACCGGCCTGGAGAGCGAGGAGCTGCGCGCCGAGAGGGAAGAGCTGGCTAAGACCATCGAGGAGCTGGAGAAGCTGGTCTCCAGCCGGAGCGAGCGTATGAATGTGGTGGGTGACCAGTTGCGGGAAATCTCGGAGAAGTACGCCCAGCCCCGCCGAACGACCATAGAGACCGACTTCTCCCCGGACCTGACCGTTGAGGACCTGATCCCCAACGACAGCATGGTGGTTATGATCTCCCACTCCGGGTACATCAAGCGTCTCTCCCTCGATACCTACCGCAGCCAGCAGCGGGGGGGAAGGGGAATAATCGGGGCCACCACCAGAGACGAGGATTTCCTGGAGCAGGTCTTCGTGGCCGGCAATCACAGCTACATCCTGTTCTTCACCAACCAGGGCCGATGCCACTGGCTCAAGGTCTTCCAGGTACCGGAGGCCAGGAGGACCAGCAGGGGCAAGGCTCTGGTAAACCTGATCGATCTGGAGGAGAACGAGCGTCCGGTGGCCCATGTATGCGTCAAGGAGTTCGACGAGGACAGGTTCGTTCTTATGGCCACCAGCAACGGGTTGGTAAAGAAGACGCCATTGTCGGCCTACGGCAATCCCCGCCGGGTGGGGATATGGGCCATCCGCCTGGACGAGGGAAGCGAGCTTATCGGGGCGACGCTTACCTCCGGCAGCAGCGAGGTTCTGCTGGCGAAGAGATTGGGCCAGGCGAACAGGTTCGCCGAGAGCGAGGTAAGGCCCATGGGTCGCCATACCCGGGGGGTGGTGGGCATCCGGACCGAAGAGGACGACCGGCTGGTGAGCATGGTGGTGGCGGATGACCCCACAACCATTCTTACCATTACCGAGAACGGATATGGCAAGAGAACGCTCCTGGAAGACTACAGACTGACCAAAAGGGCGACCAAGGGAGTCATCAACATAAAGTGCAGTGAGCGCAACGGACCGGTTACCAAGGCGATGCAGGTGACCGACGAGGACGAGTTGATCCTGGTATCCGCGAGGGGCATGGTCATAAGGGTGCCGGCCGAACAGATAAGCATCATAGGAAGGAACACGCAGGGAGTGAGACTGATGAACCTCCCGGATGGGGATCGGGTCGTTGATGCTGCCAGGGTACCGGTCGACGAGGCCGAAGATGACAGCTGAGCCCACCCAGGCGGCGGAGCCCGGTTTACCGGACCGGTCGGTGGTGATTAACCAGTCATGAACGAAGACCAGGATCTGCTTACCAGAAAGCTCAAGCTCTGGTACAAGGTCAACGAGCCCCGACCGTCGCCGGTCCCGGAGGTATCGTCCGACAAACTCCTGCCGGAGGTTGAGATAGACGAGTCCCGGATAAACCGGGAGGTGGCCGGTGGCCTGAGGAACCTGCGGGTCTTCTCGGACGACCAATGGCAGAGTACGTGCCTGTGGCTGTCCGCCCTGGTCACCGATATGCACGAGGTTCCTCGGAAGAGGCTGCTGGACAGTCTTACAGTAATATCGGGGCCGCCCCCGGTGGATCCCGCTCTGGTCGAGAAGTGGATCAAGGCTATTTCCACTCTCCAGCCCAGCACCTACACCGCGGCGGTGATGGAGTTCTTCCAGGTGGCGTGGATGTGGGGCCAGCTGGAACCCGTTACCGAAATGGGTCTGGAGAATGTACTCCGGCTGTTCTACGAGGCCTTCAAGAACGTTCAGGAGGGAGCGAGGTCCTCGGCCATGATGCACTTCCTGGTGAAGATGGCCGGAAGGAGACCGGAGAGATTCTGCTACTGGCTGAAGAGGACCGCGGAGGACGGAAAATCGGTGATCCACGGCCTCAAGAAGGCAGAAACCCTGATACCCGAGGCCAAGAGCTACGCGGTGGAGACGCTTCTGGACTTCGGCGCGGAGATGGGCTGGGAGTTCCTGGAAGAGGAGGATGCACCGCTGTGGGAAGCTGTGGCCCGCAACGGCGAGCTGTTCTACCGGAGGATTCGGGGATTCGCCGCCTCGGCCTCTTCCATGAGGCTGCTTTCGGGAGTGCTGGCCCAGCTGGCGGAGGAGGAGGACCTGGAAGACCTCCTCACCACCACGGCGGTGGAGGTGGTGAGCGAGAAGTTCGGCGACTTCGACAAGTCTACCGTGAAGGAGGTTTTGGCCGAGCTGCCGGACATACGGGACGCTCTCATATCGTCCGCGGAGATCGAGATGGCCGTGGACGTGCTTTCTCTGAGGGGGTTCATGACCAAGCCCCGGGAGACCGGGAGGGCCCTGGTGAAGATAGCGCTGGTCGGAGCCAAGGGACGGGACAAGCTCCGCCGGGTGGGAGAGCTTCTGCGAAGCTTTCAGGGCAACATCAACGAGTCGCTGGTGGATACCATGCTGGAGATCACCACCGAGGTGGGGGCCGAGAAGACGCTGCCCGTGGCGTTCTGGTTAAGGCTGGGGGAGCTAGGGGAAAGGGTATTCGGAGCCGGTGGTGTATCCAAAACCATGCGGAACACCGTCCTCAGGGTGCTGGCCAACATGGCGGACTCTCGGAACCCCGAGGCCTGCGTTTCCTATCTGGAGGAAGCCATGGCCAGGGGAGAATCGTCCGCGAGAGAGGTCTTCAGGGCGGCTTCCTTCATGCTTCGGGCCGAGGAGTCGATGGATCCGGCGGAGGTCCTTCCCATGATTCCCGCCGCCGGGTCGGTCTTCTCTCTGGTGGACGAGGAGTACCGGGACAAGCTACTGGGAGGGCTTCCTCCCGCCTGGTTCGTCACCTTGATGAAGGCCGACGAGCGGCCCATGCAGATGGTGGCGGACGCTCTGGGCAAGATCGCCGACGAGAAGAGAAGGGGACGCTTCCTGGAAATGCTGGTTCCTCCGCTCCTGGAGGAGATGGATCCAAGCGACCCCACCTTCGAGGAATACCTGGCGGCCTCGGTGGCCCAGTACAACAAGGCGGCCGCCATTCCCAAGACCAGGGAGATAGAACGGGATCTGCTGGGCAAGCTGTTCCGTACCGGAGATCGGAGCAGGGCTGCGGAAACCGCCGTCTCGGGGCTGAAGGGGATTCCCGGGTTCGAGGGAAGAAGGGCGTCCGACCTGCTGGAGCGGGCCAGGGTGCTCTGCGAGGCTTTCAACAAGCAGGCGGTCTGGGAGACCGGCTCGGACGCGGTTTACTCCAGATTCCTCCGTACCGGGCTGCAGAGTCTGATCCGAGCGCTGGTGAACAGGCCCGAGGCCATAGACCAGCTGAGCGAGGAACGGCTCAAGAGGCTTCTGAACATTCTGATGCCGTCGGATATAGACAGCGCGGACCACAAGACGGCGAGCTGGCAGATAGAGACCGGAGCCGCCTTCTTCGGCAAGGTGCTTCCCCTGGTGGTGGAGATCACCGCCAGGCAGCCCGAGCTGCTTCCCCCGCTTATGGAACGCATATCCAGAGCCGCAACCAGGGCCAGCCAGGGCGTTCCGGCCGGAAAAGATTTTCTGGATGAGGTCGCGGTAAGGTTGGAGCAACACCTGATAGAGGAATGCACCTCGCGGCTGCAGGCCATGTTCTCCGAAAGCGCCCCGGTGCCGATCAGGGTGAATGAGGAATGGCTGGAGGATCTGTTCAAGGTCTGGAACCAGAGCAGGAAGCAGGAGATAGCCCTGATGAAGGAGGCCCGCAGGACGGCCAGGATACTTACCTCCGACCAGCAGACCGAGCAGATATTCCTGCACCAGAGCAACCAGCTGGCGGTGGGAATGTGCCGGGCGGGGATGCTATCCCCCAGCAGGTTCGTCAAACCCGACCGAGTCTCCGAGCTGCAAAGGCTGCGCAAAAGTGTGGCCGGAGCGGACGTTATGGAAGTATTCAGATCGTACGAGCACGGAGGCGAGGTGCTGGAGGTTGAACAGCTGGTCGGATCGGAGAGGTTCTTCGATCAGCTGGAGGATACCGCGGGAGAGAATCCCTGCAGGTACTGGCGACATATGGTGTTCAGCACCTTCTGCAATTGCGTGATAGACTTGACGCTCATCTCCGGTAACAAGCCGGCCAGGGTCAGGGAGCTGATCGACGGATTCCTGGAGGTGGCGGAGTTCCTGGGCACCGAGACGGGAGGAGAGAATCTTCTCAAAGCCCTGGAGAGAGCCCTTACCGTGAAGCAGGGAAGGGAGGCGGCGGAATCTCCGCCGGAGGTGGAGAGGAGCCTGGAGAGGCACCTGTTCCGACCGCTGTGGAGAAGAAGGGCCATGAGCAGGGTAGAGCTTCTCATAGCGGGCATGGAGGAACGGGAAGAGCTGGTGGACCGCCTGTTGGAGCGGTTGGCTCTGGAGAGGGGTGTCGCGGCCGAGGTCCGGTTCCTCAGAAGGTTCGGGCTGCTGTTCCTGGCCATAGAGGAGGCCATAGTCAGGCAGGATGACCGCCAGGTGGATATTCACATGCACGACGCTCTTCAGAGCACCTGGCTGTTCAATCCGGACGTCGAGCAGCCCGACTCCAACGTCGAGACCGCGATGGAGGCCTACGAAACCGCGGCGGAGCAGCTGCGGCAGATCAGAGTGCGCGCCGGGGTGGTTACCGCCAAGGAGGCCGAGGAGATAAGCGCCGAGATGCGCCAGAGGTACCGGGACAACGCCGACTCCGTGGCCATTCTTCTGCGATGGACGATGGACCCGTCCCGGCAGAACCTGCTGAAGATACTGGAGCAGCAGCAGAACCTGTTGGAGGCGGCCAGCAAGGATACCGAGCTTCTCAACCTTATCGACGTGCTTGCGGATAAGGAGGTGAATCTGGAGCAGACGGTCTCCGCCTTCTCGGGTAACATTGAGGAGTTGAAGGGGCGGCTGAAAAAGATGATATCCGGGTAACCGGAAAGTCGCCATCTTCATAAGTTCATACATTCGCTTTTTTGTTGTTGTTGTGGCTGTTAGGGATCCCGCGGATTCGTTGACACGCGTCAAGACCACCCTATAGGATAGCGGTCGTAAAGGCGGTCCCTGTGGGCTGGGAATCGTGACCTGCTCGGGCTGCGAGCCATTCGGGAGGAAGGTTTCTGCACGTGACCAGGCGCGGGTTCACCCTCAGCGTAGTTCCCCACGCCGGAGGGAGGCGAAGAAGCCTCGACGTATCCGGGGCAAGGCTCCTTCTGTTCACCGCCGTTGTGGTTTTGGCCTTGCTGGCGGTTCTGGGAGCGTTGGGAATGCTCTTGAGCGGCCTGACGGGATGGCAGAGGCTGGAAACCCTGGAGGAGGAGAACCTGGCTCTGCGGGATTCCCTGACCGATTACAGGGAGGTTCGGGAGAGACTGGACAGCATAGAGGCAGAGCTGCAGAGAATAAGGGAACGAAGGATCAGGATAGAGAACCTGGCAGGACTGGCGGAATCGATGATCGATTCCCTTTGAGGGAGGATATCTGGGATCATGGTCAAGGACGTTCCTCCGGAATCTATGAACTCGATCTTGGGCGAGGGCAGCGTTTACCACGGCGACATAAAAGTCAACGGCGGCCTGAGGGTGGACGGCACCGTGGAGGGCGAGGTAGATGTCGAAGGCACGCTCACGGTGGGAAACGACGGGCTTATCAAGGGCAACGTCAGGGTATCCCACGGTATCGTGGGCGGTACGGTGATAGGCACCATAAGTGCCACCGAGCAGCTTGAGCTGCAGAGGGGATCCAGGATAGAGGGAGACATCTTCACCCGATCCCTGATTATCGAGGAAGGCGTGTTCTTCGAGGGCAACTGTCGGATGAGACAGAAGGATCAGGAAGGCTGATTCGCTGTCGAGCAATCGGATAGAGCCCCGCGATCTAGCTGTGGAAAATGTGGAAAAATCACGCTATTTGTTGAAAACGCTCCTATCTATTTGATAACAATAGGTTACATAAATCATCTAAAGCAGTTTGAGAGGTGGAATCCACAACTCCGGATCGGCGGAGAGCTCAGCTTTCGGCGCCTTGCACGGGGCGTAAATGTCCCCCCCAACGGTTGGCCGAACCAAGCCGAAGGCTGACCCCCATTTGGAACAGGTTGTGAAAGGCGGGCTCCGATGTCCGAGCGGTTGAAGCGGCTTCTGAAGGCCGAGGAAGAGGCGGGACGGGAGGTCGAGAAGGCCCGGCAGAAGGCGCGGGCCATAGGGAGGAAGATTCCGGAGGAGATATCTTCGCTCGAGGAGCAGAAGAAAAAACGCCTTATCCAATTGAAGTCTTCTCTTAAGGAAGATCTGGAGAAGGATCTGCACGAGCTGAAGGAGCAGCTGTCCAAAGAGATCCGGAGCCGTATGGAGAAGCTGGAGTTGGCCCGGGACAGCCTGCGGGAAGAGGCGGTAAGGGCTATCAGACGAAGGATAGAGAGCCCGAAGTAATGGCGCTGGACAACGTAATCAAGATAGAGATTATCTGCTACCACCGGCTCCGCAGGGCGGTCATGGACACCCTGGAGGAAAGCGGGATGGTCCAGCTGATCGATCTCTCCGACCGCGAAGGCGAGTTGGAGAAAAGCGCCGAGCTGGATACCGCCGAGCTGCGGGAGGGTCTGGACGTTTTGGACAGGGTGGTGAGTTTCCTTTCCGATTACGAGCCGGAAGCCGGCTCGCTTGCGGACAAGCTTGCCCAGGAACCCCCCAGATTCTCCGCCGCCGAGCTGGTGGGCCTGGTGGAAAGCCGGCAGATCGTGGAGGAGACCAAGGAGACCTGGCGCACAGCGAGGGAGATAGCCGAGCTGGACGGCGACTGTCAGGAGCTCAGGCAAGAGGCCCAGCTGCTAAGCGAGTGGCGGGAGCTGCCGGTACCCGTGGAGAAGCTGGACCAGGCCGGCAGGAGCTACAGGATGCTGGCCGGGACCGTGGTGGGAGACGGCATAGAGGAGCTTCACGGGCTGATCGAGGAGCAGCCTCTGGCCCATATAGAGGTTCTTTCCCGGGCCCCCGGTATGCAACGGGTCTTTATGGTGATGCACGAGTCGGTGTACCCGGAGCTCTCGGAGAAGCTGGGGGGGACGGGCTTTTCCAAGCAGGATTTCGGAGGGTGGGAGGGAATGGCCTCCGAGCTTCTACGGAAGACCGACCACAAGCTGCAGGAGCTGACCGGCAAAGAGGAGGAGCAAAAGGAGAAAGCCCGCCGCCTGGCCCGGAACCTCGACGACCTGCGGGCCCTCCGGGACGCGGTGGGTCTGGTGCTGACCCGGACGGGGGCTTCTTCCTCCGGAAGGGCCAGTGAGAAGCTTTGTCTCTTCCATGGTTGGATCAGGGAAAAAGACCTTCCCTTCCTAAAGGACCGGTTGGATAGCATGGGCGCGGTCAGCGTGGAGGCCATCGAGCCCGAGGAGGGCGAGAGGGTACCCTCTCCATTGACGGAGACCCCGGCCCTGGACCCCTACGTGATGCTTACCGACATGTACGGAAGACCCACCAGGAAGGACCCCGACCCCACTCCCCTGCTGGCCCCCTTCTTCGCCTTCTTCCTGGGAATCTGCATAGGCGACGGCGGCTACGGTCTGTCGCTGGCCGCGGGAGCGGCGGTCGGATGGTGGGTGGTCAGAAGAAGGGGGGGCAATCCCCGGCTGTTCGGGGTCCTGTTCCAGGGCGGGTTGATGAGCGTCCTGGTGGGGCTCTTCCTGGGAAGCTGGTTCGGCATAGGATTCGATTCCCTGCCCGGCTTCCTGCAGGCTCCCGCCGAGGTGCTCAACTCGATAGTGCCGGGCTACGTTCCCGGACGGGAGGGACAGGTGGGTTTCGCGCTGTCCAAGCAGTTCTTGTACGTAACCATGGCTCTGGGCATACTGCAGCTTACCTTCGGGGTGCTGGTCAACCTGTCCAAGCGGCTGAGAGCCGGAGAGGGCCCGATCGCGGTGGTGGAGCAGTCGGGATGGATACTGGCCATAGCCGGTCTTTTCCCCTGGCTTTTCAACCATTACCTGCTGGACGGCGTCCTGTACGACCCGGCCGGTCCCACCGACGGCGTGCTCCTGTACATGCTGGCCGGGGGGGCGGTTCTGATCGCGGTGACCGGAGGGGCCGGCGCCAAGGGCCTGGGAGGCCGGATAGGCCTGGGAGCATACGCGGTGTACGGCATCGTGAACATCCTGGGCGACGTGCTCTCCTACTCGCGCCTGTTCGCCCTGTCCCTGTCAACCGCCATTATAGGCCAGGTGGTAAACCAGATCGGCGGCATGCTGGCGGGGATGAGCATCCCCGTGGTGGGCGTCCTTCTGGCCCTGCTGGTTCTTCTCGGAGGCCACGCGTTCAACCTGTTCATGGCCATTCTCAGCGGGTACATACACACCGCCCGCCTGCAGTTCGTGGAGTTCTTCAGCAAGTTCTACGACGGGACCGGCGCACCCTTCGTTCCCCTCGAGTACCAGCCCCGTTTCGTGATGATAGATAAGAGAGACCGACCCAGCCAATGATCGGAAAGGAGTGATCAGTGAACCAGCTCATTGCCTACATGGGGGTGGCGCTTGCCGTTGCGCTCGCCGGAATCGGTTCCGCGATAGGGATCGGGGCCGCGGCCCGAGCTAGCACCGGCGTGATGAGCGTCGATCCCAAGAAATTCGGCAAACTGCTGCTCCTCTCGGCCCTGCCCGGTACCCAGGGCATATACGGGTTCGTCATAGCCTTCCTGCTTTTGGGCAGGATCTCCGGAATGGACCTGGAGAACGGCGGCAACGCATGGCACACCTTTACCGCGGGTCTGCCCATAGCCCTGTCCGGGTTGCTCTCCGGGATCCACCAGGGCAAAGTCTGCGCCGCGGGAGCCATGATGACCGCCAAGAAGCCCGACGACTCGGCAAAGGCCCTCATCCTGGCCGTCTTCGTCGAGTTCTACGCTATTCTGGGCTTCCTGATCTCCTTCCTGATGCTTCCCTAGGGGGATCATGGCCCTGGAGGAGATCGCAGAGAGGATCGCCCGGGACGCTCGGGAGGCGGCGGAAAGGATAGTATCCGAGGCCGAGGCGGAGAAAGCGGCCCGGATTTCAGAGGCCAAAGAGCGTCTGGAAAAGGAGTTCGAGCGCGACTCCGGCAGGTTGAGAGACCGCATCGAGGAGCTGCGCCTCCGCCAGCGGGAGCACCTCCGGAGGGAGGCCGACCGGAAGGTGCAGACGGCTCGAAGCACCATGATAAACCGGGCGATAGACCGCGCGGTGCAGAACCTGGTGAAGCTTGGGGACGAAGAGTACCTGCAACTGATATCGGCCATCCTCGCCCGGTGCGCCTTGCGGGGCGAGGTGGAGGTCCTGGTTTGCCCCGAGGACGAGGGCAGGATCACCAAGGACTTCCTCTCCCGGCATTCCGACCAGGACCGTAGGTTCGTCCTGTCCGAGCAGCGTCATCGATCGGTGGGAGGAGTGGTTCTCAGGGCCGGAGACGTAAGCCAGAACGCTACCTTTTCCATGATAGCCGATCTGGCCCACGAAGAGCTGGTTATGGAGCTGGCGGCCGAGTTACCGCTGGAGCGTTGAGCGTGGACGGAAGGTTCATCTATCCCAACGGGCGGGTGAGGGCCCTGGAGCTCCAGCTGGTCTCGAACAGGATGTGGCAGATGCTGCTCTCCGCAGACGACCGCGCCGAGGTCATCCGTCTGCTGACCGACACCTGGTACAGCCTGTTCATAGAGCAGCACAAGCTGGGAGACACTTTCCGCCAGGCCCAGGAGGCTACGGAGGAGGAGCTGCTGGAGCTGTCCGAGGACCCCCGGCTGGTCAGGGGCCTTCTGCACCGTCGGGACGTCAGGAACGCCAGATACCTGTGGAAAGCGGCCCTAATAGGGACCGAGAAGGACGTGGAGGTGGAACGGGACGGCCTTCTGGAGACGGAGAACCTGCGCAGAGCCGTAGAGGACGAGCAGGCGAGGGAGGAGCTGCCCGAGCTCTTCAGGCAGACTCTGGAGCGTCTGCTGGACATGGAAGCCCCCGAGGTGGGCGACGTGGAGCGGGAGATGGACAGGCTGGCGGCCAGGGTCGAGCGGGAGGAGCTGCCCGAGCTGGGGAAGAGCTTCGAGAACCTGGTCAGCTGGAACCTGGAGAGGAAGAACTTCCTCACCGCGGCCAGGGCCCAACTGAGGGAGGCCTCGCCGGAGGAGCTGGAGGATATGCTCCTGGAGGGCGGCTTGCACGACCCCGAAGAGGTGGCCTCGGCCTACAGGACCGGGAGGCTCCCCGAGCTGCTGGCCGGGGGCCATGGTCAGGAGGAGCTGGCCTCGGCCCTCTCCGACTGCCTGTCCCGGGGCTCTCTTCTGGAGTTCGAGAAGCAGGGGGAGAAAGAGCTCCTGGACAAGCTGGAGGAGGCATCCTCTCACGTGTTCGGCCCCGCCCCGCTGGCCGCGTTCGTTCTTAAGCGGGAGCTGGAGATAGACCATTTGAGGATACTGGTGGCCGCCAAGTCGGCGGGGGCTCCAAGAAAGAGGATAATCCGCCGACTGCCGAGGGGATAGAAAGGTACGAATAATGGCCGAGGGAACCATCGCCTTCATTGGAGATGCGGACTCCGTCCTGGGATTCAGGGCTCTGGGTGTCCGCACGGTGGTCCCGGAGAGCCCCGCCCGGGCGTCGAAAGAGTTCGCCGAGCTGGTCAGACGGGAGGTATCGGTGATAATGGTCACCGAGGATATGGCCGAGAACCTCGCCGAGCAGATCGAGACCACCGCCCACATGACGGTTCCGGCGGTGGTGGTGTTGCCGGGGGTGACCGGCAGACGGGAGCGGGGCAGAGAGACGATTCGCAGGTTGATCACCCGCGCGGTCGGGGTGGACCTGATGGGAGAGAGCGCACAGCAATGATAGGGGAGCTCATCGAAAGCTTCGGAGGCACCTGATGATCGAGGGAAAGATAGAGAAGATAGCCGGGCCCCTGGTGGTGGCCGCGGGCATGAGTAAGGCCCGTATGTACGACGTGGCCTTCGTGTCGGACGACCGGTTGATAGGGGAGATAATCGAGCTCAAGGAAGACCGGGCCTCCATCCAGGTGTACGAGGAGACCGGTGGGCTCAAACCCGGCGACCCGGTGTACGGAACCGGAGAGCCGCTGTCGGTGGAGCTGGGCCCGGGCCTGCTAAAGGCGATTTACGATGGCATACAGAGGCCCCTGGACAGGGTGAGGGATCAGGTCGGGGACTGGATAACCCGGGGGATCAACATTCCCGGGCTGGACCACGAGAAGCGGTGGGAGTTCACTCCCTCCCTGGCCGAGGGCACCGAGGTCGGGGGAGGAGAGATCCTGGGCACCGTCCCGGAGACCGAGCTGATAGAGCACAAGGTAATGGTCCCTCCGGACGTCAGCGGCGAGGTCACCTGGGTGGTGGAGAAGGGCAGCTACACCATAGACGAGACCGTAGCCAGGGTCCGTACCGAGGACCGGGGCGAGGTGGAGCTACAGATGTACCACAGGTGGCCGGTGAGGAAGAGCCGCCCCATAAGGGAGAAGCAGGCTCCGGACCAGCCGCTCTCCACCGGTCAGAGGGTGATAGATACGTTCTTCCCGGTGGGCAAGGGCGGCACCGCCTGCGTACCCGGTCCCTTCGGAAGCGGCAAAACCGTGATACAGCATCAGCTGGCCAAGTGGGCGGACGCGGAGATAGTGGTGTACGTCGGCTGCGGCGAGCGGGGCAACGAGATGACCGACGTGCTGCAGGAGTTTCCCGAGCTGGAGGACCCCAAGAGCGGCAAGCCGCTGATCCTGAGGACCGTGCTGGTGGCCAACACCTCCAACATGCCCGTGGCCGCCAGGGAGGCCAGCGTCTACACCGGCATAACCATAGGAGAGTACTTCCGGGACATGGGTTACTCCGTGGCCCTGATGGCCGACTCCACCAGCAGGTGGGCCGAGGCCATGCGGGAGATGTCCGGAAGGCTGGAGGAAATGCCGGGGGAGGAGGGATATCCCGCCTACCTGGGTACCAGGATAGCGGAGTTCTACGAGAGGGCGGGCAAGGTCCTTTGCGTGGGCGAGGAGAACCGCCCGGGGGCCCTGAGCGTCGTGGGCGCGGTCAGCCCTCCGGGGGGCGACCTCTCCGACCCCGTGGTCCAGGCCACCCTCAGGGTGGTGAAGGTGTTCTGGAGCCTGCAGGCGGAGCTCGCTTACCAGAGACACTTCCCGGCCATCGGATGGCTGGGGAGCTACTCCCTGTACCTGGACAACCTGGAGGACTACTACCGGGAGGAGATGGGCCGGGAGTGGATCGATATGCGGGACCGGGCGATGGCCCTGCTGCAGGAGGAGTCCAACCTGCAGGAGATAGCCAGGCTGGTGGGAGCGGAATCGCTGTCCCCCGAGGACCAGCTGATACTGTACACGGCCAGGTCGATACGGGAGGACTACCTCCATCAGAACGCCTTCCATGAGGTGGACACCTACACCTCGATGGAGAAGCAGCAGGCCATGCTGTCGGTGATCATGTCCACCCACGAGAAGATGTCCGAGGCCCTGAAGAGGGAGGTGCTCCCCGGGACGCTGTTCGAGCTTCCGGTCAGGGAGGAGATCTCCAGGATGAAGTACACGTCCGAGGAAGAGGTGGAGAAGGTAGAGAACCTGAAGGATAAGGTTAGCGAGCAGATCAGGAATGTTATCGAAAAGGCCGAGGCGCAAAGGAAGGGGGTGGCCGGATGATCAAGGAGTACACCACCACCGTGGAGATTTCCGGTCCCCTGATGATGGTCGACCGGGTGGAGGGAGTTTCCTACGAGGAGCTGGTGGAGATAGAGCTTCGCGGAGGGGAGATTAGGCACGGCAAGGTTCTGGAGGTGGACGGCGACATGGCCCTGGTACAGCTGTTCGAGGGAAGCAGCGGTACCGACGTCGTCGAGACCAAGGTCAGGTTTTTGGGCAAGGGAGTGGAGCTCGGGGTGTCCGAGGAGATGATGGGCAGGGTGTTCGACGGCCAGGGCAGGCCCAGGCCGCCCTTCGACACCGACCCGCCCATAATTCCGGAGAAGATGATGGATATAAACGGCGCCCCGATCAATCCCTACGCCCGGGACTACCCGGCCGAGTTCATCCAGACCGGGCTGAGCTCGATAGACGGAATAAACACCCTGGTGCGGGGGCAGAAGCTCCCCGTGTTCAGCGGCAGCGGGCTGCCCCACTCCCGGGTGGCCTCCCAGATAGCCCGTCAGGCCCGGGTGCTGGGCGAGGGGGAAAGCTTCGCCGTGGTGTTCGCCGCCATGGGCATAACCTTCGAGGAGGCGGACTACTTCATAAGCGATTTCAGGCGCACCGGGGCCATGGACCGGGCGGTGGTGTTCCTCAACCTGGCCGACGACCCGGCCATAGAGCGCATATCCACGCCCCGAATGGCTTTGACCGCAGCGGAGTACCTGGCCTACGAGCGGGATATGCACATACTGGTCATACTGACCGACATGACCAATTACTGCGACGCGCTGAGGGAGGTATCCGCGGCCAGGAGGGAGGTCCCGGGAAGGAGGGGCTATCCGGGATACCTGTACACCGACCTGTCCACGGTGTACGAGCGGGCGGGAAGGATAAAGAACCGCAAGGGATCGATAACCCAGATCCCGGTGCTGTCCATGCCCGAGGACGACAAGACCCATCCCATACCGGACCTGACCGGCTACATAACCGAGGGCCAGCTGATTCTCAACCGCGAGCTGCACAACAAGGGCGTCTACCCGCCCATGGACGTGATGGAGTCGCTGTCCCGCCTCAAGGACAAGGGCATAGGTGAAGGCAAGACCAGGGAGGACCATGCCGACCTCTTCAACCAGCTGATGGCGGCCTACGCTTCCGGCAAGCAGGCCCGGGAGCTGGCCGTGATCCTGGGAACGGCCGCGCTGAGCGACATGGACAAGCAGTACCTGGAGTTCGCCGACGAGTACGAGGCCCGCTACATTAGCCAGGGCGAGAACGAGGACCGGGGCATAGAGGAGACCCTGGACCTGGGCTGGGAGCTGTTGAAGATGCTTCCCAGGGAAGAGATGAAGCGTATTTCCCCCGAGCGGCTGGACAGGTACTGGCCGAAGGAAGAGGCCGAGGAAGACAGGGAGGAAACGGAAACCGAAGGGGAAGAGCCGGAAAAGGACGGTAGCGAGGAGGCTTCGGAGGACTGATGGCCCTCAAGGTCAACGCCACCAGGATGGAGCTGCTTCGGCTGAGGAGGAAGGTCTCCCTGGCCGAGAGGGGCCACAAGCTGCTTAAGGACAAGCTGGACGAGCTGATGAGGCAGTTCAAGCTCCTCATCGCCAAATACATGGGCGAGAGGGAAGACCTGGAGAAGGAGCTTATGGGCGCCTACGCGGAGTTCCTGTTCGCCCGGGCGGGAATGGAGGAGGCCGGCATCCTCGACGCCCTGCGCTACCCGGGCGCCGAGGCCAGCATAACCACCTCCATCCGAAGGGTGATGAACCTGCAGCTGCCGGTATTCGAGGTGGAGGTGGAGGGGGACGTCCGCAACTACGGGATGTTCGACACCCCCGCCGAGCTGGACGACGCCCTGGAAGTGTACCGCCGGCTCTTGCCCCGGCTGGTGGCCCTGGCCCAGCAGGAGAAGGCCATTAGCCTCCTGGCCGACGAGATCGACACCACCCGCAGGCGGGTGAACGCCCTGGAGTACAAGTTGATACCCGAGCTTCAGGAGACTATATCCGACATACGCCTGAAGTTGGACGAGATGGAGAGGAGCAACCTGACCCGCCTGATGAAGGTCAAGGAGATGATGGAGGAGAAGAGGGAGGCCGCCAGGCGAGGCGACCGCTAGACCGCCCCCGACACTTTTCTGGACGAGGTTTCCATGGTAGCTGCCTTACTGGCGCTCAGCCTGATGGCCGGAGGGGCCGGACCCGGCCTTGCCGGGGCATGTCCTTCGGTGGTGGGAGAGCTGCGGGGCCACCTGGTGCTGAGTACCGCCTCCGGCAGGGGCCTGTGGCTGGGGGAAGGCACCCGCATGCTGGAACTGTCCGGCTCGCCGGGCTGCGCCGCCAACGTCTTGGTCCATGAGGGTAGCATTTATTGGAAGGAATGCCCGCCGGTAGGCCCCCAGCGGATAGTCCGCGGCCGTCCCTCCGGCGAGGTGGAGGTCGTTCTTCGCGCCGACCTGCTCAGCGGGCCCTTCCTCGGCCCGGAGGGGCCGGTGGCCTGCCTTCCGGGGGAGGTGTTGGTGCTGGAAGCCTACGGCGCGGCAGCCGGGCGGGTAGAGGTGGAAGGCCTGCCCGGAAGCGCCTGCTCCATGGAGGGAGAGGTGTTCTGGGTGGACTCGGAGGGCCGCCTGAGAGCCGCGGGTCTCCCGGGAGGGGAGAGACGTGAGGTGCGGACCGGCCACCAGCCCCTGGCCGCGGTAAGCCCGATACCCGAGGCCGGGCTTCTGCTGTTGGAAAGAGTGGGCGGTGGCTGCGTTCTGATCGACAGCCGGGGACGGGTGGACACGATCCTGGAGGACGCGACCTTTCCGGTGCTGAACGAGGGCACGATAGCCTACGTGGTACAGAGGGGCCGGGGCCCGGTTCCGGAAGACGGCGAGATGGTGGTTTACGACCCGGCCGGTAGGGGCCTTGCCCGCACCGAGGTCGAGGGATCCCCTGCCTGTCCGTTCCCCCTATCCTCGGGGGAGGTGGTGTACACCGACCTGCGGCGGGGTGTGGTGGTCGGCCGGGAATGGCTGTCGGTGCCGGATGTCGAGGTCGAGCCGGAAGATAGGGCGCTTGCGGGGGGCGTGGAGGCTCCCTACATGCACCAGCTCTACGACACCCCGGACTGGTTCGACGGCGGCTGGTCCTGCGGGCCCACCTCCTGCATGATGGCCGGCCAGTACTACGATCGACTGACCCCGGACTCCATCTGGTGCTCGTGGCCCTCCCCGGGTCACTACAGCGAGTGGGGAGCCTACATTCCCGAGATGTACACCTTCCTGGGTCATACCTACGACGTATGGGGGGTGAGCCCCGGCAACGTTTGGGTCCAGGGGTCGCACGGATTCATCTGCCGCGACGCCGGCGGCGCCTACTGGGACTACATGGCGCTGTGGATGGAGCAGCATGGGCTGTACTCGGCCTGGGCGGGAACCTCCTGGAGCACTTACACCTCCGAGATAGACAACGGCTGGCCCATGGTAGCCTCCACCAGCAGCATATACACCCCGGGGCACATACTGCTGTTCGCGGGCTACTACGAGGACCACTCCATCCTGGTCAACGACCCCTACGGCGACCAGAACCAGCCCGGCTGGGGCGGAAGCTACAACGGCGAGGACGTGGTCTACGACTGGTACCCCTACAATAACGGGCACGTTCAGGTTCACGTGGCCCAGGTGTTCTACGCCCGCAGCGACGTCCCCACCGAGCCGGACACTCTGGTGGACAACGTCTCCCGGGGGTTCCGCAAGCTGGGTCCCTGCCGGTACTGGCACGAGACCCACACCGGGTACGGGGGCGCGGCCTGGTGGACCTACTCCACGTCCGCTCCCCCCGACACCTGCGTGGCGCGCTGGGAGCCGAAGCTGCCCTGGGCGGGCGAGTACGAGGTGCTGGTCTACGTGCCTCCGGAGAGGGCCGAAGCCACCGGCATCTACGCCGTCCACACCTCATCCGGGCCCCGGGAGGTGACCCTGGACCAGTCGCTGTACAGCGACCAGTGGGCCTCCCTGGGGACCTTCGAGCTCGATCTGGACTCCTATTTGAGGCTGGGCGACTACACGGGGGAGCACTGGGAGTACCTGGCCTTCGACGCGGCCCTGTTCAGCCCGATGGGAACCGGGGTGGGACCTTCGACCGTCCCGGCGACGGGCTCCGGCTTCGAGCTGGTTCCCAATCCGTGCATCCGGCGCACGATGGTGGAGCTTCCGACCGGCGGGTCCGGGCGGGTGACCGTGTACGATCTTGCGGGAAGGGAGGTCGCCTCCATGACCGTATCCGGCCCGGGATGCTCGATGGTGTTGTCTACCGAGGGTATGGCCCCGGGAACCTACGTGGTTCGGGTGGACGTGGATGGGTGGGAGCGTACCCGCAAGCTGGTGGTTCTGGGAGGCGATTAGCCCCCGGTCGGGAAGCGCTCCTCCGCCGCCCTTTCGATGTAGTCCTGCAGCTCGTCCAGTCCCTCTCCGGTGAGGGCGGAGAGGGTTATCACGTCCACGTCGCTGTTCAGGCTGCGGCACTCGCCCACCGCTCTCTCCACGTCGAACTCAATGTGCGGAAGCAGGTCGGCCTTGTTCAAGAGCAGCAGGTCTATCTTGCTGAACAGGGCGGGGTACTTCAGTATCTTGTCGTCTCCCTCCGGAACCGAGAGCATACCGATCGTTACGTGCTCCCCCAGGTAGAAGCCGCTGGGACAGATAAGGTTGCCCACGTTCTCTATAAACAGGAACCTCCACGGCGAGCGGGGCAGGCCCATCTCCTCCAGAACCCCGGAGACCACCTCGGCGTCCAGATGGCAGGCCCCCCTGGTCTCTATCTGCCAGGCCTGCGCCCCGGCGCTGCGGACCCGGTCGGCGTCTCTCCTGGTCTGCACGTCCCCCTCTATCACCGCCATCCGGTCGCCCAGACGCCCGGCCAGCCCCTCCAGGATGGTGGTCTTTCCGGCCCCCGGAGAGCTCATCAGGTTGAGGCAGGTAAGGCCGGCCCGATCCAGAAGGGCACGGTTGCCCTGGGCTATCCGGTCGTTCTTCTGCATTACCGGAGAGCGTATCTGCACCTTGCGCTTTTTCTTCTCGCTCATTGGTCTCCAATCAGCTCCACGAAGTCTATGTTGCACTCCCGGCCGGAGAGGATCTCCTTGGCTATGGACCCGCAGTGGGGGCAGGGGATGTAGAACTCGGTGGCCGAGTACTCCCTGCCGCATTCCCGGCACACGATCCGGGCCTCCACCTCCCTTACGTCCAGCTCGGGCTCGCCGAAACCCTCGCTCTCGGCCATGGTCCTTAGGCAGAACCTCAGCGCGTCGGGGTTGATGCAGGAAAGGGGCCCCAGGGTCAGCTGGATCTTCGCCAGCTCCCTGCGCCCACCCAGTTTTCTCTCTATGGACTCCATTATGGCCGTGGCCACCGAAAGCTCGTGCACCCCCTACCCCCTCAGCAGATCCTGGGCAGAGCCTCGCCCAGGGGCATGTCCACCACCCGATGCGAGCCCAGAACGGTGGTGCAGAGCACCCTCGGTCGGCCCTCGCACACCTCGCCGATCACCGCGGCCTCCCGGGTGAGTTCCATTCGGGACAGTACGTCCAGGGCGGTCGGAACTTGGTCGGAGGGAAGGATGGCCACGAACCTTCCCTCGCTGGCCACCTCCAGGGGGTCCAACCCCATTATATCGCAGGCCGACCTTACCGCGGGCCTTACCGGCACCGACCTCTCCTCCATGGCTATCTCCACCCCGCTGGACAGGGCTATCTCGTTGAGGGTCTGGGCCAGTCCTCCTCGGGTCGGGTCCCGCAGAACGTGGACCTCGACTTCCTCCAGCAGTCGGCTCACCGGCTCCCACAGGGGGGCGACATCGCTCAGCAGCGGCTCCTCGAAGCCCAGCTCCTCCCGGACGGTCATGATGGCCGTCCCGTGGTCGGCCACCGGGCCGCTTACCAGAACCCGGTCTCCGGCGACGGCGCGGTCGCCGGCCACCACCATCCCCTCCGGAACTTTTCCCACTCCGGTGGTGGTAACGAATATCCGGTCCGCCGACCCCTTCTCCACCACCTTGGTGTCACAGGCCACGATTTCCACCCCCACCTCGGAGGCGGTCTTACCCATCGACCTAGCCCAACGCGACAGGTCGTCGCTCTCCAGACCCTCCTCCAGGATGAACCCGGCGGAGAGGACCAGGGGCCGGGCGCCCACCATGGCCAGGTCGTTTACGGTACCGGTGACCGCCAGCAGGCCGATGTCTCCCCCGGGGAAGTCCTGAGGGGTCACAGTGAAGCCGTCTATGGACACGGCCAGGCCGTCGAAGCGTCCGGAGTCGTCGCCCAGCTCCAGTATCTCCGAGCCGATGTGGGGCATGAAGACCTCCCGCACCAGCTCGTCGGTAAGCCTTCCCCCCGCCCCGTGGCCCAGCAGTATTCTCATTCCGGCCTCCTTCCTCCGTACCTGAACCAGGCCGCGCAACTGCCCTCGCCGGACACCATGCAGGCCCCCCGGGGATTTCGGGGGGTGCAGCCCCGCCCGAAGAGTGAGCACCCCGGGGGATCTATCAGGCCGCAGAGGACGTCTCCGCACCTGCATTCCGGGTCCTCGCGGGCGGGAGGAACGTCCACCGGCCACAGGGTCCGGGCGTCATGGTCGGCGTATTCCCCGCGCAGGAAAAGCCCGCTTCCCGGAATGGTCCCCAGCCCCCGCCACGCGTCGTCGCCGGGCGCGAGCACCTCTTCCATCACCTTCCGGGCCCGGGGATTGCCGTCCTCGGACACCACGGCCGGGTAGGCGTTCTCCACCTCCGCCCTTCCCTCGGAAATCTGCCCCAGCAGCATGGACACCCCGGACAGTATCTCCCCCGGCTCGAAGCCGGCCACCACGCAGGGAGTACCCGAGCTCTCGGCTATGGGGAGGTACACCCGGCTGCCGGTTACCACGCTGACGTGCCCGGGACATAGAAAACCGTCGATGGCCAGCCGGGGGGAGGAGGCCAGGGCGGACATCGCCGGAGGGATCAGCTTCATCGAGGACAGAACCGAGAAGTCGTCGACCCCTTCGCTACGGGCTCTCTTCAGAGTGGAGGCGGTGCCGGGAGCGGTGGTCTCGAATCCAACCCCCAGGAAAACGGTTGGAAGCCCGGTCGAGGAGGCCAGGCGCAGGGAGTCGGCCGCCGAAGAGACCACCTTGACCCGGGTGCCCGCGGCCCTGGCGTCGGCCAGGCTGCGGCCGGCCGACCCCGGGACCTTGACCAGGTCGCCGAAGGTGTGCAGGGCCGCGCCATGCCTCTCGGCGATGGCGATGGCCCGGTCTATGTAACCGGTTCCTGTTACGCATACCGGGCAGCCCGGTCCGGAGATCAGGCTGAGGTTGGAGGGCAGGGCCCGGTCAATGCCGTTTCTGTGAATGGAATGGGTGTGGGTCCCGCAGACCTCCATCAGCTTGATGTCTCGGCCCACCTCTTCGGCCAGATCCTCTATCCGGCTCAGAATGGTTGCCAGCGATTCGCTCACGACCGCCCCAGGCGTTCCACCTCGGCGAGGTACTCCAGGGTCTGCAGGGCGTCCTCCTCCTCCAGAAGGGATATGGCGAAGCCGGCGTGGACCAGGACGTAGTTGCCCACCTCGGCGCCCTCGACCAAATCGAGCCTCACCCGGCGCACCGCCCCTTTGAGCTCCGCCCGGGCCTGGTCGCCCTCGATCTTCACGATCTTCATGGGAATGGCCAGGCACACGGCTGACTACTCCTTCCCGAAGGTGCGGGCAGCGGCCACCGCCGCCTGCCCGGGGGCCACAGCCCCGTCTCCCACCGGCAGCCGCCGGCCGTGGAGCACCTGGATTCCACGCTTTTCAAGCATCCGCTCGATCCCCTTCAGCAAGATCCGGTTGGCGAAGCATCCGCCCCCCAGGACTACTGGAAGCCCGGTGGCCAGGGCCGCCTCGGCCGCCAGGGTGGAAAAGGCCCTGCACAGCGTGTTGTGGAACCGGGCCGCCCTTATCGGCTCGTCCGACCGGTCCTCCACCAGGGCCCGGATCATGGGCCGTGAATCTATGACCCCGTCGTGGATTTCGAAAGGGTACTCCTCCCGGCAGCCGTCTGCGGCCGCGCTCTCGAACAGCATGGCGGCCTGGGCGTCGTAGCTCATCCGGTCGGGGGCGATACCGCAGAGGTGCGCGGCTCCGTCCAGGAGCCTCCCGGTGCTGGAGGTAAGGGGGGACAGCCTTCGGGAACGGCACACGGAAGCGATCTCCGCGTCGGCCGGGTCCAGACCGGCGGCCGCCCGGAGCGACTCGGCCATGCGCCGGGGCTCCCTAACCGCGGCCCCTCCCCCGGGAAGGGCCACCTGCAGAAGGTGCCCGATCCGCTCGAAATCCCTCATGTCGCCCAGAAGAACCTCGCCTCCCCATACCGTACCGTCGGTGCCGTACCCCGTGCCGTCCAACATGATGCCCACCGCTCGGTCCTCGGGGCCCATTCCGTGCTCGGCCAGAACCGCGGCCAGGTGGGCGTGGTGGTGCTGAACGGCGATTCTGCCCCCGGGGGCCGACATATCCCCGGCCAGAACGGTGCTGCGGTAACCGGGGTGCAGGTCGTGGGCTACCACCGAAGGCCGGATGCCTAACCGCTCTTCCATCTTCCCAAGCTCGCGCAGCCACACGTCCTCCACCGCCGCGGTCTCCATGTCTCCCACCGGGCGGCCCGGCAGGATCTGCCCGTCGCGCATGAAGGCGAAGGTGGCCTTCATCTGGCCTCCCAGGGCCAGGACGTCACCTTCGGCCCGCAGGGAGGTCTCCAGGGGCCGGGGAACGTATCCCCTGGCCCTCCGGATGATAACCGGAGGCTTCACCACGCTGTCGTCTATGGGGTTCTCCACCGGTCTGTCGTGCACCAGAAAGGCGTCGGCGTCCAGGCTGGCCAGGGCCCGTTCGTCGTCTCCCAGAATGGGCTCGCCCCGCAGGTTGCCCGAGGTCATAACCAGGACCGGCGGCGAGTGGTCGAACATCAGATGGTGCAGAGGAGTGGATGGAACCATCACCCCCAGGTCGGACATTCCCGGGGCTACGTGCTCCAGAAGATCCGATCCTCCCGTGGCCCGGCAAAGCACGATGGGGGTGGCCGGAGAGGACATGGCCGCCCGGTCCTCCCCGGTAACGTCGACCAGCCTCCCGGCTTCTTCCAGTCCGGGGACCATGAGGGCCAGGGGCTTGGCCGGCCTGCGTTTGAACCTTCTCAACCTGGTAACCACTTCGCGGTCGGTAGCGTCCGCGGCCAGCAGGTAGCCCCCCACTCCCTTCACCGCCACCACGCCTCCCCCCGACAGCACTTCTCCCGTCCTCCGCAGAGGGTCACCGGCAAGGGGCGTACCCTCCGGGTCCAGCAGGCGTACCTCCGGCCCGCAGACCGGGCAGGCCAGTGGCTCCGCGTGGTACCTCCGGTCCGCCGGCTCCTCGTACTCCCGCCGGCAGTCCTCGCAGAGGGGGTAGTCGGTCATGGTGGTTCTCTCCCGGTCGTAGGGAAGGTCGGTGAATATGGTGTAGCGGGGGCCGCAGTCGGAGCAGGAGAGGAGGGGATAGCCGAACCTTCTGGCCCGGGGGTCGCGCAGCTCGGCCAGGCACTCCGGGCAGGGCGCCAGATCGGGAGCCAGGCCGGATAGCCCGGGGGTACGGGCGACGCTGCGCTCTATGCTGAAATCGTCGTAATCGGCCGGGGGAAGCGTCTCCACATGGATCTGGTCGATGCTGGCCGCCGGTGGAGGCTGGCTCTGAAGCATATCCAGGAATCGGTCCGTGCTCTCCGGGGGGCCCTCCACCTCCAGCACCACGTCGCCGCCCTGGTTCAGGGCGAAGCCCTTCAGCTGGAGCGACCGGGCCAGACGGTAGACGTGGGGCCGGAAGCCCACGCCCTGAACCACGCCGCTGATTGTGAGCCGCAGGCGGGACCTCTGCCGGGTATCGCTGTCCTGACCGTTATCCTCAACCGCCATGCTCTATTCCCTCATTGGCGTAAGGCCTATTCTCTCCCCTTGGGCCCTTGTTGTCCAGTAGCCCGTACCTGGGCGGTTCTCGTTGCGGCCGGATACTGCAGTCGAGATATTCCTACCCCGAGCTACCGGGAGGGAAAACGTGGACGGCGGCTTCGCCGTTCCCGCAGCCGGGCGAAGCGCTCACCGCCGTCTCGCCATTTGCCGACGGGAGGAAAGCCCTGCTCTACCTGCTTCTGGCCGTTGCCTGCAGCACGGTGATCGCCCTGATCTTCAAGGTCAGCGAGAGCAGGGACATGAACCGCTACGTCATTACGGCGGCCAACTACCTGGTGGCGTCGGTGGTCTCACTCACGTTCATAGTGTTGGGCGGGGTGCTGGAGGTACCTCTTTCCGAGGTGCCGGGAGCATTCCTGCGGGAGGCCGGCTCCGCCCTGGCCGGGGAAGGCTTCTCCCCCCGGGGCAGCATAGCCTGGGGAGTGGTGGTGGGAGTGCCCTCCGGAGTGCTCTACTACCTGGGTTTCGTCTACCTCCAGAAGGGGGTGAGGCAGAGCGGGGTAAGTCTGGCCGGAAGCTTCGCCAAGCTGGGGGTGCTGGTGCCCATGGTCCTGTCCATAGCCCTGTGGCACGAGATTCCCTCCGCCGTGCAGTGGGTGGGAATCGTCCTGGCCCTGGCCTCCATACTGCTGGCCAACGTCGATCCGCGGTCGGCCAACGTGCTCTCGGGCTTCCGTCCCGTGCTGATTCTCCTGCTCCTGTTCGTGGGTACTTCGGAGTTCACCAACAAGGTATATCAGAACTACGGGATCCAGGAGATGAAGAGCGTTTACCTGTTCTTCGTCTTCTTCGTAGCCCTTCTGGTCAGCGGGGTGAAGGTGGCCAGGATGGGTCTGAGGCCGATGCCCCGCCACGTCGTTACCGGGCTGGCGGTGGGGGTGCCCAACTACTTCGCGTCGTTCTTTCTGATCCTGGCGCTTTCCCGGCTTAAAACCTCGGTGGTGTTCCCGGTTTACAGCGCGGCCACCATAGTCCTGATAACCATCGCCGGAGCCGCCGTGTTCGGGGAGAGGCTGAGACCCCGGGAGAGGCTGGCCGTAGTGCTCACCGTGGTGGCCGTGGTTCTGGTGAACCTGCGCTGATGGGCACCATGCGCACCCTGTCCGCCGAGGAGAGAACCCGCCTGCTGGGCATCCAGGAGGTCCCCAGGCTGCTGGCCAGGCTCTCCGGCCCGGCCATAGCCGGCATGCTCATGAACTCCATGTACAACCTGGTGGACACAATCTTCGTCGGACAAGGCCCGGGAACCCTGGCCCTGGCCGCCCTGGCGGTCTGCTTTCCCATACAGCTGTTCATGCTGGCAGTGGCCCAGACCGTGGGCATCGGCTCGGCCTCCATAATCTCCCGCAGTCTGGGAGCGGGCAACAAGGATTACGCAGAGAGAGTTGCGGGAAGCAGTTTCGCGACCGCCGCCGTCATGGCGGTCGTCCTGGCGGCGGTGGGAATCTCCCTGCTGGACCCCCTGCTGCGGCTGTTCGGGGCCAGCGATCAGGTGCTTCCCTACGGCCGCCGCTACCTGTCGGTGATACTTCCCGGAGGGGTTCTGTTCGCGGTGGCGGTATCCTCGCACAACCTGGTCCGCTCGGAGGGCAACACCAAGATAGCCATGTTCAGCATGATGATAGGGGCGGGGACCAATATAGCCCTGGACCCGGTTATGATCTTCGGCCTGGACATGGGCATCAGGGGAGCGGCGGTGGCCACGGTCATAGGCCAGGCCTGCTCCTTTTTATACCTGATGAGGTACTTCGCCCGGGGAAGCAGCACCCTGCGCATCAGGGCGAGCAACCTGAGGCCCAGGCTGGCCATCGCCTCCAGGGCTCTCCGCATAGGCTCGGCCTCCTTCGCCCGGGTGTCCGCCGGCAGCCTGATGGCCATAGCGGTGAACAACACCATAATGGACTACGGAGAGAACGTTCATCTGGCGGTTTTGGGAGTCGCCCAAAGGCTTTTGATCTTCCTTCTCATGCCCATGTTCGGCCTGGTGCAGGGTCTGCAACCGGTGGTGGGATACAACTACGGAGCCCGGCTGTACGCCAGGGTGAGACGGGCGATGAAGCTGTCCCTGGGAGCGGGCGTCTGCTACATGCTGCTCTGGCTGGTGGTGCTGGAGGTGTTTCCCCACCAGGCCCTGAGCCTCTTCAGCAGCGACCAGGAGCTTCTGAAGGTGGGAGCGCCCATACTGAGGATCCTGGTGGTAACCTTTCCCCTGATTCCCTTCCAGGTGGTGGGAGCCAGCTTCTTCCAGGCCCTGGGCAAGGCTCTGCCGGCGCTGGTGCTGTCCGCGTCCAGAAGGGCGCTGTTCATAGTGCCCCTGGCGCTCCTGCTGCCTTCGTTCATGGGTCTTAGGGGGGTCTGGTTCTCCTTCCCCATAGCCGACGTGCTGGCCACCGCCCTCACCCTCTCCTGGTTCGGCCACGAGGCCCGGCTGATGAGACGAAAGGAGAGGAGCCGGTGAAGGCGGTCTGGTACGTATCCTCCCACGGCCTGGGCCACGCCGCCAGGCAGCGGGAGGTGCTGCGGGAGCTGCTGCTCCACAGACCGGGGGCGGAGGTGACCGTGGTCACCGGAGTGCCCCGCTGGTTCTGGCCCCGGAACCCGGGGATATCCGTTAGGGCCTGGAATGAGATGCTCAAGCCGGTTGATTCGGAGGGGAGCATGGACAGACAGGCGACCAGGCAGGCCTTGATCCGATACTGCCGGCGGGCGCCCGGTCTGGTGGAGGAGGAGGCCGCCTTCCTGCGGGAGACCGGCCCGGACCTGGTGGTTTCCGACATAGACCCCGTCCCTTTCGCCGCCTGCGGCCGGGCAGGCATCCACTGCCTGGGCATGGCCAACTTCACCTGGGACTGGATATTCAGCCGCCTCTACCCGGAGATGGAGCGGGAGTTGGACCTGCTGCGCCGGATGTACGCGGAGGGCAGCTATCTCCAGCTGCCGTTCGGCCCTTCGGAGCACCCGTTTGCCAGGTGCACCGAGGTGGGAATACTGCCCGGGGGCATACCCCGGAACGCAGACCGGGCCAGAGAGGTCCTGGGGCCGGGAAGGGCATGCATGGTGTCCCTTCGCGACCCGGCCAGGCTGGGGGGAGAGCTCCCGGCCGCTCCGGGGTGGCGCTATTTGTCGGCGCTGCCGGAGGACCGCTTCGGCACGGGGGGAAACATCACCCCCGAAGAGCTGGAAGAGCTGGGCATAGGTTTCGCCGACCTGGTGGCCGCCTCCGACGTGGTGCTGATGAAGCCCGGCTACGGCATGATCTCCCTGATCACCACCCAGGGGTGCCGGGCGGTGGTGCTGCAGCGGGGCAGCTTCCCGGAGGTGCCCTTCCTCACCGAGCCCCTGCGGGGAAGGCCGGCGACCATCCTGGCCGGCCGGGAGGAGATCCTGCGGAACCTTCCCCGAATGCTGGAAGAGCTGGCCGAAAAGCCCCGGCCGGAGAAGACCGAGGCCACCGGGCTAACCGACCTTTTCGGGGACGGGGGAATGTTAAACCTAAAATAAATTGCGGTAATCGATATCGCCGTGCCACTTGAATAGATGCTGCATCGAGGGTAAAATCATTGCATAATGCCCAGAGAAGCAAGAACCGTAGTCCCTGGAGCCCCGCACCACGTAATACAGAGGGGCAACCGTAATCAGGACGTATTCTTCTGTCCCCAAGACAGGTCGCTGTACCTGGAGATCCTGGCGGATTCCGCCGATGATTACAAGGTATCGTTCCTTTCCTACTGCCTGATGACGAACCACGTACACCTCATAGCCGTGCCGTCCGACCAGACGTCTTTCGCCAACTGTTTTCGCAATACCCATATGAGATACTCCCGACACGTGAATTCCCGTTTCGGGTGGAACGGTCATTTGTGGCAGTACCGCTACAGGTCCAATCCCATGGACGATGTTTACCTCTATCACGCGTTAAGGTACGTGGAGCGCAACCCGGTAAGGGCCGGAATCGTTAGTAATCCCTGGGATTATCCATGGTCCAGCGCCGCGTTCAGAGTATCGAAAAGGGCTTTCGATCCTCTCGTTGAGGATGATGTTTATCTCGAGCAGGTTATCGGGGGGGACTGGCGAGAGTATCTTCAAGGAAAAACGGCGGAAGAGATTCTCGAGGAGCTGAATTCGGCGGCCAGGTCCAACCGGGTTCTGGGAACACCAGCGGCCTTAACAACCGTATCGAAACCGCAGCTCTAATCGTCCTTTTATTTAACGTTTATAATTCCCCCGTCCCCAATATGTTCATTGACTTGGAACCGCTCTTGAATCAGAATGTTGTAGGTTTTCGGTAGCATTTCCCCAGCAAGGAGGTTCCCTTGAGACTCTTAATCTGTTTTTCTTTGATTCTTGCCGTTTCCGCGTTTGCGGGCGCCGTAGGCAGCCCGCGGGAGGCGGCCGACCTGGTTCTGGAAAAGATCCTGGACGGCAGCTACGAGGGCAAGCAACTCCTTACCGCGCCGATGCTGCTGGAAGAAGGAATGATGATTCCTTCCTGGCACCGGAGCGTGGAGGTGCCCTTCCAGTCCTACCTGGTGTTGGTGGACGACATGGCGCTGGCCAACTGGGAGCATCCCTGCCGGTGGGTGTTCGTCTCCCAGAGCGGGGAGACGGAAGTAGTCGACATGACCACTCCGCCGCACGGCATAGACCGTATGACCGTGGAGTACAGCGATCTTCCGGTTCCCGAGGCCAGCGAGGAAACGATGACCCAGCGGGAGAGGTTCCTGGAGTGGTTCACTCCCAATCCGCGGCCGAATAGAGCCCCGGAGAACTGCTTCGCGCTTCTGATCTCCGGCGGTTACAACAGCAGCAACAACCACACCCGCTACTACGGCGACACCCAGTTCTTCTACGAGACCATAACCCAGGACTACTCCTACCCCGAGGACAACGTGGTAGTTTGTTTCGCCGACGGAACGGACCCCGCCCCCGACAACTCGCAGGGCGAGAACTCCAACCCCGACCTGGACGACGACGGCGATACGGACTTCAACTACGACGCCACTTTCTCCGGAGTCTCTTCCGGATTCGACGATATACTTTCAATGACCGGTCCGGACGACTACCTGGTAATAATGACCACCGACCACGGCGGATCGGGCAAAGGCGGAGTCAACGAGCCTCCGGAGGTCTACCTCAACCTCTGGAACACGGAGACCCTGGACGACGACACGCTGGACAAGTGGATAGACCAGCTGGACTGCATCGCTCTGCACGTGATAATGGAGCAGTGCTATTCGGGCGGCTTCCTGGAGGAGGTGGTCCCCACCACGGGCAATCAGGATCGCTCCTTCGCTTCGGCCGCCAATGGTTCCGAGTCCTCCTGGGCCGGGGGTACGTACGACGACTACGACGAGTGGATCTACTGGTGGATAGGAGCCATGCATGGCTCCGTGCCCCCGGGCGGGAGCTATCCCGGTGGTGATCTCCCCTGGGATCCCGATACCGACGGTGACGGCTACGTCAACTTCGGTGAGGCCTTTGACGCTTCCCTGGCCTGGGATTCCTGCGCCGTTAGCGGCCAGGAGCATCCCCAGTACGATGACGACCCCGACTCCTGCGGCGATCTCTATTACCTGGGCGGGGAGATCCCCGGCCCTGGCGTGGGCGAGACCTCAGGGCCCATACACATGACCCGACCGCTGGGAGTCGCGCCCAACCCGGTTACCGCAACCCTGAGCGCGAGCTTCGGGCTGGCGAGCGGTTGCAGCGCCGAGCTGGCGGTGTACGACGTCGCCGGGCGCCTGGTGCACACCATGAGCTCCGGCCACCTGGAAGCGGGTGAGCACCTCTTCACCTGGGACACCTCGACCGCTCCCGCCGGCGTCTACCTGGTCACCCTGAGAGCGGCCGATGAGATGCAGGCGGTTAGGGTGGTGAGGCTGTAGGAGGCCGGCCACTCGACCGGACTACCTAATAGAAACCGGGGGCGGCTCGAACGAGCCGCCCCCGGCATGTTTTAGGATAACGCGGAGTAACTACTCCAGGCCTATTTCCTCCAGCTTGTTTATGTACTCCCCTACGGTAGGCGTTACTCCAACTATCCTGCCTATCTCCGTTCCGTCCGCCTCGGCTATTACCACCGTCGGTATGGCCCTGACTCCGTACCTGGTGGCCAGCTCCTCTCCGCCGGGGAGGTCTATGTCCATTCTCAACAGGACGTAGTTGGACAGCACGGGCTTCATCTCGTCCCTAACGAAGTAGTCCTCGCCCAGGGTATGGCAGGGGCCGCACCAATCCGCGTAGAGGTCTATGAGCAGAGGCTTGCCCTGCTCGAGTGAAGCGTCCGAAGCGGCGTCGAAGTCGTCGATGTACCAGGTCAGCTCTCCCTGCTCGGCGGTCTGGGTGTAGAGATCCTCCCCGCCGGCGGCGGGCTCTTCCTCCTGGGAGCCGCAGCCCGCCAGGCACAGTCCCACCACCAGCAGAGCGATTGCAGTGTAACGCATATAGGTCCTTTCCAGGGGTTGTCCGGTCGAAGGATACTCTAGATCATAGGTACGGAATATATCCGGCGACTGCTCGAGGCTCCAAAGCTACCGGGAGGAGAGCCCATGAGACCCCGCACCCCAGAGCTCACCGTGGACGCGATCATCGAGCTGGATGACGGCAAGGTGGTGCTAGTGGAGAGGAAGAACTTCCCCCCGGGATGGGCGATCCCCGGGGGATTCGTCGATCCCGGGGAGACCCTGGCCGAAGCGGTCCGCAGGGAGGCCCTGGAGGAAACATCTCTCCGTATCGACGTCCGGGAGATCTTCCACGTCTACTCCCAGCCCTCGCGCGACCCGCGGGGCCATACGGTGAGCGTGGTCTACCACTGCACCGCTTCCGGAGAGCCCGAGGGAGGCGACGACGCCCGGACCGCCCGGGCCTTCTCCCCCGATTCGCTGCCGGAGGATATCGCCTTCGATCACGACAAGGTATTGTCCCAGTTCTTCAGCTGGAAAAAGACCGGACGCAAGCCTTCGGTTGAGGAGTAGGAGTCTCGGCCTAGGGCGCGGACAGCACGGTGAACTCGATGCGCCTGTTGCGGGCCTTTCCCTCGGCGGTGTCGTTGGAGGCCACCGGGGTGGACTCACCGTATCCCCTTACGCTGAGCATGGAGGCGGGAACTCCCTTTCGCACCAGGTAGAGCTGCACGCTGGACGCCCTGCGCTGGCTGAGGTCCTGGTTGTAAGAGGACCTGCCGTCGGAGTCGGTATGCCCTCCTATCTCCACCCGGGCCTCGGTATTCGCCTTGAGCAGCTCGGCTATCTCGTTCAGGACGGCGTAGGACGAGGGCTGGATCTCAGCGCTGCCGGACTCGAAGTAGATGTCGGCGAAGCGGAGGACATCGCCCTCCTCCAGGGAGGCATTGAGGTCTATGGATACCGTGGAGGTTCTCCCGGTCTCCACGGACACCACCTGGGGCGGACCGGTGAAGTCCTCCGTGCTCACCTGCAGGGTCCAGGTGCCCGCCGGAAGGTCCAGGTTGAAACGTCCGTTCTGATCGGTGACCGCCGTGGCGTCGCTGCCCTCGACCGTCACCGTGGCCGAGGCGAGGGGATTGCCGGTCTCCCGGTCTACGACCGTACCGGCCACCGAGCCACCGGGAGGAGGCTTCTCGATCAGACTGAAGTCCAGCGCCGCCTCCCCGGAGGAAGGCACCACCACGGTTCGGGACTGCTGGTAGCAGCCCTCGGCCTCGGCTATCACCAGAGCCGTTCCTGAGGGTACTCTCATGGTGTAGAATCCGGTCTCCGGATTGGAGGAGACCGGTTGCACGTGTTGGTCGGGAATTCTTACGGTGGCCTGGAGAGGTTGCCCGGTGGAGGCCTTGGTTACGGCTCCGGAGAGCGCTCCGGGGGCGCCGGAGGAACCACCGGGAAGCAGGCCCGCATCGTAGCCGACTGAAAAGCTCACCCCCCACTCGCCGGGAAGCCCGCCCGGAACGGGAAGCGTTCCGGTTCGGTAGGGATCGGCCTCGTGACGGTCGAAGTCCGACATGCCGCTTATTCCGGTCAGCTCGAAGAAGGTGCCGGTTTGCTCGAAGATCCGCAGGCCCATGGTCAGGGTGGCGGGAGAGTCGTAGCCCAGGTCCGAACGGCCGGAGAACATTCTGGTCCAGTACTCCAGGAAGAAGGAGGCTCTCTCCGATCTGGCCTCGGCGCCCACCGCCAAATCCACGGCGCTCAGCCTTTCGTCCACCCTGCCCAGGACGGAGTCCTCGTAGGACTGTCCCAGGGAGGCGTAGCCCAGGTTGAGGTGGCCGTCCACTATGCTGTAGCTGCCGCTGGCCAGGGCCAGGAACCCGTAGGCGGTCTTGCCGTCGCACAGGAAAGGCCGGCGCATCTGGAGCATACGGTCGTTGCGGTTCCAGAATCCGTCGTGATCCGTGGCCAGGTCCGGGTCGGTACTGCCGAGGGGTGCGGATACCCATATCGCTCCGCCGGCGGTTACCATCGGATGCACCTGCCGTCCGTACTTGGCGGCGAAGGTCATGTCGTTGATTCCCACCTGGGCTTCCAGGTAGCCGACGAAGTCTCCCCGGGGGTTGGTCTGGTCGAACTGGTAACCGTTGGCCCGGAAGGAGACGGACATAGCAGCCTCCACGTTCTCCGGAAGACCCACGCCGAAGAACATCCGGGCGTCGACGTAGTGCTCCCAGTCCTCTACCAGTAGAAGGGTATCCACGTCCGGATGGTCCTCGGGGGCCAGATGTACGTAGTCCTCCACCGATGCGAACTGGTAGGTGGCGGAAAGGCCGGTCACGAAGGTCTCGCTGGGGGAGGAGCGGGCGTCTACGACGTTTCCGAAGCCGGTCAGGCCCAGCCGCGAAGGCAAACCGTGCGCGCCGGTGGCGCAAAGCAGCACCGGGAGAAGCAATACCGCCACTCCCCTGCCCGATGTCATCTGCTCCTCCTAGCCCTTTGGGACGGGAAAGGGGCGGCCGACGGCCGCCCCTCTCCTTGCCGTGTCGTCCCGCCTATATGGACAGGACGGTGAACTCGATACGGCGGTTCTGAGCCTTGTTGGCAGCGCTGGTGTTGGGCACCGCCGGCTGGCTCTCGCCGAATCCTATCGTGGTCAACCTGCTCGGGTTGATCCCGTTGTTGACCAGGTAGTTGAACACGGAGGCAGCACGCTGCTCGCTCAACGTCTGGTTGTACGAGGCGCTGCCGTCCGAGTCGGTGTGACCCGCTATCTGGATGCGAGCACTCGAGTTCTCCTTCAAGAGCTCGACTATGTTGTTCAGGACCGGGTATGACTCCGGCTTTAACGTCGCGCTGGCAACGTCGAAGTAGATGTTGCTGAAGGACATTACCTGCCCCTCTTCCAGCGCGGGTCTAAGCTCGAAGTCCACGACCACGGACTGGTCGGCAGGTACGACCACCGGCTTGGTGCGGGTCACGTAGTCCTCGTGCTCCGCCTTGATGGTCCAGGTACCTTCCGGCGCCTCGAACTGGAATACGCCGTCGGCGTTGCACTCGACGCTTACCGGCTCCTCCGGTCCGGTTACCGTTATGGAGGCTATGACCGGCTCGCCGGTCTCGGCGTCGATCACCGTTCCGGTGATCTTGCCGGCGACGGCCTCCGGCCTCATCTGGAAGTCCTTGACCACGTTTTGGCCGGCCTCCAGCACGATGGTGGCCGAGGCTGGCTCGTAGCCCTCCACCATAACGGTTATGGGTATGCTTCCGGGCGGCACGTCCACCTCGAAGTACCCGGTGACCGGGTCGGAGCGGACGGTATCGACCGGAACCCCGGCGAAGGTCAGCACGCCCTGTAGCTTATCTCCGGTCCTGGCGTCCATCACCATGCCCGAGATGGTTCCCTGGGTGGGCCCGATCTCCTCGACCATCAGGTCGCTGGAGAAGGCCAGGCCAAAGCCTATGCCCCAGTCCTGCGTGGCGCCGGTGGGCAGGGGAGCGCGGGCTTCCCTGTCCTCCTCGCTCACCGGGCCCTGCTGGTAGAGGGCGTGGCCCAGGTCGTAGTACTCCGGGTCGTACTCGGTCAGGCCCAGGTCGAACGCTACGTCCAGCAGGAAACCGGCGTTGGTGTGGAACCGGATGCCCGGGGTGAAGTACGCGACTGAGTTGTAGCCGTCACGGCTTAGAAGCTCGTGCACGGTGTACTCGGTAAATACCGTTGCGTACTGGGTGGGGAACTCCGCGGCGAAGCCCAGGTTCAGCACGTCGTCCTCGACCCTCATGTGGACGTCGGTGCTGTCGTAGAAATTCACCTCGGTCTCCCCGTAGGAGTAACGGAAGTCGGTCATGTTGAAGGTTTGCTTGTACATCGCGTACCCGGCGTTGGCGTGGAACCTCAGCGGGGTACCCGGAGAGACTCCCGCCAGGTCGAGCGTGATTAGAGCGTCCGCGCCGATGGTGGTATGCCCGGTGGAAAGCATGGGGTTTCGCATCTCGTACATGGGCATGTTGTCGAACCACCGCCCGCAGGGGTCCTCGCTGGTAACCACCTCGTTGGACGGGGGCGCGAACTCGAACCAGTTCTGTATTCCCAGCCAGACCAGCTGGTTGGAGGGAGTTGGCGTGAAACCCGCCTTGATTCCCACCCGGGTATCCGAGACCCCGTGGTTGCCGTCCCAGCGTCCGGCTGAGAAGCCCCTGGGCTGGACCAGATCCCGCTCGTAGTAGGTGATCTTGTAGGTGAGTCTGGTGGCTATCTCCAGCCAGTCGGTAGCCCCGTAATCGACCACGAAGTACCCTATTGCCAGGTGCTCCTTGTCCTTTACGTTCAACAGGCTGTCGAAGAAGCCCTGCTGGGTCTCTGCGAAGAAGCGGATGTCCTCGAGATCGTTGGTGCTGGCCCAGTACTTGGGCATCAGACCGAAGGCGATCTCGTTCTGCCCTATCGTTCTTCCGCTGCCGACCCGGTGAACCCCGCGGAACCCCGAGAGCGACGGAAGGGCGTAGGAGCTGCCCGCCAGCACCAGAAGCACCAGCAAAGCAGAAAACAACTTGAGTCTCATTAACCCCTCCTTTCGTAGACACTTGAAATAGTTTTGACAATTAGAATGCCAAGCCGCGACCTTGTCAACGTTACCGCCGAGATTGACATGCGTCCACGGGCTGACCTATTTCGTATTGTTTGCTGGGAGGTACTATGATTTGCCGTGAGGTTCGCGTAACCGGAGTGGTCCAGGGAGTGGGCTTCCGTTACTGGGCGGTGAGGACCGCCCAGTCTCTGGGATTGAGAGGCTGGGTGAGAAACCGCCTCGACGGCTCCGTGGAACTTCTGGTCTGCGGCTCGAAGGATTCGGTGGAGTCGATGGTACGGGAGTGCCGAAGAGGTCCTTCCGCGGCCTCCGTCGACAACGTCCGGCAGAGCCCCGCGGATTGCGGCGGAGAAGAGCTGGATGGATTCTCGGTAAGGTTCTGAGAGCCCTTCCCCGGCCAACGAAAGGTCGTCGATGAGACTTACTGTATTGCTTCTGCTGACGGTCGCCGTATGCGCCTTCGCATACGATCCCCTCTATTAC
>WJMA01000014.1 GCA_014728175.1 Candidatus Fermentibacterota bacterium
CTGACTCACCTGCCTGAAGGGGTAGGCGTTCATCTCCAGTATGTGAGGAGGGTTGGGCTGCGGAGGGGGATGGGGTGGCTGAGAGCTCTCGTAGTACTGGATCTCCATGTCCAGGTAGGCTCGCACCGCCATCGCCTGATCGTGGAAGGTAGGGGCGTCTTGAACGTCCATCTGGTCTTCGAAGGGCAGTATTTGGCCGGCCCAGCGTCCTATCCGGTGCATCGTGGCGAAGGTGACCGATAACGGCCTGGTGGAGTCGGCCTGGTAGGCGGCGTAGTGCATCCACGAGAACACCCCCTGAGGCTCTATCTCCTCCATGACGGGCACCGTGACGTAGTAGGTTGAATCCTCGAACTCCACAACATCCCGCTCCAGGGCCTGGGTGTACATGTTGGGCATGTAGTCGTCGTAGGCGTACGCGCTGTCCGAGCCGTCCACCCGCCGTCTGTATTGACGACTGGGACCCTCGTTGCAGGTGTCGTAGTACCATACGGCCGGACGGTTTGAATTGAGGGAGTCCAGACTGGATGCATCGCCAACGATGCTGTCCATCATGGCAGCGGCGGTTCTTACCGAGAGAATCTCCTCACCATCCTCATCGGGATGGATGAAGGCACTGTCGCTCCACAGCTCCACCGAATCGTATCTGGCCCACCACTTGGCAGGATGCTGGTACGGAAGAAAAGGGCTGGTGGTGCATACCATGTACATGCCCGTGCTGTCGCAAAGGTTCGCCATGCTGGGGAAATTCTCTCCACTTACCCAATACTCCACCCAGAAACCGTCGAAGTAGTGCCAGGAGAGCTGGCAGACCGTCTCCATGTCCATGCAGGTGTCGCAGAGCGTGTTCTGGCAGGCGTTCATGGCTATTACCGGAATGCAGTTGGGTGGCGGGCCGTCGGCGGTGCAGATTACGGCGGGTACCGAGACCAGCAGGCTAAGTAGTATCAGACAGCGGGGGGGGTGAAAACATATCAACCTCCTACTGGGCAAAAAGCGCAAATCTACCAGCTATCTATCTGCCTTGTGTCGAGGGGATTGTCAAGACGATGCCGCCACGCTCTCGGCCCGTTGACATAGGAATCGCGCCGATGCCGGTATGAGGCGATCTTGTATCAGACGCTGACGGAAAGCCGTATTGGTGAATAAGAGGTTGCTTGTGCCTTGGAAAAGCGCCTCAGGGTTGCAAATGGTTCGCTGAGACATTCAGCTGGTACGCCCGCCAGGACTTCCTTCGGCTCGCTGTCGCTCGCTCAGGATAAACTCACCCCTGCTGATTCGATGAAGAAACGAGAGCCAGCTTCTTTTTCCGGGTCCAGCCCTTGATCTGCCTTTCCCGGCTGGCGGCACTCTCTCGGCATGAATGGCTCTCGCTGTAGAGAAGCTGCGCTTTGTGCTGCTTCATCCGATGCCTGATATCCGTGGTGATTCCCGTATATAGCTCGCCATCCCTGTCACAGATGTATACGAACCACAAAGCGCACCTTCCGAATCAGCGTGGGCTCGATCAGGGGGCAAACCAACAAAACCAAAAGGGGGTAGAAACCCCCTTCAGCTTTGCTGGTACGCCCGCCAGGACTCGAACCCGGAGCCTTCTGGTCCGTAGCCAGACGCTCTATCCAATTGAGCTACGGGCGCACCCTTTTGTGATGGGCAGGTAAATTACGTACGCGTAGTCCGTTGGTCAACCATTCGAGGGCGGGGCATAGGGGTACACAATGCGGTACTCGAGCGAGGAAGTGTCGCCGGGGGCGATGTACATCTCCACTGGGAAATCGGGGCCGGATTCTATAAGGGCTCCCCTATCCAGCCTTGCGGGGACGACAATCCTCAGCAGTACCGGTATCTCCCGGTGGTTCTCCAGTAATAGTCTGCAGTGGTAGCCGTTCGGCCTTTGCGTCTTCTCCTCGCGTAACTCCAAACCATCCAAAGGTAGCCAGAGAGTGTCTCCCGTCATTCTCGGGAGGTCGCTGTCATTGTGCGGCTCGGCGATCAATGGGCCGGGTGTGGTCATTATGCAGGGAACTACGGCGTTCCACCGGCTTCCGGCTGGCCAGCCATATATGAGTCTTGGGGTTTTGGGAACGCCCATCGAGCTCCACCATTGTACGACTACCTCTCCCGGAGGTATGGAAAGGTGGTTCTCCGTTTTGGCAACCTGCAGGCCTCGATGGTCGCGCAGCCTTACCAGGCGGGCGTTCCATTCCTGGCCGGTTTCGTTGTGGACTATAACCATGGCCTGAATGTCACAGCTCTCCTCCCGCAGGGTCCACTGGTATCGCGGTTCCCACCATATGCCTTCGTACTCCGCCGTTACCCATCGAACGGATCCTTCCTTGGGCACAACCTGAACCGGTACGGTCATCGGTTCTGCCAGTATTGCCATACGGCTGGAATCACTCCTGAGGCATTGGAGCTCTAGCGCCAGCAGGTTGCTGTCGGCCAGATCCTGCAACATACCCTCGGCGTCGAACGATTCGTCCGTGGCCGCCGCTATGAGAGCCGGTCTGTCGGTGTGCAGCACCAGCTCTACGGATTGCACCCTCTGGCTGAGCAATCCCCTGGGGCCATTGCCACAGGAACAGACCATCAGGAAAAGAGCGAGGGTGGCGAAGAGCCTTTTCATCGTATTATCTATCCCTACTCGTCTCAACGGAAAGGAAATGCGCTCGAATGATTAAGCTTCGCGGATACTCCGACCCGCCGCGAATAAGCGATTTGGATCTGACAGTCAAGCCCGGAGAGATGGTTCTTCTGGCAGGGGACGCCGGTACCGGAAAAAGTCGCATCGTGGCCTGTCTCGCCGGTTTGCGTCGTTGTCGGGGGCAGAAGATTTCCATGGCCGGTCATCGTCCGGGATCAATGACTTCGTTGGGACGAAGCTTTTTCCTGTTCCAGGAGGATAATTTCGCCCCCGGCAAAGAAGTACTGTCCCAGCTGGTCAGACGTCTTTCAACCAGGGGCGTAGGTAGGCGTCGGGCCAGGTACATGCTGGACACCTGGAGCAAATCGTGGGGAGTTTACCAGTTCCTTAGGCGGCCGCCGGAGAAGCTTCCCCTGCCCGTGCTGCAAATCTTCGGCCTGTGCGAGCTGGAGCTGTGTAGTTTCACTGCTACCGTGCTGGATGGGCCTTTATACAACCTGGGGCCTCCGGTACTGGAGCAGGCAACCCAGTTGCTTCTCAAGATAAGGGAGAGCGCGGCGATGCTGGTGCTGACCGATCTTCCAACCACTCTGTACGAAGTGGCGGACCGGGTGGTAACCCTGTCACCGACAACGGAGGCCGCCGATGGCGGGTAGGAGCTTCTTCCTCCGGGAGACGATTGATTCCCTGCTCAGCGCCAAGTGGATATCTACCTATCTGCTCGTACCTCCGATCCTGGCTCTTCTGGTGTTCATCGAGTCCTACCTGAACCAGGTGGGAATAGCGGGACCTTTCGCGGTAGGGGAGCGGATAACCCTGGCATTATGGAACGCCTCGCTGCTGCTTACTCTCATCGCGGGAGTTCAGAGCTCGGTTTTCTTTTCCGGATCGTTCGGCAGCAACTGGTTCCGTAACTCTCTGGCTCTTCCAGTTCCCAGATGGACCGGTTACTGGGGATCCTTTCTGGGATTCCTGGTGATAGTGACCGGGGTATTCGCTCTTACCATCTCCGCCATCGTGGCGGCCCTCAGGTCCCCGACGCAATTTCCCTGGCTCGAAAGCCTTCTCGTCGTGTACGTACCTCTTCTGTGGGGAGTTTCCGCGGGTTTGCTGCTGGGTATTCTAACCACTGCCGGAGCAGCGGTTTTCCTGTTCGTGGGAATCATGACGGTGGGATTGGCGGGTGGGCTTCCATGGGCGCTGGCCCGGGTTCCCGAATGGGCGGGCAGGCTATTTAGAGTTTTGGTACCGCCGCTGGGCTCGGCCCTGTCGGCGAATATGTCTTCGCCGGGGAATATTCGGGCCCTGGTTCCCCTTCTGGCCCATGCGGCGGTGGCCCTGGCCTTAGGTTACCTTCTTTACTCGGTGGGCATCAAGCGCAGGTAGTCTTTACTCCGCCAGGTACATGTAGTCGATCAGACTCCTGACCGAGTTCTTCGCGTAGTTCAGCTCCTCCTCGGGGGCCATGGAGTACAGCAGCGTGCAGTACCCGTTGCGGAAGATGCCAGCCGCTGCGCCTCCTCCCTCCAGCCAGTCCTCTTCGCTGGTAATGGTGAAGTTCATCAGGCAGACCAACCCCAGCGAACGCTCCTCGAGGTAGCCGGTCTCCATGCTGCCTTGGACGTATTCGACCTTGCCCAGCAGTACCTCGTGCCCATCGGGCAGCGACAGCTCGGAGTCGAACTTCTCCCTCAGCCACAGTCCCGGGTTGAACCCTGGGTTGCTCTGCAGTTTCCAGTACTTGAGGTGAAACTCGACTCCATTATCGGTGGGAGGGCTGGCTATAGCTCCGACCTCCTCGGTCAGGCTGCCTTCGACCGGTTCGGCCAGCTCCGGGGGTAGGGCTGCGAATACCAGCCCCGGATACTCCAGCGCGTACAGCTCGGGTGGCTCCTCCGCCCCGACCGCGGTCAATATCAGCAGAGAGATTGGAACCATTAGATGAAACATGCGATCCTCCGGTCGTTCTTTGTTTGGCTTTGCCTTTGGTTGGGCATAGAATAGCTCCATGAGAGGTATTGTCAACAAAAGGCCCGTCCGATGAGCTCCGCGCCTGGCAAACGCGTACTCATCGTGGAGGATGACACGGAGCTGGCCGAGCTTCTTTCCGAGTACCTGTCCAGTCATGCCTTGGAGGTATCCGTTCTGCATCGGGGCGCCGCCACCGCCGAGCTGGTGCGGAACAACCCTCCCGACCTGGTGGTGCTGGATCTGATGCTGCCCGACGTGGACGGCCTGGACGTTTGCCGCGAGCTGCGTGAGTTCTGGCAGGGGCCGATACTCATGCTCACTGCCATGAAGGAAGATGCGGACATCGTTGCCGGGCTGGAGACCGGTGCCGACGATTACGTGGGCAAGCCGGTGTCTCCGAGAGTGCTCCTGGCTAGAATCCGCGCGCTTCTGCGACGAAGGCAGGCCAGCCCGGAGGCGGAGGGGATAAGCATCGGGCCACTTAGGGTAAGCCCGCCCTCACGCGAGGCGTATTACGGGCAGACCAAGCTGGATCTCACCTCCACGGAGTACGATCTCCTGGAACTGCTGGCCAGCCGGGCGGGAAGGGTACAGGAGCGCAGGAACCTGGTCGAGGAGCTGAGAGGCATAGATTTCACCTCCATAGACCGCTCCGTAGACGTCATCGTGTCCCGAATACGCCGAAAACTGCGGCAGGCCGGGGGAAATTCGAATCTCATAAGAACCGTCAGGGGGGTTGGATACATGATGACCATCCCGGAGGACCGATGAGGAAGCTTTTCGTAAAGGTGTATCTACCGCTGGCTATATGCATAGTCCTGACCCTGATTTTATCGGCTTACGTGGCGTTCAAGATCGTGCCCAGACACATCCGAGACTACCAGCGCAGAACCCTGGAAAGCTTCCGGGACAGGCTGGTGAGCACCGAGCCCCTGACCATAGAAAAGGCTCGCAGTATCGCGGACTCCATGGACATCACCGCCCGATTCGTACCGGTTCGGGGTCCCGACCGACGCCTGCCCCGGCCCAGGCCGGGGAGCGTCTTCCTGCCGGGCCTGCCCCATTCCCTCCCCTTCCAAGTAGAGGTGTCGCTCACCCCCTTCGAGAGGGGAAGGCCTCTGTTCAGAAACGCCTTCTGGTTATTCATTCTGGTTCTGCTCCTGACCGAGGGAGCGGTGCTCTACCTCGCGCTGTTTCCGCTGCGGAAGAAGTTGCGCCGTCTCAGATGGGCCGCGGACAACCTGGGCGAGGGCAACCTGGGCATAAGGATACCCGCAAAGTCGAAGGGCGATATACTGGATTCGGTGGGGCATACCTTCAATCAGATGGCCCAGAGGATACAGGACCTGGTCGACTCCCACCGCCAGCTTCTGGGCAGCGTCGCCCACGAGTTGCGTACCCCACTGGCCAGGCTGAGCCTTTCCCTGGAGCTTCTGCGGGACACGGGTGGGATGGAGCCGGCCAAGATGGACAGGATGGAGAGGGAGCTTCACAACCTGGACCGGTTGGTGACCGAGCTGCTCGATTACAATCGCCTCCAGAGGAAGGACTCGGTTAGCCGGGAAACGGTCGACCTAGCCGAGGTGGCCGAGGAGATGGTCCAGGCCGAGACCTGGGCCCGCACCGAGATCGAGGTGGCGGTATCGGGATCCGCGCGTTGCCTGGGAGACCGTCATCTTCTGGCCCGCGCCCTGGCCAACCTGGCGAGAAACGCGATCAGGCACGCCGAGTCCCGGGTGGAGGTCGGGTTGGCAATCGAGGACGACCGGGCAGTTGTCACGGTGTCGGACGATGGCCCCGGATACGGCGTCGAAGACGTTACGAAGTTGAGCAGGCCGTTCGTGAAGGGACCCTCCAGCGAAGGCCCGGGGCTGGGCCTGACCATCGTGCGGAGAATCGCTGGTCTGCACGGGGGAGCCCTGAGTCTGGGCAGAAGCGATAGCCTGGGAGGAGCAAAGGCCCGCCTGGAGCTTCCCGCTACCAAAGAATAGCAGGCGTGGACCCTACTTTCTGGACTTCTTCTTCCGAAGCCCCTTCCGTATCTTCGCTTTGCCCTTGGCCACCTTTCGGGTCCAATCCACCAGTATCGGGCTGGCCACGAAGATGGACGAGTAGGTTCCTATCACGATACCCATCAGCAGAGTCAGGGAGAAGTCGGCCAGGATCTCCCCTCCGAAGATGAACAGCATCAGAACGGCCATGAAAGTGGTCAGGGAGGTGATCACCGTCCTGCTCAGGGTCTCGTTGATGCTTATGTTGACCGTTTCCTCGAAGGTCCGGCCCTTGCGCAGTTTGCGGTCCTCCCTGATCCGGTCGAACACCACGATGGTATCATTGATGGAGTAGCCTACTATGGTGAGCAGGGCGGCTATTATGGTAAGGGACACCTCCATCCGTATCAGCGCGATTATCCCCACGGTTATCAGTATGTCGTGGGCCAGCGCGGCCACGGCGGCCACGCCCCATTTGAACTGGAACCTGTACCAGATGTACAGGATTATGAATATCATGGCTATGACAACGGCGTTTATGGCTTTGGCCCTAAGCTCGGAGCCGACCCTCGGGCCTATCTGCTTGATGAACGACAGGCCTTCCTCGCCCTCCTCCATCGGCCTGCAGCCAACCTCGTCCAGAGCCTCGTAAACCATGTCCTTGTCATCCTCGGCGGTTCTGACCACGAACGCGGAGCCCTCTCCTGCGTAATCCACCAGAGATTGTACCTGCACGCTTTCCAGTCCCCTGCGCTCCAGGTCTTCACGCAGTATCTCGGGGGCGACTATCTCCTCGCTGAGGACGTTTGTCTCCAGCCCTCCGGTGAAATCTATGGACAGATCCAGGCCCTTGTTGGCGGCGAACGCCACTATCCCCACGATGATCACCAACAGCGACAGAAGGTACGTCTTTTTCCGGACGGCGGTGATTTTGAAGTCGGGCGAGCTGAGGAAGGCCAGCTTCCCCAGATTTAAGTCCTTGATCTTCCTGCTCTTGAGGATCAGGGCGATTATCGCCCGGGTGAATACCAGCGAACAGAACATGCTGGCCAGGATACCTATGGACAGGGTTACCGCGAAGCCCCGGATGGGTCCGGTACCGAACCTGTAGAGGACCAGGGCGGTTATCAGGGTGGTCAGGTTGGCGTCGAGGATGGTTACGAACGCCCGGGAGTAACCGGCGTCCACCGCCGTTCGAATGCCCTTGCCCGCCCTGCGCTCCTCCCTGATCCGCTCGTAGATCAAAACGCTGGCGTCCACGGCCATTCCTATGGTAAGGATGATTCCCGCGATTCCCGGAAGGGTGAGGGTGGCGTTGAGACCGTGTATGCCCAGACCGGACAGAGGGCCGGGGAAGCAAAGCACTCCCAGGACGATGATCAAATCGAAAGCCAGGGCCATGACGGCGAGGACCCCGCCCAAACCGTAGTAGACGATTATGAAAATGCTTATCAGAACCAGGCCGATGATTCCGGCAACCACGCCCTGGTTGATCGATTTTCTACCGAGGCTGGGTCCTATTGTCTGCTCCTCGGCCAGCTCCAGCTCGGCGGGCAGTGAGCCCGCTTTCAGGATCAGCCGCAGGTCCCGTGCCTCCTCGACGGTAAAACCGCCGGATAGCCTGGTGCTGCTGCCGGAGATTCTCTCCCGAATGGTGGCCACCGAGTAGATGGTCCCGTCCAGCAGTATGGCTACCCGCTCGCCTACGTTGTCGCCGGTGATCCGGGTCCAGTTCTCCGCACCCTGGGAATCGAACTGGAGAATGAGGTAGGGATTGTTGGAGATGGCGCCGGCGCCCCCCATGCGTACCCGCACGTCCTCCAGGCTGGCACCGGTCAGGTAGTAATGGGACCTCTCTATCGAGGTCTGTCGGTCCCATCCCCTGGTCATGTCCCTGGGAACCAGGAATACCGGAACCAGCTCTCCCTCCGAGGTCTGCATCTTCCGGCCCAGGGAGAACTCCAGGTTGCGCTCGGCCAATATGGAGTCCACCGATGGAAGGTTAATCACGTCGTTGAAGCGATCCAGATCATCGCCCGTTCTTATCGCCCAATCCCCGGGAGATATGCTGAGGGTGCGGGCGACGTCCTCCGGCACCTGGATGAACAGCCCTGGGAATCCCTCCCTGTCGGGAGCCGCGGGAACCTCCAGGGTGGGCTCGGGCTGCATCTCCGGTCCCTCCCCGGGTATGGGGATGGGGCCCAGGCCTTCACCCTCGTCGCCGCCCTCCGCCGCGGGGCTGGAGGGGAAAATTATGGTTCCCATCTCGGAGGTGTCGGGTTCGTCAAGAGGAGAAGTGTCCGGCACGGAGGGAAACAGGGTGTCCTCCTCCATCGGCTCTTCCTCCCCGGTCAGCTCTTCGTTTATCTCCCTAATCACGGGAACGCCTACCGGGCTCTGGGTCTCGGAGTTGGGGTAAGCCACCAGCTTGAACTCCAGTAGGGCCTGCCTCTCTACTATGCTTCTGGCCCTGGCCGGGTCTCTAACCCCGGGTAGCTGTACGATTATCCGGTCATCGCCCTGTCTGGTTATCGAGGGCTCGGAAACCCCGAACTCGTCTATGCGGTTGCGTATGACCTCCAGAGCCTGATCCAGGGCGTCCCTGGTATCCAGGCCCTCGCTGGGCTTTACCGTGTACGCCAGGTACATGCCTCCCTGAAGATCCAGGCCCAGCTTTATGGTCCCTTGTTTCAGCTGGTGAAGCTCTCTGTATTCCTCCACCAGGTCGGCGCCGCCTCTCTCCTGGAGGTTGTCCAGAACAGCGCTCAAATGGGGGTTGTCCGTCTCGGGCTGCACGCTCGCCTCGGCTCTGTCTCGCTCGCGCTCGGGAAGCGAGTACCATCTGACCGTGGGGTAGATCATCAAGGCGGCCAGCAGGAATAATGCTATCGAGCTCCACAGTCGCCATTTGGCGGGTTTCTTCATGCCCTAACCTCCAAAGAGAGACCGGCGTGACCCGTCGGCAAAGATCGGTATGGGCCGGCCGTTGATCCGCAGGGTCGAAAACCAGCCCCCCCGCGGGTGTACGGAGTGCGATGAATACTGACCTCCGTGGCGGCTGTCAACAATATCATCGGATTAACAGTCAGAGCTTTACCAGCTCCAGTCTCAGAGGGCGGCCGTCGGGGTAGGAGGCCACGAAGGAAAGCCCTCCGTCGGGCCTCCGGTAGGTTGCGGTATGCCCGCAATCGCAGCGCCGCAGCTCCCGGGTGAGGAACAGATTGGCCTGGGCCACGGTGTACCGCTCCTCGTCCAGGTCCATCCTCAGAATGGTGGTATCGGCCAAGACGCTTATCCTGGGCTGGTCACCGTAAGCTATCTCCATGCAGTTGTTCTCTATAGAACGGTCTTCGGTTGGAACCTCGGCCCCCGGAGCGGGAGATTGGGCCCGAGAATCGGTAACCAGGATGGTTACGAATCCCGCCAGCGAAATCACCAACAGCATCAGCAGCGCGCTCTCGGACAGCTTTAGTGTGTTCTTGCCCATCTCCCTCCCTGGTGGCGGGGATTCTCCACGAGCCTCCCGCGGGTTATTATTCCCCCGAGAACTACAACTCCGCATTTCATATTACAATCCGGGAGCGGCAGGCAACCACCTGCCTTCTCTCGGATATGTCCATAACCACGAAGGGGAAAGGATACTTGATTTGGCTTCATACATCCTGCTACTGTCCGTTCTTCTTTCCGGCGGCGGCACGGGTTATCCATCCTGCCTCTCCACCGAGGAAGGGTTCTCCGGGTACCCGATGCTTCCGACGGCGGACGTTTTGGCCATCGGTCAGCTAAGGATCCGCAGCGGCCTGAGCTATTGCGAGCTGGAGAGCGGACCACAGCTCTTGAAGATTCCCGGGGCGGTCAGCTGGGGATTCGTCGAGGATCTGGAGCTCTCGGCGGGCATACCGTTGTTCCTGGACGACGACGGCATGGAGGGAGGCCTGATCGGCAATATCACCGGCGGAGTTTCCTACCTGTTCGAGACCGCCCGGGGAGGGACCGGGCTGGTGCTCCGCGCCCTTGCCGAGGTGCCCACCGGCTCCGACCAGCGGGACGGCAAGGGTAGGCTCATGGTAGGAGGAACGACCAGCACCACCTTCCGACGCTTCAGGATGTCCGGCTCGGCGTTCTACGGGGCAACCGACCCCTTCGGAGACGACTCCGAGGAAACCATGAGTTTCTCCGCCGGCGGATCCAGCTTCATCACCCACAGCCTGCAGCTGGTCGCCGTAATGCGGGGCAACACGGCGGGTAGCATAGATCTGGGCGGGACAATAAGCTTTCATCCGGTGAATCAGGTGGGCGTTTACGTCTCGCTGAGGTCCGGGCTGGAAGGGCCGGTGCGGTACTGCGTCCAGTCTGGCGTCAGCTGGATCGGGTCTGGTTTCTGAGGATCAGGCGTAGGGAGACACGTCCCGCAGCTTCTCCACGATTGGTGGAAGCTGCTCGAGGAGGTAGTCGACCTCCTCTTCGGTGGTATAGCGGTCGAAGCTGATTCGAATAGCGCTGTTGCCCATGTTCGCATCGCATCCCATGGCGGTGAGAACGTGGCTGGGATCCGTGGTCCCGGTGCTGCAGGCGGAGCCGGAGCTTGCGCTTATCCCTTTCATATCCAGAAGAGTAAGTATGGCCTCGCTCTCGATTCCTCCGAATACAGCGGTAAGCGTGTTGGGAAGCCTTTCGGTCTCCGAGGCCAAGATAAGCGTTTCCGGACAGGTGGAAATGATCCCTTCCTCTATGCGGTTCCTGAGGTTTCTCAACCTTTCCGCGCTGCCCTCACGAAGCTCCTCGCCGGCCAACTCGGCCGCCTTACCCAGGCCCACTATGCCCGGAACGTTGAGGGTGCCAGCCCGGAGGCCCTCCTCCTGATGACCGCCGTGCATAAGAGGGGGCAAATCGATCCCCCGGCGGACGAACAGGGCTCCGGCTCCCATGGGGCCATGTAGCTTGTGCGCCGAGATGCTGAGCAAGTCGATGTCCTGCTTTCGTACGTCTATCTCTATCTTACCCACCGCCTGGACCGCGTCGGTGTGGTACAGAGCTCCCATACCGTGGGCTATCTTCGCCAGCTCATCCACGGGGAACAGCACCCCGGTCTCGTTGTTGGCCGCCATCAAGCTGACCAGCGCCGTCCCCTCGTCGACCGCGGATGACACCTCCCGGACGTTCAGACTGCCCTCCGAGTCCACCCCCGCGTAAAAAACCGGATGCCCACGCCTTTCCAGGTACCGTGCGGTCTCCAGAACCGCCGGATGCTCCACAGCGGAAACCACCAGCCCGTTCCGGGAGGGATCCATCCTAGCCGCGCCCTTCAGAGCGGTATTGTCACTCTCGGTTCCCCCGGAGGTGAAGAACACCTCCTCGGGGGCGGCTCCTATCAGGTCGGCAACCTGCTTCCTGGCCTTCTCCACCGCCTCCATGCAGGCGCTGCCGAAGCTGTGGAAGCTGGAGGGATTTCCGTAGCTCCGGTCGAAGTAAGGCATCATCTCCTCCAGCACCTCCGGGGCCACCCTGGTGGTGGCGTTGCTGTCGAAATAAACGTGCCTCACTCCAGGCTTACCTCCACGTCTCTGTCCACCGAGTCACTCAGCAGTTTGGACAGACGCTCCGCCAGCGTATCCGTGTGGTCAGCGGTTCCGCCCAGCCTTACCCGGGACGGATGTACCGACAGGACCTCCACCTCTTCACCTAGAAGCCGGGCCAGATCCTCCGGGGGATTGGAAAGCAAGGTTTCGAGCTCGTTCGCCAGTCGGGCACGCCTTTGGCGGTAGTCCTTGACCGCGTCGGCCAGAGCCTCGTTTCCCAGAACGGAGCAGTGGAACTTCTCCTTGGGCATCCCTCCAAGGTAATTCGCAATTTCGCTTGCTTTTATGGAAAGGGCTTCCTGTAGGGTCCTGCCCTTGGCCATCTCGGTGAGGGCGGAAGCCGACGCTATGGCCCCGGCACAGCCGAAGGTCTTGAACTTGATATCCGATATCCTCTGTTCGTCGTCCACCCGGATGTCCAGGACCATGGCATCGCCGCAAACCGGTGATCCCACCTCACCGTGCCCGTCCGGATCTTCGAGGGTGCCGACGTTACGGGGGTTCTTGAAGTGCTCTATCAGCTTCTCGGAGTACTTCCACATGCTACTCGAGGTCGACCTTGGTAAGATTCCCCTTCGCCAGGTCGGCGAGAGTGTTCTCGCTCAAGATCGTGTGGTATACGCAGCGTAGGGCTTCCCATAGCTTCTTGGTCCGGCAGGTTTCCTCCAGGGCGCATCTGCCGGTCACCTCGTCGGGTTCCCCGCACTCGATGTTGTCCGAAAGGCAGCTGGCCGGAAGGAACTCGGTCTCCAGACATTGTACCACCTCGACTAGGTGAATCTCTTCCGGGGGCCTGGATAGGAGATATCCCCCTCCGGGGCCCCTGCGGCCCTTTACCAGGCCTGTTATTCTCAGCCTGCCGAAGATCTGCTCCAGGTACCTGAGAGGGATTCGTTCCTTTTCGGCGATAACCGAAAGGCTAAGCGGTTGATCTTCCTCGGCAAGCGCCAGTTGGATCAGAGCTCTAAGACCGTAGCGACTGCGTGTAGAGATGAGCATATTTCCCCTTCTCCTATGGGAATGCGGTATAATAACCTCATCCGGAAAGGTCAATCCATCCGAAGAGGGTCGGCGCGTTTACCGATGCCGGGTCAGCTCTCTCTTGCCTTACTCCTTGATAAAAGCCGAACTATACCCACCACGAGTATAACCACCACCGCCAGACCCATGAGCAGCAATGCCAGCTTGAGAGCCATGTCCAGCGGATTATACTCGGTCCCCGTGCCCTCGAACGACAGATCGAGGTCGCTGGTCGCGGTGGCCGCATGGAAATTGCCCCGGTTGCTCACCACCAGCACGAAATCCCCGAAGCCGTCCACGGGTATATCCACTTCGCCCGACCCGGTTCGAACATGGAAGAGGGTATCCACGTCGGGCTGGTTGTTTCTCCATCGTACGAAGTCGTCCAGATGCATCAGTATCAGTTCGATCTCGATAGTGTCCGGATCCAGCTGAAGGCTTCCCTCTATGCTGGTGCGCTCGGTCTGCTGTGGCTGCACGCGGAAGGAGACGAACCTGTACTGGCCTACGTCCATCTCGAAGGTGGTATCGGCAAGCCCTATCGCCCCCGCTCCCACCGACAATGCAAGCACCATGACGAGCACGGTTCCCACTCTCATTCGAATCGTCCCCTTCCCGTAAACCGGGTTATGATTTCCTCTTGCTCATGGCCCTACCCAGCAAGAGCAGGTCCAGGCCGGCCAGGGTTACCACCGCTCCCAGGACAATGCCCAGCAGGAACAACACGTCGTAGCGCACGGCGGAGTTAGCGGCGGACTCGGCGGACCTCAGATGTTCACACGCGTCACCGAAAGCCGCCTCCGTCGAGAAAAGATCGGCCTCCAGAGTGCCCACGGAGGCTGCTACCCCCGTAACGTCGGTCTTAAGCAGTTGTAGAGACTGCCGCAGCGAGTCCAGTTGAAAGAGCAGCACCCCCGAGGTCTCCTCGGTTCTCCTGAGCATCTCTATGGTTGACTCGAAGCTCTCCCGCCCGGCCAGCGGGCCCAGCCTTCCCTGAAGTCTTCCCAGATCCTCAGAGGCGGTGCCCGCCAGTTCCCGGAGCCTTCGCATGGTTGCTCCGGTCTGGGCGAGTGTTCTCTCGGTGCCGTCGATTACCTTCGCCGTAGACTGCAGAGATGTTCGCACGCTGCTCACCAGATCGGACGAAGAACCCACCCCCTCCGAGATAGCCGTTATGGCGGACCTGGCGCTGCTTATCCCGCTGGCGATCGATCTGGTCCCACTCCGAACCGACTGCCTGTTGATAACAAGAAACAGCAGGATTGCAATGCCCCCGACGGTGGCCAGGATTCCCAGGAACAGGCTGATGCAACCGGACGCTGTCCCGCTGGGGGATCTTGTGGATAACACCGGGCCCTACCGTTCCGCTACGACCACGATGCGGTCTTCCGGGCCCAGGTCCACCCGTTCCTCCCAGGGCGGATTGAGCAGGGCCCGACAAGAATCATCGCCGCCCTCCGGGCGCAGCAGGTACCCCAGGGGCAGCTCCCGCCTCTCCAGACCGGCCTTGAGGATATCCAGAAACGTCGCCCCGCTCCCCTCGGGACAGTACCTGCCGATTCGCCTGAGCTGTAACTCACAACCGCTGGGATCGAATATCTCGTCGTAAACGTGCTTCATCGCCGGTTCCTCGGACAGTTGGGCCATGACCATGCTGGTTACCTCGTTGGAAACCACAAAATCGTCTATCTCGGCGGAGGTGGCCAGCCTTCGGTTGCGGGGGTTCCTTATCTGGGAGATTATTATGGGCCCCGGATCCACTGAGGCCTCGTGACGCATCCTTCGGAGAATGAGCAGGGTAACAATGCACTCGGAGTCCGCTTCCTCATCGTCCACGGGGGGAACCTTGCCCGAGGGCACCAGGATGCTCTCGTAGGACAAAGGCTGTAATGCCTTCAGACTCTCGAAGCTCGTTCTGACGGTTGGCACGTATCTCACCGAGCAGTTCTGGAGCGGTCCCGCTCTTTCGATAGCTCGGTCGGACGCCTGTTCGTCCAGCGACCCGGCCACGGTTATCCGGCTTCCCGGGCCGACGTAGGAATCCAGAAGCTGGAGCATGAAGCCGAAATCGGGGCTCTCTCCAGAGAGTATCAGGATGCTCTCCGCTGAGCGCCCCTCGGGCTCGAAATCGGCGGAGCAGATGCGGAAGGGGGGCTTCCTCTCCGGATCCACCCTGCAGGTGTCGTCGTCCTCGGTGAGAACCAGTAGTTGGTCTTCGGAACCAATGATCTCCTCGGGACGGGGATTGATCCTCGTCCCCTCGGGGCCCCCGATACCCACCGCTATTCCACCCTCAAGCTGGAAGAATACCTCCCCGAACGTCCTTCCGGTCACCGCGGATGCGTCGATGAAGTAGAACTCGTTTCCGGTGAAGCTGAGCACCTCGCCGTACACCGCAGAGAGTCCGGGTTGCCTGCACACCTGTACCGTAAGCCGGGTTATGACCTCTCCTATGGCTATCCATCTCA
>WJMA01000015.1 GCA_014728175.1 Candidatus Fermentibacterota bacterium
GTTTGGGGCGACGGAGCGGTCGGCATGGGCCTCTCCGTCGCCCTTTCCGATACCTGCGACGTATTACTGGTCGGGCCTGCCGGCAGCGGAAGGGGGACCTGGAACGTTCGCACTGGAGGATTTTTCACCGCCCAGGCAGCGGTGGAGCATGTGGAATGCGGCGGCCGACCGGAAGGCGACTTTGCGCTTGTAGCCCTTAAGGCCTACGACGTATCCTCTGCGGCGAATGCCGTTTCCCGCTGCTGCGGCCGGATCGTGTGCTTTTCCAACGGCATGGGGCTGGAGAAGGAGTTCGGAGCCGGTTTATGGGCGAGGGTTGAGCCAGCGGTCCTGTCCCTGGGCTTCCTGGTCGACGATAGCCGAGAAGTGACCGTGTCACCCGGCGAGGTGATCGTTTCCGAGGGTGGAGAGGCCGCCCGGCTGTTTCGGGACACCCGGATGCCGGTCCGAGAGGTCGATAATATCGAGACGTACCGCTGGGCCAAGTGGCTGGTCAACAGCGCGATCAATCCCCTGGGTGCGCTTACCAGCCTTCGCAACAACGAGTTGAGGGATGCAGAACTATCCGGGGTCGTCGATGGCATGGTCTCGGAGTTGAAGGCGATAATACCTGATGATCTCAGGCCCGGCGCGACCGACATCGCCGGGAGCATGCTCGATATGCTCCTGTCGGAGTCGGGCAACAGATGCAGCATGCTGCAGGATCTGCAGGCCGGTAAGAGAACGGAGATAGATTATCTGACCGGGCTGGCCGGCGATAGCCCCGAAAAGGCCCCGCTGGCTGTCACCGTGACCGCCCTGGTGAGAGCTAGAGAGAGACGATCCTCCTCGTAGAGATACCCGCCTCGGTTCTAAGCGTTGCCACGTACACTCCGGCCGGCAGGCCGGGCTCGATCTGCAAGGTCTGGCCCGATGTAGTCCCCGAGAAAACCTCTTCCACCAGCCTGCCGTCCGTGGCGTAGATCTGGACCTCTGCCCGTTGGGGGCTTGCCAGCTCGAAGCGTATAGATAACGCGCCGGTGCAGGGATTGGGGCCGACCTCGAAGCTGGTCGCGATGGGAAGAGAGCTACCCTCGGCCACCCCGACGAAAGACTCGCAGTCTATCCAGAGGTCCTTGGGCTGGTTCCCGGCGGTGGGGACCATGTACAGCATTCCCACGTCCGAAGGCAGATGCCTTATCACCGACGGGCCGCCCAGAAAGGGAGCCCTATCGGTCACGGCAACCGGCGTTTGCAGCAAAAGCTCGCTCATGGAGGGGGCCGAGGCCACCAGTATCTCGTCGTTCGAGCTATCACCGAAGCAGATTGCGGCGTCTGACGCTCCGTCTTCCACGTCTAGGAAGGGGTAGATGCCGTCGTTGTAGTCGTTCGTGGTCCAAGAGGAACCGTAATCGGTCGATATGGCCAACACCACCTTGCCGGCGTCGTCGTGGTAGACGACTCCCACGTTCTCCGAGCCGGCGGCTTCGGCGGCGATTACGGGGGAAGCCTCCGCTGCGGCCGGGCCTACTATGGAAGACGTCCAGGTGGAGGGATCGGTGAAGGTAAGTACCTTTACGTTGTCGGTGACCATGTCCCTGTAGGCGGCGTACATCCTTCCACCGGTGCCGGCTTCCGCCGACAGGCCGCCAACGTTGCTCTCTATGGTGGAGAAGGAGCCCCAGGTAGCGCAGCTGTCCGAGCTTATGGCCAGATAAAGCCCCCCGCTCTTGTCGGCTGCGAACAGCCAGAAGTCACCTGTTTGGAGGTTCTGGACTGCCTGTGCGGCAGCCAGAGTATCGCCGCTGCCTGGGAATAGATGTGTGAAAGTGAAGTTTGTGAAGGACGGCATATCGTACCGCATGGAGAGAAGGTAGGGAGTTCCACTTGGATTAACACAGCACGCAATATGCATGTATTTGGCATCGGCTGTTATAACAGTATTGGGCGAGTAAGTGGAGGGAGTGGTCGTAATGCTAGTAGCTATTCGCCAGAATCGAAGGGTAGAAGATCTATATATTCTGATTAGATCTTGAGGTTGATCCTTCATTACTGCGACGGCATATCCTCTGCCTTCGCTGTAGGTAAAGTCGGAGTAGCGGAGACCTTCTCCCATCCATGTGGATTGGGAGGAGCCCATATTCCATACTATGGCATCGTAACTCCAATCGGTGCCGGGGAGTTCGACGTTTGGTGATTGGCCTATCATGGCGGCTACCAGGAGAAGCAAAGTATTCGTAAACATCACTCTGCCTCCTTTCGGAGACAATTATGCTGTGTGGAACCCATATTCATTTCCGACCATTTAATATAATTCCTATAATTAGAGTGGGTTCCCGCGGCAAGTATTCGGACTATATGTCCTCCTCCTCGCCCATGTAGGTCTCCTTGTCCAGTAGTTTCCACACCGGTCTGCCGGTCAGCTCCTGCAGCTCCTCCAAAACATCCAATTGGGCGGGGTCTATCTGGAGGGACTGCTTGAACATGTCTATGGCCTGTTCCTCCTGCACCCTGATCATGAACAGCCTGGCCATGGCGTTGTAGGCCTCGGTCATCTCCGGGTCCAGCTCGGAGGCCGTCTCCAGGTTCTCTATGGCCTTCTCCATCATCAGCTCTTCGTCCATCTCCCGGCCCCAGAGCTGTATTACCGGTACGTTGTCCAGCATGGCCATCGCCCAGCACAGACCCAGCTGAAGGTATATCTCCGGGTTCTTCGGATCGAGCTCGATGGTCTCCTCCAGTATCTTGACGGCCTTATCGGGGTTGTTGTCCTTGCGGTAGTAGATGGCCAGTCTCAACCTGGCGTCGATGTCCTCGGGATTATCGCTGACAGCCCTTTTGAGGCTCTTTTTCGGTACTTGGGGCTCCATTGCCTTATGCAACCTCCGTGTTGCTGATTGTCCTCCGGCGCCTGATATATCCTCCCGCCATTCACGTCAAGCCCCTTCCACCCTTGATCCGTATAATGGCTGGAGGTAGTGTCGATCAGGTCGGGAGGTCGCTTTGCTGGATAAAGAGATCCGCTATCTGAAGGGAGTTGGCCCGGCCAGGGCCGAACGGCTGGGCAAGCTGGGGATAGCAACCGTCAACGATATGCTGCTTCACCTTCCCCGGGACTATCTGGACCGGAGGAACGTTACTCCCATCGCCTCGCTGAGGCCGGGTGGGGAAGCCACGGTGGTGGGAACGGTGAGCAGAAGCTACGACCTCAGGACCAGAAGGGGCGGCAAGATATTCCAGGTGGTCCTGGACGACGGGACCGGTACGGTTACGCTGACCTTTTTCCACGCCCGCTATCTGCGCCGAAAGCTCAAGAAAGGGGTACGACTCTCCGCGTCGGGTAAGGTGGAGTCATACCGAGGGCTGAGCATGGCCCACCCGGACCTTTACTTCCTCGATGCCTCCGAGGACCGGGAGTACGAGTCCGGCAAGCTTCTGCCCGTGTATCCGCTTACCGCGGGGATAAGCCAGGGGGTCATGCGGAAGCTGGTTCAGACCGCTCTGTCGGAGGCGGAGGGGCAGGTTGGCGAGATACTGCCCCCGTCGGTTATTAGGGATGCGGGTTGGCAGAGCAGGTTCGACCTGCTGGTGTCGGTGCATTCCCCGTCCCAACCCGGGGAGGGACAAAGGGCCCGGGACATGCTGGCCCTGGAGGAGCTCTACCTCTACCAGCAGATGTTGGGCAGGGTCCGTCAGAAGGCCAGGAGCCTGGACGGGACTCCCCTGCGCAGCGATCCCCGGGCTGTCGGGGTTTTCGTGGAGAGCCTGCCCTTCGAACTGACCGGTGCCCAGAGACGGGTTATCGAATCGGTTATCGAGGACGTCTCCCGCGATGTGCCCATGAGGCGTTTGCTGCAGGGTGACGTCGGCTCGGGCAAGACGGTGGTGGCGGCCCTGGCGTGCTGGATATGCCTGAGATCCGGGCATCAGGCGGCGATGTTGGCTCCCACCGAGGTACTGGCCTCCCAGCACAGGGATTCACTGGGATCCTTTCTGGAGCCGTTGGGTGTACCCTGTCACCTTCTTACCTCCTCCACCCCCAGGGGGGAGAGGAAGAGGATCCAGGGCGAGCTGTACGGAGAGAAGCCGTGCCTGCTGATAGGCACCCACGCCATATTGGAGGAGAGCGTCTTCGTTCCCGAGCTGGGTCTTCTGGTGGTGGACGAGCAGCAGAAGTTCGGGGTGGCCCAGAGGGAGTCCCTTCTGGAGGGGAGACTGCCCAGACCTCACATGCTGGTGATGACCGCCACTCCCATACCCCGCACTTTGTCCATGACCTTCTACGGGGACTTGGATCTGTCCGTGATAGACGAGATGCCCCCCGGCAGGGGGTCGGTCGAGACCAGGGTGATGGGAAGGCAGAGCAAGCGCAGGATCTTCCGGTTTCTCGAGAAGCGGTTGGGCCGAGGAGGGAGGGCTTATCTGGTCTATCCTCTCAAGGAGGCGTCCGAACAGGAGGACCTGAGGGACGCGACCTCGGCATACGAGGTCTTACGGAAGGGCTCCCTGGGACGCTTCGGAGTGGGGCTCCTGCACGGAGGGATGCCCGGAAAGAGCAAAGTGGAAGTGTCCGAGGCCTTCGCCGCGGGCGACATCTCCCTCCTGGTTTGTACCACAGTGGTGGAGGTGGGTCTGGATGTGCCCGAGGCCACGGTGATGGTGGTTGTGAACGCCGAGCGGTTCGGACTGAGCCAGCTGCACCAGCTGCGGGGAAGGATAGGCCGGGGGGGGAGGGACGCCTGGTGTTTCCTGGTAACCGGGTCGCCTCCGGAGGGAACCGCCATGGAAAGGCTGATGACACTGCAAAGCACGAACGACGGCTTCGAGATAGCCCGGAAGGACCTGGAGCTGAGAGGACCGGGAGAGCTTCTGGGAACGCGTCAGCACGGCATACCCGGCTTCAGGGTCGCCGATCTGGCCAGGGATTCGCAACTTGTTCCCCGGGCGAAGGCCCTCGCTGTGGAGCACCAGCGGTGGGAAAGGCTCAGGGGCGAGTTCGAGCTCCGCTTCGGGCCAATCGGACCTCCCGGGATCTAGAATAATCGCCCCCGTTGTCGTCGAGGTTGCCGATACGCAGCTACATTTGAAATATTCTGTCATGGATGAAACGGTCTGCGTACTTGACAGAAAGCGCCCCGGGCTTAGCATAGATGTCGAGTCTCGGACCGGACGGGCCTTAGTATACACCTCTAGGAGGGGGTATGTGCGCAGCCGAAAGCCGTGTTGATGAACTTCTCGATACGGCCCGCAAACGGATACAGAGCGGTGAGCGAGAGAAAGCGCTGAAGCTCCTGCGCAAGGCGCTGGACCTGGATCCCGATAACGAGGAGGCCAGGTCGGAGATCGCCTTGATAGAGCGGGAGATAGCCGCCATGAAAGCCTTCAAGGAAACTCGTTCGCGGCGTACGCACCGTCCCGAGAACGGCTCGTCCTCCAGCGATTTCGTAAACGAATGCCTCCAGCGCTCGGAGAAGGCCCTCAGCGAGGGCGACGAGGTCAGGGCTCTCCAGGAGCTGGAGAGGGCACGCCGCCACGATGCCGAGAACCGCCAGGTAAGACATAAGATCAAGCTGGTAAAGAGAACCATAAAGGCCAACAATCTTGCCGACGTGGCCTTCACCGCTCTTCGCAGAGGGGATCCGGCCGGTGCCGTCAAACAGGCCCGAAAGGTGTTCGAGCATTGGCCCTCCGCCCCCATACTCGAGAATTTGCTGGATCTGATAGAGTCCTATCAGCCCCCGGCCGAGGGCGCAGAGCCGGCGGAAGAGGTCGAGGCGGAGGAGTGGGAAGAGGCCGAGGTCGAGGCGCTTGAGGAAACCGAGGAGGTTGAGGAAGCCGAAGAGGTTCGAGAGGCAGAGGAAGTCGAAGAGGCGGAAGAGGTAGAGGAGGCCGACCTCGACGAGCTGATCATTAAGCCCGAGGAGACCGCCGCGGCCGCCCCCCCCGAGGCGGAGGAACCCGTCCCCGAGGCAGAGGTCACGGAGGTCGAGGAAGAGGAGGCCGAAGCGGAGGAGGTATCCGAGGCCGCGCCCGCCATAGCTTCCATAAGGAAGAAGATATCGGCCAGCAATTACGTCGACGCGTTGCGCGAGGCCAAAATAGCCAAGAGGCAGTATCCGCAGGAAAAGACCATCTCCGAGCTTCTAACCAAGTTGGAGAGCCTGGTCGGCGAGGAGCGGGAGGCCCCGGCCCGGGCAGAGAGGAGACGGCCCGCCGCCAAACCCAAGCCGACTCCCACACCGGCCGAGGAGCCGGAGGCCAAGAAGTCAAAGCTGGTACCCCTGTTGATAGGGCTGGGAGCGGTTGTCGTAGTGGTCGCCGGCCTCTTCGGTCTGGGCATAATCGGGGGAGGCGAGCCGGAGGAAGAACCTGTTCCCGTGCCCCAGCTACCCCAACCTTACACGCTCTCGCTCCGGGTGGATGGCCCCGAGAGCCCCACCGTGGCGGTGGACGGCGAGCAGATTCAACCCGAATCTCCGGGATTCTACATCCATCAGGACACGGTTTTCGGTAGCAGGACTATCGAGGCGCGGGCCTCGGGCTACCAGACCGTCGCCATGCAGTTGAATTTCGATGAGGGGCAAGCCGTCGAAGAGAGCATAACCATGGATACCCTGGGCACCGATTCTGCGACGGTCAGCCTTTCGGTGAGCATGCCTGCGGGAGAGGAGCAGCCCTCCATGGAGGAGTTGTCCTTCCTGGTGGACGGCGAGGAGGTGGAGCCCCCGATAAACCTACCCACCGGGAGGCATACGTTCCAGGCGGTCGCCGGCAATTTCGAGTCAGTTGCGGAGACGGTGATGGTCGATACCCCGGGCGAGTTCTCCAAAGAGCTGGCTCTTCTGGCCCCCGAGCAGTCGCAGATAACCCTGTCGCTTTCCGCCGATACCCCGGGCTCTGCCACATTCTACGTCGACGGCGTACGGGTGGGAACCGGCAGGACCGTATCCTACGTGGCCCCCCACGGGGCCCATTCCCTGCGAATCGCCATGGAGGAGAGGGAGGACTGGTACAACAACATTGAGCTGGCAGAGGAAGGCTACAGCCGAACCGTGACCCTGGAGGAGGCCCAGACCACCGGAAGGCTCCGTATAATGCCCGAGCCCCAGGCCGAGGTCTACGTAAACGGGGAGAGCGTAGGTACCACTCCACTACAGCCCATCGAGCTGGAGGAGGGAGAGTACACTGTCCGCCTGGAGAATCCGGAGTATGAAACCCAGACCCAGACCGTCGCCATCGCTCCGGGGGAGGACGTTACCATTCAGTACACGGCCGAGAGGATTCAGGAAGAGGCGCCCCCGGATACTACGGAGGGCCCGGACGTGGAGGAGGAGGTTCCCATAACTCCTCCGTTCCCCATAGAGCAGGTCCCCCCACAGACACCCAGCCTCGCCCGCAACAGGGGCGATGTCCACGGTTACGTAACCCTCGAGGTCAGCGTGGGGGCGGACGGCACCGTGGAGGACGTTAGAATAGTCAATGACGATCTGGGCCTCGGTTGCGGACAGGCCGCCGTGGATGCCGTCAGACAGTGGCGGTTCAACCCGGCCATGCGGGGCGAAGAGCCCGTGGCAGCCACCACGACCGTAATGGTCCGATTCGACATAGACTAAGCAAAGGCTGGTATATTGCTGCTGAGAGAAGAGGCCTACTTCTGGTCACCCGCCGTCGATGTGTACCTTCTGGAGGACAGGATAGTGGTCTACGTCGAGCTCCCCGGGCTGACGTCGGACGACGTAGAGGTGGAAACCAGAGACGGATCGCTGCTCATCAGGGGCGAGAAACGCCTGCCCCCGGCGGGCGGAACCGCTGACAGCTTGGAGATCCGGACCGGCCATTTCGAGCGTAAGATCGAGCTTCCACCTCAGGCTGACCCCTCGAAGTCGGTGGCCGAGATGAAGGACGGCCTTCTGAGGATAGTCATCCCCAGAAGCAGCGGAACAAAGATCTCCGTACCCATTAGAGAACAAAAAGAAGAGAACTGACCCGAGAGGTGCCGATGCCTGAGACTCAGGAGTTCGTCGTTCCGGAGGTTATTCCGATTCTTCCCATGCCGGAGGGAGTGGCTTTCCCCTACACGATCGTCCCGGTAACCGCCACCAACCAAAGCGAGCTTCATCTGGTGGACGATTCGGTGTCCGGGAACAAGACGATCGGGTTGGTGAGCATCAGGGAAGGGTCCGAGCCACCCTACGACCAGGAAGATCTCTACGAGGTGGGAACGGTCTCGGGAATAGTCAAGCTGTACAGGTTCCCGGGTGACGTGGTACGCCTTAACCTCAAGGGCCTGGCTCGGTTCCGCATATTGGAGTCGGTCGAAACCTCCCCCTACATAACCGCCCGGGTGGAGAAGATCCGCACCGTATGGCCGGACGACAGCATGGAGCTCGAGGCCTGGAGAAAGAACATAGAGAACCAGCTCAGGGAGATAGTTGAGCTGTCGCCGGGGGTTCCGGACGAGGTACAACTGCTGGGGCTGGTAAACGACCCGGAGCGTCTGGGCTTCGTTGCCGCCAGCGGTATCGAGGCCAACACGAAGGACAAACAGAAGGTCCTTGAAGAGCACGATATGGTCAAGCGGTTGAAACTGCTCTCCCGGATCATGGGGCGGGAGATAAAGGTGCTGAGGTTGCGGAACAAGATCCAGGGCCAGGTCCGCTCCGAGATAGAGCAGGACCAGAAGGAGTACTACCTCAAGGAGCAGATGAAGGCCATTCAAAAGGAGCTGGGCGGGGAGACCGAGAATCCCGAGGTGCTTGAGCTCAGGAAGAAGCTGGCCCGGAAGCAGCTTCCCGACGAGGCCAGGACGGCGGCGGAGGAGGAGTTGAAGCGCTTGGCCCGGATGCCCTCGGCCGCTCCGGAAGTCGCCGTGACCAGGAACTACATAGAATGGCTCCTCCAGTTGCCCTGGATGGAGAGCACCAGGGACATGCTCTCCATAGACCGGGCCCGCAGGATCCTGGACAACGACCACTACGATCTGAAAGAGGTCAAGCAGAGGGTGCTGGAGTTCCTCGCGGTCCGCATGCTCAATCCCGAGGCGTCCACACCCATACTGTGCTTCGTGGGGCCCCCGGGGGTGGGAAAGACCTCCATGGGTAAAAGCATAGCCCGGGCCCTGGGGCGCAGGTTCGTAAGGCTCTCCCTGGGGGGAATACACGATGAGGCCGAGATAAGGGGGCATCGCAGGACGTACGTGGGAGCCATGCCGGGCAGGATCATCCAGGGCCTGAAAGAGGCCGGGACGAACAACCCCGTGTTCATGCTGGACGAGGTGGACAAGATAGGCAGAGACTTTCGGGGTGACCCCACCTCCGCTCTGCTGGAGGTGTTGGACCCAGAGCAGAACTTCAGCTTCCACGATAATTACCTGAACGTTCCCTTCGATCTGAGCAAGGTGAAGTTCATAACCACGGCCAACCAGTTGGATACCATTCCCTCTCCCCTCCGCGACCGGATGGAGATCATCCGAATTCCGGGCTACACAGAGGAGGAAAAGCTGGAGATAGCCAGACAGTACTTGATCAAGAAACAACGCCGTAACGCAGGTCTGGACGGCAAGACTCTCCGGTTTAGAAAGAGCGGTCTCCGCAAGATAATAGACCGCTATACGAGGGAGGCCGGAGTCCGTGAGCTGGAGCGCCAGATAGAGAAGATCTGCAGGAAGGTGGCCATGAAGGTGGCTCGGGGGGATGAGTCTCTTACCGTCCTGGGAGCGAGCAACGTATCCGATCTCCTCGGCGCCGAGAGGTATAAAAGCGAGGTGGCCGGGTCCCGACCGTCGGTCGGAGTGGCGACCGGCCTGGCCTGGACTCCTGCCGGAGGGGAGATACTGTTCATCGAGACCGCCCTGATGAGCGGGAGCGGCAAGGTCATACTCACCGGTCATCTGGGCGAGGTTATGAAGGAGTCCGCAAGCGCTGCCCTGTCCTGGATCAGGTCCAGGGCGGAGGAATACGGTCTGGAAACCGATTTCAACAAGACGGACATCCATGTACACGTTCCGGCGGGAGCCACCCCCAAGGACGGCCCATCGGCCGGAGTACCCATGCTTATCTCCATACTGTCGGCCCTTACCGGACGGCCGGTGCGCAACGACGTAGCCGTTACGGGGGAGATCAGCCTGCAGGGGAGGGTCATGCCCGTGGGGGGAGTAAAGGAGAAGGTTTTGGGTGCCAAAGCGGCCGGAATCAACAAGGTGGTTCTGCCCGGGGATAACATGAAGGACCTGGAGGAGGTGCCTTCCGAGTTACGGAAGGGGATGGAGTTCTTCTCCGTAGGCAAGGTATCCGAGGTCGTTCCGATGTTTCTGCTGGAAGGTGAAGAGGGAGGGTAGATGAGATCAGCGTTCCCGATCCTGCTCTGTTTCCTGTTGCTGACCGGTTGTACCTGGAAGGAGGAGCCGGACCGGATGGTGGGCCCGGACGGGCAGCTGGTGGTTGGCGAGCTGACCGGGATCGAAGGGCGACTGGCAAGGTTCGATGGCTTGGAGGTATCCCTTCCGGAGGGGCCGGCCAGGGTACGACTCAGAAACGGCGCCAGCTACCTGGGCGCGGTAGCCTACGACGGCGATGCGCTGACCATAGAAGGCGGTACCGGAACCCTGCGGCGGAGCCTGGACGATGTCAGTAGCATGGTCTGGGGCGCCACCGGAGCGGAATCCTACGTGTTCGACGTTCCCGCGGGTTTCGGCTGGTACAACACCCATGTGGTGGTGTCCAGGGGAACGCCGTTGGGGGTGGTGGCGGCAGGTACGGTTTCCGAACAGACCGGCACCGCCGGGCCGGGCGGACAGGAGCGGTATTCCAGTACCGCAGCGGCGGTTCCAGAAGCGACCCACGGCCAGCTGGTGATGAGAATCGGAGAGGCCTCGAACCCTGTCTCGGTAGGTGACGCATGGTCTGGCCCGGCCGGGAGTGACGGGGAGGTTTACTTCGCCGTGAATTCCGTCGGGGACAGCTCCTACGGTTACTTCACAGTTACCCTGCTGGTGGAGGAAGCCCCGATATCGTCGCCATGCGTGATCTACCCCGCGGGTGACTGAAGCTGCATCGTACGGTCAAAGGACGTTGACGCCAATAAAATACGAACTTAGAATATTATGAACTTATGAGATTCGTATCCGGGTGGTCCACTTGTTACGGAGGTTGGTCATGAGATCTCAGTTCATGTTGTTGCTGTTGGTCCCGGTCGTGCTGGTTGCGGCCGTTACCACGGCCCAGGAGCAGAACGAGTACGAGATAGGTTACGGTGACACTCTCTGGGACCTTTCCATAAGGTTCTACGGCTCTCCGGAGTACTGGCAGGATATACTGCTGGCGAATCCGGAGCTGGATGGCCCCGGATCTCTGCAGCCGGGCCAGAGGATAGTCATACCGGCGATATCGGGTGTCTCTTCCCCGACCAGCGTACATACTTACGAAAGCTCGTCGGTGTTCGTTCCCACCCAGGCCGCCAACGTGGCCATGCTCAGCAGATTGAGAATCGAGAGCGCGGGATGGATCGCCGCATCCCCCCTGGTTCCCGAGGGGCGCGTAGTGTTGGTGGATATAGAGGAGCGGGAAGAGTTTAGCAACGAAGAAGCCATGATGGGCGACCTGATCGAGCTGGACATCGGTAGCAACGACGGAGTCGGAGTCGGGCAGATCTTCCACGTTCTCAAGGAAGGCGGGCTGGTAGACCATCCCCAGACCGGCGAGAGCATGGGCCGCCTGATCAGGGTGGCAGGCGTATGCAGGGTCCTCCGGACCGAGGCGGAGACCAGCGTCGCCAAGCTCGAGCATTGCTACATCACTGTCGAGGCCGGCGATCCGGTGGTTGGCTACGAGGCCGCCTCCGACATTTACATCAATCCTCAACCCGTGAGCAGCGACCTCGACGCCTGGGTGGTGGCCATAAAAGATCCCGACAGGTCGAGCGCCTTCAGCTTCGACATCGTCTACCTGGACAAGGGCTCCCAAGACAACGTCAGCCCGGGCGACATGTTCGCCGCCTACAAGTCCGGATCCATGGCGGTCACCCCCGCCGGAGAGGACGTGCGTACCAGCGACGTGGAAATAGCCGAGGTGGTGATCCTGGCAACCAAGAGTTCCACTTCGGCGGCCATCGTAAGTTCGAACGTCAGCACTGATCTGGTGGAGGTCGGAGACAGGCTTCGTCTGGTGAGACGCAGTAGCTGATCCCAGCCGCTGCGCAAATGCACTGGAAGGTCGTAGTCAAGGCTGAGAATCCTTCCCGGAGAGCCCTGGACACTCTGGGCGAGATAACGGGGCTCTCCCGGAGCGAGGCGCTCCTCGCCCTGAGAAAGGGAGAGTTGGTAGCAGGCGATCGCTTCGCCAAGTCCCGTGCCGAGAACCTGGCGAGATCGCTGCGGGAAGACCTCGGGCTGGACGCGACGGCCGAGCAGGTGGAAGACCGATCCTCCGAATCGCGGAGTCCCCTGTTCAGAGTGGTGCTTGCGGGCTACAGGCCTGGATACAGGGCCAGGGTCAGGGAGAAGCTGGAACGCCTGAGCAATCTTCCCCCCGAGCAGGTTGTCCTGTGGCTATCCAAGATTCCCTTCGTTCTCCGGGATAACGTGGATCACCAGACTGCCCGCAGTATAAAGAGGATCATGACCGAGGCCGGGGCCATAGTCGACTTCGGTCCCTCCGGCGTGGGCGAGGAGGGGAAGCCTATAACCGTAGGCCCCACCATTACTACCAGACCCGGGCCCACCGTCCGCAACGAGCCGGCGGTCAAGACCGAAGAGCCGACCGAGGAGGAGCCCGAGGCTCCCCCGGTCCCGCCGATGGTAAGCGAGGGCCCGGGCGCTTACAGAAGCGTTCCCCCTCCCGTGTTGAACTTCCTTCCTCCTCCGGAGCCGGATGTGGAAGCTCCGCCCCTGGTGGAGTTCGAACCCGAGCGGTCGGAGCCGCCGCCCAGGATGAGCTACAGATCTCCACCGCGGGAACTCTCCCTACCTCCGGTGTTGGGGCCGACCGAGGTCTGCTCCGGCGCACCACCCATGCTTCTGGTTACCGAGCCGGTCGGCGATGATGGGGGAACCGGGGAGGAAGAGAGGCCGTTCCTGCTGATTCTGCACCGGCCTTCGAACATTCTCAGCAGGAGCGTCACCAAGGCCGTCAGGGATTGTCTTAAGATCACGGATAAGCAGGCGGAGGCACTTCTGGGCAGCTATCCCGTAAGATTGGCCAGCTTCCCCAGCCGGGAGGAGGCCCAGGAACTGGCTCAGATCCTGGAGAACCACGGAGCCACGGTATCGGTGCTGGAATCGACCACCGACCTGTATCCGAGCTTTCCATCTCAACGCGCTGCCGAGGGATCCCTGGGTTTCAGGGAATGGCTAAGGCGTGGTTGATCCCCTTCTGGACAGGTTTCTGGAAGCTGCGGCCCTGGAACGGGGCCTGTCGGAGCAGACCCTGGGAGCGTACTGCAGGGATCTAAGGCAAGCATCGGATTGGCTAAGCCGGGAGAACGGGAAGGAGCTCTCGTCGGCCGGCCCGGACGACGTCTCGGCGTACGTCTACCATCTATCCAAATCGGGATATGCCCCCTCCAGCGTCAAGCGGAAGCTGTCGGCTATGCGCAGCTTTTACTCCTACCTGGTAGAGGAAGGGCTTCTGGAAGCGGATCCCAGTCTGCTGGTGTCCTCCCCCCGGGGAGTCAAGGGTCTTCCCCAGACACTGAGCCCGGGAGAGGTGAAGGCGCTCATCGAGGTTTGGGACGGATCGACGCCGCTCTCGGTTAGGAACAGGGCCCTGCTGGAGCTGGCCTACGGGGCGGGGCTGCGGGAGAGTGAGCTGGTGAACATCACCGTGGACAGGGTGTTTTTGGAAGAGCTCTACGTAAGGCCTCTGGGCAAGGGTAGCAAGGAACGCCTGGTCCCCATAGGGGGTATGGCCGCCCGGTGGCTGCGAAGGTACATCGAGGAAGCCAGGCCGATACTGGTCGGGCAACGGAGGGTGAGCAACCTGTTCATCACCTGCAGGGGAAGGCCGCTGTCCAGGATGACCGTATGGAACGTGGTAAGGGAATCCGGTCGTCGGGCCGGGCTGGGAAAACCGGTCCATCCCCATGTGCTGCGTCACTCGTTCGCCACCCACCTGCTGGAGGGGGGAGCCGATCTCAGAGTGGTTCAGGAGCTGCTGGGGCATTCGGACATAAGAACCACTGAGATATACACCAACGTCGACAGGACCTACTTGACAGAGGTTCTGAAGAGCTTCCACCCCCGGGCCCGGTCTTGCTGAGGTTTCCCTCCAGGTTCGGTGGCCCCCGGGATATCTCTCGGGCCCTTTACCATCTTTCCGTTTGGGGCGGAGGAAGGGAATCCTCGGTATGGATTCCGCAGTTCGCTTCCCTGAGCAACCACGTAAGGGAGATCTCTCGGACTCCTTCCGGAAGCAGGGTGGCCGGCATGTCCCGTCAGCTTAGCCTGTGGCCGGACCGGGCGGAGCTGGCCGCTTCCCTGCCTCCCCCCGACGCCGCCGATCTGTTCGCAGCCTGCATGCGGGAGGCGACCGCCCTTCTGGAGCTGGGCTATCCCCGCGGCGAGGGCCTGGATTTCGTAACCAGGGCACCTTTGCCGGGATCCAACTCCCGTCGCACGAAGGCCCAGATACGATCGGCCCTCCATCACCTGGGGGGTGATTTCGGGGTCTTCAAGTCGCTTCTCAGGGCTCCCGACAGGTTCGATCCCCGCTTGAAGGTCGTATTCTCGGTATGGCCTTCCGAATCCATAGACTCCGACTTCGAGGCCGTCCACCTGGCCTACGAGGGGCAAACCGTACCGGCGGTGGTAAGCTTTCACAAGGATGTGAGGGGATACTGCCTGCTGGTTATGTTCGATCTCGCCGAGAGGCTGCGGGCGGCCGAGGGAGTGGCCATGGCCACCCGGAGCTTCGCGGAGTTCGTCTCCCCGGACCGGACCTCGGCCGACTGAGGTCCTGCCTGCGAACCTTGCAGTTGCTCCACGGAATGGCTAGCTTCCTGCGCGTTGTCCCTGCAGTAGCAATTCGGCAGATAGAGGCTGGATAGTAGGTTCATAGATGTACGTTCTTTTATTCCTGATCGGTGGTCTGGGGCCGGTGGTGCCGGACGGAGCGGATCTGAACACTCTCACCGCAGGTGACACCCTTCTGATTTCTCTGGACGACGGAGAGGCATGGTTCAGGGTTCTGGAGGACGATTACGTCTGTCTGAGGGTACCGGGCTCTTCGGGGGTCAGGACCAGCGTGTTCGACGATTCCGGGGAGTCGCTGGCCACCGGGTCCGAGGGGGAGGACGTGGTCATCTCCGCCTTTTCCCACTACTGGTTCTACGTGCGGTTGAGGGGAAGGCCCGGTGACACGGTTCGGGTCAGCCTGGAGGCGGTTCCCTGCATCCGGTTGAGTCCCCGGACGGAAGCGCGGGGCAGGCTGCCTTTATCGGAGATGGGACGCTGCTACGATTTTGTTCCCCCCGAGGAAGGCAGGTGGCAGTTGGTGCTTTCGGGAGGAGACAGGACCGACCTGGACCTGGAGGTATACGGTGAAGGCATGCACAGGCTGGGCGGTGGTTACTCCCGCTCCGCCAGCGAGAAGGTGGTCTTCAACGCGTTCCCCACCGATTCCCTGGTATTTCTGGTCAGCAGGTTCAACAAGGCCGGCAGGGGAAGCTACGCTCTGGAGGTGTCCAGGGCGGGAGGCGTGCGGAGACTCGAAGGGAACCGGTCCGGTCTTCTGGATTCGGAGAACTACATCGACAGATACCTGTTGCCGGCCTCGGAGAGCTACAGGCTGGTCCAGCTGGGCTCGACCTCCAGCGGCGCAGACATAGATCTGTCCCTCTACGATTCCGAGGGGGAGCACTTGTATTCCTCGGCGGGTAGCTCTTCCTCCGAGGCCCTTCTGATGGGCCCCGAAGCCGGAGAGATAGTGGTGTGCGTGGAGGCCTACAACCTGGACGAGCAGGGGCAGGCCAGGTACCAGCTAAGCACCCTGACACCCCCGGCCGCGGTAGATCCGGTTCCCCTCCACCGTACGATAGGGCTGCAACCCGGACGAAGCGGCCTGACCGGGTGCGTCTGCCCCGATGACGGCTTCTACACCGTCGACTGCCGGTTCGAGAAAAGCAGGGACGGCGACGTGAGGTTCTTCAGGGGTGAGGGCGATACTTCCATCCTCTCCACCACCGAGAGGGGAAGGGAGACCTTCACGGTGTGGTGTTCGGAGGGAGACACCGTATGGGTAGCCCCGTACTTCGCCGATCTTGCCGACGGGGGAGAGTGCACCGTATCCGTAGAGAGAGCTGATCCGGAGCCGGTGACCGGAAGCGTCTCCGGAGAGATAGGCGAGCGCAGCGGGCGCAGCCATTCGTATACCGTGGAGGCGGACAGTGGGAGCATAGTGGTGGTAAGGCTCTCAGGGAGAGACAGGGAAACCGATCTGGACATGACCGTTTCCGGAAAGGGCTTCGACATAACGGCCGAGGGATATCTTAGCTCCGTGGACGCCGCCGGCGATGAGTCGGTTTCCATATGCGCCGAGGAGGATCTTGAGTTCGCGGTTACCGTGTACGCTTACGAGCGTGGAGCCGGTACCGGTTACGATCTGGACGTTTCCAGGATAGAATCGACCACCATGGAGCCCGATACGCCCGACCCGCAGATCCGGGCCCTGGTAGTGGGCATAAGCTATTACGAGGCCAGGGAAGACGTGCTCAACCGGGCCAGCATGGACGCCTGCGACTTCTACTCGTTCCTGACCGAGGAGCAGGACGTAAGGCCGGAGCAGGTGGCTCTGATGGTAAACGGCATGGCAACCGAGGAGGAGTTCCGAAACAGCTTCCGCGAGATCCTGGAGGTGTCCGGTCCGGAGGACCTGACCGTGGTGTTCTTCAGCGGGCACGGAATGCAGTACGCACCCGGTACGGGAGGCCCGGAAGAGGCCGATGCGGCCAACGAGGCTCTTTGCCTGTACGACGGCGACGTGGAGGATGACTGGCTCTCCGCCACCGTGGAGGAGACGGCTAGATGTCCGGTTATCCTGTTCGTCGACGCCTGCCACTCGGGCGGGCTGGTAAACGACTTCGAGGACGGCTCCGACGTCCTGGTGGTAACCGCGGCCCGGGAGGACAGGAGCGTCAGCGAGCGCATCCTGACCCCCATTCTGCTCCGAGCGGCCAGGGGAGACGCCGATTACGACCACGACGGCTGGGTAACCTCCACCGAGCTGGTGAAGTACGTGGACCTGAGGTTGAGAGAGATCTGCCCGATGTGCGACGCGGTGGTGGAGCCGGGAGCGGTCTCGTGCCCAGAATGCGGCACCAAATTAATAGGTGACAACGCAATACCAAGACCGGAACAGGGAGAGTACCTGAGCAGGGAGATAAGGCTTTGGAGGAACTGAGAGATCTTCATCCGCTGGAGAGGGAGCTTCTGCGGTTCCTGCGGGAGGTCGGGGAGTCGTCCGACACCGAGATAGTCTCCCGCAGCGGATTACCGGACGAGGGCTCCTTCAGACGGGCGGCGGAGTGGCTCCTGTCCCGGGGTCTGGTGAGAGAGAGCCGTCGCGAGGAAAGCGCGACGGTGGAGTTGGGCCCGGTGGGAAGGAGTTACCTGGAGAAGGGCACGATTCCGGAGCTGGCTCTGATGGAGGAGGTCCGTGAAGGCAGGACCGACTTCAGGGAGATCCAGGGCCTGGACATGTTCGACAACGCCCGTTGGGGCAGCGCCCTGGGCTCGCTTCTGCGGGCCGGCCTGGTGAGGAAGACCGACCGGGGCCTGGAGCTCTCCTCGGAGGGGGAGAACGTCTTCCGGCTGTGCTGGAAGGTGGTGTACGAGCCGCTCTCCAGGGGTGAGGAGGTATCGCTCTCCGGGCTTCCCGAAGGCGTCGCAGACCTGGTCCGCTCCCGAAGCCCCAAGCGAACCAAGAGCAAGGCGGAGTTCGTTATCAGAACGCACGTAACCCGGTACCTGCAGATAACAGAGAAGGGCGGGAAGGCCCTCGAACGCTCCGAGGAAGGCGGAGAGACCGTAGGGGCCATAACCCCCGAGATGCTGAGGGCAGGAACCTGGAAGGGCGCTTCCTTCCGGGCCTACAAGATGGATATCCCTCCCTCCCGCATCCACTCGGGCCGGCTGCACCCGTACATGCGATACCTGGACGCGGTGCGGCGGAAGTTCGTGGCCATGGGATTCTCGGAGATGAGGGGGCCCCTGGTCGAATCCGAGTTCTGGAACAACGACGCGCTGTTCATGCCCCAGTTCCATCCCGCCAGGCAGATACACGACGCCTACTACGTGGAGGAGGGCCTGTCCTCTCCCCGCCCGGAGCCCGAGATAGTATCCAGGGTGGCCGAGACCCACGAGAACGGAGGAGATACCGGCAGCCGCGGATGGAGCTACCGGTTCGACAGGAACCGGACTCTGAGAGCGGTAATGCGGTCGCAGGGTACCGCCCTGTCCGCGAGATGCCTGGCCTCCGGGCCCGAGGTGCCCGGAAAGTACTTCGCTCTGGCCCGGTGCTTCCGCTACGATCAGGTGGACGCCACCCACCTGCCCGATTTCTTCCAGATAGAGGGGATAGTGCTGGGCGAGGGCATAAATCTCAGGCATCTGCTGGGTCTGCTCAAGATGTTCGCCGAGGAGATAGCCGGCGCGGAGGAGTACAGGTTCCAGCCGGGGTACTTCCCTTTCACCGAGCCCTCGGTGGAGCTGCATGTGAAGCATCCCGCGCTGGGCTGGATCGAGGGGGGCGGTGCGGGTCTGTTCAGACCTGAGGTCTGCCTACCCCTGGGAGTGGAGGTGCCGGTCATCGCCTGGGGACTGGGCCTGGACAGGCTGGCCATGTTGGCCATGGGTCTCAGCGACATAAGGGATCTGGTAACCCCGGACCTTTCTGTACTCAGACGGATGAAGATAAGGGCCGACAAACTGGTCGGGGGGGGAGGCGGGGATGCCTAAGATAGAGGTCGGCGCCAGTGATCTGAAGCGGTTGTCCGGCCTGGACTCCCTGAGCCCTTCCGATCTGGAGGAGCGGTTGACGCTTCTCAAGGCGGAGATAGACGATTGGCGAAAGGACACGATCAAGATCGAGCTCAACGACACCAACCGTCCGGATCTGTGGTCTGTGGAAGGCGTGGCCCGGGCTCTGCGGTGTGGAGAGCGGGGCCGGACCGACCATCTGAGAGACATGCCGGCTCCTTCCAGGAAGGTGACGGTAAACGCCGCCATGAAGGGTATAAGGCCCTACGTCGCCTGCTTCAGGGCCACCGGATACAGCCTGGATGATCCGGCGCTGGAGGCCCTGATCCAATCCCAGGAGAAGCTCGCCGAGTCGTACGGGGGCAAGCGGGGCAGGGCGGCCATAGGCTTCCACAGGGCGGAGGAGATCTCCTTTCCCGTCAGCTACGGTCCGGCGCCCCCATCGACGGTGTTCCATCCCCTGGGCGAGGAGGGGGAGATGGAGCTGGCGGAGGTTCTATCCCGGACCGAGAAGGGAAGGCAGTACGCGCATCTACTGGAGGGAATGGATCTGTATCCGGTCCTGACCGATTCCTCCGACGAAGTGTTCTCGTTCCCTCCGGTTATAAACAGCAATGCCACCGGCCGGGTGAGACCTGGTGACGACGACCTGTTCTGCGACGTGACCGGGACGGATTGGGAGACGGTTCAGCTGGCGGCGACCATACTGGCCTGCAACCTTGAGGACAGGGGAGCGGAGATAGAGCCCCTCAGGACCGCCTATCCATACGAAACCCCGGCCGGCCGGTCGCCGGTGGCCCCCCTGCTCTTCGCCGACAGCCTGGAAGCCGAGAAGGCTCGCATGGAGAGCGTTCTGGGAACCACCCTCTCCGATTCGGAGATATCCGGAGCCCTTTCCAGAATGGATTACGTTCTGGCGGAGGTGGTCGATGGAAGCGTGCGCGGGGTGCTTCCGCCCTACCGCTGCGACGGGCTGCACCCGGTGGACATGATCGAGGACGTGGCCATAGGCCGTGGTTACCATTCGTTCCAGCCGGTCCGGCTCAGTGGTTACACCATCGGTAGGGTGTCGCCCCGCCAGTTGCTGGCGGACGAGCTCAGAACCGTACTGGTCGGCATGGGCTGCGAGGAGATACTGCGGCCGGTTCTGGTGAGTGAGACCAAGCTGAGAGAGCTTACCGATACCACGGGAAGGGCCGTACGCCTGGCCAATCCCATGACCGCCGAGTACTCCGTGGTAAGGAGCTCGTTGCTGCCCGGTCTGCTGGAGACGGAGAGCGTCAGCGGTCACGCGGCCTACCCTCACCGGATGTTCGAGCTGGGAGAGGTGGTGCGCGTAGATGACGACGGGCTGACCGCCTCGGAGGAAGTTCTCGCCTTCCTGGCTTGCGGGAACGACGTCGACCTGGGAGTGGCCCATTCGATTCTGGGAGGGCTGTGCAGGGCGAGAATGGTGAATCTGGAGCTGGAAGAGAGCGAAGACCGCCGGTTCGTGCCGGGCAGATCCGCCCTGGTTCGCATCGATGGGGAAGCCGCCGGGATGATAGGAGAGGTCCATCCCGCCGTGCTGGATAGATGGGGCATCGATCGACCCGGCTCCGCCTTCGAGATAGGGCTGGCCACCCTTTAGGGTTCCATGTCCAGCGAGTTTCGGCTCCATTCGGAATTCGAGCCCGCCGGAGACCAGCCCCGGGCCATAGAAGAGCTTCTGGCGGGTCTGCGGGAAGATATGGAGTGGCAGACTCTCCTGGGCGTTACCGGCTCGGGCAAGACCTTCACCATGGCCCACGTGATTGCGGAGGCCAACCGCCCCACTCTGGTGGTAAGTCACAACAAGACGTTGGCCGCCCAGCTGTACAGCGAGTTGCGCGGCTTCTTCCCCGAAGCCGCCGTGGAGTACTTCGTCAGCTACTACGATTACTACCAGCCGGAAGCCTACCTGCCGGTCACGGACACCTACATAGAGAAGGACGCGGACCTCAACGAGGAGCTGGACAGGCTGAGGCTGAGGGCGACCACCTCGTTGCTCTCCAGACGGGACGTCGTAGTCGTGGCCTCCGTAAGCTGTATCTACGGGCTGGGCAATCCCGACACCTTCGAGTCGGTCTGCGTATCTGTGAAGACCGGTCAGGAGCTTTCCCTGGAAGGACTTCTGAATTCCCTGGTCTCCATGCAATACTCCCGAAACGATATAGCTCTTACCAGAGGGACCTTCCGGGTCAGGGGGGACGTGGTGGACGTGGTCCCCGCGTACGGCGAGATGGGCATCCGGGTGGAGTTCTTCGGCAGCCGGGTGGACTGCATCCGGATCGTGGATCATCTGACCGGAGAGGTCCGGAGAGACCTGGACCGGGCCCTGATTTACCCGGCCAAGCACTTCGTGCTACAGGAGAGCGATCTCAACCTGGCCCTGGGCAGGATAGAGAGGGAGCTGGAGGAAAGGCTGCAGCACCTCAGAGCCCGGGGCAAGCTTTTGCAGGCCCAGAGGCTGGAGTCGAGGACCAGGTACGATCTGGAGCTTCTGGCGGAGACCGGATACTGCTCGGGAATAGAGAACTACAGCCGACACCTCTCGGGCCGGGAGGAAGGCCAGAGACCGGCATGTCTGCTGGATTACTTTCCCCGGGACATGCTGGTTTTTGTGGACGAGTCCCACCGGACCATTCCCCAGATACGCGGGATGTACAGGGGCGACAGGTCCAGAAAGCAGACCCTGGTGGGGCACGGCTTCAGGTTGCCCTCCGCCCTGGACAACAGGCCCCTTTACCTGGACGAATTCGTGGAGGTCACCTCCAACAAGATATGCATGTCCGCCACCCCCGGGGATTACGAGCTGAGGCTGTCGGGCCGGGTGGTGGAGCAGATAGTGAGACCCACCGGACTGGTGGATCCGGTCATAGAGATCAGACCCGCCACCGGACAGGTCGACGACCTGGGGGGTGAGATAAGCAAAACCGTGGAGGCCGGAGGCCGGGTGCTGGTGACCACCCTCACCAAGAGGATGGCGGAGGAGCTGACCGAGTACCTGTGCAACCTCGATATCCACGCCAAGTACGTGCACAGCGAGATAGACGCCCTGGAAAGGGTTTCCATACTCCGGGAGCTGAGGTTGGCGGAGTTCGACGTCCTGGTCGGGGTCAACCTCCTTCGAGAAGGTCTCGATCTGCCCGAGGTGGAGCTGGTGGCCATACTGGACGCGGACAAGGAAGGATTCCTCCGTTCCCGGACCAGCATTGTCCAGACCGCCGGAAGGGCCGCCAGGAATCTGGCGGGAACCGTGGTTCTGTACGCCGACCGGGTGACCGGGGCGATGCGCTCGGCAATGAGCGAGACCCGTAGAAGGCGCAGGATACAATTGGATTACAACCGCAGGCACGGCGTGGAGCCGAAGAGCGTTTCCAAGACCAGGGAGGAGGTTCTGAGGAGCACCAGCATCGCCGACGTTTTCGGGTCGAAGAAGCCGGTCGATGCCGAGGCTTTGGATCTTCCCTCCGAGCCGGACAAGGCGGCGATGATCCTGGAAAGGAGAATGCTGGAATCGGCGGAGGCCCTGGACTTCGAAGCCGCAGCGGCGTACAGAGATCGGCTGAGGAGAATTCTGTCGGATTCGGAGTAGGGAATAGTGGCCGGTGACATTCGGAGAATGACGCCGCTGGTCTTCCTTTCCGGCCTTGACGACGTGGCCCTTAGTGACTATTCAACCGTACGTGAATCGGTAGTGAATCCATCGAAAGGAGGACGCGGTGAAGTATCTTGTGTGCATTGCTCTTATCGCGGCAGTCGCATTTGCGGCTGACAACCTCATGCTGGACGAGGCTATCCATATCGGATCTTCCGAGGATATGCTCCAGTATGACGACGGGACCTCTTGGTGGCTGACCTGGGGTGGTCTGTACCGCGGAGTCTGGTTCAACACGGCCGACTTCTACGGTTCGCAGACAGAAGGTACTGCCAACCAGGGTGAGTTCTGGTTCTACCACTACGGCTCCCCTTACGAGTGGGACACCAGCAGCTTCTACTCAGAGCTCTATGATGGCGGCGTTAGCGGTCCGGAGACCGAGCTCGACCAGACCTCGGTTACCGCGACCCATAACTCGCCGGTGTACGTCGAATACGGCGGCATCCAGACCGCTGAGGAGTTCTGGCAGTTCATCAACACCGAGATGTCCTCGGGCAACTGGCCTTCCATCCTGGGCGACAACACTCCCAACAGCGTCGACCACAGCTTCTTCTCCGACGACATGATCGTCTGGGAGCCTTGGGTAATCCAGGGTCCGGGAGCCAACGACTACTTCGATCGCATGTCCGACTGGGTACCCGCTCTCGAGGAAGAGACCTGGGGCTCGATCAAGAGCCTGTTCTAGGATAGCCTGGAATCAAGAAAGGGGCGCCGGAAAGCCGGCGTCCCTTTTGCATATGCCCGCCCTCTCCATGCCGCTCCACCTTTCGAACCCGTCCGATGTTGACTTCACCGACCGGCCCCTGCAGGATAGGCCCTTGCCTGGGGCCATAATCAGGGAACGGAGCGGCGTTTGAGCGTCATCGTATCCAGATCCGCGGGTTTCTGCTGGGGGGTCAGGCGGGCCGTCGACCTGGTTCTTGCCGAGCTGAAGAGCGGGGAGGGCCCTTTTAGTGTATACGGCCAGCTGGTTCACAATCCCCAGGTGATAGAGGCTCTGCGCAAGAGAGGGGTGGATATCTGCGAGGACCCGGCGAAGATGTCCGGCGGTACCCTCTTCCTCCGCACCCACGGTATTCCACTGAACGAGCACAGAAGCCTGGGCGACCTTCCGATAGCCGTACGGGACCTGACCTGCCCCCGGGTGCGCCGAGCCCTTACCCTGGCCGCCGAGAAGAGCGGCGAAGGCTACGATTTGGTCATACTGGGCGACGAGGGGCACCGGGAGGTAACCGCTCTCAAGTCGTACGCGGGGAAAGGCGCCGTGGTCATCTCCGGGCCTTCGGACGTCGATGGTCTGGGTGAGTTGGCCCGGCCTTTCCTGCTTTCCCAGACCACCCAGAGCACCAGGACCTTCGATGATACTCTGCGGGCGATGAAGAAGCGTTTTCATAACCTTGAGCACGCCAACACTATCTGCGGGTCCACCGAGGAGAGACAGAGCGAGCTTCGGGCTCTCTGCCCCCGGGCCGATTGCGCGGTGGTGGTGGGGGGACGGAACAGCGCCAACACGGGAAGATTGCTCCAAATCGCCCGCGAGGAGGGCCTGCCGGCCGTCCAGGTAGAGACCTACGAGGAGCTGAACCCCGAAGATTTCAGGGGCTGTCACCGGATTCTGCTTACCGCCGGCGCCTCCACCCCGGGTTGGAGCATAAGAAAGGTAAGAGAAAGGCTATACGAGATACAGGGCTCCAGGGCCAGGATGGGTGCGCTGAGGACGCTGGTCCGGAACACGGTTTTCGGAAGCGCTCATATCCCCTTGGTGGCGGCTGCCATAGCATTTGCGGGCAGCAGGGTGCTTGGTGGATCCGGCTGGCTTCTGGGAGGGGTCGCCGCCGGCCTGACCCTGTACGTGCTGCACGTTTTGAACTCGGTGATGGAGACCGGGGTCTGCCGGCTGACCTGCGAGAAAAGGCAGGAGTACGTCGCGGCCCGGAAAAGGATCCTTCTGGGGAGCGCGTTCCTGGCACTGGGCGGCGCTCTGGCCTCGGCGGTGGCCGCCGGGGTGATCTGGGTGGCTGCGGTGGCCCTGTCCCTCCTTCTGTTCCTGCTCTACTCCCTCCCCGCCCTACGCGGTCCCGGTGGAAGGCCGGTCGGCCTGAGGGCGATTCCCGGGGCCAGAGACGTCCTGTTCTCCACCGCATGGGCGTTCCTGCTAGCTTTACTGCCCGGCGTGCTTGCCCGCCCCGTCGTACCCCTGGGCGCCGTGGTCTGCTGGTCGATCGCCCTGTTCAGTCTTTTCCTGGGTAGGTCGCTGCTGGTGGATCTGGTCGACCTCCAGGGCGATGCGCTCATGGGTATGGACACCATACCGCTCAAGCTGGGCAGGAACAGAAGCCGCAAACTCTTGTACGTAAGTTTATTGGCGGCAACATTATCCATGCTGGTCGGAGTGGTCCTCGAGGTGCTGCCTATCTGTTCGGCCTCCTTCGCGGTGGCGCCGGCGTGGTTGCTTGCCGGATACCGCACGGTTCGGTCGACGCCGTTTCCCTCCGAGCTCTCCGCCAGGACGGCCTCCGACGGAGCGCTGCTTGCCTCGGGGCTGGTTCCGGGGATAGTGTGCCTGTTGCTCGGATGAATGGTATGGCGACGGTGGTATGATGTCTGCGAGGTGTACATGGCCGATTATGCTGGTCGGTGTGGCCTGGGTAGGGCTTCTGAGTTGCGGAGAGCCTGCGGTACGTACCACCGAGGGCCCGGAGCAGGTGGATGATCCTTTCGACAGGGTAGTGGTCACCGGCTCGGTGGTCAATCTGCGTGGTGGACCTGGAACCCGGTACACGGTGGTAGGTAGGGTGAAGTGGGGGGATACCCTGGTGGTGACCGGAGCGACCACGGGATGGCTGAGGGTCTATGACCAATCGGAATCCCTGTTCGGCTGGATATTCGAGGAGCTAACCGATCCCGCCCAAGACGGGGGCGGGGAGAATGAAGGCCGGGGAGACGATTCCCGTTGACCTGGGGAATTCATTGATGTACTTGTTTGTCGATGCTCCCCAAATGTTGCTTCGAGCGTTCCGGGCGTAGGAGGGGTCCATGATCGATCGTTACGATGTGCCGGAGATGAGCCAGATATGGTCCCGCAGGTCCCGTTTCGAGAGATGGCTGAGGATAGAGATACTTGCCGTGGAGGCCAGGGCGGAGGCCGGAGAGGTGCCCGCCGAGGATCTGGTTAAAATCAGAGAGAACGCGAGGTTCGACCTGGAGCGGGTAGACGAGATCGAGCGGGAGGTAAGGCACGACGTGGTAGCCTTCCTTACCAGTGTTTCGGAAAATCTCGGAGAGGAGTCCCGACACGTACATTACGGGATGACCTCCAGCGATGTACTGGACACCTGTCTGGCCACGCAGATAAGAGATTCCGGCGAGTTGCTGCTGGAGTCTCTCGAAGGCCTGAGAGCGGCGCTGGGGGGTCTGATCGAACGTTGCCGGGGCATGGTCTGCCTGGGAAGAACGCACGGAATGGCGGCCGAGCCCACCACCATGGCTCTGAAGTTCGCCGGTTTCCTGTCGGAGTGCGATCGCTGCCGCCACCGCTTGAAGCACTCCCTGGAGCAGGCCTGCGTGGGAAAGATATCCGGTGCCGTGGGGACCTACGCCCACCTGGATCCCTACGTGGAGGAGCACGTTTGCGAAGGGCTGGGGATCCGCGCCGAGAAGGTCGCCACCCAGGTGGTACCCAGGGACAGACACGCCTCTTTTCTGCACGCCCTGGCCGGGCTGGGCTGCCTGACCGAGAGGTTGGCGACCGAGGTTCGGCACCTGCAGCGCAGCGAGGTGGGGGAGGCCCAGGAATCGTTCGGCAAGGGGCAGAAGGGTTCCAGCGCGATGCCCCACAAAAAGAATCCCATAGTAAGTGAGAGGTTGTGTGGAATGGCCAGGCTGCTCCGGGGGTATCTCCAGGTGGCAATGGAGAACACGGCGCTGTGGCACGAGAGGGATATCAGCCATTCCTCCGCTGAGAGGTTCGTTCTTCCCGACGCGTGCGGGGTCGCTCTCTACGCGCTGAGGAAGGCCGAGGATCTCGTCGGTGGTCTGCGGCTGTTCCCCGAGAGGATAGCGGCCAATCTACGCAGAGCCGGCGGCGGGTTCTACTCCCAGAGCGTGCTGCTGGCACTTATAGACAAGGGAATGACCAGGGAGCGTGCCTACTCCCTGGTTCAGAGCACGGCTTTGAAGGCCGCGGGGAAGAATCTCGACTTCGTGGACGAGGTGCTTAAGAACCGGGAGGTGACCTCCGTTCTTCCGCCGGAGGAGATCGCCTCCATATGCAGCCCGGAAAGGCTCCTCAGACACGAGGAAACGGTTCTGGCCAGGCTGGAGCCGCTCGATCCAGAGGAGAAGGCGAAAGGTGAGTAGGATATGGCTTACGGTATTCTAGGACTGGTTATCGGCCTGGTTGCCGGCTACCTGATCGACTTCCTTATGAAGAGGACGGTCATAGCCGAGAAGGACTCTCGAATAAACGAGCTGACCACAGGGATGGCCGACCTGAAGAGGGAGAACAACCAGCTGGGCTCGAAGATCGGGAGATTGGAGCGCGAGATCCAGAAGCACAGGGATCTGGCCATACTCTTCCCCGAGCTGGCGAAGCAGATTCTCTGGGCCCGCAGCTCGGAGGAGCTGTCGCGGTACGTGGTTCGGGCGGTCAACCGGCTTACCGGTTGTGAGAAGATCGCCGTTTTCGTAGCCGACAAGCCCGGAAAGAGGCTGGCCCTGATCCACAGCCAGAATCTGGAGGACGTGCTGAAACCTCCCCTGGTGGTCAAGGTGGGCGAGGGTCACATCGGCTTCGCGGCGGAGACCGGCCAGTTCATGACCAAGGAAGGCTTCGAGGAGCAGAGCACCCTGGTCAAGAAGCAGGTGGAGTCGACCGCGCTGGAGAACTTCGTGCCGGACATCGTAGCCCCCATGATCGGCCAGGGAGTCCTCTACGGAGTGGTGTGTCTATGTGACCTTCCGCTTACGTCCAACCTTCCCCAGGAGAGGGTCCGGGCGGTGGCCTCGATTGGGGCGGCGTCGTTGGAGAACATAAGGCTTCTGGACCGCTTCGTTTCCGCAGCTGACCTGGACAGCGAGACCGGCCTTCCGGGAATGACCAGTCTGCACGACAAACTGGAGGGAGAGCTGGAAAGGGTTCGCCGCTTCAACAGCCCCCTCTCCATTCTCGAGCTGTCCATACCTCAGGCCAAATCGGAGAACAGGTTCCTGGCCAGGGAGGTAATGCTGATCGGGTCGGGGCATCTCAAATCCACTATGCGCAATATCGACATCGGCATAAGGACTGCCAGAGAGAGGCTTCTGCTGCTTCTTCCGGGGACCGACCGTGAGGGGCTGGCCAACGTCGTGGAAAGACTGGGCGAGGATATGCCCGGACTGCAGAACGAGGAGGGCCAGGAGCTGGGTCCGGTGGAGATAAGGTCGCTGCTCGTACCCGAGGGGGCGAGCATGTCCGCCGAGGAGGTTCTGGACAAGATCGGAGAGAAGGGATTCCAGAGGTACGAAGCCTGATGGCGCAACGGGATAGCCTGGAGTCCACTCTCCGACGAGAGATAGATCTTCGCGGTCTGGCCATGACGGTTGGTGAGGCCGCCAGGCTGGCCGATACGCTCGGTAGGATGCCCACCCCCCTGGAGCTGCATCTCTTCGATATAATGTGGAGCGAGCATTGCTCTTACAAGAGTTCCAAGGCTTTGCTCCGCATGCTTCCCACCGCGGCCGAGCAGGTCGTTCTGGGGCCGGGTGAGGACGCCGGCGTGGTCTCGTTCTGCAGCGCCGAAGGAATGGAGTACGATCTCGTCCTGGCCCACGAGAGCCACAACCACCCCTCTCAAGTGCTGCCCGAGGAGGGGGCCGCCACCGGGGTGGGGGGCATAGTAAGGGACGTCTACTGTATGGGAGCGGACGTGGTGGGAGTCCTCGACCTGCTCAGGTTCGGCGACCCGAAGGGGAAGCACGGTGAGCGATCCAGATCGATCGCCCGGGGCGTGGTGCGTGGCATATGGAAGTACGGCAACGCTCTGGGTGTGCCGAATCTGGGCGGAGATACGGTCTTCGACGAAGGCTACGACGACAACTGCCTGGTGAACGTAGTGGCGGTGGGCATAGGCCGCCACGACCGTATCGTGCACAGCTACGTACCGTCGTGTGCCGCCGGGGAGCCCTACGTGCTGGTACTGGTGGGCAAGCCCACGGACGATACCGGGTTCGGAGGCGCTACGTTTGCCTCCTCCGATCTGGACGAGGAGTCGGACAAGGGCGCTGTACAGGTGGCGGATCCATTCCTTAAGAGGGTACTGACTATAGCCAACGCAGCGGTGGCCGAGATGCTGCACCAGCGGGGAATCGAGTTCGGCTTCAAGGATCTGGGAGCGGGCGGGATAGCGTGCGTGAGCAGCGAGATGGCCGGTCATTCCGGAATGGGGATAGTCGTGGACCTGGACCGGGTCCCCACCTCCCTGGAAGGGATAGCCCCGGAGGTGCTGGCCTGTTCCGAGACCCAGGAGAGGTACGGCCTGGCGGTGCCGGAAGCGGTGGCGGAAGATGTTCTGGAGATCTACAACGTCGATTACGAGCTTCCCCGCCTGTTACCCGGGGCCAGGGCGGCGGTAGTGGGCCGCTTCCAGGCCGATCCGGTGTACAGGGTCATAGCCGGAGGCGAGGAGGTGGCCAGCACTCCCGTATCCATGATTACCGAGGGAATACGTTACGAAAGGCCCCGGACTCCGGCCGGTGTCGAGGTCCGTGAGCCGCCCGCCAGGCCGGTCGACCCGCTCCGAGACCTGGCATCCATGTTATCGTCGGTTCCCGGCGCGTCCCGAATGCCGGTATGGAGTTACTACGACAGCGAGGTCCGGGGGAGCACGGTTTTCCGTCCGGGAGAAGCCGATGCGGTGGTGATCCGTCCGCTTCCCGGTTCGGACGTGGGGCTGGCGGTAAGCGGTGACGGCAACCCGTGGTTCGGGGAGCTGGACCCGTACCTGGGCGGTGCCCATGCAGTGGGGGAGGCGGTCAGAAACGTGGTCTGCACGGGTGCGGTTCCCCTGGCCGCAACGGACTGCCTGAACTACGGCAATCCGGAGAACCCCGAGGTGTTCTGGCAGTTCGCCCGGGGCATAGAGGGCATCCGTGACGCCTGCGGCAAACTGGGCATGCTGCGCGATGGGGAGCCGCTTCCCATAATTACGGGCAACGTCAGCTTCTACAACCAGTCCCAGGCCGGGAAGGCCGTTCCCCCCTCCCCCATGGTGGCCGTATGCGGCAGGTTGGAAGACGCCTCCGCCGCTTGCGACCTCAGCCCGAAGCGTCCCGGGGACCTGATAGTCCTGCTGGGACCCAGACGGGACGAGCTGGGGGGCAGCCTTTACTACAGGGAGTGTCTCCGGCACCGTGGCGGCAAGGTGCCCCAGTTCAGGGGAGACCTGGAGAGAAGCATGGGTCTGTTCGTACTGGACCTGGTTGCAAGACGGCTGGTGCGAGCCGCCCACGACGTATCGGAGGGCGGTGTCCTGCTCGCCGCGGCGGAGATGGCGTTGGCCGGCGCGGATGCCTGCAGGCTGGGTGTTCGACTGAAGGGGCCCTCTATGGACCCCGTCTTCCTCTATTCGGAGACTCCGGGATATCTGCTCGAGGTCTCGCCCCGGGACTGGGAGTCGTTGGAGGAGGTTCCCGAGTTCGCAGACGTGGTGGGAGAGGTAACGGATGACTTCTCCGTATCGACGAGCGACTGGTCTTTAGACCTGGCGGAGGTACTCGATTGCCATCGCGATCTTCTGCACGGGTTGATCTGGCGTGAGGAGGGGGTCTGAATTGCCCGCTCCCCGGGTTTCGGTGGTCCAGTTTCCCGGCTCCAATTGCGAGTATGAGACGGCGAGGGCGCTGCGTCCCCTGGGCTTCGAGGTTGAAGTGGTAAGATGGAACCGGCCCCAACGGCTGCGTGGAAGCCGAGCCGTGATCCTTCCGGGAGGTTTTTCCTTCGAGGATCGGGTGAGGGCCGGAGCGGTGGCCGCCAAGGAAAGGATCATGGACGAGGTGGTGCGTACAGCGGCCGACGGCGCCGCCGTACTGGGAATCTGCAACGGCGCTCAGATCCTGGTGGAGAGCGGGTTGATCCCCGGGTGGGACCCCCAGAGAATCGATGCGGCCCTCGCCGCAAACCTGGTGGAAGGCAGGACCGGTTATCTCAGCCGCTGGGTGTTCGTCAAGGCGTCCGAGACCGCCCGCCGGATATGCCCCTGGCTCCGTCGTCTGGAAGACCGGCCGGTTGCCTTGCCCATTGCCCATGCGGAGGGCCGTTTCGTCTTCAGGCCGTCGGATCTGGATAGGATCGACCGCGACCAGATGCTTCTCTACTGCCAACCCGATGGCTCGGAGGCCGGCGGTTACCCCCATAACCCCAACGGATCGGGCCTGGATCTGGCGGGCCTGACCAACCCCGAGGGAAACGTCCTGGCCATGATGCCTCATCCGGAGCGGGCCAGGTGGATGTGGCAGGTTCCCCCGGCCCTGAGCGGGTACTGGGGGAAGAGGAGAAGGGACGCCCACCACGACTCGTCCCTGTTGGCTGGAAGCGGGCCCGGCTGTCTTTTCTTCGAAGGCCTTGCCGCCAGCCTGGAGATGGATGACGACCATGGGTGAGAAGAGGACGGTCAGGCTGGTGGTGGGGCTGAGGGCGGAGGATCCCTCCGCGGTCACCGCTCTGGCTACGCTGAAGTCGCAAATGCCCGAAGAATGCCCCCGGAAGCTGGAGCGCTACGATCTGTGGGAGTTCGAGCTCGATGGAGGCGGGGCCGATACCGTTCGGGAGATAGCAGGCCGTTACGTGGATATAGTCAACCCGAACAAAAACGTGCATTTCGTCCTGGATGGTGAATCGGTCCCTCCCTCCTCGCAGGGCCTCGATACGGTGTGGGTGGCGGTGAGCAACGTAGACGACAGCGACTCGCTCACCTGGTCGAAGATTCTTCGATCGGTGGGCTATCCTCTGGTCATGGTGCGACGCTCCGTTCTATGGGGGCTTTGCTACCCCTCCCCCATGCGTTCGGACCTGTCCAGGGCCAGGGCGCTCGCGGTCGCCCGGGCCGTATCCAGGAGCCGGGGCCTTCTGGGCAATCCCGTTTCCCAGAGGATAGAGGTCCTGAGCGACGCCGGTTCCCCAGAAGACTGACGTGAGGGAGCACCCCTACCAGGGCATACTGCACCAGGTGCAGCGTCCCCAGCAGTACACCGGCGGCGAGTGGAACTCGATTCCGCCCGACCGGCGGCTTCCCCGAGTGACCCTCGTGTATCCCGACATCTACGAGCTGGGAATGTCCAACCTGGGCCTGGCCGTCCTCCGCCACCTTCTTCTGGCCAGCGGGAAGTTCGATGTCCGGAGGGCGTTCTGTCCGGCTCCGGACCTGGAGGGGGTAATTTCCGGAAAGAAGCTGCCCTGGGTGGATCTGGAGGCCGGGGAGCCGGTGGCGGAGAGCAGGGTCGTTGGCTTCGGGATCCCGTCGGAAAGCCTGTTCAGCAACGTGCTGCATATCCTGCGGCTGGCCGGGCTGCCGCTTTGCAGGTCATCCAGGGGCGGGGACGATCCCCTGGTGGTGATGGGGGGAGGTGGGGTATCGAACCCCATTGCCCTGGAACCTTTCGCCGACCTGGTTTTCCTGGGGGAGATAGAGGAGCAGGCCGTCGAGCTGTTCGGTACCCTGTGCGCCCCCGGATCCAGGCGGGACAGGCTTGAAGCGGCGGCGGGCATACCCGGCGCGTGGGTCCCCGATTTGGGTCGATACGAGGTACGACTGCAGAAGGCAAAAAGCCTCAGGCCCGAATGGGCCCCGGTCAGGCAACTGGTGCCGCTCTCCCGGGTGAGCCATGATCGAGCCGTGGTGGAGATCGCCAGGGGTTGCTCCCGGGGATGCAGGTTCTGCCAGGCATCCTTCGTCGGCAGGCCGGTGAGGGAAAGGGCGCCGGAAGAGATACTTGAGCTTTCCCGGCGGGCGTTGGAGCTCACCGGATGGGAGAAGCTGGGACTTCTGACTCTCTCCTACTCCGACTACACCCATCTGGAAGCCCTTCAGAGGTCCCTGGGAAGACTCTGTGCGGAGAGAAAGGTAAGGCTCACCACTCCGGCGCTGCGCCCCGACACCTTCCTGGAGACCGCCGTGGAGAGCATGGTCGGATCCAGGGTTACCCTCTCCGTGGAAGCGGGAAGCTCGCGGCTTCGCCGCATGGTGAACAAACCCTTCGAGGAATCGGTCATCCTGGCTGCCGTGGTGAAGGCTTTGGACATGGGGGCCACCGGCGTAAAGCTGTACTTCATGATCGGTCTACCCGAGGAGACCGAAGACGATCTGAGGGCGGTGTGCGACCTGGTCTGTAAGGTCTCGGGGGTGGCGAGGGCAAAGGGCAGGAAACGGAAGCGCGACGTTACCGTGGCCCTTTCTCCGTTCGTACCCAAGGCCCATACCCCGCTTCAATGGGCCCCCCAACCTGCCGCGGGGGAGCTCAGGCGAAGGATACGTCTGATTAAAAGTGGATGCCGCAAGGTGAGTTACACGGTCAACGATCCCAGGCTGGCGGTTCTGGAGGCGGCCCTGGGGGTCGCTTGGACCGAATCGATAGGAGAGTTGCTGCAGAAGGCCGTGGAAAGAGGAGCCCGGTTCGACGCCTGGGGAGAGAGGCTGAGGTGGGACGTCTGGGAGCCCTTGTTGAGGGACGCGGGAGTGCTGGATGAGCTTCGGGAGGAGCGTGATCCGGGCGGAGATCTTCCCTGGAGCTTCGTCCGGACGGGAGTAAGCTGCGGGTTTTTGCTCGATGAGCGGAAGAGGTACCAGAACCTCGAGATCACCCCGGACCGCAGGCTGTCGAGGCACTCGGAGGGGGGCGTGAGCAACGGCTCGGCCGCGGGTAGCCGTAACCTGCCCGCTTCCGGGGGAAGGAAGCCCGATCCGTGCGTATTGAGGGTGCGGTACGCGAAACGGGGCCTGGGCAGGTTCTCCTCCCACCTGGACATGGTCCGCATGTGGAACAGGACCGTACGGCGAAGCGGTTTGCCCGTCAACTATTCGGAGGGTTATGTTAGAAAGCCTAGAATTCACTTCGGCCCCCCTCTGTTTCTGGGAGCCTTGAGTGAGTCGGAGTACATCGACTTGCTTCTGGAAACGGACCCGGGGCATGACAGCCTGAGCGCTATAGGAGATTCTCTGCCAAAGAACTTCGAGGCATTGTGTTGCGCCGTCATGCAGGCAGGCACCCCCTCTCCGGACAAGCAGGCGAGTGCGGCGGTGTACAGCGTGGTGATTCCGGGCAGGGCCGAGGAGGCGGCGGGCGAGGCTCCCCTCCGGGACGATCTCCTGGAGATCGAGATAGTGTCCGATTCCGAGCTCCTGCTTACCGTAGACCCCCTTTCGGGGGCGGTAAGGCCCGACAGGTTGTACCCCCGGGACGAATGGGGAACCGAACGGATTACGAGAATAGAGATACTAGGGAAGACCGAGAAAGATAAGCTGGAACCATTGTTGAAATTGCCTACGGAAAGATGACAAATTGAAAACCGACTTCATAATCGACGCACATCCCGAAGTGACCAGAATAGCCGTTCTGGAGGATGGTCGGCTCATGGAGCTGATAATCCAGAGGGCCAACGAGACGAGGCTGGTTGGCAACATAAACCTCGGCAGGGTGAACGCCGTTCTGCCGGGTATGCAGGCGGCGTTCGTGGACATCGGCCTCGAAAGGAGCGCCTTCCTGCACGTGTCCGACGTGAGGACGGGCGTCATCAAGGCGAAAGAGTTCGCAAAGTCGCTGGTCGAGGGCTCCCCCCTTAACTCCAGCGATACCGATGCTTCCATTGAGAACCTGCTGCACAACGGCCAGGAGGTCCTGGTCCAGGTAACCAAGGAGCCCATTGGCACCAAGGGAGCCAGAGTCAGCTCCAGGATATCCATAGCCGGGCGCTACGTGGTAAGCATGCCCGGAGACTCTGTTGCCGGGGTGTCCAGGAAGATAGCCGACCGCAAGGAGAGGGTGCGGATAAGGAGCATCCTCAGGGACATCCGCAGGAACGGGTTCGGCGTGATCGCCAGAACCGCCGCCATCGGACAGAGCGCCGAGGCGCTCAAGAGCGATTTCCAGAGAATCGTCGAGACCTGGAAGGAGATAGGTCAGACTACCCTCAAAAGCAAGGCTCCCACCCTGATACACAAGGAAAGGGACGTGGTGACGACGGCGCTGCGGGACCTGGCCACTCCGGACGTGCACACCATAGTCACCAACAGCAAGGAGGTCAGGAACCGCGCCACCAAGTACCTGAAGAAGATGGCACCCAAGCTGGCCGGCAAGGTGAAGCTGTACAAGGGCAAGACTCCCATCTTCGACCATTACGACCTGGAGGGGGAGATCACGCAGATCATGGCCCGCGAGGTTCCCCTGAAGAGCGGGGGCTCCGTGGTGATAGAGCATACCGAGGCCCTGGTGGCCATAGACGTCAACACGAAGCGCTACGTCGGGAAGCGCGATCAGGACAGCACCATATTCAAAACCAACATGGAGGCCGCCAAGGAGGTGGCCAGGCAGCTCCGGCTCCGGGACATGGGGGGAATAATCGTTATCGACTTCATAGACATGGAGAACCAGCGGCATAAGGAGAAGCTTCTCAATACCCTGAGAAGCGAGCTGGGCAGGGATCGATCCCCGACCAAGACCTGCCAGGTCAGCCCTCTGGGTCTGGTGGAGATGACCAGGAAGAGGGTGCGGCCCAGCCTGATGCAGTCCATGTCCGAGCCCTGCAGCAATTGCAGAGGCAGCGGGCGGGTACTGTCACCGGCCTCCGCCGCAACCATGTTGGAGAGGTTTCTGGAAAGAGCGTCGATTAAGAAGAAGCACAAGAACCTGGTGGTGACGCTCCATCCCCAGCTGTCCACCTACCTCTTGAGCGATGGTATGAGGAAGGTGGGCTACCTGGCCGACATGGACAGGATGAACGTCGAGTTCAGGGAAGACCCCAAGCTTCGGGTGGACGAGTTCAAAGCCTACTCTCTCGATACTCACGAGGACGTAACCGATCTCTACAGCAGCTGGGACCGTTCCTCCGGCTCCGGGAGTTGACCGACGCTTGCCTCGGACCTTATAGAATCGGCCACTGTTTCGATGGATCATGGAGGTAGGACGTGTACGCAGTTATAGAGACCGGCGGGCTCCAGTTCAAAGTGGAGCCCGGAATGGAGCTGACGGTTCCCAGGCTGCAGGCCGAGGAGGGATCGGATTACAGTTTCGACAAGATCCTTCTGCTATCGTACGATGAAGGTGTCGACGTGGGCACACCCATGGTATCGGGCGCCAAGGTGCTGGCCAACGTCAAGGGCCACGAGAGGGGCCCTAAGATAAAGGTTTTCAAGCGTAAGCGCAGAAAGGGATACGAAAGAAATGCCGGCCACCGTCAGGAGCTCACCCGGGTTCTGGTGAAGGAGATCCTCAGGGCGTAAAGATGGGCCATGTACTATCCGGCAAGGAGTTGGCGAAAACCGTCCGCGCGGACGTGAAACGGCGGGTCTCCGAATCCACCTACCGTCCCCCGGGGCTTACCGTGGTAATGGTGGGCGAGGACCCGGCCAGCGAGGTGTACATCTCCTACAAGCAAAAAGCCTGCCGGAAGGTCGGAATCGAAAGCGAGGTGAAGAGGTTCTCCGCCGACGTGGACCAGAGCGAGGTGTTGGCCGAGATCGACCGGCTGAACACGGACGACGATATCGACGGAATTCTGGTTCAACTTCCCCTGCCCAACCACCTGAGTGAGTCTACCGTTGCCGCCAGGGTGTCTCCCGGAAAGGACGTGGACGGTCTGCATCCGGTGAACGTCGGACGCCTGTGGCGGGGAGAGAGCGGGCTGTTTCCCTGTACTCCCACCGGGATCGTGGAGCTCCTCAGGCACTACGGGGTGGCTATGGACGGCGCGCTGGCGGTGATAGTGGGCAGAAGCAACATAGTTGGCAAACCATTGGCGGCATTGCTTCTGCGGGAAAACGCCACCGTGGTTATAACCCATTCCCATACCTCCGACCTGCCCGGTCTCACCAGCTCTGCGGACGTACTGGTCGCCGCAGCCGGATCCCCCGGCATGATAGGGCCCGATCACGTAAAGCCCGGATCGACGGTCATAGACGTGGGCATTTCTCGAACGGAGGAGGGCCTGAAAGGGGACGTGGACTTCGATTCGGTAATCGATGTGTCTGGAGGGGTTACTCCCGTTCCCGGAGGGGTCGGACCTCTGACCATTGCCTTCCTGCTTCGGAACACCGTACAGGCCTGGATGGAGCATACCACCGGCCGTTAGCCCCGAAGAGCCCGGTTGATCCTTGAGTACTTGACATCGAGCCCATGGGTCTGCTAGAGAAGATTCTGGAAGATGTTGACTCGAGCATTCGAGCGCTTCAGGCTTTTGTAGGCTCTATCGAAGGGGAGGTTTCTGTGAGCCCGACTGCCGTAATCCTGTTGATCGGAGTGGTAGGATTCTGGGTCCTTCTGCTCGCCGTCGTTCTGCTCGCCTTGAGGATCTCTCGCGCCCTAACCTGCCTGGAGGGCACCCTTACCGAGCTTCAATACCAGATCGAGGAGATAGGGCCCCGGGCCTCGGCCGCCCTGGAGCAGGCGGAGAAAACGGCCCTGGAGGCCGAGAGAACCACGGCCCAGGCCAGAATGCTGGTCAAGGGTCTCGCCCGGAGCACGGGAAAGACCCCCCTTCACAACCTGCTGAAGGCTGTACCGGTCGTCGTATCGGGTTTCAAGGTCGTGAAATCCATGGTGCAGAAGAAAAAGAGAGGGGAGCCATGAGGGCGGCAACCCGGCTCCTTACACTGCTTCTGGCCGCTTTAATGGGCCTGGGATGCAGGGGCCCGGCCGAAGGCCCGGTGAAGGGCGTCCTGGTGGTTTATCCGCAAGAGCTGGAGGAAGAGGTCGACGAGGCCCTAGGTGAGTTGCAGATATACCTGACCACCGTGGACAGGGAGCCGGTATTCAACTTCTCCTCCGCGCGTCTCCAGGATTTCGAAGGATCCCTGAGGCTGCGCAGGACCATCCTGTTCCTAACCGAGAAGGCCTCCCAGATTCCCGGCGAGCTGGCTTCTGCGGATGGCGTTTACAGGGCCAGGGACGTCTGGGCCAGCAACCAGTTGGTCTACGGGGCGGTCCTTCCCGACGTAACCAATATGGACGCTCTGTCGGACAGCCTGCTGAAAGCTTACAACCTTCACATGCGCGACTTCATATACGGCAGTTTTGTGGTCACACAGATGAGCAGCCCGGAGAGGATAGACTCGCTCCGGGAGCTGGGATTCACCATCGATGTGCCCAAATCGTACTCCACCGAGGTCTGGAGACCCGAGGAAGGTTTCGTCCAGTACCAGCGTTTCGATTCGGAGAACTGTGCGCTGATGCTCAGCATCCGCTGGAAGCCGGCCGAAGACGGAATCGGATCCGGCGAGGAGGCCATGCAATGGCGGGAGGCAGTGGCCAGGCGCTTCTTCCATGATGCCCAGGAAGACTCCGTCGACAGGGCGAAGACCACCGCCAGCCCCATGGTCCTGGATGGCGCCGAAGGCCTGGAGCTCCTCGGTATCTGGCGCAATCCCGAGCATCTGAACGCTGGAGCCTTCACCTCCTACTTGCTTCGGCACGGAGACCGGAAATACCTGATCGATTTCGAGGTCTACTACCCCGAGGGCCAGAAAGAGCCATATATTCGTGAAGGTTGGACGATAATGAACACATTTGTCCCTGGAAGTTGACATGAACGAGGACTTTTCAGCGGAGATCCAGGAGCTTTACGAAAGGTGGATAAGCGCCCCTTCCGCGGCGGTCTGTACTCGCCTGGCCGACAGGTTGCGGGTCTCGGGCAAGAGCGATGAAGCGATCGACGTCGCCAAGCAGGGCCTGGAGGAGTGGCCCGATAACGTCGCCCTGCAGGTAGTGATGGGTAGATGCCTGCTGGAGGGAGTCAACGTCGAGGAGGCCGAGAAGATCTTTCTGAAGGTGCGCAAGAAGGATCCCTTCAACCTGGTCGCCCTGAAAGGGCTGTCCACGATAGCAATGGATCAGGAGAAGTACTCCGAGGCCGAGAGCCTGTTGGAGGAGTATCTCTTCGAGAACCCTACGGACGAAGAGGCCGAGAACATGCTGGAGCAGGCCAAGTTCAAGAGCAAGGCCACTCCGGTCAAGGAATCGACCGAGGAGCCGCCTTCGGAAGAGCCCCCACCCCCTTCGGAAGAGGAATCGACCGCCGGGTCCGAGGACGGCTCGGAGCAGGCTGTCGCTGAGGAGGAAGAAGCTTCGGCCGATACCTCGGAAGCGGCTGCCGCCGAAGAGGGTTTCCCCCAGACCCACAGGATGAAGAGCGTCCTGGAGCAGCAGGAGCCTTCGGAGACCGAGACCCGGGAGGTGGAAGAGGAGGAGGAGGAAGAGGAAGAGGCCCCGGAGACGGAGCGGGAGCAGCCTCTGCCCGAGCCACCCAAGACGCAACCCCCCGAAGCCTCCACGGAGGAGAGACGGGTTGTATCGGAGCCCAGGAGGGAGCCCAGGAGCCTTCTGGACCTCTTCACCGAGGAGGAGAGAGCGGAGCTGGGATTGGAGCCCTACGGAAGCACCGAGGAATGACGGAACTCCCTCTGGTCCGGGTGATCAACGGTCCCAACCTCGGAAGGCTCGGAGAACGGGAGCCCGAGGTCTATGGCAAGGCCAGCTCCGAATACCTCAAGACGGAGCTGGAGAAGGCCGCCGAGGCACTTCGTCTTAGGGTCGAGTTGAGCCAGCACGACGCGGAGGGTGAGATGGTCAGCTCCATCTGGGAAGCCTCCGACAGTGCCATCGGCCTGGTTGTAAACCCGGCCGGCTACTCACACTATTCGGTCGCCGTACTGGACGCCATGAAGAGCTTCCCCGGAACGATCGTCGAGGTCCATATTTCTCAGGTACTGGCTCGGGAGCGGTTCAGAGCGAACCTGCTGACGGCGACCGCGGCAGATACGGTCATTATCGGCGCGGGCGTACATGGTTACGTTCTTGCTCTGCGATACATATCCAGCAATATCCGCCCCTGAGAGCCTCCAGGGCATTTTCCGTAGACTGCAGGGAGCGACGGAATGACCACCAGCAACGATTTCCGTAAGGGCATGATAATCGAGTACGACGGCGATCTGTACGAGATCGTCGATTTTCTGCACGTGAAGCCCGGGAAGGGATCGGCCTTCGTAAGATCCAAGTTGAAGGGCGTGTTCTCCGGGAAGGTAATTAACAAGAACTGGAGGGCGGGAGAGAAGGTCGAGGAGGTCAGGCTGGAGCGCCGAACCTTCGAGCTTCTGTACCGAAAGCCCGGAGAGTTTGTGGTAATGGATCCCCAGACCTTCGAGCAGATAACGCTGTCCGAGGAGACGATGGACGAAGCCGGCAGGTACCTGGTGGACAACTCGGAGCTGATAATCGTATTCCGCGGGGAAAGGCCGGTCATGGTCGAGCCGCCCATGTTCGTAGAGCTGGAGGTCAGGCAGACCGAACCCGGGGTGAAGGGCGATACCGCTTCCGGGGGGTCCAAACCCGCGGTGATGGAGACCGGCCTGGAGGTCCAGGTGCCGCTCTTCGTCAGGGAGGGCGATAGGGTAAAGATAGATACCCGGACCGACAGCTACATAGAAAGGGCTTCCTCCTGAGCGCCGAGCGCCGGATCGTACTCATCCCGACCTACAACGAGGCGCAAAACGTAGGCGATCTCTACGAGTCGATTCGGGAGGTCTGCGATTACTCGATCCTGTTCGTAGACGACCACTCTCCCGATAACACCGCCGACGAGATCGAGCGGGTCCGAGGCCGCGACAGGAAGGTGCGTTTGCTTCGCAGGCCGGAGAAGACGGGACTGGGAAGAGCCTACAGGGACGCTTACGCAATGGTTCTCGACGAGGGCGACTGGGACCGGGTCTTCATGATGGACGCGGATCTGTCCCATCAACCCCGCTACCTGCCCGACATCGACGCGGCTCTCGACGAAAGCGATTTTGTTATTGGCTCGCGTTACCTTCACGGGGTAAGCGTGCTGAACTGGTCGATCATCCGTCTGAACCTGAGCCTGGCCGCCAACAGATACATCCGGGCCGTAACCCGTCTACCCGTTGCCGACTGTACCAGCGGCTTCCGGGGCTTCAAGGCGGAGATACTGCCCCTGTTGGTCTCCAGCCGGGTACGGGCCAGCGGATACGCCTTTCTGGTGGAAACGCTGTACAGGATTTGGCGGGCCGGTTTCTCCATAACCGAGGTTCCCATCGTGTTCGTGGAACGGACCAGGGGAAGCTCCAAGGTCTCATGGCAGGTGTTTATGGAATCGCTCCTGACACCCCTCCGGTTGAGAACCGGCACCCTGCTGGGCTTTGCCTCCGATCCGGAAAGATCGGCTCAGTACGACGAATAGAGATTCTCCACGAACCTGTCCTGCCACCGTCTGGCCCTGTAAACCATTCCCTTGGGGATCTCTATTATGATGGCGACCAGCAGTCTTTTACCGGATTCGGTGACCAGGAGCCCGGCCAGAGCGGAGGTGTCGCCCAGGGTTCCCGTCTTTCCCCTGAAGGACCCGGGAGGCAGGCTGCCCAGCCTGCCTCCCAGAGTCCCGTCCATCCCGTTTACGGGAAGGGTTGCCAGGAACTCCGGTCCGAACTCGGTTGATGATGCGCCCTCCTCCAGAACGGCTACCAGATGTCTGGGTGTGAGCCTGTTGAGCCTTGACAGACCCGAACCGTCGGCCAGGGCCAGCCCCGCGGAGCCGGGAACCATCCGCCCCAGCATCGCTCCGGCCAGATCACAGCCGGCACCCGTACTCGCAGGCTCTCCATGCTCCTCCAGAGCAACCGTGCGCAGGACCTGCTCGGCGACCATGTTGCGGCTCCATTTGTTCATGCTGGTAAGGATCACGAACATCGGATCGGAGTACATGACCGCTGTTGTAAGCAGGGTACCGGCCGGCTCGATATCCCTGCTCATGGGTCGGCTGACATCCAACCCGGCGCGTCGAAGACACTCCCCCAGCCAGGACGCCAGCTCGAAGGGCGCTCCCGCGAAAGGCTTGTAAAGTATCAGTGAGGTATCCGAGGGTAATCCACCTTCGAGGGTTATGCTCGGCAGACCCGAATCCCATCCCTCTACTTCGACCCTGAGGGACTCGCTTCCTCCCAGGATCAGACCGGAACGCAGCTGCAGATCGGGAAGTGGGGGATAGGTGAAGATCTTGAGTTCCCCGTCTCTGGTGCCCAGGATGATCTCCAGCACGTTGTCGCCTATGCAGAGAGCCTCTATCGGAGGGCAGTACGTACGGTCCCAGTCGGCCCTGTGCCAGCCCAGGCAGTGAGGCTCTTCCTCGAAGGCGGAGACATCGTAGTAGACCTTCCATACGTCGCGGTGGGGAAGGGCGGCCGCCGTCTCGTAGGCCGCTCTGACCACATCTTCGGCGCTGAGAAGAGGAGCTCCGGAACCTACCAGGTAGATGCTCTCTTCGAGCGTGTCGACCAGGATCTCAGTTCTGTAGACCCAGGAAGGCCCCAGTGTCCTCATGGCCAGAAGGGTCGTAACCAGCTTTACCGTGGATGCGGGTCTGAAGTACCGGTCGGGGTCTCTGCTCAGAAGGCATCGGCCGGTGCGTAGGTCTTGAACCAGATAGCCGCACCGCCAATCCGGCGGCAGTTCGGGTACCACATTGTCCGACCCCATAAGGAGAACCAGAACCAGCAGTGCGATCATGCCGCAAACCCCCCAAAGATCCGGCCGCGAGATGGACGGCCGACTGGTGTTGACGATCGGCTGGAAAATATGCATCTGCTTTCCCTCGGATGCAAATCTCCGGTGTAGAGGAAACCATTCGCCCCGGGAGGTCCAGGAGTGGTACTGATTCTCGTATTCGCGTTGTTCTTGATGTCGTTCGGTTGCGGAACTCCCCAGTCTTCCGACCCCGGGGAACGGGTCGTGATGACGGTAGCCGACAGCATCGTGTATCTCGAAGATCTGAAAGTCGAGTCCAATCTCTCGAGGCTGGATTCCGCGCAGATCTCGCGCAAGCTCCATCTTCTGGTCGATAAGCTGCTAATAGTGGCAGACGCCAGGGCCAGAGGCCTGGATACCCTGTCGGACGTCCGAAGAATGTTTCATGAGAGGGAGCGGGAATTTCTGCAGAACGCCTACCTCGAGCAGAAGCTGGCTTCCGTAGCTGCCGATTCGGACTCGGTAAGATCTTTCTACGACGATCTGGGAACCGTCGTGCGGTACGGGGCCATACTCACCGAAGACAGCGCGGCCGCCGAGAGCATAAGGGCCTTGGCCGCGGAGGACCCGAGTATCGTCCGCGGTTGGCCCCGGCAGGCGCAATTGTCTCCCTCAGGGATAATACTGACTTACAACGGCCCCCGGGACGCTCAGAGAATACGCGGCAACGTTTCCTCGATACTCCTGGCTCTGGGTCCAGGAGAGGTTTCGCCCGTGGTAGGTTGGGATTCCATGTGGCACGCCTTCGTACTGGACACGATTTACACCCGGCCGCCGGAGCCCTTCGATCGGATGAGGGGCGACATTTACGACTACATAACGGCTCATCTCCGAGAGGAGTATAAGAGGGCGCTGGAGGACAGTCTCCGGCAGGGCCGCAACCTGCGGGTGGATTCCGCGGCTATAAACCTTCTTCTCTCCCATTCGATAAATCCCCGAGGTGACTTCGAGCCCTACTCCGAGGCCGAGAGAAACGTTCCCGCGTACGCCTTCGACGGGGGCGATAGGTCCGTGGAATGGCTTTCGCTCAACATAAAGAACCTTCCTCCCCCCGCTCCCAGAGACGCCACGGACCGGGAGTGGGTGACCAGGTACGCGAGGCTTCTAGGCCTGTACGACATAATGGCGGTCCGGGCCAGGGAGATGGGCCTGGACACCGTAGATAGAACACGGAGATTGATAGCGGGCAAGAAGATAGACAATCTGATGGACGTTTACCACGATTCGGTTATCGCCCCCAGGGTCGAGATCGACGAGGAATCCCTGCAGGAGCTTTTCGAGAGCCGGCGTGACGAGCTGGTCGTAGATGAGCACAGGCGGTTCTCGGCCGTCGCGGCGGTGGGCTCGGCCCAGATAGGCGTAATGGACAGTCTCTTGGAGGCGGGGGAAAGCCCTCTGGAGCATCCCGATCTGCTAACCCGTGTACAGGCTCTTCTGGCGGAGGGAGAGGACGTTCTGACCAGGCCTCTGCGCAGAAGAAGCTTGCCGGCGGAGCATGCGGGGGTTGTGTTCGATCTGCAGCCCGGGGAGTCGGTGGTGTGCACACTGGGGGAAGACCGTAGAATATTCTTCCGATTGGAAGAAATACTGCCCGAAAGGCCCGCCGAGTTGGAAGAGGTGCGGAGGGATCTGGAGCGCGAACTTTTCTTCCAACGAGAGACAGCCGTTCTTGACAGCCTTGTAGACAGCCTGAGGCAGGAGTATGATTTCCAGGTGAACCGGGATTTCATCTTCGACCTGGTGGAAGAGCATAGAGCCGGCAGCGGTTCTGCTGAAGAAGGCTGACGATGCGCTGCAGAATATGCGGCCACGAGAACGGTAGACGCGATAAGGGCAGGTGTGAGAACTGCGGGTTCGACCTGGGGCAGATGAACCTGCCTCTCAAAGAGCAGAGGTCTGCGCTACATAAGAAACTCGACAAGCCGGTAACCTTCCAGGAGAGGGTACCGCTGAGAAAGGAGAGCCCGAATCGCTCCGGATGGATCGGAGTAGCCTTTTTCGTGATAGGCCTGATCGGTGCGATATACGTGGTGAGAAGCTTTGAGCAGTCACACCAGGTAATCGGCAGAGGCCAAATGGAGGATATCGAGGCCGAACAGACGGGAAGCCAGTACATGGACTCCCTTCCCATCAGAATGGGCACCGATCTGGTCTACGAGATGAACAGGGAGGGCACCAGCGCCGCTCCCCACACCAATCTTGATCTGAACATGATGCCCCAGGGAAGTACGGTGGGTATTCTCGGGCATCGGGATCTGCTCATAAAGCCGGTGGCGGTCTTCATCGAGATGAAGAGGATGGAGGTCAAGGGCAACCTGAAGATCGAGTCACTCATCTGCTGGGAAGATACGACGGAGAGCAGCTACTCCAAAGTTCCCCTATTCCTGGGTCAGGAAACTCCCGAGGATAGCCTCGGGCCCGTCGAGTTCAGGCTCATCTTCATGGATGAATGGTTGGTGGGTCGGGTGGAAGAGTTCAACATAGACGTTCCCGCGCCGGTGACCGGGGGGAGATTCAGCCAGGCGAAGTTCGACAGCGTCCTATACCAGGTCGGAAGAAGGTTGGACCGCAGGAGCGACATCGATGACCGCACGGTCCAGGTAACGGCCATGTTCGACGATGAAACCCGCCTGGGTGAAGCGATGGACATTCTTCAGAATATTCAGCCGCCTTTGGACAGCCTGGGTTACAAGGCTTTCAATATCAAGTACTTCAGAGTGGAGCAGTAGGCGCCTTCTCCTCAGGGCAGGACGACCAGCTTCTCTGTGAGCAGACCGCCCTCTCTTTCGAGTACGGCCATGTACACGCCGGCGGGTAAGTGAGTAAGCTCGACCTTCATTCTCGCTCCCGCCCGGATTCTCCTGTCAAGAACGACCCTTCCACTTAGGTCGAACACCTTGAGCTCACCGGCCACTGCGGGTGAGTCGATCACCACCCGGGGCGAAGGGGAGGGACTTGCCATAACCACCATCGTAACCGAGCGGTCGGCCCGAGCCGAGCGGCTCGACGTTCCCGTTTGCTCCTCGAACCTAATGGCGTCGAACAGGATCTTCTGGCCGTTGGTCCCGGTGTTGTCCCCCAGAACGACTTCCAGCTCCTCCGTTCCCCGGTAGGGGCCTCCCAGGCTTACCCATCGGCCGGGATTCTCGTACTGTGGGATGGTAACCGAGTCGCATCCCAGGTCGTGGTTGATCACGTAAACAGCGTCGGCCGTTCCCCCGTAGTCGGGGATGTAGACGTCCAGGGAGTACTCGCTGCTGCTGTCTGGGAGGTCGAAGCGCCAGGCGGCCCAATTGACGTTCGGACCCGACTGCACCGAGTAGGTGTAGAACAGCCCGTAGAGCTGGCCGTCGGTGGTCACGTTGTGCCAGTAATTCTGCGGCCCGTGAAGCGTAAAGGTGGCCTCGACGTTGTCCGTCAGGCTGTCCGAAGGCGGCTCACCGGTCAGGTGCTCCTCTATGCAGTCCCAGAGCTCGGGCCGGGTTCCGTCGTATCCGAGGGCCCACATCCCGGTTCCCTGTATGTCGGCCGACGTCACCAGGTCGTACTTCAAACCCAGGGATCGGTCGTCGTCGTACCAACCCTGGTTCCAGGTGGCGTAGTAGTAGGTGTAATAGGGGGTCAGAGATTCCTGGTCCCAGAGCCCGCCGTAGGTCTCTGCCCTCTCCGCCAGCGTTTCGTAGTACAGGGTACTGCACGAGCCAACGACCTGGGAGTGCGGTGAAGGCCCCTCCGTCTCCCACTGGTGGCCGTAGTAGGGAAGCCCTATCAAGAGCTTGTCGTGGATCAGGGGAGCCCAGATGACGTAATCGTTCAGACACCACACCATGTTGGAGGAGGACTCCGGCCCTCCCCATCCCACCAGGGGGCAGCAGGGGCCGGCGTATGACGACCAGGGGCCGTGGAATGCGTAGCACATCATGAACATGGCGTCCACATGTGAGGAGAGCTGGCTGTAGTCGAAGGCGTCGGCCCAATCCACCGCAGGGGTGCAGATGGATAGATGGCTTCCCGGAGCGTGGGTGTCCAGCTCCGACCTCAGGAGCTCCATGAAGTCAACCAGGTTCTGCTTGTCGCTTCCGTCGACGTTCTCGAAATCCACGCAGACTCCTTCCACCGAGGTGGTCTTCACCACGTCGACCAGGTTGTCCACTGCCTGGGTCTTGTAGGTGTTCAGTATCTGGTGGATCTCACTTTCGCTGAAGTTGGTGACCGTAACCACGGCCACTCCTCCGGAGGCTTGAACCGAGTCGATCGGCTCTTCGAAGATGTCCGGGAAACCGTGCCAAGAGGTTATGGATCCATCCCCGCCCATGTCTATACTGAAGCAGGCCAAAATGCTGAGAAGATCGTAGCGGATGGTGGCCGATCCTATCCAGTAGGGCAGGAAACCCATGACCGTGCATCGAAGCGAGCGCCCCTCGTCGCTTCCGTATACGTCGTACAGCGCGGGCGGGCTGTCCCGGTGCGCATGGGATTCGATCTGATGCACCGAGGGCAGCCGGGGCAGTGGGCGGTCCACTGAGGGAGGGGAAAGCCCCGCTGCCAGGAGGCTCAAGGCTGCGATCAGGCCCATCGGACCCTCCCTTCGGAAGAGCTTGTTCTTGCCTCTACGATCTTCTCTTCCCTCCCCGTTCTTGTCAAGCGGTCCCCATGACCGGTGGCGGGTGGTACTTATATTCGATTTCGCACCGTAAGCTTTTCGTGATTGCCAATCGGTTAGGAGACCAATGAGCCTTGCAGATAAGATTCCGTTCGATGAAGCCGTTCAAAGGTATTCGAGAGCCATAGGCTTTCGTACGCTTTCCACCCAGGAAGGAATTCCCGACCGGTCCCAGTTCGAGTTGCTGCACGAGTTCCTCGAGCAGGCTTTTCCCCTGGTGCATGGGTCGCTTCGCCGGGAGGTCGTGTCCGGTCTGAGCCTTCTGTACGAATGGCCCGGCCGGGACAATGACATTACTCCCGTCATGCTTACCGCCCACCAGGACGTGGTTCCGGCAGACGAGGGGAGCTGGAGGCATCCCCCCTTCTCCGGCCGGATCGCCGACGGCCGGGTATGGGGTCGGGGAACTATAGACTACAAGCTGGGCCTGATGGGTATGCTGGAATCCTGCGAGGCCCTGCTTCGATCGGGTTTCGCCCCCCGCAGAACGCTTTTCCTGGCCTTCGGCCACGACGAGGAGATAGGAGGCGGAGACGGCGCTGAGAGCATGGTGCAGCTGTTGGAGAAGCGGGGCATCAGATGCGCCTTCGTCTTAGACGAGGGAGGCTACGTCCAGACGTTTCCCTGGATGAGCGTTCCCCTGGCCACCGTGGGCCTTGCCGAGAAGGGTTACGCAACCGTCAGGTTGTTTTCCAGAGGCGAACAGGCGCATGCCTCCGTCCCCCCCAGAAGAACCACGGTGGGCAACGTCTGCAGGGCGGTCTCGGCCCTGGAGGACAATCAGGTACCGATAAGTCTATGCGAGCCGGTGGAGATCCTTTTGGAAACATGCTCGGGCGATTCCCGGGATCTCGGAAGGCTGCGGGATGCTTCCGCGGACTACCTCCCAGAGGCCGCGGAACTGGTCTCTTCCTGGCCGGGGGGCAACGCGTTGGTCCGAACCACCGCCGCCCCCACCGTACTCAGGGGAAGCTCGAAGGAGAACACGCTTCCCGGCCTGTCCTCTGCTTTGGTCAATTTCCGGACCGTCCCCGGGCAGACCTCCGGCGATGTATTGGATCATGTCAAGAAGGTGGTCTCAGACATCGACGTCGAGGTGGAGCTGATCCGTGATGCATCTCTGAGCGAGCCTTCCGAGGTTTCGAGCCGAGACGCTCCCGAGTACGAGATCCTGCTGGAATCGATATCCAGGGCCTTCCCCGAGGTCGGGGTTAGCCCCAGCGTATTCACCGCGGCTACGGATTCCAGGAAGTATCACCGGATCGCCGACAACGTCTACAGGTTCGAGCCGGTGGACCTGGGAAAGAGGTGCATGGGGGCTCTCCACTCGGTCGACGAATCGGTGGCCGTTTCCAATTATCGAGCCGCCTTGACCTTCTACACCGAGTACATGGTTGGAACGCTGAGCTGATCCGAGCCTCCAGGTTGCGCGAAAAACGCTCCTTGCCGCTTGCGCCTGCTCGCCATACGATTTATCATGTTGGGGATACGGGTTTTTGAAGGGTCTGCCGATGGCTATTGCTCTTACGAGTAGTGCTTTCGAGGATGGAGGTTATCTTCCCAAGTGGTACACTAGGCAGGAAGTCAATGCCTCGCCGCCCCTGGGATGGACCAAGCCGCCGCTGGGAACCCGCAGCATCGCCCTGGTATGCACATCTCGCAGAGGCAAGGGCGACGTCTTCTACCACTGGTTGGCGTACAATCTCGGTCCGGAAAGACGTTCCATAGACGGCAAGCAGCCCAACACCGAGAGGATCTTGGGCTCGGTGAGACAGGCCGCGAACAGCCGGGGCGGCTTCGGGTGGGTCGGCCCCGCGGACCCGGACGAGAGGTTAACCCTTCGGTTGCGGCTGTTCTGTCTGGATAAGATGATCGACCCCTCCCAGGGCCCGGAGGCACTGGACCTGGTAAGGGCCATGGACGGTCACGTAATAAGCGACGCCACCCTGATCGTCCATAACGGCCCCCGGGAAGAAGCCGAAAAGGCTCAGAAAGAGGGCTGATCGCCGGGCGCGTTTCACGGAGGACAGCATGATCATGATTCTCTACCTGTTCAGCTCTGCCTTTGGCAACGGTGAGGCGATACCGGCTGATTACACTGCCGATGGCCGGGACATCTCACCGCCGCTTCAGTGGGACAGTCTACCCCCGGAGACCGAGAGTCTGGCCCTGGTATGCGAGGACCCCGATGCCCCGGTGGGCAACTGGGTCCACTGGGTCGTGTACAACATTCCCCCCGAGCGGAAAGTGCTTCCGGAAGGGATCTCCGCGGACGAGGAGGTTCTGGAGGACGGAACCACCCAGGGCGAGAACTCCTGGGGCCGTATCGGCTACGGAGGCCCATCCCCCCCCTCGGGGACCCACAGGTACTTCTTCCGACTATACGCGCTGGACACCTCGCTGGACCTCGAGCACGGGCTCACCTCCGACGAGCTCAGAGCGGCTTTCGAGGGACACGTCGTAGAGCAGGCCGAGCTGATGGGGCGGTACGGCAGGTAGTGAGCATCCTAAGGCCCAGCCGGTCTTGAGAGCCGTCAATCTGAGAGGTCCACTGGCCCGCTGCTGGGATCTCGACGAGGACGTCGTCTACCTTAACCACGGCTCCTTCGGTGCCTGCCCCCGAGAAGTCCGGGACCACAGACGGATGCTTCTGGACAGGCTGGAACGTGATCCCATGGATTTCATGCTCCAGCTCTACCCCGTTCAGATACGCAAAACCATCCACCGGCTGGAAACCTTCCTGGGAGCTCAACCGCAAAGCGTGGTCCTGGTTGGAAACGCCACGAAGGGCGTGAGCACGGTTCTGCAGTGCCTCAGCTTCGAAAGCGGCGACGAGCTGCTTACCACCGGCCAGGAATATTTCGCCTCCTACAACGCCCTGTGCCGCAAGGCGAAGCGAACCGGGGCCCGGGTGGTACAGGCCGAGCTTCCCTTTCCTCTGCGCGAACCCGAACGGCTTCTGGAGGCTGTCCTGCGGGAGGTAACCCCCCGCACCCGGCTTCTTCTGGTCGATCATATCCTGAGCCCCACCGGGGTGGTGATGCCCCTGCAAGAGCTGGTCGAGGAGCTTTCAGCCAGCCCCGTGCAGATACTCGTAGACGGCGCGCACGGGCCGGGCTCGGTTCCGATAAACCTGGAGAGTCTCGGTGTCCACTACTACACCGGCAACTGCCACAAGTGGCTGTGCTCCCCCAAGACCTGCGCCGTTCTATACGTCCGCCCCGATCTGCAGGATAGGATCGGCCCTCTGGCCCAGAGCTACACCGAGGAGGACATGGACATAGGCTCGGGAAGATTCCAGCTGGAGTTCATCTGGAACGGAACGTTCGATCCGACGCCGAGGCTCGCCGTAAGCAGGGCCCTGGAATACATGGCCTCTCTGATCGACGAAGGATGGAAGGGAATAATGAGAGAGAACCACCGAAAGGCGATGCAGGCCCGGGAGGAGATCTGCAGCGTTCTGGATCTCGACCTTCCCTGTCCCGACCGATTGTGCGCCTCGATGGCGGCCCTGCCCCTACCCTGGATGGAGCCTCCGTCGCCCTTTCCGGTAGGCTGGACGGATCCCCTGCAGAAAACATTGAGAGAGGAACACGGAATAGTGGTCCCGGTCACCTGGGTCCGCAAGCCCCGACGAAGGTTGCTGCGCATCTCCGCCCAGCTGTACAACGGCAAGGACGAGTACCGCTACCTGGCAGATACGCTCAGGCGGACCGGCCTGCGTGGCGGCTGAAAATAGGGAATACTCCCGATCCCGAGCGTGTAACATGTGAGATCCGGTAGGAACTCGACTCTGAAGGGAAACAGCGCATGTTTGTCATAGTCTTATTGTTAGCTTCTCTGCATCTTATCAATCCAACCGCCCAGACGGCGGATACGGTTCCCCTGGAGGATGTCAGGGAGCTGGCCCGGGGCAACACGGACTTCGCCGTGGAGCTGTACGGTCGGGTCGCCGGCGGTATGGAGGGGCAAAACGTCTTCCTTTCGCCGTTCAGCGTATCCTCGGCGCTGGCCATGGCCTACGCCGGAGCCAGAGAGGAGACCGAGGAGCAGATGGCGGAGGTGCTTCATTTCACCCTTCCCCAGGACAGGCTTCATCCCGCTTTCGGCTTACTGGGCGAGCAGCTGTCCACCGCCGAGCTGGCTCCCTCCGAGACCGGTGATCCTCTTATCCTGAACATAGCCAACGGATTGTGGGTCGATAGTAACTTCCCTCTTCTGCAGGGTTACGTAGGCTTGGTTCGAGAGCATTACGATGCCGAGGTCCGTAACATGGACTTTGTCGGAGACCCCGACGGGTCCCGCAGGATCATAAACGAATGGGCCAGCCGGAAGACCAGGCGGAGGATCCAGAACCTTATTCCCGGCGGGGTGATCGACGTGGATACCCGGGTGGTTCTGACCAACGCCATATACTTCAAGGGTTCATGGCAGCATCCATTCCCCGAGGAGCAGACCGAGCCGGACGATTTCCACCTGCCGGATGGCTCGGAGGTCGAGGTTCCCATGATGCACCTGACCGAGTCGCTTCCCTACACCGAGACCGCCGGATGCGCCGCCGTGGAACTTCCCTACGTGGGCGGGAACCATAGCATGATAATGCTGCTGCCGGACGGCAGTCCTGCCGACTTCGAAAAAAGCCTGGATACGGATACGCTAAGGCGGATCGTGGAGAGGTTGAACAGCTACAGGGTGACCCTGACCATGCCCCGATTCGAGTTCTCCTGCGGAACCCGTCTGGCCGAGACTCTGGGTGCCATGGGCATGTCCCTGCCCTTCTCGATGCGGGCGGACTTCAGCGGCTTCACCGGACAACCCGACCTGTGCATATCGGAGGTCGTTCACAAGGCTCTCGTGAAGGTTGACGAGTCGGGTACGGAGGCTGCCGCAGCAACCGCGGTGGTCATGGAGATCGTGTCGATGCCTCCGCCCGAGTTGGAGGTGGAGATGACCCTCGACCGTCCCTTCCTGTTCCTGATTCTGGATAAATCCACGCTTACCGTGGAGTTCATGGGTAGGGTATGTGATCCGTCCGCATGAGCGGATAGGTTAGGTAAGAGGAAGGGCTCCCGGTCCGGGAGCCCTTCAATTCAGGTATGGGTCGGGTTACCTGATCACGACCATTCGCATTGTTCTCTCGATCTGGTCGCAGTCGATCTTCACTACGTAGACGCCCGTGGGCAGATCCTCGCAGGATACGGGGACCTCGTTCACTCCCGACCCCAGAGTTGTTCTCTCGACGGTGGATACGGTCCTGCCGCTTACGTCGTGCACGGTAAGACCCATTTCCACGGGGCCGGAGGAAGTAACTCTGACTATCGCCATGCCCGCGGTGGGATTGGGAAGAGGACCTTCTACGGTGAGAGAGACCGGAAGGCCGCTACCCCCGATGCCTTCCTCGGTCACGGGAATGTCCATGGTGTCGTACGCGTAGTTGTGCTTCCAGGCTCCCACCCTGACCGTGTCGTTCTGAACCGCGGTGAAGCTCAGGGTAACCTCTCCCGAGGAGTTGGTGTTGTCCTGCACGTAGAAGGTCTGAGGATCGTCCGGATGGTCTCCGAGCCCGTCGGTCGCGGTTATCGTTACCCCCTGCACCGGTGAGCCCCCGGAGGTGACCGTGTAGGTCCGGGACTGCGATCCGGGAGGGATGGGGCTCTCTCCGGAGAGGTCCAGCCCGTACGGGCTGCCGTTTTCGTCGCAGTTGAAAGCGTCCTGCGCCGGATCACCGAACCAGTGGTACATCCTGGCGTTCTTCAGACCGTAGGAGCCGTATCCATTGATTACCGCCACGTTGGCGTCGTTGAAGCATTCGCCTATTCTGGTGACGCCGTCTCGATAGAGGCCCCAGTAAAGCTCGCGGTCGTACTGGTGGTTGGGGCTGGTGTAGGAGGGGTCGCTGGCTCCGCAGTTGCTGCTGGCACCGATGTCTGGCGCCGCCATCCAGCTTTCGGACAAGCAGTTGTAGCTGGCACCATGGTATCCACAGTCGCACGCTATGTTGAAGACTATGGGATAAAAGTCGTTGGTCAGGTCGTAGATGTTGCCCGCGTTCCAGCCGGGGGACCACAGCCAGGAGGTGTGCGAGCCATGACCTCTGTAGTTCACGGTTCCCACGCCCTGGTTAATCCGGTTCTCCAGATCTGAGGCGGACGCTCCCTCCGGCGGATAGAACTTGTAGAACGTCACATCGGTCAGGGTGTAACCGTAGGACGCGATGTTGTTCTTACATTGGGTGTACTTCTGGGGATAGTTCTCCTCGTGAGCGGCGAGGGCCGCCTCGGCCGGTATAGAGGTCGAGCCCGATCCGGTGTGGCTCATGTAGGCGATCATCTTGTCCACCTGGTTGGGCAAGTCGTCGGCCGTGTCGGAGTATCTGCCCACCGCCAGCTCGGGGTAGTTGTCTCCGTCTATGAGAGCGTAGTAGTAGTCGCTGTAGAAGCCGTAGCCGCTGTAGGAGGGCAGTTGCGAATGGTTGCCCACTATCATCGCGAACCTGGTCACGCCGGACTGGTAGTTGTTGTTTATGGCGTTCCTTATCTGAGAGATCGAGGCCGGGTTGGACAGTACCTCCACCGCGAGGGGAAGGCCCAGTACGTGGTCGAGAGTTACCAGAGGTGTTATGGCGTCCAGGTTATCGTCGTTGGTAACCAATATGAAGACCACGTCGTCCCGGTTGTAGTTGTCCCTTATGGGAACCTGGAGATCCTCGTAGTTGATCAGGGATGCGCCGTGCGAACGGGCGATGGAAGCAGCGGTCGGCGTCTCCGGCAGGGCTTCGCCCTCGAACTCGATGGCGATCCTGACCTTGTTGGTCACCAGTAGCTTCTCCTCGGCAGGAACGTAGCGGAGAGGATTGACCTCCAGCCTGGCCACGTTCAGGCCCGACCACGATCCGGGTTCGGCCATTCTGGACCATTGCTCGGGCATGGTCGCCTCGGACCGGTAGGAGTCTCTGTTCCAGGTGAAAGGCGGGGTGGGCATGCCGTCGCGCTGCAGCTCCTGGAAGGGCCGAAGGAGCACGTCGGTCATCTCCACCCATTCGGCCTCCGCCGACTCTATCACCGCAGTGCAACCGTTGGGCACGCCTACCAGAAGGTTGATCTGAGGTATCTCGGGATTGCCGGGCTCCACCTCGTGGAAGGTGTACTCCGGAATGATGGCCTTGAGGAAGGTCGTAGATGCATGTTCCTCGGATACCATCCAGAATCCGGGAATCTCCACCTCCATTATCAATCGATCCCTGTTGGATTCCAGGATGTTGATCGCGGGCTCCTGTCCCGCCTCGCCACTCAGGCTCACCCAGTCGCCCGGCGCATTCACCGTAGGCAGTTGGGCCAACATCGACAAAATGAGTAGAACAGCCATCGATTACCTCCGCTGTAAGGGTTGCTGCACAAATGTCCCGGAACGAGTAGCTACGAATACGAGACTACAAGCCCCCCCCTCGGTCAAGCCTCCCCTTGGGGACGGGGGAATGTTAAATGCCAAATAAAATGCTTGAATGCTTGTTGCGACCACCCCCACACCCCTTTGACCAAAGAGTTTCCCCGTACTATTCAAAACCAAGTCGTTCACGGCGGCGGCGATTCCGGAAAGGGGCGCATGAGGAAGCAAGGCGGATACGAGAACTCGGCGCGTCTGTACGACCTCTTCGACGACAAGGAGAACCTGGAGCTCTTCTGCAATCGCGCGGCCTCCTCCGGCGAGGTTATCGACGTAGGGGCGGGCACCGGGCGGATAGCCATTCCCCTGGCCAGACGTGGGGTGAGGGTCTACTGCGTCGAGCCCTCACCGGCCATGAGACGGGTCTTCGACCAAAAACTGGACCGCGAGCCGCAGCTTCGCAAAAGAATCACCCTTGTCCCTTCGTACGCCTCTTCTTTCGAGGCCGGCAGGCGGTATCCGGCGGCGTATCTCTCCGGCAGCTTCGACCATCTGCTCGATGACTCCGAGCGGATGGCTGCCCTGAGCAACGTAAACCGCCATCTAACTACCGGTGGGATGCTGGTCTTCGACGTGTTTCTGGGATCGATGGGAGACAAGCCCCTCTCTCCGGCCGGAGTGGCTCAAACTCCCGAGGGCGAGGTTCGCAGATTTGTCGGGGGAAGGGTTCTTCCGGGTGGCAGGAAGGAGACCACTCTGGTCTTCGAGAGGTACGTAAAGGGCGAGTTGGTGGAGAGGATCGAGGAGCATTCTCTGGTGGGTATCACCAGCCGTCCAATGATCCATGATCTTCTGAGCCGAACCGGCTTCGAGCTGGCCCATGAGTGGGGCGACTACGACCAAGAACCCTACATCGACGGCGACGATATGATGATCGTGGAGGCTTCCAAAGCACACGATATAGGGGAGTGATCTCTCCAATATCTACAAATGTTGTCGTTGCGGTGGTACGTAGCGGCGTCGTATCTTGAAAACGTGACGATCAGCCAGTAGCTGCGTAGCGGATCGTAATTGCAAGAGCTTCCGACCAACCCGAGGAAGGGTGAGACATTTGAGATTGCGATTGGATGACGTGATCCATCTGGATGAGTGTTGCCAAGAGGTATTTGACGTTATCGAAGAAGAGCTGCACGACTTGAAGGAGCAGGGGCACTCGGTCAAGAGATGGTCCGAGCACTACATGCCCAGCGGCCAGCGTGGTCCGTACAAGAGGTCGACCGATATTCACCACTTGCTCTTCTACCGGGATAAAGGCTCCGGACTGGACTTCAGGATCAAACGGCACCAGAGGATGAGGAGAAGCCTTTCCCAGGAGATCGAGACCTCCGACAGAACGATCAAATGCGATTTCACGGTACACCGGTCCAGCAGAACCGCCGCAACCTTGGCCAAGTTCCTACCCTATCTGGGCGCGATAGTAGGGGGCTTCCTCGGCTGGGCGGCTTTAGCGCTGTTCGGGGATCCCCAGACGGCCAACGTCTGGGTCTGGGTCATCGTCCCCCTACTGGTCCTGGCTTTTGTCGGGGCCCGGATCAAGAGGAACTTCTCCGCTTTCTACTCCAGGCTGGTTTCCGCGAACAGCTCTTCGCTCTCCGAAGAGGCCGTGCGTGGCATCCGGGCCAGGGTCGAGCCTCTGGTAGAGCAGGTGGTGGACAAGTGGCGGGAGAAGGACGAGGTCTACTTCCAGGACAAGTTGGAGGAAAGCGCGTACGATGCGATCGACCTGGAAGACCCCGAGAATCTGGCTCTGATCTCTTACGTGCAGATGACCGAGGGGCAGGATGTCGCCTGGCGCAGGTACGGCCTTTACCTTGCTGAAAGGCGCAAGCACTACGAGGCCATGCTCAGAAAGCTGAGGGACGAGCCCGAGTTCCATGCCATATACAAGAGGGCATACGAACGCATGCAGGCTCAAAGCGGGGGGAAGTAATCCGTAACGAGGCCCCGGTCAGACGCTATACCTCTATGACCTTACCCGCTCCGCCCTGGACGTACTTGCCGGGGTAGCTCTTCTTGATGTCGGAGATGTGCTGGGTACAGTGGGTGGGGCACACCAGCTTCAGGTCTTCCAGCAGCCCAAGCTCGTCAAATCCGTGCAATCCACCTATCAGCGCGTGGACGTTTCCCCACTGCGAAGCCGCCGTAAGGATGGTTCCTACTCCCGGATGGGAGCATCCCGCTACCACCACCGGCCCCTTTTCCGTCGCCAGCACCAGCGACTGCTCGATGCCTTTCAGCTCGCCCGTAGAGAATATCCCCTCGTGTATCTCCCGAGAATCCTCGACCTTGATTACTTCCGAGGTTCCGAAAGGCTCTCTGCATGAACCGGGAACGTAAACCGGAACCGAGTTGACTCTTAGGAAATCCGACAGCCCACCCGTATGGTCCCAGTGGTCGTGAGAAATCAACACCTCCTGGACTTCCATTGGATCGATGCCCAGGCCGGCCATGTTGCCCATGAGTATCGAGCCGTTCGCGCCGGTGTCGAAAAGGATCTTCCTTCCGTGGGCCTCGACCAGGCACGCGAATCCCCAGTCAGCCTGCAAATTGTTCTCCAGGCTCGTGTTGTCGTATACGATCGTTGCTTTCATCATATTCCCGCCGTTTCTCGAAGACTGTGATCGATACTGCCGTCTGGAAGCATCCAGTCCGGATGTGCCATCCCCGATTCCTCGATCTCGTACCGAACGCAGAGGGACCAATCTCCCTTACAGTACAGCTCCACCCATTTCCTGTCCAATATTCCGGCCCTGTAGTACCGTTTCATGGGGCACATGTCGTACCATTTGCATTCCTTGCTCAGGACTCCTAGCTTCCGGTAGTGAGCGGACAACAGCTCCATCTTAGCCGAGTCGTACACCACCGCGGCGGGGTGCTCTAAAGGCAGTAGCTTTCCGCCGTCGGCCAGCATCAGGTTCCCGTACAGCTCTCCGAAGGACTTCCTGCCGGGAACGTCCAGCGAGTATTTGTCCAGCAGGTACCTGGTGGCGAAGTAACCCATGGGCACCAGCACCTCCGGGTCCACCAGCTCGATCTCCTCATCGAGGTAGACGCTGCAGGCTTCTATCTCGTCGCTCTTGGGTTTCCTGTACCCCGGCAGCATGCACTTGACCAGGTTGGTCATGTAGACGCTCTCCCGCGGCACCGAGGCGATGTCCAATAGCTGGCCCAGCACCTTACCGGAAGGACCTATGAACATCACTCCTTCGCGGTCCTCGTTCTCCCCGGGCGCCTGGGCCACCAGCATAAGCCTCGCGGCCGGATCGCCTTCACCACAAAGAGCGTTCCGTCTGGTTCGCGCCAGCCTGCACCGGTCACATTCCAGAATCCTCTGACAAATCCGGGACGTTCTTAAAGTAATTAAAGCAATCACCTCCCCGGCAAAGCTATTTCTTCAGAAGGTTGATGAGCAAGGTAAGAACGATGCTCAGAAGCAGCATCGAAACGATCGGTATGATTACTTTACTCCGCTCCGTCTCTATCCGGATGTCACCTGGCAGTCTTCCGAACCAGCTCAAAAGCCACGGTGCGAAGTGCAGTACTGAACCCACCACTATCAATATGGCTCCACCGATGATCAGCCATTTGCCCACAGCCAACCGCCTAACCGCTCAGAATTTTAACCGGAAAAAGTCATCTCAGCTTTCGACACACGACCATCCGCACCGGTCCGAAGGGCACGTAGTAGCCACGGTCCGCAAACTGTTTCTCTAGGTCCTTCCTAAGCTTTGCAAGGTAAGCCGAAGCCATCTTCCCGTCCACACTCGGATCCCTCAACCGCCTTTGCTGCAGCCAACCCTGCGCGTACAGCTCGACCGCACATTCGGCTGCTTCCCGGTCCCATCGAACGTCGAGAGCCCTCTCGGCCCGGGTCTCGACCTCCAATGGGGAGGAAGCCAACAGCGCATCGAAACACTCGAAGGCAATTTCATCGAGTAGACAGAGAATGCCCGAAGAACGTAAAACTCGAACGCATTCGCCAAGAACCTCAAACAAAGCCTGCTCACCGAAGGCCAGCTCGATATCCTGCATACCCAGGAAGCAGCTTACTGACTCGAAAGCCCCATCAGGAAACGGTATCCGACGCGCATCGCCCCGAACCAGCCGGGCACGTACTCTTGCCCTCCTAAGTAAAGGTTTGGCAGCCGCATGTACCCCCGAGAAATCTATGTTCAAACCCACCAGCCCGGCTTGGGGAAACCTCCAGCCCAGTTGGGCCAGGAAGGTCGCGTACCCGCAGGCGAAGTCCAGATGCAAACCCCTGCCAAGATCGGGCATAGCGGACGTAGCCCACCGCTGAACACCGCCCCAACCGATGTCCAGGCCGTCTACAACACTGCGCGGTTCCGCCATCCCCTCGGTGAACCAGGCCCGCAGCTCCTCTTCCAGTTTTCGAATTCCGAGATTTTCCAAAGGCATATTGACCGCATCCCAGGAAGCCCACGCGAGTTCTTCGGTCTCCCTTGCTGCGAATGTTCCAGACATCCCTGAACAGGTCTACATCAACTAGTACAATATCTACTGCACACAATAATTGTTTGCTAATCAACGCATAACTCGAGATCGGAGTTGGAATGAGTACCCAGGCGAACAAGGAGATCGTTAGACGGTGGATAGAGGAGGGCTGGAACGGCGGTGATGTCGGGATAGTAGACGAGCTCTACCATCCGGATTTTACGGCTCAGCCTATGTTGGCGGGTCATCCCGAGCTCCGCGGCAGCCAGTCAGTGAAGGACTATGTTCTGGGCATGCGCGCCGCGTTCCCTGATTTGAATTTTACTATCAAGTACCTGATCGCGGAGGACGACTATGTGGCGGGGGCTTTTCGGGTCGAAGGTACACACAAGGGCACGCTCTTCGGCATTCCTGCAACCGGCAAGACGGTCGACTTCGAAGCGGTAGACATCTGGCGTTTCAGGGACGACAGGATAGTCGAACGGCCACTCGCCGTGGCCGACTTCCTGCATGCTCTTCAACAGATGGGCCTTATACCGCAGATGGGCTAGCCCCGGATTCCAGGCAAATGGCGGTACGCCCTGCGTCATCCTTAAGCCGTGGCTGAAACGTACTAGACAAGAGGTGCGCCAAGTAATGGAATGGCCCATTTTTGCCTGTGGATTGGCTGCCAACGTATGGAGAATCGTATCTTCATTGACATGGACCTGGAAGAGGATCAAGCGAAAGAGCAAATCAGTACTGAGGTATAGGTTATCCGCGTATCTGGAAGTTTTTGTTTTGGGTGTGATATTCCTATTTGGATCGCAGTCTGCTGATATGCGCTATTTCTGGCTTGTTCTCGCAATAACCTTCGTCGGATTACCCGTATATTCCTCATGCTTGACCTGGATCAAATTCAGACGTGGGAAATCGGAGTCATCGGCTCCTTCAGACAAAGCCCTACAACGAGACATTACATCGAGAAAAGTAATTCAAGCTTTGATCCATCTTGCATTGTTGTGCCTTTGGACATACTCCTGGAGACATCTTTTGGCCTGACAAATCACTGCAGCGGATGCGGTCAAACCGCACTGCTGAACTCCAACATTTGACAGAAACACGATGTAGAAATGAAAAGTAATCGTAAGCGACCTTATGCAAAAGAATTACGTCTATTACCTAACCGAGCCTGCCGGAAAAACTTCCATCCAGGCTTTTCCCCCGAGCTGACACCGAAGCAAATGCTGGGAATGGGAGTCTTCGGCGGTAAATACATGACCGATTGCAGAGACGAGTTTCCCAAGAGCTGGTTTACCCATGCAAAGCTGTGTCATGAACGCCATGATTCCGAGTTGAACTACTTTGGAGTCAATGCCTTTCAACCATTATCTGTTTGGTGGGAAAAGGGATGGATCTATAATGAAGATCCCAGAGGATGGTTCCAGTGGTATTGCAGGTACTACATGGGCAGAAGATGCCCTGACGACGAACGTCAGGTTAAAAAGATGGAGGGCGATGAAAAGGCATATTGCCCAAATCAAGAAGCACTGCAAAGAAGGAGACGTGAGTTGCCGTCCAAGACAGAGGCAGGCATTGCTGAACCGGGCTTACGACAGTAGAAGGATGTAGCATCGAAAAACGGTATTCGGCCGACGCTGTACCTTGTCGTCGCCTTATATGCAACGATAATCCAAGACCAGGAAGTGTAGCGGAAGAACTCATGCCCCTTAAACGAAGGCACTGACATGGAGAAGAGAGTCCTTTTTATCAGTGGTTCGCTGGGCATGGGTCATGTCACCCGCGACCTCGCAATCGCGAGAGCTCTGCGTTCCCGCAAACCCGAGATCGAGATCATGTGGATGGCTGCGCATCCGGCGAACATCGCAATCCAAGAGGCGGGTGAACGGCTTCTTCCGGAACGGTTTTCGTGGGCCGATGAAACAGCGGTTGCCGAAAATGCCGCCGATGGGTTCCGACTGAAAGTCCTCAAGTACGTATTCAATATCAGGAAGGTTTGGGCGGCACACCTCGATGTCTTCAGACAGGTAATCAACGACGAGCGCTTTGAGCTTATCATTGGCGACGAGACGTACGAAATAGCCATTGCATTGACCGCGAAGAAACTGCTGCTGGACATTCCCTTGTAATGATCTACGACTTCATCGGGACCGAATCGATACCGAACAACCCGTTGGAAAAGCTGGGTGTGTACATCAACAATAGAAAGTGGGCCAGAAGCTACAAGAGCTCTCCATCCTGCCTTACCAACCTGTTTGTAGGCGAGTTGGAGGACGTTCAGGACAAGAGCTTCGGATTCCTCTTGCCGAACCGACGAGATTGGGCCAGAAAAAGATGCGAATTTCTGGGATACATCGTACGGTTCGACCCTGAAGACTATACGGAAAGGAGTAGGGTTCGCGGGAAGCTGGGATACGGCGATGAGACCTTGGTGGTATGCTCCATTGGAGGAACGTCGATCGGCAAGGAGATGCTCGAACTCTGTGGGCGGGCCTATCCTTTGATTAAAAGAAAGCTCCCGGATCTGCGCATGGTCCTGGTCTGCGGCCCGCGGCTCTCCCCCGAATCCCTGAGTGTTCCTCAGGGAGTTGATGTGAGGGGATACGTCCCCGACCTTTACGAACACTTCGCTGCCAGCGATTTGGCCATAGTCCAGGCAGGCGGCACGACCACGCTCGAGCTTACCACTCTCAGGAGGCCTTTCCTATACTTCCCGATAGAAGGCCAATTCGGGCAGGATATTCACTTGACCAGGCAATTGGAAAGACATGGAGCTGGGATCAGGATGTTGCTCTCGAAGAACACTCCGGAAATTCTGACCGAGAAGGCTATCGCCGCTATTGGAAGTGAGGTGAACTTCGAACCTATCCCCACGGATGGTGCCGAGAAGGCCGCTGGCATCATATGTGGCCTCCTGGGCGGGGATCAAGATGGGCGGAGCGTGCAGTAGACTCGTTTGCATGAACCAGCGGCAGGTGTAGCCGGCCGTGCCGGTATAGTCCCCGAGCCCGCTATGCAGAATGGTGTGAGAATATGGGAAAGATGAGAGAGCAGTTGATCGAAACCGCCAGAGCGATTTCCGGCGAGTTTTACTTGCAGAAAGAATTCTCTGCGGGGGGCGTCGGTGCGGCCATCCTTACGGCCGATGGCAACATCTATTCCGGAATCTGTCTCGATCTCGGATGCGGGTTGGGATTCTGTGCCGAAGTTGCCGCCATGGCCGAAATGCTGAAACACAGGGAAACCCACATCGATACCGTGGTGGCGGTCTCCGGCCGCGGAATTCTCCCGCCTTGTGGCCGATGTAGAGAAACGATGGCCCAACTCGATGCCAGAAACCTCGATGCGAAAGTGATTATCTCGGAGAACCGTACACTGCTCCTCCGCGATCTTCTTCCCGACCATTGGCTGAGCAAACCAGGGGCCGAGCCAAGCGATCCGGACGATGCTTGAAGAGAGGCCTGAAGCCAAACGGTTGTTTCGATACGTACGGAAAGAGGATGCCTTGAGAAGCACACCATTGCCGCTGAGTTTGTTGCTGTTCTTGATTCTATTATCGACACTGGCATACAGCGAACCACGTGATCGGATCAACGATCTTCTAGACCTGGAGATCGTTGTTCCTCTCGAGATCCAGTGGTGGTACAATCAGAGCCACGACGATTCGGCGCATCCCACCAATAGCTGGGCTCTGGCAAACGTATACGCGACTCCAACGGAGGATTCGGAGCCGATCGGCGAATTCACCGTTGAGACCGTATGGGCCGAAAACAACATCCTGAAGTTCGTCTTGGGCTATCGGCCTGCCGGAAGGGATTCGGTAATTGTCTGGCGAGACCGGCTGGGTGATTGGGGATACGGCATTCATCAGTTCGTTCTCCAGAAGCGTGACGACTGGGTTTTGCTGCCACCGGGTCCTTACGGTGAGGAAGCATGGATTCGGGTGCAAGACAACGCTGAAGGCGAGGGATTGTACGGCAGAGTTGTATGCCTGGAAGGCCGGTTGATCGAGATAGACTCGATGTCTGTGCTTAGCGTCGGAACCGGAGACAGCGCGAAGATCGATAGGCAGATATACTTGGTGACCAGCGTCGATAGCCAGATGGTGGAATTCAGACCTGAGCTGCCGTCGGACATGCCGAGCGGAGCTTCGGACGATCTGTCCGAACATCCGGCCGATTCGCTTCCCATCTACCGAGTCTGGCTGAGACGCATGCTGACTGTAGAAGGAGAGCCGAGATTCGAGATCGCTTACCCGAGAGGATGCTAGGTATTGCCGAGTTAGGCCGCCAGTAATTCAGCGCAGAAAACCTGGCGGTTTCGAAGCCGATTGCGGAGAAAACTCACCCCAGAGGAAAGTCGAATGCCTCGATCGATTCTGTTCATCATGGTAGTTTAGGTAGGGGTCATGTCTACTAAGGCAGCAGAAGTGACCGCTGATCCAAGGGAGTAGGGGAATCTCCAGAGGGCAGTTCGGGCTACTGGTCGCTTATGTAACATGTTGAATAGAGAGATGCATCATGGCTACGGCTAAATTCCTTGTACTTTTCTTTGTCCTCTCCGGAGAACTGTACGCTCAGACGACAGCGGTAGACATCGATGGCCTGGAGGTGCAGGAACCGGTAGCAGGGATTCACGTAGTAGATGTGATGTGGGGGCCGGTGCTTCCCTGGCAGCAGTTCGAGGAGTTGAAGCTCGAAGGGGAAGGCTTCGAATGGGCCCGGTACAGGGTGGTCTATTCGGTTATTCAGGCCTGTCCGTACTTCTACATCGATCTGGCAGCCTTCGGTGACATGGAATCTCGGATAGCGTCCACCTATCGGATCCCGCTTGGCTCCTCCGCGGATCTGGTCGGGGATATCGAGTTGCGAGAATGGCGTACCCCGAATTGTTTCGGGTTCGGTGTAACTAGGGGAGATTACTCGGGGGATTACCTCCTTCTTATAGAGGGGGAAGGCAGATTCGAGATATCGCCGCAGGAAGACGGGCCTGAGTGATGCATGAGCTGTTTGATCCCGCCCTGGGTGCTGCGGGGCTTGCCGCAAACGCATGCCGGTTCGGAGAAGCGAGATCGGGATGAAGCTGGAGTACGAGGCGACGATCGACGAAGCGGTCGCTGCGCATCTGCGTCTGATGGAGCTCTCGAAGACAGTGAGGAGATTAAGGCGGCTGGGGCTTCTGTTCGTCCCCCTCACGTTCCTGCTGCTTTATCTGACTTTGCCGGGGGAGGAGTCGGCCAAACTCGTGTTCTCGATCGTAGCCGCTCTGGTTGTCGCGCCACTCTACCTCTTCTTCTGCAGTAGATTCGTGAGATGGAACACGCGGAGGCTTCTCGTTGAGAGCCTCGGTACGGATGAACCTGTTCCCAGCGAGTACGAATTCACAGAGGAGGGGCTGGTCTTCCGTCAGATGGGAACCGAGATAAGGTTTCGATGGGATAGGGTCATAGAGGTCAACGAACGCCGGGATGTATTGGAGTTCATTACCGAGAACAAGGGCCTTGCACTGATGCCCAAGAGGATCTTCCGGGACGAAGGCCAGATGGAGGAGTGGCTCGAATTCGCCAGACGAAGAGCCAGTGCCTCTTAGTCTCAAGGCATTACCTGTTTCCATCTAGAGCCATTCGCGAGTCTGGAAGAGAAAACTCGTGGCAAGCGGTCAGCTACGCTAGCACTCCCTAGTTCGTGCTTCGAGGCCAATCCGAAGTGTTTCGATCATTGAGCCAGAAACCCACGAAGCATCGGGGAGTACCGACAGGAGGCTCGCCGGAGGCAGCATAAGAAGAAGGGGTGACAGTGGAACCATACGTAACGACCGAAAGCCTGGAGTCCAAGGCCCGAGAATGGCTGGAGGGTATCCGTCCCTTCAACCAGCACGAGATGCGCCTTAACTCTGAGAGGAGCGCCCTGCTGGTGGTGGACATGCAGAAGTTCTTTCTCGATGAGGCATCTCCCACCTTCACCTGCGGCGGCCTGGCCGTTCTTCCCAATGTGAAACTGCTCTTGAAGGCCTTTCGGCGGGCGAACCGTCCCGTGATCTTCACTAGGCACGTCCACCATCCCGACGACCTCGATTCGGGAATCATGGGATGGTGGTGGGAAGGCAAGTGCATAGAAGGTAGCCCGGAGAGCGAGATCCATCCCGAATTGTCTCCGTTGCCTGGCGAAAAGGTCGTCCTGAAGCACAGGTACTCCGCATTCTACAACACGGATCTGGAGACGGTCTTGCGGTGCTTGAAGGTGGAGGACATCGTTGTTTGCGGCATCATGACCAACATCTGCTGCGAATCCACGGCCCGGGACGCCTACTACCGGGACTATCGGGTTTTCTTACCGGCGGACGGAACCGGGTCAATCAACGAGGAAATGCACACTGCGAGTCTTCTGAACCTAGCCTTCAGTTGCGCATACGTTACCAGCAGCGTATCGATCGAGGAACAGGTATCCGGGGAGCAGTAGCCCCGCAATCGCCCGGAAGGGGCGGTGTTCCGTATGAGCAGACCGCAGAAAAACTGGATGGACGCCATGACAAAGTCGTTTGGTTTTCTCGATGATCGCATCGTTGTTTGAGAGACGATTGTAAGCTCGTAATGCCGTTTACTCCTGTTCACTTCGGCCCTCACACGCGTTGACCTGCCCTTCTACAGGTATCTCGATGTGCCCGTATTCATCGGTGCAAATCTGGCCGTAGACGGTGGCCAATAGGAGGAAACTGGATTTCCTGCTTTTTTCTGGACCGGCCACTCCGGGTTATGTCCCTATTTTTCTGTGAAATGTTGATCGGTTGATGTTGTCAGGTGGTTGTATTCTGGTCTGACTTGGATTGGTCAATCATCGACCTTCTCAGCTCACGCTCCGTGATAACGGTCCTCCCCCAGTAGTCACCCAGCCCATCTATCTCCCTGAGCTTCGCCTCCGGCAGCTTCAGTAGGCAGAGCCACTGAGTGATCCTGTCTGACGAAACCCCGAGACGTTTTCCCATTTCGCGCCGGGTGAGCCCGAGTCTCTTCATCTCGTCCCTGATTTCCTGAGCGTAGATGACCGGATTGCGGTAGGTCTTGGACTCGATCTGTTCGATTAGCGTCGTGGTGAGCAGCAGGAGGGGGATGGGGGCGGTTCGTCTGGAGTTGGGTTTGGCGTACCACAACCGGTCAACGAGTCCCCCGCACTGCGCCCTATCCTTCTTTGTGGCCCTGGCTTTACACGCAGTTGCTCCCATCTTGGTGCTATCACTGGTTTGTCTTGACGATGTAAGTTGTTGTACTTATCATAAGGACAACAAGTACTAACGTTAGGGCATGATCATGGTTGAGCTGAACGGAAAGCTACTGCAGGAAGCATTGCGGATGCTCGGTGAACGGCTACGCCTGAAGGAAGCTGCCCCGGTTCGGCTCGTGGTCTGCGGAGGTTCCGCATTGATTGCGCTGGATCTGGTCTCGCGATCCACCACAGATGTGGATGTGGTGGCCATGGTCTCTTCGGAGGGAGAGCTTCTGGCTCCGGTTCCCTTCCCTGCAGTGCTGTCCGAAGCGCTGGATGAAGTGGCGACGCTACTGGGACTTCCAGGCAATTGGCTGAACAACGGGCCAAGCAGAGATTCGGGTGGCCTTTTTCAGTCCGGCCTGCCGGAGGGATTGCTGGAAAGAGCGCACGGATCGGATTTCGGACCGCATTTTCAGGTGTTCTTCATTGATCGGGTCGACCAGGTGTTCTTCAAGGTCTTCGCCGCGGTCGACAGTCTGGGTGTTCATGTGGACGACCTGATTGCACTCGATCCTACACCGGAGGAAATGGAAGCTGCGGCGCAATGGTGCATGACACATGATCCCTCGGGAGGATTCAGATCGATCCTGACGTCCATGTTCGAACAGCTGGGGTACGGCGATGTCGCTGAAAGACTGTAGACTCAAGATTCTCAACAGTATGCTGGATCTGATTTGGTCCCAGTGGACGACCATAGGCGTATCGGGCGATGCGCCGATCACGAAGACTTGGATCATCGATCCGGAGGCGCTTATCCTCTTCACCTGCCGCATCGGCCGCTACGACCCACGGGTTTTCGATGCCATGCTGGAATGGCTTGGTGTGCATCAGCGTTTCATAAACGTCCAGAGACTGAAAACGCTGAACAGGCGGAAAGAACTCTCCGGGGGAAGGCTCCTTGCTGCCATTGCAAACCTTCTACTGAAGCCCTCCTCGCGGTCGAAATGGAACCGGTTGGCCGATCAGCTTCTTGAAGGAGAGGTACAGCAGGAGCCGCTCTTCTATCTGAAGGATGGACGTCCGCATCCCCATCCGAACAAGTTGGATCCAGACTTTGAGAAGGCGGGTTTCTCCAGGCAGAAGTACCGCGACCGCAATGCGATCGTTGGCTTCCGGCCGGAATGCCCTTCCAACCTTATTCTGAAGCTCAGGGCATTGCTCGGTACGAATTCCAGATGCGAGATCGTCGCCTATCTGGCGACGCACTCCGAAGGTAATCCCTCCGAGATAGCATCGGCAGTAGGGTATTCACAGAAGGCTGTCTACAACGCAGTAACCGATCTGTATCAGTCGGGAACGCTCTCCAGACGGAAAAAGGGCAAGGAGACTCTCTACTCCCTCAAGCACGATGACTGGTCCTCAATTCTATCTCTCGGGCAACCTGTACAGTGGATGGACTGGAGAGAAGCGTACTCATTCCTGAACTCAGTCTGGATCATTCTGGACAATCCCGCTCTCAAAGGTGAGAGCGATGAAGCGATATCGCCAGAATTGCGCTTGGTCATTGCCAGAGCGCTTCCCGACCTCTCCGGCTCACTCCGGGCACATCTGGAGGGATGTACTCCTAAGCGGGGAACACATCGAGAGTCTCTTGCAGGAGTCTGTAATTGCATCAGGGAAATGACTCTGAAGCTCAAGGAGTAGGGCCGCCTGGGTATCCTGATCTACATGGGAAACGCCATCCAAGACAGCGCAGAGGAAACTAAAGGGGCTGGGTTGATCGAGCGCCGGAAATCCAGTTTCCTTTTGGCTGAGTAATTCAACATCTTCCCGTGAAAGTCCCTGAGCAGATCCCTCTCTTATCCGCAAAATAGGGATGCGTAGGAAACAATATCTAAGTATATAGTTTCCTGGAGGAAACAATGAATTACGGAACAGCTCGGACTGTAGTTGCGGAATGGCTTGACCGGGATGGATTCCCCGAACTGATAGAACGCAGCTTCCCATCGACGGAGTCGCCTCTTGCAGGAACGGTGCTTGCTCTGGTTGGGCCCAGACGTTCCGGTAAGACCTTCCTGATGTACCAGATGTGCCGGAAGATCGACAGTAGCGGTTCCAGCCTGCTTGTGGATATGGAAGACTACCGATTCGTCTCAATGGAGCCAGGAGACATAGAACTTCTGCTGAAAGCGTACAGAGAGTTCACAGGCGAAGAGCCTACACACCTGTTCCTGGATGAGATACACGCACTGCCGCAATGGAGCCGTGTGCTAAGAACTCTCTGCAATCGGCGCAAATACAGTATCGTAGTATCCGGAAGCAACGCAGCACTTCTTGAACGAGAGATATCAACGGAACTAAGAGGCCGTTATTCAGCACGGCATGTGTACCCTCTTTCGTTTTCGGAATTCCTGAAATTCAAAGGAATAGAGTACGATCGGCTATCGTTCGATACAGATAAAAGTGGAGTACTTTCGGGATCTCTCAGAGAGTACATCGCAGTGGGAGGATTCCCTGAGGTGGTACTTGCCGGGTCTGATTTGCGCCGGAAGGAACTTCTTACATCCTATTTCCAGACGGTGTTTCTCAGTGATCTCATCGACAGGTATGAGATTCACTCCACCGGGTTGATGCGAATGCTCATGGAGCATCTTCTGACTTCCTTTGCAACACCCATGTCCATATCCAAATTCACGAAACGACTGAACGCATCCGGGACACCGGCCAGCAAAAAGACGATCTCGGCATTTCTGGATTATATGGAGGAGGTGTTCTTTGCATTCACTCTCCAGATATGCACATCATCTGCTCGCAAACGCAGGCTCAACCCCAAAAAGGCTTACCTGGTCGATCACGGTTTTGCGGTGGTTCCGCAGAGGTATTCCGAAAACCTTGGTCTATTACTGGAGAACGTAATCGCAATACATCTTCTCAGGAAAGGGGAGAAGCTCTGCTATTTTCATGACAATGGTGACTGCGACTTTGTATTCGGTGAGCCGGGGATTTCGGTGGAAGCTCTTCAAGTATACTGGGCACTGAACGAGGGAAGCAGAGACCGGGAAATTGGCGGACTGCTGCGAGCCTCTGAACAGACAGGAGCAGATAAGCTAACCGTCGTCACTGCGGACCAGCGGATGACGATCAGCAGAGGGGGTATGGAAATTAGGGTGGTTCCGGCTTGGCAATGGCTCCTTAGTAAGGACCCTTGATTCCTGAAAAAATCCTATTGCAGACGAATTACCTATCCGAACACAGAACAGAATCGTGTCAGGGTTTGTCCGTGATTCTTATTCGATGAAGCTAAGCCTTATAAGAGAGCGGGGGATGGCGGTACTTGTAATAACAGGCTCCGGGTCGCCGGGTATGTATAATTCAAGCGTTATATCGTCACCGGAGGGCAGACCGAAATGCAGCACCGGCCCGTTCTGGTACGTGCTCCCGCTGCCTTCGTCTACCTGTCTTATGTATTCCAGGGAATCCTGGCTCACCACCACTCTGCATCCCAGTCCCGGGGCTGAAGGGGATAGTCTACGAGGACGTAAATACCATGCCTAATTACGCCAACGGAATACTTGTCAACGGTATGGCTTTGTTTCCCGCGTACGGGCGTCCGGAGGATGACGTCGTCGGTAATGCTTTGCAGGAACAGGGATTCGAGGCGATACCCATCGACTGCAGAGATGTGATTCTGTCGAACAGCGGCGTACATTGCATATCGAAGACCGTTCCGCAGAAGATCTTACCAAGCGGCGATGGACCCGAAAACGAGAAGCATGAGTAACGGGGAGTCGAAGTACGGCACCGACTACCTGGGAGTACACAAGAAGGTCTACGAGAGAAAAAGGGCGGACGGCGAGCCGGGCTGGAGCGATCCCTCTACGGTAAACCGTATGCGCCGGATCGTGAGGGATGGGCTGGAAAGACAGGGCATCAGCGGCGGCCGGCTGCTGGAGCTGGGCTGTGGAGACGGGAGTCTCTCGATCGCCCTGGCAGCCGACGGCTTCGAAGCCTTCGGGGTCGACGTGGTCCCGATGGCCGTATCCTGGGCCAGGGACAAAGCGTCCGCGGCCGGAACCCGGGCCTCGTTTCAGGTCGGCAATGCCTTTGAGCTGCCCTACTCGGACCGGGCGTTCGATCTCGTGATCGACGCCCTGTGCTCTCACTGCATAATCGGCGGAGATCGAAGCGGTTTCTTCGGGGAGGCCTTCCGTATTCTGAGAAGGGGCGGCCTCTTGGTTGCAGTTTGCATGTGCGGCGAACCACCGGAGGAATTGAAGGAGTACTTCGATTACGACTCGAGGTGCCTGGTAAGGAACGGCATTGCCGGAAGGTACATCGGGCTTCCCGAGGATATAATTGGAGAAGCGGAACGGGCCGGTTTTCGGGCGCTCGATTGGTGGACCCAAACCGACGAGGAACAGCAGGAGGAGCTGGTTCTCTACGGCACCCGGTAGCGAGTCGACCGATGGGTCTTGCCCCGGGGACGGGGGAATTGTAAACCTGAAATAAATTGCATACCCTTACGCCGTAGCGGCAGCGGTCGGGCAGCTACTCGATCAACACGAACCGATCAGTTGCGGTGAAGTCCCCAGAGACCATCCGGACCAGATATACGCCGGTATCCATGCCCTCTGTCTTTACTTCATGCATCCCAGATTCGAACTCGGACGATACGGACCGAACGATCCGTCCGGCCAGATCGTAGATGGTGATGTTTGCGGACGAAGCGCACGGCAGATAGAAGACAACGACTGCTTTCCCCGTCGCCGGATTTGGTTGGGCGCCGAAAAGCGCATACCTTCTACCGCTCTCGCCGCCTTCTAAGCCTGTAGGATTCCAGGCAACGGTAACATCATGAAAAACCGGTCTGGATACCGAATCTTCGGATATCAGTATGACCTTGTACTGGAAAAGGCTGTCACCATCATTTACAACGCCTTCCAGGCTGCATGGTGCATCCAGGGTGTCCGACCAGGTTCCCATGTTAAACGGATCGTCGGAGGCTCTTACCTGCATGGTCACATCCGTCCCGGAAGGCTCGGTGCAGGTCCAGTCGATGCTCTGCCAGTCGGGGCCCTCCTGGACGTCGAGAACGCTGGACTCTAGATAACCGCTGGTCGGCAGCACTTCCCACCACGAGAGGCAGCTGCCGCCTCCTCCCAGAATCTCCGCGCTTCCGTCGCCATCGATATCCCTGGCAAATATCGATGTAGCCATATCGAACTGCTCATCAACCATACGCTTATCCCAAACCGTTCCGGTGCCATATCTGTTCTCCAGCCAGTAAATCTCGTCGGCCCAGTACCTGGCCACGAGAATATCCATGTCCCCGTCACCATCCAGGTCTTCGGAATGGACCGCATCGCCGAAGCAGGAATTAACAGTGGTGTGCTCGAACCACGACGTACCCGAGCCGTCTTGGTTCTCCCACCAGGTCGTATTCGCAGGATGTACGGCGTCATCCCGACCGGTGCCTATAACATCCAAGTCACCGTCGCCGTCTATATCGGCCGCACAGGCTGCACGAACGTAGTACTGGTCGACGATTTCGTGGTTAGTCCAGGAAGTGCCCGAGCCGTTTGCGTTCTCCGACCAGGTGATTCCGGGATAATCCATGTAGCTGCTGTTATATGCGTTCAGAATATCGTTATTACCATCTCCGTCGATGTCCTCGGCGCATGCCGAGTAATTAGCGATGGTCACATGGTGCTCCGTCCAGACCGTTCCCGAACCGTCGCCATTCTCGTACCACTTGGAAAAACCGCTGTCGATTGGCGCCGCAACTGCATCGATGTCGTTGTCGCCGTCAATATCAGCAGCATCGACGCACATAAGATTGGAAAGGTTGAGGCTAATGGTATGAGTCGCCCAGGAAGTCCCTGAGCCGTCCTCGTTTTCCCACCAGACTACACCACCGCCGCAGTCGGCAGCCCCCAAAACGTCCATGTCGCCATCGCCATCCACATCTTCAGAACAGACCGCGCAGGCACCCTGGAAACCATCGGCGACCAAATGTTTGGTCCACGATGTACCGGAGCCATCGTCGTTCTCCCACCAGGCCACTTCGTTGGTTGTGTGAGCCGCAGCGAGAACATCCATATGACCGTCATCGTTGATATCCTCGGCGTACACCGATCGAACGCCAGCGAATCCCGAGTCGACCACCTGCTCAAGGCAGTGCTCCAGCTCCAGATTGGCGAAGTCGTACCTGATACCTGTGGACTCGTAAAAGTTGATGTACCAGCTGGTCACAGGTCCCCATATCCCGGGCCCTCCGGACCAGTTGGTCTGGCTCGCCGTCCCGGCGGAAGCAGTGAGCGCTGCGGAAGATATCGTCAGCAGGGCGAGGATTGCAGTAAGCTGATTCATCGACAACTCCTCTCGGCACAGACCTCCAAGACGGCCTGGCGGAAGAATGGCAGGAATCGGCCGGTCGAATGTCTTCTTCTTCCAGTATGCACACGCTGTGAACGAATGGTCAATGCGAGGAGGCTCCTGAGCTTTTTCACTTGCAGTGGAGGAGCTTAGAGCAGTACGCAAACTTACTCTGAGCTGCTCATCTTGTGGTGAATTGTGGAGTATCAGGATGAAGGTCTCTTTCCAGTTCTTCGGAAAGCGCCCCGTTCAACGTTCGATATTCGAGGGATGCCGGGGAAGGCTAAGAAGACGGGGAGACGCGAGTCGCCTCCCCGTCCACTCTGGTACGCCCGACAGGATTCGAACCTGTGACCTGCGGATTAGAAGTCCGCTGCTCTGTCCAGCTGAGCTACGGGCGCATTGGTAGGCGTATTCTAGGCAATCACGTGGCTCGGGGCAAACCGCTTGAGGGGGCACGTACGTGCCCCCTCGACTGGTACGTCCCCCGGGAATCGAACCCGGAACCTACGGATTAAGAGTCCGTTGCTCTGCCAGTTGAGCTAGGGACGCATTGGGTGGGGTGGGAGACCGGATTTGAACCGGCGACCACCTGATCCACAGTCAGGGGCTCTACCAACTGAACTACTCCCACCAGAGCGGCCACATCCTAAAGGGCCGCTTGTATTCCGTCAACCATTCCGCCGCCAATGGTGTAGAGTGTCTCGGGAAGGGCTCAACGTTGACTTGGAGGGGGGTGAAGCATACTGTAAGATCCTTGGGTTGTACCGGGATACTCAACGGAGGTCGGCGGATGAAATGTCCCCGCTGCGGCAGCATGGACGACAGGGTCATTGACTCCCGGATAGTCAAGGACGGCAGGGCCACCAGGAGACGGCGTGAGTGCGCCGACTGCGGTAAGCGGTTCACCACATACGAGTACGTGGAAACATCCTACCCCATGGTGGCCAAGAAGGACGGGAGCCGGGAGCCCTTCGACCCGGGCAAGTTGCAGAACGGAATAGCCAGGGCCTGCGAGAAGAGGGCGATATCGCTTCAGGAGATACAGGACCTGGTGGACAAGATCGTGGCGGAGATCTGCGACGAGTATCCGGAAGAGGTCGGTACCGACTATATCGGCGACTGCGTTATGGGCCATCTGCAGCAATTGGACCAGGTGGCCTACGTGCGGTACGCGAGCGTCTACAGGCAGTTCAAGGACGTCTCGCAGTTCAAGGAGGAGCTGGATCGCCTGTTAAAGGGATGACCTCGTCTTGCATCTGCTTCCCTATCATCCTATTTATCGGTGTGCCTTTTTCGGCTGTCGGATTGCGGGAAGCTTGCTGAAGACCATACAGGCCATGCAGTTCAAAGCTCCCGCTGTTTTTTCTTGCTGATACCGGTCGCCTGACGGGAGGCCAATGGGCAAGCTCAAGTCCTTCGCCGGGGGAACGCATCCCCCGGATCGCAAGCATCTCTCATCGGACAAGGCCATAGAAAGGCTTCCTGCGCCGGAGACCGTTTGCGTGTCGCTGTGCCAGCAGCTGGGCGCTCCCTCGGAACCCACGGTAAAGAAGGGTGACAAGGTTTCCCGCGGGCAAGAAATAGGATCTCAGAGCGGCTTCATCAGTCTTCCCACTCACTCCCCGGTTGGGGGAACCGTCCTGAAGGTGGAGGACATGCCGATGCCCCACAGGAGGTCGGGCCCGGCGGTCCTAATAAAGACCGAGACGGAGGAGGGAGGGCAGGTCTTCGAGCCCTGGCCGGAGTTCAGAGAGCATTCTCCCGAGGAGATAGTGGAAAGAATCAAGCTGGCGGCCGTGTGCGGAATGGGTGGCGCGAGCTTCCCCACCTACGTCAAACTGTCTCCTCCTCCCGAGAAGAACATAGATACCCTCATACTGAACGGGGTGGAGTGCGAGCCCTATCTAACCGCGGACCACAGGCTGATGCTGGAGCATCCCGATGACATCATCCTGGGTATGGAGATCCTTGTCTATGCTCTGGGCGCGGAGAACGTGATGATGGGCATAGAGATGAACAAGCCCGACGCCGTGGAGTTGATGAGGGAAAAGGGCGTAGAGGTTGTGCCTTTGAAAGTGAAGTACCCGCAGGGGGCGGAGAAGCAGCTTATCGATGCCGCCCTGGGTCGAGAGGTTCCTGCCGGTGGTCTTCCCCTGGACGTGGGAGTCGTCGTGCAGAACGTGGGAACTGCCAAAGCGGTTGCGGAGGCGGTTCGGGACGGCGTTCCCTCCCTGAGGAGACTGGTAACGGTAACCGGGTTGGGTGTGGAGAGCCCCGTTAACCTGGACGTTGCTGTGGGCACGCCATTCAGTGCTCTTATAGAGAAGGCGGGAGGCTATCGAGAGGACGTGGCGAGACTTATTAACGGCGGGCCCATGATGGGCATCGCCCAGTACACCGATGAAATTCCGGTGGTAAAGGGGACCAGCGGGGTGCTGGCGTTGAACAGCCACGAGGCAAGAGATGTGGCCGAAGGCCCGTGCATCCGGTGCGGCAAATGCACCGACTCCTGTCCCATGAAACTGGTTCCCAGCCGAATAGCACGGTTCGCGGAGTACGAGAAGTGGGAGCAGGCCGAGAAGCAGGGGGCCCTGGATTGCATTGCATGTGGAACCTGCAGCTACGTGTGTCCGGCGGGCCGGTATCTGGTCCACTACATAAAGCGGGCCCAGGAGATGATAAGAGCCCTGAGGAAGAGGGAGGCCTAGATGGCCGAGCCCCGTTACTTCGAGCTGGCCGTATCGCCTCACGTGGAGGGGCACCAGACCACGCGCAAGGTAATGTTCGACGTGGTGATAGCCCTGCTTCCGGCGCTGGCTGCGGCGGTGTGGTTCTTCGGGCCCAGGGCTCTGCTGTTGGTTGTCCTGAGCGTTGGCGCCGCCCTGGTCGCGGAGTACGCAAGCCTGCGGTTCATGAAGAGGCCCATCAGCTTCGTCCTGGACGGCAGCGCGATCGTTACCGGAATACTGCTGGCCTTCAACCTGCCGCCAGCGGTCCCCTGGTGGATACCGGTGGCGGGTAGCGCCTTCGCCATAGTCGTTGCCAAACAGGCCTTCGGCGGTCTGGGGCACAACATCATGAATCCCGCTCTCCTGGGCAGGGCGTTTCTGGTGGCGAGCTTTCCGGTTCTGATGACTGCAGGCTGGATAGCACCCGGGCGGTGGCAACAGGAGGGGACCGGCCTTACCACCTCGGGAATTCCTCAGGAGCAACTGGCCGAGATAGAGGGCGCCGACGCCATCACCGGGGCCACTCCCCTTAACATCATGAAGCAGACCTACGACCGGGAAACGATGGACTCCCGGATGGGGGAGGGAGCCACCGAGCAGGTGCGGGAGTCACTGTCTTCGGGGGGTACGTATCTCAACCTGTTCTTGGGCAAAATCGGTGGTTGCATCGGTGAGACCTCGGGGCTCCTTCTGTTGCTGGGAGCGCTGTACCTGGTGGCCCGAGGGGTTCTGGAAGTAAGGCTTCCCCTCAGCTACCTGGGGACGGTCGCCCTGCTGGGATGGGTGTTCGGGGGCAGCGGCTGGTTCAATGGCGACCCGTTGTTCCACGTTCTGGCAGGCGGGGTCATTCTGGGCGGGCTGTTCATGGTATCCGATATGGTGACCACGCCGGTCACCCCCAAGGGCAGGGTGATCTTCGGGGTGGGTGCGGGACTTATTACCATGATCGTGCGTAGATGGGGCGGCTATCCCGAAGGCTGCTCCTACTCCATTCTGCTCATGAACCTGGCTACCCCGTTGATAGACCGCTACACCCGTCCGAGGATACTGGGAGAGGTGAAGAAGAGTGGGTGAGATCCTGAGATTGGGTCTGATACTGATGCTGGTCGCCCTGGTGGCGGCGGTGGCCCTGGGCTTCGTGAACAGCAAGACCGCTCCCATCATAGAGGAGCAGGAAAGGATGCGCAGGCAGGAGGCCATGAGAACGGTCACTTCCTCTCTGGGCGATTCCCTGCAGTTCGACTCCTTGGCGGTGGAGGGACTTGCCAATCCCTACGCCATGGTGGACCGACGGCTGGCCGTGGTCGCGGTGAGTGACGCCGTCTCGGGTGACCGTCTTGGCTACACCTTCGTGGCCTACGGCAAGGGCTACTCCAGCACCGTGCAAACCATGGTGGGAGTGGATAGCTCCGGACGAATAGTGGGTTGCAGCATCCTTTACCAGCAGGAGACTCCTGGGCTGGGGGCCAACGCCGAGAACCAGCCCTGGATCGGGCAGTTCGAAGGCAAGCGCATCTCCCAGTGCAGCGTGCGGAAGGACGGGGGAGAGATAGACTCCATAACCGGGGCCACCATCACCTCCCGGGCGGTCTCCGACTCGGTTCGAGAGGGCCTGGAAGCGATGCGTGAGCAGGACCTGTTCGAAGGGGGGGAGAGAGCCTGATGCGTCTTTGGGGCGAGTTCGCGAAGGGCATCTACAAGGAGAACCCCGTCTTCAAGCAGGCTCTTGGAATGTGCCCGTTCCTGGCGGTGACCACCTCGGTGGAGAACGCCCTGGGAATGGGAGCGGCCTCGACCTTTGTGGTGGTCTGCTCGAATTTCCTGGTGTCCGTACTGCGCAAGCTGATTCCCAGGAAGGTGAGGATTCCCTGCTACATAGTCATTATTGCCACCTTCGTTACCCTGGTGGACATGGTCATGAACGCCTACGCACCACAGCTGCACAGAAGCCTGGGCATCTTCATACCTCTGATAGTGGTCAACTGTATGATCCTGGGCCGGGCGGAGGGTTTCGCCAACAAGAACACGGTGATAAAATCCCTGGCCGATGGCTTTGGCATGGGGGTGGGCTTCACCCTGGCCATGATCCTGATAGCGAGCTTCAGGGAGATCCTGGGCAACGGAACATGGCTGGCGGTAAACGTCTTGGGAGAGAGGTTCCACAACCAGCCGGTACTGATCGCGATTCTGGCTCCCGGGGCGTTCATAATAATGGGATTCATACTGGGTACCTTTAACATCCTCGAGCGGCGGAAGGCGGGTCGTTAGTATGAGCGCCTCGATGCTTATGGCGGCCGTTCTGGCCTCCCCGGACACCGGCGGGGGCGGAGTCAACGTCGCCAAGATGATGGCCATAATCCTGGGCGCGATCTTCATTAACAACTTCGTGCTGTCCAGGTTCCTGGGCATCTGCCCCTTCCTGGGGGTGTCGAAGCAGCTGGACTCCGCGGTGGGAATGGGCGCGGCGGTGATATTCGTCATGACCCTGGCCACCCTGGGCTCCTGGCTGGTCTACCACCTCTTGCTGGTACCGATGGAGCTCACTTATCTGAGGACGATCGCCTTCATCCTTATCATCGCCTCACTGGTTCAGCTGGTGGAGATGATCCTGCAGAAGTTCAGCCCCGCTCTGTACAGCGCCCTGGGCATATACCTGCCGCTGATAACCACCAACTGCGCCATACTGGGAATGGCAGTTCTGAACATAGATGAGCGCTACGGCCTGGGTGAGTCGCTGGTGCACGCGGTGTCCGCCGGGATAGGCTTCACCCTCGCTCTGGTTCTGATGGCCGGCATCAGGGAGAGGCTGGAGACCGCCGACGTGCCCCCCGCCCTGAGGGGTCTGCCCATCACCTTTATAATCGCGGGAGCCATGTCGCTGGCCTTCTTCGGATTCGCGGGTTTGGGCGGTTAGGATGTCTCATCTTCTGGTTGTTGTGCTGTCCGCCGGCCTGCAATCGCAGGTGGATGCCATAGCTCAACCGGCGCTGGTTCTGGGGGCGGTCGCCCTGGTTCTGGGATTGGGGTTAGCCCTGGCCGCCAAGAAGCTGGCCGTCCGCAAGGATCCGGTCGCCGAGCGGATCGAGGAGTTTCTCCCCGGAGCCAACTGCGGAGGTTGCGGATATCCGGGCTGTCCCGCCTTTGCGGAGGCGGTCGCGGAAGGAAAGGCCCCGCCCAACGGTTGCTTGGTAGTGGGGCCGGAGGTGGACGAGAAGATCGCCAAGGCCGCGGGACAAGAGGTCGAGGAGAGCGTCAAGAGAATCGCGGTGGTCAGATGCGGGGGCGGGCATTCGGCGACCGACGCGTTCGAGTACCACGGCCCCCCGGAGTGCGCATCCGCCATGCTGGTCATGGGTGGACAGAAGACGTGCCCCTACGGCTGCCTGGGCTTCGGAGACTGCGTGGAGGCCTGTCCCTTCGACGCAATTCGCATGGGGGAGGGTGGCATCCCCGTAGTCGACGAAGAGAGCTGCACCGCCTGCGGCAGGTGCGTGGACGCCTGCCCCAAGGGGATAATCGAGCTGTGGCCGGCGGAGAACGACGTCATGGTGGCCTGCAGCAGCAAGGACAAGGGCGGGGTGGCGCGCAAGGCCTGCTCGGTTGCCTGTATCGGTTGCCGTAAGTGTGAGAAGGCCTGTCCCGTGGATGCCATTACCGTGGATGACTTCCTGGCCAGGATCGATCCGGAGAAGTGCATCAACTGCGGCCTCTGCGCCACGGAGTGTCCGACCGGAGCCATTATCGATAAAGTGCCGGCCAGACCCAGAGCCTACATAGACAGCAATTGCGTCGGCTGTGCCATATGCGTGGAGATCTGTCCTCTGGATGCGATCTCCGGGGAGCACAAGCAAAGACACGAGGTGGATCAGGAAAAGTGTGTGGGATGCGGCCTGTGCGTTTCGAAGTGCCCCACCAACGCCATCAGGCTGGTGGGCGCACTATCGTACAGGAGGAGCGAAGGGTAGACCTTTGAACGATGAAGAGAGCCTGAGGGGGCTTCCGGCCGTTCACGAGCTTCTGGACGTAATCCGGGAGCAAAGACCCGAATCGCTGCCTTCTTTTACGAAGAAGGCCTGCCGTCATGTATTGGACGAGGAACGGAAGCGCATAAGATCGGGCAAGAGCCCCAGAAAGCGGAAAGCGTTGGACGAAGCCGTGATCTCCCGACTCGACGCTATCGAGCTGCATAGCATGGAGAGGGTGATCAACGCGACCGGAGTGGTACTGCACACGGCCATAGGCAGAGCCTGCCTTCCTCCGCCCGCCTCCGAGGCCGTCTCCAGAACCGCCGAAGGATACTGCGTTCTGCAGTGGAACAGGGAGACCGGCCGGAGAGGCCACCGGGACGAGCACATAGAGGATTTGCTGATCGAGCTTACCGGGGCCGAGGCGGCCACCGTGGTCAACAACAACGCGGGTGCCACTTTCCTTATACTCTCCGCGCTCTGCCGGGGCAGGGAGGTAGTGGTCTCCCGGGGCCAGCTGGTGGAGATAGGCGGCGCGTTCAGGATACCCGAGGTGATGAAGCAGAGCGGCGCGGTGATGCGGGAGGTGGGCTGCACCAACAGGACGCACCTCAGGGATTACGAGGAGGCCATATGCGAGGAAACGGCGGCGCTTCTCAGAGTGCATCCATCGAACTACAGGATAAGGGGATTCACCGGCGAGGTGTCTCTGGAAGCCTTGGTGGACCTCGGTAACAGAACCGGGCTTCCGGTGATAGACGATCTGGGTGCCGGTAGCCTGGTGGACCTCAATCATTTCGGTTTGCCGACCGAGCCCACCGTCAGCCACAGCATCGAGGTGGGCGCCTCGCTGACCACCAGCTCCGGAGACAAGCTGATAGGCGGTCCGCAGGCGGGCATCATAACCGGCAAGAAAGAGCTGGTGGAAAAGATAAAGAGGCATCCCCTGGCCAGGGCGCTCAGGGTTGGCAAGTTAACTCTTTCGGGGCTGCAGTCCACGCTCAGGCTGTTCCTGGAGGATCCCGAATACCTTATAGAGCACCATCCTGTCTACAGCATGCTGGGCGCGGATTCGGACGAGCTGGAGGAGAGACGCAAGACCCTGCTGTCGGACCTGGAGCTGCCGCCCGACTGCGAGGCCCAGCCCATAGAGACCGACAGCTACGTGGGAAGCGGCTCTCTCCCCGACACCCCGATACCCTCCCTCGGCGTAGGCATCACGGCCCCCGACGTCGATGAGCTGGCCCGGTTGCTGAGACTGGGTGCTCCAGCCGTGGCTTCCCGGGTAGAGGAAGGAATGCTGAAGCTGGATGTCAGAACCGTGTTTTCCGAGCAGATACCCGAGCTGGCCCGGTTGGTGAGCTTAGTCGCTGGAGGGCTATGGGGCTGATAGTCGGCACCGCAGGTCACATCGACCATGGCAAGAGCACGATCGTACAAAAACTCACCGGAACCGATCCCGACAGGCTGAAAGACGAGAAGGAGCGGGGAATTACCATTGAGTTGGGGTACGCGTTCATGCCCCTGGCCGACGGCGGCGTCCTCTCCTTCATAGACGTTCCCGGTCACGAAAAATTCGTAAGACAGATGGTCGCCGGTATAGCTACGGTGGACCTGTTCATGCTGGTGGTGGCCGCCGACGAGGGGGTGATGCCCCAGACCAGGGAGCATTTCGATGTCCTGAGGTTGCTGGAGGTGGACCGAGGCCTGGTGGTTCTCTCCAAGTGCGACCTGGTGGATGATGAGCTGCAGGATCTGGTCGAGTACGAGGTACGCCAGCTTTTGAGCGGCACGCCGACGGAGGGTGCGGATGTCCTCAGAGTTTCCGCGGTTACCGGGCAGGGCATGGACGAGTTACGGGAAGACCTGAAGCGCATGGCAGGGGAAGTTCCGTTCAGGAGCCCTTCGGGGAACTTCAGGTTGGCCATAGACAGGGTATTCGTTCTCAAGGGCTTCGGAACCATAGTGGGCGGCACCGCGCTGTCCGGTGTGGTGAGAATCGGTGACACGCTAGAGCTCCAGCCCGGAGCCAAGACTTATCGGGTCCGGGAGATGAGGGTCAACGAGGGCAGGTCCACCGAAGAGGGGAGCGCCGGAGACCGTATAGCGCTCAACATGGTGGGGCTGGAAAAGGAGGACGTGAACCGGGGATACGTGCTGGCCACCCCGGATTACGTCGAGCCTTTCGAGAGCCTGGATGCGTCCTGTACCATGCTTCCCGGCGAGATAGACCTCAGCAACAGGATGAGGGTCCGCTTCCATACCGGAACCTCCGAGGTTATGGCTCGGGCTTTCCCTGCGGAGGGGAAGACAATCCCCCCCGCCGGCACAGGTTTCGTTCACTTCCAGCTGGAAGGTCCGGTGGTGGCTCTGCCCGGCGACCGATTCGTAATCAGAAGGTACTCCCCCATAGTGACCATAGGCGGAGGCAAGATTCTGGAAACGGGCACCACCAAGATAAGGAAACGCCAGAAGGAGCGCCGGTTGAAAAGAATGGAAAAGCTCGCCCTTATGGAGCCGGAAAGCATTCTTCGCCTTCAGGTGGAGGAGAATCCCGTCGAGGGCGTGACCATCGACCGGGTCGCCACGGAGTTCGGTCTTCCCGTTTCCGAGGTACAGAAGGCCCGGGACGCCCTTTGCTCCGAAGGGGTCGTAGAATCGGTGATGGACGGTTCGGTCGAAAGGATCATTTCCGGGCAGACCCTGGAGAGAGCCCAGAGCGACCTCAAGAACGCTCTGGAGAAGCACCACGGGAACAAGCCCCTCAGTCTGGGGGTTCCAACCGGCATGCTCCCCAGCCTGCTTCAGGGCTCCTATCCGAGCTGGCTTTTGAAGAACGTGGTAGCAAAAAACGAGAAGGATGGGACCATAGAGCGCAGAAACGACTACATAGCGCTTGCCGACCATCCCCCAGAGCTGCCCCCGGAACAGGCTCGAAAGGCCGGGGAGCTGATAGCAAGGGTGAACGAGATGGGCTTCGAGGGCGTGACTTCAAAAGGTGTTCCGAGCAGGAAACTTATGGAGGCCATGCTGGAGAGAAAGATGCTTCGGCGACTGGGAGAGGATCTGATTACGTCGAAGGAAATGGTCGAGAGAGCCCAAAGGCTGATAGAGGAGACCTTCGGTAAAGAAGGGTTTAGGCTGGCAGAGCTCAGGGACGCTCTGGGAACCTCACGCAAGAAGGCCCTTCTGTGGGCCGAGTTTCTCGACTCACTGGGAAAAACGATAAGAAAGGGCGATCTCAGGTACCTGACCGACCGCTAAGACCACAGGACCTCTGAATCGTCCGCAACATGGAGGAACGATGCACATATCGGTAGTGGGAACCGGATACGTCGGTCTGGTGGGGGCAACCTGCCTGGCCGAGATGGGCAACGACGTCATATGCGTGGACAGAGACCGCGACAAGATAGAGAAATTGAACAAGGAAATAATTCCCATATACGAGCCGGGCCTGGACGAGATGGTGGAGCGGAACGTGGAGGAGAATCGTCTCAGCTTCACCACTGACGTAGAGCATGGCGTCAAGGAGAGCAAGATCATATACATATCCGTGGGTACCCCTCCGGACGAGGACGGGTCCGCAGACCTGCAGCACGTTCTGTCGGTGGCCAGGGACATAGGCCGGCACATGAACGAATACAAGATAGTGGTGAACAAAAGCACCGTTCCGGTGGGCACTGCGGAGAAGGTGCGCAAGGAGATACTCTCCCAGACCGATTTTGCCGTCGATGTGGTGAGTAACCCCGAGTTCCTGAAGGAGGGCTCCGCGGTCGATGACTTCATGAAGCCCGACCGGGTGATCGTAGGAACGGACTCCGAAGAGGTGGCGAAGGTAATGAATGACCTTTACGCTCCCTTCGTCCGTACAAACAACCCTATTCTGGTGATGAGCAACCGCAGCGCGGAGCTGACCAAGTACGTGGCCAATAGCCTGTTGGCAACCAGGATATCCTTCATGAACGAGATAGCCAACCTGTGCGACCGTATTAACGCGGACGTAAGAGACGTAAGGAGAGGCATAGGATCCGACAGAAGAATAGGTACCAGCTTCCTCTTCCCCGGAGTCGGTTTCGGTGGCTCCTGTTTCCCCAAGGACATCCGGGCCCTGCAAGCCACCAGTAAGGAAAACGGTTACCCACTCAGAATCCTTAACGCAGTAACCGGAGTTAACAGTGAACAGAAGAAGATACTGGTCGCTAAGGCGTTCTCCCACTTCGGAAAGGACCTGTCCGGGCTCCGTTTCGCACTCTGGGGGCTGTCCTTCAAGCCCAATACGGACGACATGCGGGAAGCCTCTTCGCTCACCATAATCTCCGAGCTGCTGGACAAGGGCGCCGAGGTCTGTGCCTTCGACCCCAAGGCCATGGCCAACGCCAGGCATATACTGGGGGACTCCATCGATTACGCGGATTCAAACTACGCGGCCTTGAAGGGAGCGGACGCTCTGATGGTAGCCACTGAGTGGACGGAGTTCAGAGAGCCGGACTTCCAGCGAATGATGGACCTCATGAAGGCCCCGGTGGTTTTTGACGGTCGTAACATATTCAATCCCATTAAACTGCGAGATATGGGCTACACGTACTACGGTGTAGGAAGAGGCGAGTCGTGACCGAGGCACCTTCCGTTGCCGTCCTGGGCCTTGGATACGTGGGCCTTCCGCTGGCCCTGGAGTTCGCCTCCGGCGGCTGCCGGGTCTACGGAATAGATATCGACCCGGCAAAACCGAGGCTCCTCCTGGAGGAGAAGCGCAGCTACCTCAGGCACATCGAGTCGGCGAAAGTGCGTGAAGTCGTGGAGTCCGGAAACCTCCAGGCCGGGACCGACTTCTCCGTCCTGTCCGGCGTTAACGCAGCCATCATATGCGTCCCTACGCCCTTGGGCGGCTCCAGACAGCCCGACCTCAGCTTCGTTCTGGGTACCGCTGAGAAGATGGCGCCGTACATGAAAAAGGGCCAGCTGATCGTGCTGGAGTCCACCACCTATCCCGGCACGACCAGGGAAGAGCTGAAGCCCGTGCTGGAGAGGAGCGGGCTAAAAGCGGGAGTCGATTTTCACCTGGCCTTCTCCCCGGAGAGAGAGGACCCGGGCAACAGGAGGTTCACCACCAGGTCGATCCCCAAGCTGATTGGGGCGCTTACGCCGGAGGGAGCGGAGAAGGCTCGCGAGATATATGCTTACGCAGTAGAGAAGATGGTAATTGTAAGCTCTCCGGAAGTGGCGGAGATGGCCAAGATCACGGAGAACACGTACAGGGCAGTTAACATTGCGCTAGTTAACGAGCTTAAGGTGTTGGCGGATCGAATGGGGATAGACATTTGGGAAGTTATAGAAGCAGCTTCCAGCAAGCCCTTCGGGTACACCCCTTTCTACCCGGGTCCGGGTTTAGGGGGACACTGTATTCCCATAGACCCCTATTACCTGACGTGGAGGGCCAGGAAGTTCGGGATGCCCACCAGGTTCATTGAGCTGGCGGGAGAGGTAAATACGAGCATGCCGGAGTTCGTGGTGGGGAAGACAGCGAGGGCCCTGAACGACCGCAGGATGAGCGTTAAGGGAAGCAGCATACTTCTGCTGGGAATGGCCTACAAACCGGACATAGACGATTACAGGGAAACCCCGGCACTAAAGGTGCTGGAGAGCCTTTTAAAGCTGGGGGCGGAAGTGAGTTACAACGACCCCTATGTGCCGGAGATTCCGAAGGGTACCCGGCAGACGGACCTTACGATGGAATCGGTCGAACTGACGGAAGAACGTCTGCGTAAATCCGATTGCACGGTTGTCATAACCAATCACTCGTGCTACGATTACCAGTGGATAGTGGATCATTCCAACTTGGTGGTGGACACCAGAAACGCCTGTGCGGGAGTGGACGGAGCGGAAGAAAAGGTTGTGAAGGCGTGAAAGGTTGCCTGCTGGCGCTGCCGTTGCTGGCCGCCGTGGCTCTGACCTCCGGCCTGGAGGAGTACTACGTTCCGGGGGTGGAGAGCGAAGGGGTTCAGATGAGCGTACATGTGTGGGGAGAGGTCCGTAATCCCGGTACCCACAGGGTTCCCGTCAACTCCGATCTGGTGGTGGCCCTCTCGGCGGCCGGTGGCCCCCTGTCCAGCGCCGATCTGGACGAGGTTCGAATCGTATACGACAGCCTGGAGATCGAGTACGACCTGGAGGCCTTCCTGCAGGCCGAGGGTAGCGCGGTGCCCGTTCTGAAGGCCGGAGCCACGGTCTACGTTCCCAGGGGGAGCTACGAATGGTGGAAGGACGCGGTGGACTTCGGCTATAAGATACTGGTGGCCGCGAACCTCATCTGGATAATGACGGAGAGATGAACGACCGCATTTCCGACCGGGACACGATAAACCTGGCGGAGTACCTATGGCTTCTCCGCCGGGGCAAATGGATCATACTGGCTTTCGTTGTGGTCTCGGTGGCGGTAAGCGTATACATCACTCTGAGGACCGACCCGGTGTACAAATCGACCGGGACCTTCATATATAAGCCCAACAATACTATAACCAGGGCTCTCGATATGTCTGGCGGCGTCTCGTGGTTCGAGGTAGAGACCTACCGGAACGATCAGATCGAGATTCTCAACAGCCGCAGCCTGGCGGAAGCTGTCGCCGACTCCATACTCAGGTCCCCGGACTCCGACAGCCTTATCGCCCTTCTGTTCGAGGGCGCGCCACCTCCCGGACCCAGGATAAGGGGCGCGTTGGCCGGGATGGCCAGGGGCAGAACTTCGGCCAGCATAAAGAAGGATACGGATTTCTTCGTTCTCTCGGCGACGGGGCACTCCCCGGCTTCGGCCGCCGCGCTGGCCAACGTGGTTATGCATACCTACTACAAGAGAAACCTTTCCCAGTCCCGCGGCGAGAACAGGGAGGTGCGCGAGTTCCTGGAGGAGCAGATGGAGCTGATGGCCGACAAGCTGGAGAACGATGAGGACTCCTTGCGGGCCTATAAGGAGCGCTTCGGTCTTGCCGACCTGGACGCGGAGACCAGGAGCCTGGTGAACCACCTGGCGAGCATACAGACCATGGAGAGCACGGCCAGTACCGCCATGGGAGAGGCCGAGGCCCGTCTGGAGTATCTTGGCAGACGCATCGATAATTACCGCGCCGATCTGGGGGATGAACTGTCCGGTATAAACACCCCGCACATATCCCGGCTGCAGGATGAGATCTCGCGCCTGGAAACGGCCAGGTTGGAGCTGCTGTCGGAGGGGGAGAGTTACGACAGCCCGGTGGCCAGCGAGCTGGAGAGACAACTCGAGGATCGAAGGGCTGCCCTGGCGGAGGCCCTTAGGCAACAGGCTGAGGTTCTTTACCCGGCCGACCCCACCGGCGCCGTTCAGAGCCTGGTGAGCAGCCTGGCCCTGGCGGAGGCCGACTACAGGGCGGAGCAGACGAGAACCCGGGTTCTTTCCCGGCTTTCATCCTCGTTGGAGGACAGCCTGTCCCAATTGCCGGAGATGGAGATGAGGTTGGCCCGGCTGGAGAGAAACCGCCAGGTCAGCGAAAACATCTACATTCTCCTCAGAACGAAGTATGAGGAGACCAGGATCTCCGAGGTGGGCCAGATAGGGGACGTAACCATAGTTGATACCGCTCTTCCCGGAAGCAAGATCAAGCCTTCCAAGAGGAGAAACGTCATCATGGGGCTTCTGGTGGGCCTGGCCCTGGGAGTGGGCACGGTCTTCCTCAAGGAGCAGTTGGACACCAGCATAAAGAACCCCGAGGACGTGGAGAACCTGGATATACCAGTTATCGGGGTGATACCCAGAATAGACAAATCGCAGTTCAAGAGGAAAGGAGTGATGCCCATAACCCACTCCGTTCCCAGGTCCCCGGCCAGCGAGGCGTACAGGGACCTGCGGACCAGCCTGCGATTCGCTCCCACCGAGGAGCCGATTCGAAGCATACTGGTGACCAGCGCCGGTCCCAGGGAGGGCAAGTCGATGACCGTGGCCAATCTGGCGGTCACCATAGCCCAAACCGGCCGCAAGGTGCTCATAGTGGACACCGACCTGCGGCGCCCGGTCATGCACAACATCTTCGGCCTGGAAAGGGAGCCGGGGGTCTCCGAGGTGGTTGCCGGGATGAACTCGATAAGCCAGGCGGTCAAACCCGCCGATATAGAAAACCTGTTCGTGCTCACCTGTGGATACATCCCCCACAATCCCGCCGAGCTGGTGGGAAGCGTGAAGATGAGGAACCTGTCCGAGAAGCTCCTGGAGAGCTACGACTTCGTTCTGTACGACAGCCCTCCGGTGGCGGTGGTCACCGACCCCATACTGATAAGCTCGTTCGCCGATTCTACCCTGGTGGTCGTAATGTCCAAGCTGGCCGACCGGAAGGTACTCAAATCCGCCTGGAGCAAGTTGCAGAGAACGGCCAAACACCTGTCCGGAGCGATCGTCAACGGCTTTGACCCGTTAAACGTGTACACCTCTTACGGCTACTACACGTACCGTTACCATTACTACTATTCGCAGCAGGGAAAGAGGAAGAGAAAGGTCCGCACCGGAGACCTACCCCACCGTAAAAAGTAGCTCACCAGCAATTTACCTTCGACGCAATCCGAACCGGCCTATGTCATATGTTTACTTGACATTTCTTAACAGAGAGGGCCGTCCTGGCTCCCTAGTGGTGTAGAGTGTTATATAGTGGCTTGACAGTGGGGAAAAGTGGCATAGAATAGCTCCGGAGGGATACCATGCCGGAGTTCACTGGGACACACACCCACACGCTGGACGAAAAGGGCAGGGTCAGCGTACCGGCCGCCTTCCGCAGACAGCTGACGGGAGAGGAACTGTACGTGAACCTGGGGCTCGACGGATGCCTGGTTCTCTACACCCAGGAGAGATGGAGCAGCGTCAAGGAGGAGATAGCAGGTCTCTCCCGGGGCAAGACCAATCAAAGGTTCTTCATGCGAAGGTTCGCCAGGTACCTCCGGGCGGTGAGTATCGACTCCCAGGGCAGGATATCCCTTCCTGCGGATCTCAGGGAGAAGGCCAGGATCGAGGACGAGGTTCTCTTCCTCGGGCAGTTCGACAGCATAGAGCTGTGGGCGCCGGATAGGTTCGAGAGGATCAGCGCCGAGGACGAGTACAGCTTCGAGCAGGCTGCAGAGGATCTTGGCATAGACATCTAGGTTCCCCGGAGGGCTGGTTTCGATGACGCCACTCCTGGCAGGCCATGATCAGCCGGCCCACGAGCCGGTGTTGCTGAACATGGTGTTGCGGTTTCTTCTGGGGGGTTCTCCCTCCGTTTTGGTGGATGGTACCGTGGGAGGCGGCGGTCATCTGCGGTCGATTCTCGAGGAATGCTCCCCGGATACCAGAATCATCGCCACCGATCGCGACCCCGATGCCGTCGAATCCCTGCGGAGAGAGCTGGGGTCCGACGACAGGGTCGTTCTGCGACAGGCCAGCTATGTTCGGGTTCCGACGATTCTATCCGAGTTGGACATCGGCCGGGCGGACGGCGCGCTTTTCGATCTGGGGCTCTCGTCCGTTCAGCTGGATTCCCCGGATCGGGGATTCTCTTACCGAATCAACGGGCCTTTGGACATGAGGTACGACCCGGGCTCGGGCGACCCGCCGGCCTCGGAGATACTGAACGAGCTGCCGCAGGAAATGATCGCCGACATCATCTACCATTACGGCGAGGAACGGCGAAGCAGGCGGATCGCCAGAACCATTGTGAGCTCGAGACCCCTTCGCACCACCGGCGATCTGGTACGGGCCGTATCCAGGGGATGCGGCCGTTACGACGTCAAGGCCCTATCCAGGGTTTTCCAGGCACTGAGAATCAGGATAAACGATGAGCTGGGTCAGCTGGATTCTCTTCTGCGGGGGCTGGCCGAGTGGGTGGCGCCGGAGGGGCGGGTGGCCTTCCTAACCTTCCATTCGCTGGAGGATAGAAGGGTCAAAAGATTGTTTGCCGACAGCGACCTTTTCCGGCCCGCCGACCCGGCGTGGGTCTCTCCCGGTCCGGAGGAGAGGCGGAAGAATCCCAGGTCCAGGTCGGCCAAGTTGAGAATGGGGATCAGGGTATGAGGTCTCCGAGAGCCAGCCTTGCTCTGATAGTTGCTATAGCCGCTGCAATCATGGCGGTAGCGGAGGTGGCCATGCATAACCTGGGTGTGGCGATAGCCCTTCAGATGGAGACTCTGATAGAGCAAAGGGATGGGCTCTTAAGGCAGAAGGAGGACCTGGAGGCGACGCTGGGGATTCTTCTGGCTCCCTGCAGGCTAGAGAACGTGGGGAAGAAGCTTGGTCTGCGACCACTGCCCGTGGAGAGGTTCGCGGTGGTGGAACCATCTACGGAGAGTGAGGATCTTGAGTAGCCGGCAGCAGGTGTTGTCCGCCTCCAGGCGGAAGGCGAGGATGAGACTAGCCGTGGCCGCTACCGCGCTGGTTTTCGCCTTAATTGTGGGCCGTCTGGCCTCCATCCAGGTATTGAGCCACGACCGTTACAAGCGGCTGGCGGACGCCCAGCATACCCACAGGGTGGTCATGGAGGCCAGGAGAGGAAGAATTCTGGACCGGAACGGATTTCTTCTGGCCGGGAACAGAGCCGTGGTGAGCTTCGAGGTTTACTGGCCCAGCGTACCCCGGGGGGAGGGGCATCTGATCGACTCCCTGGCGAGCAGGCTCGGAGATCGGGCCATGGTGGGGGTTCCCGTGGATCGCAGGGGACGCAACCAGATAATAGCCAGGAATATTCCATACGAGGATGTCAGCGATCTTCTGGAGGGTAACCTCCCCCTGGGGGTAAACTGGACGGTGGGATCCCGCCGGACCTATCCCCTGGGTGACCTGGCCGCCAGTGTGGTGGGAAGGTGTCGGGACGGTGCCCTGGAAGGATTGGAGAGCAAGCTCAACTCCCTCCTGGCAGGCAAGGACGGCCAAAGGTACGTTCAGCGAAGTGCCTATCCCGGTCTGAGCATGACCGATCCGGAGGCCGAGAATCTATTGCCCCGGGATGGGATCGACGTCATGCTGACCATAGACTCTCGTTTCCAGTGCATCGTGCAGAGAGAGCTGGCCAAGGCCGTACAGAGGAGCGGCAGCAGATGGGGAAGCGCGGTGGTCGTCGATCCCCGTAACGGCGACGTACTGGCCATGGGTAACTACCCCGTCCGGGCCGGAAACGGCTCTCTGGCCATGAACTACGCGGTCCAGGGCTACCATGAGCCGGGATCCACTTTCAAGATAGTCACCCTCTCCGCCTGCCTGGAGGAAGGGGCGGTTATCCCTTCGGACACGTTCGACTGCAGCCGGGGGCAGATCGCGGTGGCCGACCGTACCATAAGCGACTGTCACAGGTTCGGTCCGCTCTCGGTTGAGGAGATATTAAGCCATTCCAGCAACGTGGGCACCATAAAGATGGCCAATCTTCTCGATGACGAGGTCTTCTACTGCTACTGCCGCGACTTCGGCTTCGGATCCAAGACCGGGGTGGAGCTGCCCGGGGAGTCGGAGGGGATCCTCAAGCCCCCCGACCAGTGGTCCGGAGTTTCCAAGGCCTCCATAGCCATCGGCCAGGAGGTGACCGTTACACCACTTCAGCTGGCGATGGCCTACGCGGCAATTGCCAACGGAGGCGTCCTCTATCAGCCCAGGCTGGTGGCCGCCAGCCGCTCCGAAGAGGGCTGGAGAAACTGGGCGACCTTTCCGCTGCATCGGGTTCTCTCTGAAGAGACCTCCAGGGAGATACGGAGAATGCTGGCTACGGCGGTACGGGAAGGTACCGGCACCACCGCCCGGATCCCGCAGGTGGCCGTCGGGGGGAAGACGGGAACTGCGGAGAGGCTTTCCGTGGGCACCGGGGAGTACCTCTCGGCCTTCGCGGGTATGGTTCCCGCCCATCATCCCAGCGTGGTGGTGGTCGTGGTTATAGACAGCCCCGAGTCCGAGTACAGGTTCGGCAGCGCCTTGGCCGCGCCCGTGTTCAAGGACGTGGTATCCTCCATGCTGGCCACCGAGCCCGAGATAGCGCTGGGTCCCTACCGGTCCACGGAGGACGAGTTGGCGGCGAGGGGGCCGAGATGACCCTGTCCGAGCTACTTTCCGGAACCCGGATCGAGTGCCCGGAAACACTGGGGCAACGAATCGTCCGGGGCATTACCAACGATTCCAGGAATGTTACCGAGGACATGCTGTTTCTGGCGGTCAGGGGCTTCCGGACCGACGGGCACAGGTTCGTCGATCATGCCCTGGATGCGGGGGCGCTGGCTGCCATAGTGGAGACCCCCGTCGATTCCGTTAACGCCGGGACGCTGCTGAATCCCGATGGGGATAACAGAAGCCTGTTGGGCGTTCTCTCGGCCAAGTTCTACGGGCATCCCTGGGAGGATCTGCTTACGGTGGGGGTCACCGGAACCAACGGAAAGACCTCCACGGCGAGGATGCTGGCCTGGATCCTGGAGGGCCACGGTATGGGCTGCGGCCTGCTGGGCACGATAGGCTACGTGGTCGCGGGTAAGACTATGCAGGCCCGGGTAACCACGCCTGAGTCACACCAGCTGACCCGTCTTCTGGATATGATGCGGCGCTCCGGAGACGATTGCTGCGTAATGGAACTCTCCAGCCATGCCCTGGCCTTGAAGAGGGCGGATCAGGTCCGGTTGGACGTGGCCGTCTTCACCAACATCTCCCAGGACCATCTCGATTTCCATTCGGACATGGGCGAGTACCTCAGGACCAAGATGCACATTTTCGACCTGATCAAACCCTCCGGTCGGGCGGTCATAGGGACCTACAGGCCGGGCTCCCCCTCCATCGAGGGTGCCGTCACCTTCGGGGTCTGTGAGTCCGACGACTACACGATAGAGGAGATAGAGGTGGGCCCCGGAAGGGCGAGTTACCGGATGAGCTGGGACGACGATTCCAGGCGGGTGAAGCTGAGCATAAGCGGCCGGGTCAACGTATTCAACAGCGCCGGCGCCCTGGCGACGGCCCTGGAGCTGGGGCTGGATCCCGACGAGGCCATATCCTCCCTGGCCGGTTTCCCGGGAGTCCCGGGCAGGCTGGAGCCGATAGACGAGGGCCAGGATTTCGAGGTGGTGGTCGATTACGCCCACACTCCGGATGCCCTGGAGAGAGCGCTTCAGCAGGCCAGGGAGATGACTGATAACAGGGTTCTGGTCGTCTTCGGAGCGGGAGGAGACCGGGACCGCAAGAAAAGGCCTATCATGGGCAGAATTGCCTCCGAGTCCGCCGAACTGGCCGTGGTAACCAGCGACAATCCCAGGACCGAAGACCCCAGAGGGATCATTGAGGAGATCCTTCAGGGCATGACCGGCCATGCGGAGAAGATCGTACAGGCCGACCGCCGCAAGGCCATACGGCTGGCGGTGGAAAAGGCCCGGCCCGGTGACGTGGTTCTGATCGCCGGCAAGGGACACGAGGATTACCAGGTGCTGGGTACCGAGAGGGTGCATTTCGACGACTGCGAGGAGGCCAGAAAGGCCCTTCGGTCATCTTCGGATGGTGGAGAATGAATCTAGGCGAGCTGGCCAGGGCCATGGATGGAGAGCTTCGCGCTGATCCCGACGCCAGGGTGGAAGAAGCGATAATCGATTCCAGGAAGGCCCATGAGGGCTGTCTCTTCTTCGCTCTGAAGGGATCCAGAACCGACGGTCACCGGTACGCCGCCGACGTGGTGGCCGAGGGTGCCTACGCCGTTGTCTCCAGACCCGTCGTGGATCGAGGGATCGTCCTGGTCGATGACGTCGAGAGGGCGCTTCTACGGGCCGGAACCTGGGCCAGAAAAAGGTTCGACTGCCCGGTTCTGGGGATAACCGGCTCCTCGGGGAAGACCACCACCAGGGAGCTCCTGGCCGCCGGGCTGCGGCAAAGGTACACGGTCGGCGTGACCGGGAGGAACCTGAACAACCAGCTGGGCCTACCCCTAACCCTTCTCAACACCGACCCCGGAGTGGAGGTACTGCTGCTGGAGATGGGAATGAACCATCCCGGAGAGCTGGACGCTCTGGGCGCGGTCGCCCTTCCTACCGCTTCCCTGGTCACCAACGTGGGCACCGCCCACATGGAGTTCTTCTCCGACCGGAACCAGATAGCGGCGGCGAAGGCCGAGCTTCTGAAACGGACCCGGCGGGAGGGCTTCTGCGTGATCCCGGTGGGAGAGCCGGTACTGGAAAGGGCGGCGGAGGAGCGAAAGCTTTCCGTGATGAGAGCAGGCCCCGGAGGAGACCTGTGGGTAGAGCGGGATCGACGCGGTTACCGGCTGCAACCGCCGGACTTTGCGATCCACCTCGCCCTGGAGGGGGAGCACAACTACGAGAACGCGGTGGTGGCGCTGCTGGCCTGCGACAGGATGGGGCTGACCCTACAGGAGTCGATGCAGGCGATGGCCGATTACGAGGGAATGCCCGGAAGGGGAAGAGTTCTGGACGTAGGTGGCGTGCGGATCATGGACGAGAGCTACAACGCCAACCCCGAGTCCACAATAGCCTGTCTGGGTACACTGGCCGAGAAGGTCCGGGACGATGGCGAGGGCATCGCGGTTCTGGGAAGCATGCTGGAGCTGGGAGAAAGAGCCTCTTCGTACCACCGCGACGTGCTGGAGTTCGCCGACCGGTTGGGCCTCAAACTGGTGGTTCTGGTGGGGGAGCTTTACCCGGAGGTATCCAACGCCCTAAGCAAAACCCCGTTCGTCTCCGTGGACGAACCGGAGGGAGCGGCCGGGCATGTGCTGCGGTCGGTCCGGCCCGGTGACGTGGTCCTGGTCAAGGGGAGCCATTCTTTGGGGCTGGAACGCACGGTTTCCGAGCTGGTTTCCGGTACCGGAGCGGAGACATGAGGTACTGGTCCGACGGCAATGGCAGAACTGCGGGGGTGCTCGGATTGGGCAGGAGCGGCAGGGCGGCCGCCCGTCTTCTCCAGGGCCGGGGGTTCTCCGTGATAGGTATGGATTCCGATCCCTCCTGTGGAGGATGCGAGTATTGCCGGAAGGTAATGGTAGGACGACGACAGGAAGAGGCGTTGGGCGAGCTGGACGGCCTGGTCCTGAGTCCGGGCGTGGATCCCTCCTCCGAGATTCCATCCGCGGCCGACGACAGGGGCATACCCGTGGTGGGGGAGATCGAGCTGGCCGGCCAGTTCGCCACAGCGCCCGTACTTGCGGTAACCGGATCGAACGGAAAGACCACTACGGTGGAATGGCTGGGCTTCACCTTGAGCCGGGCCGGTTACGAGGCCTGCGTAACCGGCAACATGGGCTATCCCTTCTCCCAGGCCGTGCTGGAAAGGCCGGACTCGGACTTCTTCGTGGTGGAGGTGAGCAGCTACCAGCTGCAGACCATAGAGAGCTTCAGGGCCCGAACCGCGGCCATACTGAACGTTACTCCCGACCACCTGACCCGGCATGGATCTATGGAGGGATACATCCGGGCCAAGTCCCGGATCTTCATGAACCAGCGACCCGAGGACTCATTGGTCCTCAACGCCGACGATCCGGTGTCCGTTAACTTCATGGGGCTTACCGAGGGACTCGAGCTTCATTTCAGCCTTCGACGGGAGGTTCGTACGGGAGCCTGCGTCGAGGACGACTCGATCGTGATGGCGTGGAACGGATCCCGGGAGAGACTCATGGGCACCGAAAAGGTGGCCCTTCCCGGAAGGCACAACCTGGCGAACGCCCTGGCGGTGGTATGCATGGCCAGGACGGTGGGGTTGGATTCTTCCCGAATGCTGCCGGGCCTGAGGGACTTCGGCGGCGTTCCCCACCGGCTGGAGGAGGTAAGAAACCTGGATGGCGTCCTGTACGTGAACGATTCCAAATCGACCAACATCGACTCCCTGCGGGTGGCCCTGGAGGCACAGAGCAGGCCCGTGATCCTGATAGCAGGGGGCAGAGCCAAACAGGGTGACTACTCACAGCTTGCCCAGTTGGTGGGAGACAGGGTAAAGGTCGCGGTGCTGATCGGTGAGGGAGCGCAGACCCTGAAGAGGGCCTGGAATGACGTGACCGAGGCGCGAACCATCGAAAGGCTGGACGGAGCGGTACGGGTCGCCAGGGAGGCTGCGGAGACCGGAGACGTGGTGTTGCTCTCTCCGGGCTGCGCCAGCTTCGACCAGTACAGAGACTTCGAGGAAAGGGGAGAGCATTTCAAAGCGCTGGTGGAGGATCTGCGGTGAGAGCGGAGATCGGCAGAAGGAACAGGATCCTGCTGATGGTCACCTTCGTTCTGCTGGTGGTGGGAACCCTCGCCGTGTATTCCGCAAGCTCGTTCATATCGATCAGGCAATCCTCCGACGCCGGAAGCTTCCACTACCTGCTGGGTCATCTGCAGAGGATCTGCGTAGGATTGGTGGTGGGAACCGTAGCCTATCTGCTACCCCAGCGCACCTGGAGAGCTCTGTCTCCCTGGCTGTTCCTTATGGCCCTGATCCTGCTGGCATCAACCGTGGTTCCCGGCAATCCTTTCGCCCCCCGGATCAAGGGTGCCTCCAGATGGGTGGTCGTGGGTCCCCTGCGGCTCATGCCCTCCGAGCTGGTGAGATTCAGCTACGTGCTGCTGGTCGCCGCCCTGGTCTCCCAGGGCCAGGTGTCTCTAAGGCGGCCGTGGGGTTTCGTTTCCATAGCCGTTCTGGGAATGATTCCGGCCCTGATCATGATCTTCCAGCCGGACTTCGCCGGAGCCTCCTACCTTACCGCGGTAATGATAGTGTTGATGTTCCTGGCGGAGGCCCGGCTGTCCCATCTTCTGCTGCTGGTTCTGTTCCTGCTCAGCCTGGCCGCGGTAGGCATTCTGTCTTCGCGCTACAGGATGCACAGGATACTGGGTTACGGCCATCCCACCGAGCACGTCCAGGAGGAGAATTTTCAGCCCTACCAGGCCTGCATTGCTCTGGGGAGCGGAGGACTTCAGGGAAGAGGGCTGGGTCAGGGCAGGCAACAAAGGGGATTCCTTCCGGAGGCCTTTTCGGACTTCATCCTGGCTGTGGTGGGCGAAGAGACCGGTTTCGTGGGGGCCACCCTTCTGCTCTCCCTGATGTTCGTTCTCTGTCTGTGCGGATGGACGATAGCGGCCGACGCCGACGATCTCTTCAGCCAGATCACGGCGGGAGGGCTGACCGCTTCCATAGCAATGGGAGTAGCCATCCATACCGGGGTGGTTACCAGGCTGCTTCCCGCCACCGGCATGCCCCTTCCCCTGATCTCCTGGGGTGGCACCAACATCATCGTGACCCTGGCCAGCATAGGTCTTTTGGCCCGAATGGGCAGAGGGGGTCGCTGAGATGATAAGGGTATGTCTGGCCGGAGGCGGCACCGGAGGGCACATAAGCCCGGCCATAGCAATCTCGGAGGCGCTGCAAAGGACCGGTATTTGTGAGTGCTTCTTCGTGGCTACCCACCGGCTGGTGGACAGGCGGATGTACTCCTCCTACGGCTCCCGCGTTCATTACATGGAATCCCCCCGTCTGGACATCGGAGGATTCGGAAGCAAGCTGCTGCTTCCTCTGAAGGGTCTTTCGGCGGTGCTGAAGGCCCGAAAGCTTCTAAGGCTGGAGGGCGCCGATATAGTCCTGGCCACGGGAGGATACTCCTCCTTCTACTCCGTGCTGGCGGCCAAGAGCATGGGGTTGCCGGTGATGCTGCACGATTCCAACAGCGTTCCCGGCAGATCCAACAGGGTCGCGGCCCTGGTCTCCGATCTGGTCATGGTGGGCTTCAGCGGGGCCTGCAGCTATTTCCGGGGAGCCTGCGAGTTCACCGGCAACCCTGTTCGTTACAACTTGCGCAGGATCAATCCTCTGAAGGCGAGGGACGCCCTGGGGCTTTCACCGGAGCTGCCCGTGGTTCTTTTCCTGGGTGGAAGCCAGGGAGCGAGAAGTTTGAACGACCTGGCGCTGCAGTGCCCGGATGACGTGCAGGTTCTTCTTCAAAGCGGCAGAAGGAACGGCGAGAGGGTTCAAAAGCTGTCCGCCGGCCGGCCGAACCTGAGGCCGTTCGATTTCGTCGATGATCCTTCGGAGATTTACTCCGCGGCGGACGTAGCGCTGGCTCGGGCAGGGGCCATGAGCGTAGCCGAGCTGGCGTGGTTCCGTCTTCCCTCCGTGCTGATCCCCTATCCGCACGCAGCGGACGCCCATCAGTTGAGGAACGCAATGGAGGTTGCCGGCCTGGGTGGGGCCCTGCTGCTTCGGGAGCCTGAGGCGAGTGGGGAGAAGGTCTGGAACCTGGTACAGGATCTGCTGGACGACTCTGCCAGGAGAAAAGAGATGAGCATGGCCCTCATCGGCCTGATGCCCGAAAACCCGGCTGCGAAGATTGCCCGCAGAGTGGTCCGGGCATGCTGGAGGCCGGCGGTATGAGCGGTTCTGTCCACCTCATGGGAATAGGCGGCACCGGTATGAGCGCACTCGCCAGGTGGTATCTGCATCTGGGCTGGCGGGTTAGCGGCTGCGATCTCTCCGAGGGTGAGGAGACCGGGAGGCTGAGCTCGCTGGGAATCGAGGTGCGCAAGGGACACAACCCCGACCATCTGAAGGGGATCGACTGCCTGGTATTCTCCGCGGCGGTTCCCTCGGACAATCCCGAGCTGCGGGCCGCCAGAGAAGAAGGAATAACGGTTCTGAGAAGGAGCGAGGCCTTGGCCGAGCTAACCGCCGGTTCCGAGACGGCGGCGATATCGGGAGCCCACGGCAAGACCACGACCACCGCTCTGATCGGGTGGATTCTTCAGAGCGCGGGGATGGATCCGCTGGTGATGGCAGGAGGCAGCTCCGTGGCCTGGGACGGCAACTTCCGGGCCGGTGACGGTCCACGGGTGGTGGAGGCAGACGAGTACGACCGGGCGTTTCTAAGACTCACTCCCAAATGGAGTTGCGTGACCAGTTTCGACAGGGAGCATCTGGAGTGCTACGGCAACGAGGAAGTTCTGTCGACGGCCTTCTCGATTTTCCTGGAGATGACTCTTCCCGGAGGGGGGATAGTGGTTCCGGAGGATCGGAAGGGCCTGGCCTACTGGGCGGAGCGCCTGGAAAGGAAGGTGGTGACCACCGGCCGGGGAGGAGACCTCCATTGCGCTTCCCGGGGACCGAGCGACTGGGGGGAGCTTTACGAGGTAGCCCGGCATTCCGGAAGAATTCCTCTACCGGGAGCGCACAACCTTCGCAACTGCGAATCGGCCTTCGCAGTGTGCGGGTTGATCGGGGTACCGATCGGGGAGTGCGTTAGGTCGGTGGAAAGTTTCCCCGGGGTAAGCAGAAGATTGGAAAGGCTGAAGGGCGAGGGCGACGGGGAAAGGCTCCTGATATCGGACTACGCCCACCATCCGGCCGAGATGGAGTCCGCCATACGGGCGGTGCAGAGAATGGACCGGGGAGAGGTGGGAGTGGTCTTCCAGCCCCACCTGTACTCCAGGACTGCGGCCCTTTCCGAGCAGATGGGAAAGGCACTCAGCCTGGCCGACTGGTCCTTGGTCCTGCCCATCTTTCCGGCCCGGGAGGAGCCCGTCCCGGGAATCGACAACAGGTTGGTGGCGAACGCGGCGAGGCGATTGGGTGCCCGGTGTCAGACCTGTACGGAGGAGGAGCTCGCCGAAAAACTGGCCTCCCTCCGATCCCGGGTGGTGATCTTCATGGGCGCCGGAAGCGTTGATGCCATGGCCCGCAGGTTGGTGGAGGAATCGGTATGAGGCACGGCAAAGCCGTGGTATGGCCCTTCTTGATTCTATCCCTCCTCGCCTTTGGGGGAGCGCTGGCGTACAGGTGGGCCGAGAGACGAGGGGTGTTCGACCTGGACGTGATCAGGATCAGGGGAGCCTCTCCGGCGGACTCCACCGTAGTTGCCTGCCTGGTCGCACCCCTGTTCGGTACCCCCCTGGGATCCGTGGACATCGATGGGCTGCGACGGAACCTGGAAGAGGTGAGCTTCATCCGGAAGGCCGAGGTGAAGAGAAGATGGCCCTCAACGGTGGTGGTCGACCTTCAAACCGAGACCGCCGCGGTGCTCCTGGCGGTGGGGGATAGGATGGTCCCCCTGACCGAGTGCTGCCAGCCCCTTCCCCCCGATCACCTGTGCGATTCGTTGCCCGTGCTGGAAGTTCGGGAGAGGATCGAGCCGGATGTGCTGTCGGAGATCGTTCCCTGGATGGGCCTGGGCAGACTTCCAGCCGAAGAGGTGCAGGACGCGTTCGTGGACGACAGGGGTCTTACGGTGCGACTTCGTTCCGGAGTCTCCGTGCTGGTGGGTCGAAGCAATCTGGATAAACGCTGGAAGTTCTATCGAAGCGTGCCACCTTCCCTGGTCCGAACCGCCGAGGGAGGTTGCGTGGACATGCGTTTCAAGAACCAGGCGGTATTCGACCTGAGGTCGGAGGAGGGGTCATGAACGGTCACCTTCTCGCGAGCCTGGACATAGGAACCGGCAAGGTGATCTGCGCGGTGGCGGAGCTTTCGCCCGAGCAGGAGTTCTGCGTCACCGCGGTGGGCCAGGAAGAGCTGGGTGGGGCTCTCCGTAGAGGGATGGTGGTAAGCGTAAAGAAAGTGGCTGCGGCCATCGAGAGCGCGATCGAGGAAGCCGAGTTGGTCCTGCCCTGGTCCGTCGAGGACGTGTTTCTCTCCGTAAGCGGGGAGCACGTGAGGGGCTTTGCCGGGACCGGCACGGTCAGCGTGGGCAGCTCGGACGAGCAAGGGGCGTCGGAGATAACCAGGGAGGACGTCGCGAAGGCAGAGGAAGCGGCCAGAGCGGTCGGGCTTCCCGCAGGATGCAGGGTATTGGAAACCATAAGAAGGGATTACGCCGTGGATGGCTTCGAGCGTTTGCGCGAGCCACCCATGGGACTGAACGCCGAGCAGCTTAGTGCCAGGATCTACACCGTCATATCGGACAAGGTGGCCACCCAGAATCTCGAGCAGTGCGTAAGGCAGGCCGACAGGTTCGTATCCGGTGTATATCCCTCCGCCCTGGCCAGTGGCATGGCGGTTCTGTCGGAGGACGAGATGGAGATGGGAGTGGTGGCGGTGGACGTGGGAGCCGGCACCACCGACGTCGCCGTTTTCAAGGACGGCACACTCGCCCATCTGGGAGTGGTCTCACTGGGCGGGGACCTGATTACCAGCGACCTGCAGTCTCTGCGGGTATCCCTGCAGGAGGCGGAGAAGCTGAAGACCAAATGGGCGGTGGCCAGCGATTCGATGGTGGACGCGAAAAAGAGCATGAAGGTGCCCCGGCTGGGAGGCAGGGGGACCTTTACCGTATCCCACGCCGTGGTCTCCCAGATAGTTATCCAGCGGGTGGAGGAGATCTTCGAGGCGGTCTCCAGGGAAATCTCGAAATCCGGGCTGGACTCGACCGAGCTTCCGGGCGGAATGGTGGTCACCGGCGGCAGCTCCAGGCTTCCCGGTCTGGTCGAGGCTGCCGGCGAGGTGACGGGCCTTCCCGTCGAGCTGGGCAAGCCCACCGGATTCGAGACCGCGACGGAGCTGGTCTCCTCGCCCGAGTACTCCACGGCGGTGGGGCTTCTGCTTTTGGGACTGAGAAAGGTTGGTGAGAGTGAGAGATGGACCCGGGAGAGGTTCTTCTCGGAAGTAAAGAGCAAGATAGCCGAAATACTGAAGAAGCTGCGTTAAGGAGGGTAGCATGGCAGTGATCGAGTTGAAGGAAATAGGAGAGGAGACCTCCGGCCGAGCCATACTGAAAGTGGTAGGTGTGGGGGGCTGCGGCGGAAACGCGATCAACCGGATGATAAGGTCCAACCTTACGGGGGTCGATTACGTCGCGGTCAATACCGATTGCCAGGCTCTGGAAGGTTGCCTGGCCGACACCCAGGTGCAGATCGGTCCCCGGGTTACCCGGGGCCTGGGTGCGGGCGGCAACGCCGAGGTCGGCGAACAGGCCGCGGAGGAAAGCATCAAGGAGGTCGAGGAATCGATCGAGGGCAGCCACATGGTCTTCATAGCCGCGGGTATGGGCGGTGGTACCGGCACCGGGGCCGCGCCCGTGATGGCCAAGGTGGCCCGGGACGCCGGCGCCATAACCGTGGGAGTTGTCACCAGGCCCTTCGAGTTCGAGGGTACGGTGAAGGCCAACCAGGCCGAGCACGGTATAGAAGCTCTGCGCAAGGACGTGGATACCCTGATCGTAATACCCAACGACAGGCTGCATGCCCTGGCCGATCCGGAGGCTAGCCTGCAGAGCGTTTTTGACATGGCCAACATGGTGCTGCTCAACGCAGTGGAGGGAATATCCAGCCTGATCTCATCCCCCGGGCTGATCAACCTGGACTTCCAGGACGTGAAGAACGTCATCACCCAGGGCGGCGGAGCTATGATGGGCAGTGGCAAGGCCACCGGCCAGAGCAGGGCGGTGGAAGCGGCCCGAGAGGCGATATCCAGCCCCCTTCTGGACAGTGTGTCCATAGAAGGCTCCAAGGCCCTTCTGGTGAGCATACTCTCCTCCTCGAAGATAAGGTTCTCCGAGTTCACGGAGGTCATGCACACCATCACCGGGGTGGTTGGCAACCAGGCCAACGTGTTCATGGGCTCCAGCATAAACGAGGAGATGGGTGAGGAGCTCAAGGTGACGGTCATATCCACCGGTTTTGGAGAGATACCTGCTTCCGAGCCGGAGGAGATAGAGATCTCCGTCGACGAGGAGATGGACTTCCCCTACGCCAAAGGCAGGTCCGGGCAGGAGCGGGAGCAGGCTCCGATAATAACCCAGGGACCTAACCCCAAGGTGGAGACGAAGCACCCGAGAATCCCCCCGTTCCTCAGGAGAACGGTGGACTAAAACATTGTGATAGAACAGTTTATGCTGTTTTATTGCGATACCGTTTGGCTCGCCAGTATATTCGAGGGGCCAAAAACCTCAGGGGAGCGGCGTTTGGGATGAGTCGAAGATCTGCGGCCGACAAATACGATGCCAGAAGAAGAGAGTTCCTGGAAAAGGAGCAGAGGCTTCTCTACGCGGACAACCAAGGCGTTTTCGAGACGGTCCTGGCAACGGCCAAGAGGTACGGTACCGCCATGGCCTCTCTGGAGTACCAGCGCATCTTCCTTCATCTGTCCAGCTGGCCGGAGACCCGGTGCGAGAGGGCTTTCTTTCCCCAGAAGGACGAGTTCCACTGGCGCAAGCGCTTCGAGAGGCCCTTCGTAACGCACGACTCGGGAAAGCCCCTGGGCAAATCGGACATGATCCTGTTCCACATCTCCCACGAGCGGGATTACGAGGACATGCTGCGGATGATGCAGATGTCGGGCATCGCCCTTCGCTCGGAGGACCGGGCGGGTACCTGGCCCATAGTGATTGCCGCGGGCTTATGCGTTACCGCCAATCCGCTTCCCCTGGCCCCGTTCGTGGACGCCTTCATCATAGGCGAGACCGAGCCGGCCCTGGGACCGGTGCTGGATACCATAAAGAGCCTGGGAGCGCAGGGCGCGGGCATGTCCAAGATTCTCAGGTGGGTGGCCCAGCTTCCGGGCATATACGTCCCCTCCCATCACGGGGTCACCGACGTCGGTACCACCATCATGAGGCAATGGGCGGGGGCCGATGCCATCGGATCCCGGTCCTGCGTATGTACGCCGAAATGTGATCTGGGCCCCATCAGCCTGCTGGAGATAGCCAGGGGCTGCCCCTACAACTGCAGATTCTGCATGGCCGGCTACATATACCTTCCCTACCGGGAGAACCGCCTGGAGGACCTGATGGAGTCCATCGACGAGCTTCCCAAGAATATGCCGTTGTGTCTGATGGGATGCTCGCCACCCTCACACTCCGCCTTCGGAGACATCGTGGGATACGCTGAAAAGAACCGGCACAAGGTAACTTTGGGATGGCTGAGGCCGGAGGACGAGCTGCAGTTGCGCAACATGTGCGAGGACTACTCTCCTTGCACGGTAACCGTGGCTCCCGAGGCGGGAACCGAGAGCCTGCGCAAGGTAGTAGGCAAGAGCCTTTCCGACGAGGAGGTCATCGATGCCTTCCGCAAGGCTCCGCCGGATGCCGAGAGAGGTAGGCTCTACTTCATGTTGGGCCTTCCCTTCGAGGAGGAGGAAGACCGGCAGGGCATCGTTGAGCTGGTCGAGCGGGTGAGAGAGATGACGGACCTGCCTCTGGTGGTCTCCATCTCGCCGTTCGTTCCCCGACCCTGGACCGCCTTCCAATGGTCACCCATGGTTCGTCCCAGAAGACTGAGGGAGCGATTGGAGCCCATAGAGGCTGGCCTCAAGCGCATATCCAAGGTCGAGCTGGAGGTATCCAGCTTCAGGGAGGGTCACATAGTGGCTCTTCTGGCCAGGGGAGGGGCGGACGTGGCCCGGGCGCTGGAGGAGAGGCTGAAGGGTTTGGGTTGGAATACGGCCTTCGGAAACGCGGGCATAAAGATAAACTGGGTTTTCAAGCCTTTGAAGCCAGGCAAGAAGTTCGGATGGGACTTCCTCAACATGGGATTCGGATATACCCGGCTGACCCGGGAACTCCAGCTGGCCGTATCGGCCAACCAGTGCCGTTTCAAGGCCAAGCCCAGGCCGGAGGAAGAGGAGTAGGAGGGCCGGTCAGGCCTTTCTTACCCTGCCCGCTCTTATGCAGGCCGTGCAGACCTTGATTCTCTTTACTTTGCCGTCCACTATGGCCCGTATCTTATGCAGGTTGGGCTTCCAGGTACGCTTGGAGCGCTTGTCGGAGTGGCTGACGTGATGCCCCGAGACCGTACCCTTGCCGCATATCTCGCATTTGCGTGACATGGAGTGATTCCTTTCGATCCCTGACCAACGCTATTGGAGGGACGAATAAATAAGACCTCGAAGTTCCTCTGGCAAGGCTGGCTATCCTCCAGCAGGGAACTGCCAACCGTTCTCGGTGGTTGACACTGGTGAGGAACCTGTGATAATTCTCATTGGGCACTCGTGGGGGCGACAGGTCTCGACGGGCTCGGAAGTGGTTCCGCGGTTGCATGCCGAGGTCCGCAGCCTCGTAAAACATGCGGAACACACAACTGCCGCGTAATACGGCAACCGCCGCTCCCTAGAATCGGAGCGGCCGCTCTCCTCGGCCCGGCCTTCCGGTCGGGGGTAGAGCGTCAGAAGGAAGGCTGGTCGGAAAGCCCAGCTGTCAGGTGTACCGGCGAGATTTAAAGGCAGCTACTCCGGGCACGGCCGGTCGGAGTCAAAGCCTGGAGGAAATGCAGCTCCGACCTAAGCATGTAGGAGCTGCGGAGTCCCCGAGTCCGGACGCGGGTTCGATTCCCGCCGCCTCCACCAGCTTCCCTGACACTCGAATATCGTGGAAGCGGGTTGAAGTGGTGTGCCAGTTGCGGCTTTTGAGCTTCATCAGCCATGAGAGGATCAAGATCCTCCAGTGCGGGACCAAGCGAGAGGCTCTGATGGAGATGATAAAGCTGCTACAGAGCACGGGTGCCGTATCCGAGGAAGACGGATTGTCCCACCTTATCTTCCAGCGCGAGGCCAGCATTAGCACGGGCCTAGAGCTGGGTATAGCCGTACCCCACACCAGAATAGAAGGCATGGCCAAGCCCGTGGTGGCCGTAGGCACAGCACCCCACGGCATTCCCGACTACGAGACCATAGACGGCTCTGAGGTCACCATTCTGGTCATGATAGTTACCGGCACCGGCAATCCCGCCGTATACAGTACGCTGCTGGCTCAGGCCGTCGAGATACTCAGGATCGACGAGGCCAGGGAAGAGCTCATGGCCGCTTCCACCCCCGCCGAGATCTACGGAATTCTGGCCGCCCGGGCCGGTGACAAGAGCTGAGCGTACCGCGTTGAGGATAGTTTTCGAACCCATAGGAGCCGTTCACACTCCCTACAGCGAAAAGGCTCCGCGCCAGCCGATGGAGGACGACGAAAGCGGCGAGTTCCTGATAGAGTTGTTTCCCCTCTACAGGGGGGCCTTGCGGCTGATCGACCGGTTCAGGTACGTATACGTGCTCTTCTACATGGACAGGACCGGCTACAGGGGCAACGCGGCCCACCCCCCCGGCCTGAAAGGCGGGTCGGTCGGCCTTTTTGCCAGCCGCTCCCCCCACCGACCCAACGCCATAGGCCTGGACGTGGCCAGGATAATCGAGGTGGTGGACGACCTTCGCCTTCGAACCTCCGGTCTCAGCGCTCTGGACGGTTCGCCCCTGCTGGACCTCAAACCCTACACTCCCGGGGACGTAAAGCCCGACGCCAACCCGGGCTGGATCTCCGGCTACGACGAAACCTCCGGTCAGTCCAACCAAGAGTGATCCCGGCTCACCAAGCGGAGCGAGCTTGGCTTCCGAGTGGCGGGTTTTTTGAGTTTTTTGAAAAACGTCCCAGGGTGATGAGGAGCGCGGAGACCAGAAGGCCGTAAAGGACGGCCTGTTGGGCTCCGACGAGTTTGGCCGCCACTGCGGTGGCTCCCCCGCCCAGGAGCGAGGAGACCGCCCACGGCCCCTGGACCCTTCGCTTGTTGCACAGCCCGGCCAGAACCGGAAGGGGAGCTCCGGCGGCGAACACGGTGTAGGCCCACTTCAGAAGCTCTACTATGCCCGTGGAAAGCATGGCCAGGACGAGGCCGGCGGCCCCCAGCGCCCCTGCAGTCAGGCTGAAACGGATGCGGTGGGACAGCCGATTTTTTCCGCTTGGAAGCAAATCTACATCTACTATGGTGGTCCCCGTGAGCAGCACGCTGTCCGCCGAGGACATCATCGCCGCCAGAAAGGCCAAAAAGGCAAGGGAAGCCAGCCAGGGGGACATGACCACCTCGATTACGTCCGCCAGAAGACCGTCCCCGCCGGATTCCGGGAACAGGACTCTTCCTCCCAGTGCGATCACCGCCACCAGCGCCGCGGAGAATATCTTGACCGCCCCCGCGGCCACGGTTCCCCTCCTGGCCGTGGAGACGTCCCGGGCCGAGAGGATCTTGCCATACACGTCTCCGCCCACCAGGCCGGGCAGGCCGATCATGGCCAGCAGACCGAACACGGCCGGCAGGTCGAGACCAGAGCCGGTGGGAAAGGCAAGGGATCCATCCGGCAGACCCGCCAGCCAGTCGGTACGCCGCAATACGGCCAGGGCGGGAAGTATCAGCCCGGCGCCCAGAACCAGAAGCAGCTGCAGCAGGTCGGTCCAGGCGACCGCGGTCTGGCCGCCCATAAGGGTATAGCAAAGGAAGATCAGGGCGGTTATCACCATGCAGACCGACTCGGGAAGAGAGGTTATCCCCCGCAGAAACGGCGCCGCCGCTCTCAGCAGCAGGGCGAACCAGGCCACCTCCGCCATCGCTACCAGGACGGCCACAGACAGCCTGAAACCGCCTCCGTATAGCCTGCCGCCGATCTGGGGGAGGGAGAGGCAGCCGGTGGCCCTGATCTTCCGGGCCAGCAGAAAGCCGCCGGTGATCAGGGCCAGACCCAGGGGGAGGTCCAGCCATACCCCGGACAGTCCGTGGCTGTGTACGAAGCTGGCCAGGGCGACGGTCGCGCTGCCCCCGATCGCGGTGGCCGAGAGGCTCACCGCGACTATGGGTGAGGAAAGTTTCCTTCCGGCCAGATAGGTCTGCTCCCGGCTGCGTACCGAGCCTCGGAAGAGGAATCCAATGCCGATCAGAACGGCGGCGTAGACGGCGAAGATGGCTGCCAACGGGGCCTTTCCTTTTGGTTCGGAAAACCGGCTACCTAAAGGGAGGCGGTTTGCACCGCCCCCCTTCGGTTCTGCCTTGGACTAGTCTACGGTCCAGTCCATCTCGGCCATCTGCTGGTACAGCTTGAACCGCCTGGAAACCTCCTCCTGGGCCCGTGCCAGGAGTTCCTTGGCCCGCTCGGGTTTGCTGAGGGTAAGGGTCTTGAAGCGGTTCTCTTTGTAGGCGTACTCCTCGAAGGGAATCGAGGGAGCCTTGCTGTCCAGCTGCAGGGGATTCTCACCCTGCTCTATCCTGCGCGGATCGAACCTTATGAGGGGCCAGTAACCGGACTTGACCGCCCGCTTCTGCTCGTCGTGGCCCCTGGTCATGTCGATTCCGTGGGCTATGCAGTGCGAGTAGGCGATAACCAGGCTGGCGCCGGGGTAGCTCTCCGCCTCCACGAACGCCTTGACTGCCTGGTTGAAGTTGGCGCCTATGGCCACCCGGGCCACGTATATGTTGCCGTAGGTCATGGCCAGCATGGCCAGATCCTTCTTGGGTGCCGGCTTGCCCGAGGCGGCGAACTTGGCCACCGCTCCCAGCGGGGTGGCCTTGGAGCACTGGCCGCCGGTGTTGGAATAGACCTCGGTATCCAGCACCAGGGCGTTGACGTCCCTTCCCTGAGCCAGCACGTGGTCCAGGCCGCCGTAACCTATGTCGTAGGCCCAGCCGTCGCCTCCGAAGATCCACACGCTGCGCTTCACGAAGTAGTCGGCCACGCTCTCCAGATGTCTGGCCTCCGGCTGGTCTATTCCCTTCAGCTTCTTCATCAGCCGGGCCACATTCTTTCTCTGCTCGGCGACCTCTGCCTCGGTGTTCTGGCTGTTCGAGAGCAGGGCGTCGACCAGGTCCTTGCCCACCTGATCGGCCAGCTTGTGCAGAAGCTCCACCGCGTACTCGGTGTGCTTGTCCGCGGTCAGCCGGAAGCCGTAGCCGAACTCCGCAGCATCCTCGAACAGGCTGTTGTTCCAGGCCGGGCCCCTGCCCTCGGCGTTGGTGCAGTAGGGGGTTGTGGGCAGGTTGCCGCCGTATATGGAGCTGCAGCCGGTGGCGTTTGCTATCACCGCCCGGTCCCCGAACAGCTGGCTGACCAGCTTTACGTAAGGGGTCTCACCGCAGCCGGCGCAGGCCCCGGAGAACTCGAACAGCGGCTTCATCAACTGTGAGTCCTTCACCCGGGAGGGCTTGAGGTCCGTCCGGTCGTAGTCCGGAAGGGTAAGGAAGAACTCGAAGTTCTCCCGTTCCCTCTCCCGAAGCGGAGGCTGGTACTCCATGTTTATGGCCTTTTTGCCTTCCTCCTCCTTGTTCTTGGCCGGGCAGGAGTGGAAGCAGGTCCTGCAGCCCGTGCAGTCCTCGGGGGCCACCTGGACCGAGAACTTCATTCCCTCGAACTGGGGCCCTTTGGCGTCGATGCTCTGGAAACTTTCCGGCGCGTCCTCCAGGCATTCCGGGTCGTAGATCTTCATCCGGATCGCCGCATGGGGGCAGACCAGAGCACAGATGCCGCACTGGATGCATACCTCTGGGTCCCAGACCGGGATCTCCTGGGCCACGTTCCGCTTCTCCCATTTGGTGGTTCCCAGGGGGAAGGAGCCGTCGGCCGGCATGTCGGAGACCGGTACGTCGTCGCCCTCCCGCCTTATAATCTTGGCGGTCAACTTTTTAACGAACTCAGGAGCCTCGTCTGGTACGGTGGAAGGCATGGAGAAGTCGCTGGTGATCTCCTTGGGGTACTCCACCTTGTGCAGGTTGGCCAGAGCCATGTCCACGGCGTTGAAGTTCTTCTGAACTACGTCCTCGCCCTTGCTGCCGTACGTCTTGCGTATCGCGCCCTTGATCTTCTCAATGGCCTCGTCCTTGGGCAGTATCCCCGAGATAGCGAAGAAGCAGGTCTGCATTATGGTGTTGATGCGTACGCCCATCTCGGCCTCTTTGGCCACCGCGTAGGCGTCTATCACGTAGAAGTCGATGTTCTTGTCCACCATTACCTGCTGCGCCTCCCGCGGAAGGCTGTCGTAGGCGTCGTCGGGCCCGTAGGGAGTGTTGAGCAGGAAGGTGCTGCCTTCCTTGGCGTAGCTCTGGAGGATGTTGTACTTCTCCATGAAGATGTTCTGGTGCACGCCTATGAAGTCGGCGTCGGATACCAGACAGGTGAGCTTGATCGGATCGGGGCCGAACCTCAGGTGGCTGACCGTTACCGCGCCGGCCTTCTTGGAGTCGTACTGGAAGTAGCCCTGAGCGTAGTTGTCGGTCTCCTCACCGATTATCTTGATGCTGTTCTTGTTCGCGCCCACCGTTCCGTCCGACCCCAGACCGAAGAACACCGCCTGGTGGATACCCGGGTTCTCCAGACAGAAGTCGCGGTCGTAGGGAAGCGAGGTGTTGGTTACGTCCTCCTCTATGCCTACGGTGAAGTGCTTCTTGGGAACCTCCCGGGCCATGTTGTCCAGCACGCCCTTGACCATGCCCGGGGTGTACTCCTTGCTGGACAGACCGTAGCGGCCGCCGACGACCTTTATGTCGCGGCCGGTCTCCACGAAGGCGTCGACTGTGTCCAGGTACAAGGGCTCCCCGGGGCTGCCCACCTCCTTGGTCCGGTCCAGCGCGGCCACCACGGCCACGTTCTCCGGAAAGGCCTGGGAGAAGGCCTCCATGTCGAAGGGCCTGTACAACCTGACCTTGACCAGGCCGACCTTCTCGCCCTGCTCGGCCAGAGTCTCCACGGTGGTGTGGGCCACCTCGGCTCCGGAGGCCATCTGTACGATGACCCTCTCCGGCTCGGGGTGCCCGACGTAGTCGAACAGGTGGTACTTCCTTCCGGTGAGCTCACCGAACAGGTCCATCCTCTCCTGAACTATCTCCGGGGCAGCTACGTAATAGGGATTCACGGTCTCCCGGCCCTGGAAGTAGACGTCCGGGTTCTGGCTGGTCCCCCTGACTACGGGGCAGTTGGGGTTGAGGCCGCGGTCCCGGGCGGCGAGAACGGCCTCGTCGTCTATCATCTGCCGCAGCACATCCTCCTCCACCAGCTCTATTTTCTGGATCTCGTGGCTGCTGCGAAAGCCGTCGAAGAAGTGCACGAAGGGCAGCCTGGTCTTGACGGCGGAGGCGTGGGCGATCACGGCCATGTCCATTACCTCCTGAATGGAGCTGCTGGGCAGCAGCGCGAAGCCGGTGTTCCTTACCGCCATCACGTCACTGTGGTCGCCGAAGATGGAGAGCGCCTGGCAGGCCAGGCTTCGGGCCGATACGTGGAACACGCCGGGGGTGAGCTCGGCCGCTATCTTGTACATCGATGGTATCATCAGCATAAGGCCCTGCGATGCGGTGAAGGTGGTGGTCAGGGCGCCGGTCTGAAGAGCTCCGTGGACCGACGCTGAGGCTCCGCCCTCGCTCTGCATCTCCTGCACCAATGGTATAGTGCCCCAGATGTTGGTCTTGCCCTCCGAGGACCACTGGTCTGCATGCTCGCCCATGGGGCTGGATGGCGTTATGGGATAGATGGCGATTACCTCGCTCAGCTTGTGGGCCATGCGGGCCGCCGCTTCGTTTCCGTCGATGGTTATCATCTTCTTGGCCATGTGTTTCGCTCCGTCTCCTTCTCGATGTGCGATCTACGGTCGCGAAAGGCCCGGCCGGTCTTTCGGAGACCTGTCTTTACACCATTCTCCCCAGCGTTCTGGGGAAGGGGATCACGTCCCTAATGTTGTCGATACCTGTGAGGTACATCAGCAATCGCTCGAACCCCAGACCGAAGCCCGAGTGGGGTGCGGTTCCCCAGCGTCGGGTCTCAACGTACCAACGGTAGTCCTCTCGGTCAATTCCCATACTCTCGATTCGCTCCTGCAGGAGGTCCAGTCTTTCCTCGCGTTGGCTGCCGCCCACGATCTCCCCCACCTCGGGAAACAGAAGATCCGTGCAAGCGGCGGTTTTCCCATCGTCGTTCAACCTCATGTAGAACGGTTTGGCCTGGGCGGGGTAATCCGTAACGAATACCGGGCCGCCGTAGACCTCCCCGGCCAGGTAGCGCTCGTGCTCCGAGGAGAAACCGCCGCCCCACCGGGGTCGGGTCTCGAAGCGGTTGGAGGCCTCCGTAAGCCTCTCCACGGCCTCGGTGTAACTTGCCCGGACGAAGGGCTCCTCGGTGAGCATCCTGTACCTATCCCGGACGTCAGCGTCCACCCGCTCGTCCAGGAAGGCAATCTCGTCCCGGCAGCGATCCAGCATGTAAGAGGCAATAAAGCCAATGAACTGCTCGATGAGCTCCATGCTGTCAGAAAGATCGTAGAAGGCCATCTCCGGCTCTATCATCCAGAACTCCGAGGCGTGCCACCGGGTGTCGGAGGGATCCGCCCTGAACGTGGGCCCGAAGGTGTATACCTTTCCCAGGGCCAGGGCCAGGGGCTCGGTCTCCAGCTGGACGCTGACCGACAGGAAGGCCTTTCGCCGGAAGTAGTCCTGCTCGTAGTCCACCTCTCCGTCACGTTTCGGGACCGCATCTAGCGGCAGGGAGGTCACCTGGAAGGTCTCGCCGGCTCCCTCGGCGTCGCTGGCGGTTATAAGGGGAGGATGAACGTAGAAGAATCCCCTCTCATCGAAGAACCTGTGTATGGCAATGCTCAGATGATGCCTCATCCTGAAGACCGCCCCGAAGATGCCCGAGCGAAGGCGAAGGTGGGGGATGGTCCTCAGGAACTCCATGGTGTGCTTCTTCTTCTGCAGCGGGTAATCTTCCGGAGCCGGCCCGATTATTTCCAACTCCTCGGCATGGACCTCCCGAGGCTGCTCCCGCCCCGGGGATTCCACCACGGTTCCGCAGACCCGCACCGCGGCGCCGGTGGCCAATCCCTTGAGCGAGTCGTCGTCGAAGCTCTTTCTGTTCAGGACCACCTGCAGGTTCTCCTGGCAGGAGCCGTCGCTGATCGAGGCGAAGGCGACGTTCTTGCCCATCCTGGCCGTCCTCACCCATCCGTAGACGGTTACGTCGCTTCCGATCCCGCTTTCGTTGAGAACGTCGCGAATGTCGTCGTGGGGTATCATCACGAGCCTCCCGGCTTGGTATGGGTTGGAACCTATGAATCTAAGAAAAGCCGGCCTATCTGACCAGAGAACCGCCGGGGGTGAGATCGGACCGTAAGATGGCCCGCAGCTCCTCTATGCTGTATCCCAGAAGCCGGCCCTGCCAGGTGTCCCTCTCTTCCAGGACGCTTCTTATCCTGCCCAGGGCCAGTTGCTTGTGAAGCGACCAGTCGGGGGCCAGAGTCATCTCCGGGGGGGCCTCTCCGGTCAGCCTCTCCACTATCACGTCCGGCTCCAGCCTCTCCAGGAACTCGGCCACCAGTGCGGCGTAGTGCTCCAGGCTGATCATCTCGAACAGGCCTTCCCGGTAATGCCTGGCCAGGGGGGTGCCCTCCACTACGTGCAGATTGTGGATCTTCACCCCGTCGGTGCGGGTCTTGTTCAAAAGCTCGGCCGTGGCCCAGACGTCGTCCTCGCTTTCCCCTGGGTATCCCAGTATCACGTGCGCCGACGTCAGGACCGGAAGCTCTCCCAGCGTCTTGAGCGCTTCCTCCGCCTCCGCCGCGGTGTGCCCGCGGTTCATGCTGCGCAGGATTCCGTCGCTGGCGCTCTGCACGCCCACCTCCACCCACAGCATCGTTTTCTGCCCAAGCCGCCCGAACAGCGAAAGGATCTCCGAAGGAAGGCAGTCCGGACGGGTGCACAGCGCCAACCCCACCACTCCCGGATACTCCAATGCCTCCTCACATATCTTCTCCAACTCGTCCACCCGCCCGTGCGTGGTGGTCTGATCCTGCAGGTAGGCTATGTACCGGTGGGCCTTGAAGCGCTCCGACACGTACTCGGTGCCCTTCCGCAGCTGCTCGGTGACCGAGTCGCTGCTGTCGTAGCTTTTGGGCAGGCTGCTGCGGGGGTTGCAGAAGACGCAGCCGGCGGTGTCGATCGAGCCGTCGCGGTTGGGGCAACCGAAGCCGCCGCATACGCCGACCTTGTGTACGCGGTGGCCGAACCGCTTTCTCAAGAAGCCGTTGAGGTTGCGGTAGCGGGCAACCTCCATTAGAATCCCCTTCCACCATCGTTTACGGAGGTGATCGCGCGGTGTCAGGTCAGGGATATCCCGAAGCAACCTCCGTCTTCCTAGATCATTATGCCATTCGGCCGTCTCGGCCAGGGATGGACCAGCTGGACCTGTTGGGACATGAGTTTTCCCGCATTCCCTGGGAGAACCTTACCAAGTACCTGCGCAAGCTGGAGGTCCCTCCCGGCAGGGAGCGCATGAGGGGGCCGCTGGAGGTTTTCGAGGACCATGCACGGCTGGGAACCGGCGGGACGTGCTTCTCGCTCACCGAGGCCCTGGGTAGCACCCTGAGGGACCTCGGCTTCCGCTGCCGGGTGGCCATGGCCGACATGAGCCACGGCCGCGACATCCACTGCGTTCTTCTGGTAAGAATGGAGGAAGGGCTGTTCGTGATAGATCCCGGTTACCTGGTTCCCGTACCTGTGGAGCTGCGGCGGGACCGTCGTACAGGCGCCAACGCCTTCGGAAGGCGCTACGAGTACGATCCGGTCGAGGGGGGATGGAACATGTACACCACCGAGGCCGGTGTCAGGACCTGGCGCTACCTCCTCAAGTCCCGGCCGGTGGACGGCGCCGAGTTCGAGAGGCATTGGCTCCGCAGCTTCGAGGCCACTTCTATGAACGGACTGCACATAAACCGTCTGGATTCCCGGGGAAGGTCCTACGTGCACAACCACAAGATGCGGCTGGTGGACGTCTCCGGAAGGTCGTCCAACCACAACCTCAGGGAAGGGTACCCAGTTAGGGTGAGCGCGATGTTCGGCATAGACGAGGAGGTCGCCTCCAGGGCCTGGGACCGCCTGCAGGAGAGCGTCTGATGGCCCGCCCGGGAATAGTGGAGCCGGCGATGGTTCTGGTGAGCATGATACACCGATCGGACGAGGCCCTGAAACGGGCGGCGGCCGAGTTGGAAGAGATCTTCGGCAGCCCAGAGCTGCGAAGCGAACCCTACCGCTTCGACATGTCGCCCTACTACGAGGACGAGATGGGAACCGGCCTGCAGCGGCTCTGGCTGGCCTTCGGCCGCCTGGTGGACCCGGCCCGTCTCCCCGATTGGAAGCTCTCCTGCCACCGGCTGGAGGAGCGGCTGTCGACCGACGGCAAAAGAACCGTGAACCTGGATCCCGGCTACATGGACCTGGGCAAGCTGGTTCTGGCGTCGTTCAAGCCGGCGCCGGAGAAGATCTACATGGGCGACGGGGTCTGGGCCCACACCTGCCTGCTCTACGGTCATGGCCGCTTCACCGCGCCCGAGCACAGCTTCCCGGACTTCGCCGACGGAAGGTTCGACGGATTCCTGACCGAAGTACGAAGGGTTTATCGAAGGCTGCTGGCCGAAGAAAAGGGCTAGCTCCTCCCGAGACTTATACATTGATCGACGCCGACGATCCCCAGAGCCGAGAGACCCTCTCTGAGTACATCTCACGGGCTCCCTTCTCACTGGAAAGGATGACCTTCGCGAAAGGCTCGGATACGGTGCTTTTCAGGGGTGAGCATTTTCATCTAGGGCTTGGCCGGAACTTCGAGGTCACAGACCCCCTGGAATGGATAGCCCGGATCACCTCGCACATTCCGCGGAAGGGAGCAAAGCAGGTCATCTACTACGGAGCGTACAGCCAGGCCTCCCCCACAGCCACCCGAGCTGGTCTGCGAGCCGGACGCCGACTACGTTCCCTGGCAGGATGATGTCCCGGAGATAGAGATTGGATGATGAATATCCATGGCCGGGCTGCATGCTTCTGTGGAAGACGGTTCGTCCGAAACGGAACTGTCTGGTTTGTTGACCGGTTAGGCCCGATTGGATATCCTCATCTGGGCTGAGAATGCCTCCAGACAGCGCAGAGGAAGCTGGAGATGCTGGATCGATCGAGCACCTGAAATCTATTTTGACAGCGGTCGTAATCCTTACCCATTCATTGGATATAACCTCGGTGGCATGACTTCAGTCCGCGAACTTGCAGTGATGCTGGAGAAGTGCGAGTTTCTGCTAACCACCGATAACGGTATTGCACACCTCGCAGCAGCAGTTGGCACACCGATTGTCGGGGTCTTCGGACCGGTTCTGCCGCAGTTTCGTTTGAACGATGAAAGATATGTGGGAGTGACTGCAGCAGCTGATAGTTCTTGCGTAGGCTGCTGTCACAAATCAGACTGGAATAGCGTTCCTCCAAGAGAATGTCCTATTGGTTCACACGAATGTATGCGGAAGATCACCCCCAGTGCCATAATTGCTGCATGTGAAGGGCTAATTAGAGAAAAGAAGAATTCGTGAAGGTAGGATGAAAGACACAACAGATTTCTATGAAGAGTATTGGAGACAAAGGGAACGTGAAGGAAGACTCCACATATTGGATGGTATGTGGACCCATGATAGGATTACCATCGCTGTCCGAATGATTCAGCAAACACTGCCAGAAACACGGGACATAAGCGTGTTAGACATCGGCTGCGGCGAAGGTGCTTTGGGGGAAGTGCTTAAGGCAAGTTGGGGAAATAAGTTGGAGCTGGTAGGTGTAGACATTTCCAGCACCGCGCTGAGACATGCGCGCAACCACTACGATGACACAATATGCGTGAACGTAGAGTCACAAGAACTCTCACATATCTTCAAGAACAGGCATTTTGAGTATGTCGTTTGCCTGGAAACCCTGGAGCACCTCTTTGAGCCCGCCAAGCTGCTTCAGCAATTCGCTGTGTTGCTGAAGCCGGAGGGTTATCTGATTGCATCTTTCCCCAACATCGCCTGGTGGAGGTATAGGCTTGATCTGCTGCAAGGGAAGTTCCCACAGGGATACGTTCTGTCCCATCCAAACGAACATATTCAGAACTTCACCCTGGGGTCATTCTACGAACTTCTGAAAGGAAATGGGTTTGAACCGGTTATGCTAAACGGCAAGTTTGCCCTGCCGTGGATTTTCAGGCCGCAGAGGTTCTTTGTGCAAATTCTCAGACGATTTCCGAGTCTTTTCGGTTATCAGCTTGTCGTGTTGGCGAAAGCCAGCCAGAACATCGAGGGTAATCCGTGAGAATCGCATTCATTGTCAGTAGTTTTCCCGCCATCTCTGAGACTTTCATTCTCAACCAGATCACCTGTCTAGTGGATATGGGTCACGAAGTGGACATCTTTGCGGCAGCGAAAGGAGACAACCCCAAGGTTCATTCAGATGTTGAGAAGTACGACCTTCTGTCACGGACATCGTATTACGGGTTGCTAGGCAACAAGATGTGGCGAGTTTTGAAGACAGTCTGGCTCCTTATCTCGAAAGGGAAACCATATCCCTTGGTCATAATCAGGTCATTGGACTTCTTTAAGTATGGGAAAAGATCACTAAGTCTCAGGTTGTTCTATAAAGCAATACCGTTCTTGGGCAAAGAACCGTATGACATAGTCCACTGTCATTTTGGACCCAATGGCAACGTCGGCGCACTATCGAGCTGGTCTGCGAGCCCGATGCCGATTACGTTCCCTGGCAGGATGACGTTCCGGAGATAGAACTCGGAAAATGAATCTCCATGGCGGGGCTGCATGCTTCTGTGGAAGACGGTTCACCTGAAACGGGACTGTCTGGTTCATTGACGGGTTAAGGCCGCTTGGGCATCCTCATCTGGGCTGAGAATACCACTCCAAAGAGTGCAGATAGGACCGGAGAAGCCGGTCCGGATAAAGCCGGAAATCCAGTTTCCTATTGGCCAGTGGATGTCGGTGGGGCCGGGCCCGTACTCGCTTCTCACAACGATGTTCTTGCCCCTGAAGCTGATCGGCCCCCCGTAGCTGCCGGGGCCGACGAGAACGGTGTCGCCGTCCTCTACCGCTGCGATGGCCTCCTGGATGGTGGGGTAGTCACCGGGAACGTGAAGGGTTGCCGCAAGGCAAATCGAAGCGATGGACAGCATGAGGGCGACCCGGATCATGGCATGCGCACCTCTCTTTGTTCCGTGTAGTCAAGCTACGCACCCCGGGCCGAAGGGTCAAGCTGTGAGGGCATTTGCCGAAGTCGGATGATAAGCATACATTGGTGTCGTGTGTTAGACCGATGAAGGAAGCAGGAAGGGGCAATACCATGCGAGTCTACCGCGAGAGGGTTCTTCTGGTCGTCGCTGTCGTTCTGTCTTTCGCTCGGATCTGTTGGAGCGACAACTACTACGGCAGGCACGGCCACAACTACATCTACCTGGAGAATGTGGGCGAGGACGAGTACGACACCCGCGAGTACATGCCGGTCGTATGGGATGTACGCAACGCCTTCTTCCAGCTGAGGGACTACTACTGCAGCTACGGCTGGGACGACGACTCCCAGAGGGATTACGAGAACACCTACGAAGCGCTGGACAGTCTCCTCCAAGAGGGGGAATCGTACGGCATCAGCTTCGCCAACTGCCGCTCGGAGCTCCGGATCATGTCCGATACCGAGCTGGAGAGTGGGCCGGAAGAAGGCCAGTACTTCGTCGAGGTGGCAAAGCTCGCCCGCGAGGCTTCGCTTCATCTGATCGCGGGCGGGTTCGAAACCGACCTCTCGTCAGCTACCCACAACGACCTGGTTGTCGACTACCTCTCGGAGTATGCCGACTATGGAAGCTGGTTTCCCGGCGAAGGGGATTTCCTCGGGGTCTTCGGTTTCGACGAGCCTGATGCCAGGTACGAAGGACCGAGCTGGGAGAACTGCGAGTACAACTATGAGTGGTACAAGCTGGTGGACGTCTACGCAGATGACAGCCGGCAATGCATTTCCGAAGATATCCTACCTTTCGGGACATTCCTGGTAAGATGGAAGACGAAGGATGAGGATTCTCTCTATTACAGGGAAACCATCCCTCTGTTCTGCGAAGAGTTGGAGGCGCCCATACTGGTCAAGTACCCCCGCAGATTCCGCAGGATCGACGACTACCGGGATTTCCCCGACCAGATCCAATTCGAAGAGATTATCGGATTCACGGATCTGCTTCCATCCGGTTCGGTCGACTACGGGGCGTACGCCTCGCATGATGAGCTGTTCGCCGTCGACGACGAGGGTACGCTTCGCATCTACTCGTTCGTCAACGCGAAATCCCAGACCGATACGATGGAAGTAGTCCGGGTGGACAGCCTGGAACTCCCGCCGGCACTCGGCACGAACCCGGTTTGGGCCGCCAGCGACTTCCGCGCGATTGACATAGGTGACAGATCGTCCGCTGCCAATCTGCTCAACGGAGCGGTTGCCCTCTTCAATCCTGCCGACCCGTCCGTCAACCTAGTAGCGTTCCACGACGGCTCCGAGATAGCCTATCGAACCATAGAGGGCTTGGCGTCCAACGCCATCGCAACGGATGTCTGCTGCGTTGGTGAGTGTAACTACCCCATCCACCATGATTCGCCGCAGGACCGCAGAGGAGGGCTGATAGGCCACGGGGAGCTTCGGATACTGGTCTGCTTAGAGCTGTTCGAGGGTACTCCCCCGCACAAGGTACACAGGGCAATTGTATTCGAATGGAACGGAAGCAGCTTCGCCAACGTGACAGGCAGCCAAAAGGGGATAGAGCTGGACGTGGAACCGGACGGCGCCGCGTGGGGCATCTTCTGGCCCAACCACAACTACTGGAGTATCAGCGACGGTGTAGAACAGAGCGGCTTCCTTGTCTACAACACCGGCACAGGTGCCTATCAGGCGGTGTACGAAACCGAAGACGACCCGGAATTGTGGACCGCGTCCGATACCCGGCAGGACGACATCTTCGAAGCGGGCGAGGAGCTGTTCGTTGCCAGGCGCAGCAATCGCTTCCCCTGCTTCACCGCCGGAATGGACTACGTCTGTCGCCTTATCCCTGGCCAAAGCGTGGGCGGTTACGACGCAGTCCTCGACTTCCGAACCGGCTTCGGGCGCGACCAGGACGAGGCCCTCAGGGCCTTTCAGAGCGCCCCCTTCGATCTTCCCGGGCAATACACCTTCTCCAACGTGAACGACGCCTGCTGCTACAGGCCCCTCAGGTACGGGAGGGACGACCATCTCCTCGTCTCGATCGACAATGGTGTTGCGTCCTACATCTACCGGAGCGATGATCCGATCGACTTTAGAGCCGCCGAGGTGGGCGGGGAGCTAGAGATCGAGTTACTCACATCTGACAAGCTCGAGGTCGAGGCAACCGATGCGCCATTGCTCGCCACAGGCAGAGTGTACGGCGTCAGAAGGCCTGTAAGGTCGTTATTAGCTGACAACTCTGACACCGGGCATCCGGATCGGGTGTCTCTTCTGCGTGCGGATATAGACGTCCAGGGCACAGGAGACCTCTTCCAGGATTACGACGACGCTCTGGATACGATGTTCGTCTACGGGATAGATGGAACCGACAGGAGCAACTGCCTGCTCCCCAACGTGCGGTGCGCCGGCAGGGCGCAGGACGGCCAGCTGTCGTACTACGCCTCGCAGGATACGTTGCTGTACCTGATGGCCTGCCCTGTCGTTCACGGTGCCCGGGGGCTGCATCTTCGTGCGCTGGACTTCGCCCTGATGTGTGGCAACGGAGGCCCCCCATACCCGGCGAACCTCTACCGCTGTCCTCCGCTTCTTCTCAACTGGGGTCCGGGTGTGGACAAGGATAACGTGGACATGCTGTCCCGTGCGTACGGCGTTCTGCGTATGCTCACGGGCGAGGGCACGAGCAACCCCGACTTCCTGTCGGCTCTGATAGACGAGAACTGGGAGATACTGGATTGGGATCACGCCCAGAACGCTACCTGGGAGAGTGGGTTCCAGCCCGACCCCGACAACGACTGGCTCAACTTCGTGGCTCTGGAGCATTCGGTCTCCGAGGAGGTACTTGTGATAATCGTCAACGATGGTCCGGCGAAGGTGGAGGATGCGTACATCGTCTTTCCGGGCAAATGGGCCGAATCGTACGACAAGCACCACATCGGCGGCTTCGAGGAGAACATGCTGCGGGACAAGCCGACACTCTGTCTGTTCTACGATTTCGTACCCGCGTACTCCGCCAGCCTGTACTGGCTGGAGCGGAAGTAGGGGCGCTTCGGTCCTGGTGGGGCACTAGCCACGACTTTAATATTGGAAGGTAGGTGTTGGGGCGGAACTCTGGATTAACGGCACGCGATCCTGAGGTGGGCCTTGAATGTAGATCTCGGCAAGGCGGGTTGGAGGAACCCGGAATGCTGACCTTCCTTCCGTCATGGTCCCTGAGACAAGTGTTCCTCAGATGCGCATTACCCCTGGCCATTGGAGTCCAGGTAGCGGGGGTGATATGCATCGAGCCCATTAATATGGATAGCCATGAGTACATTGCTCTTGCCCGCGGCCTTTGCGAGCATCAGGAGTACTCGGCACCACGGGGGCTGAGCGGGGTAGACAGTTTCACCGGCGAGTCTCCGACCCGTCTGCGACAGCCCGGATACCCGGTTTTCCTGGCGTTTTTCTATTGGGTCTTGGGTCAGAAGGTGCTCGTCGTTCAGATCGCCCAGATGGTACTCAACTGCCTTGCCCTCTGGTTCATGCTGACGGCGGCGGACTGTCTGCTGGATGGCAAGCTGATGCCGTGGGCTGCCGTGTTTGCCGTGCTTTATTTTCCTTGGCTGATCCTCTCGAGCATGATCCTGGCCGAATCCCTGTTCATCGTTCTTCTTTGGTCGGCCGTCCTTGCGATGGCCAAGTCTGTTGTGCTCGATGGAAAGAGGTGCTACTTATTCTCTGGGATTCTCATGGGCGCCGCGGTGATGGTGAAGCCGATAGGCTTGCCGGTTCTGCTGCTCTCGGCTGTCCCGATAGCAGTGGTTTTGGGACTGAGAGAGGGGCTGAGATCCTGGTCGCTGGTCGTAACGGGTTGTCTGATATGCGTCGTTCCATGGGCCATCCGGAACTACGCCGCTCTAGGTGAGATAACCGTTCTCCCGAGCACCTCGGGCTATAACCTATGGGTTGCCGCAAGACCGCTCGGAGCCGAGTGGTGGGACTCATCGGAAGAGTTCACGTGGGCAACGGAGGACTGGAAGCGCTACTACATAGACCGACGTGCTTCTGAACGCTTCAGAGAGCTCGCCATTGCCAGACTCGAAGTGGACGGTGCATTCGTAGTAGCAGGCAGGGCATTGCTCCGGACCTTCTCAGCGTGGTTGAGGTTCCCGGGCACAGGTAACCGTGTTGGCTGGAACCCAAGCTACGTTTCGTTGACCGCCGTCCAGTTGGCCATGGTCGTGCTGGCGATTCTCGGGATCATTCGGCTGAGAAACAGAAGATCGCTGTTTCTCTTGCTCCCGGTTGTGGCCCTTACAGCCTGTCTTCCGGTATCCAAGGGTCTCACCAGATACCTGTTGCCCGGCATGCCCGGGGTTGCTCTGTTGTCCGGACATGGCCTGTTGAGCATGCTGAGGTTGGACGTCAGAAGAGGTGAGGGTGTTGGCAATAAGCCGTAGCCTTGGTCGCCCCAACTGCGAACTGTTAGTCATCTTACGGCCCGCTTTTCTTGCTTCGGCAGCTAGACACCCGGTTCTGGAGCTGGGTCAAGGGCGAGAAATGCCCGCTCCCTGATAATTCACTGCCAAGGCAGTGAAAATACCGGTTTCGAACGCCACCAACGGTCGAACGGGCCCTTTGAGAGACAATCTTACTACCGGAGCAGTAAAAAAGGGCGTTACGAACCTGGCCCCGATCGCCGGAACACCCTTACGGAATGGGGGCCTCTAGAACTCCACCCCCGCCAGGGTCTCCATCGCGTCTTCCAGCTCGTCGTCGGACAGGCAGCCGAAGCTGACCCTGAGATGCCCCTCGCCGGTGGGGCCGAAGGCGCTGCCGGGTATGGCGGCTATGCCGTAGCGCTCCAGCAGGTCGAGGCAGGCGTCCAGTGAGTACAGGCCGGTGTTGGCCTTGGCCAGGGTGAAGAAGCCGCCCTCGGCCGCTCTCCAGTCCAGACCGGGGCTCTGGTCCATCGCCTCTCTGCAGGCGTGAAGCCTCTTCAGCACCCCCTGTACCATCCCGTCGATCCACTGCTGCTCCCTCAAGGCTTCCTCGAGCAGGTGCTGGGCGGGAGTGGGAGGGCATATCACCACAGAGTCCTGCACCTTGAGCGCCTGCTCCATCAGGGCGTTCGGGCCGAACAGGTAGCCCAGGCGCCAACCGGCCATGCCCAGGCTCTTGGAGAAGCTGCCGAAGACCATCACGTGAGGGTCGCCGTTTGGCTTTGCGGGAGCGTAGTTGGCCCCCTCGAAGTTGAAACGCTCGTAGGTCTCGTCTATTATCAGGAACGTGCCGCTGTCTCTGGTGGCCTCGCACAGCCAGCTCAGCTCGGGCTCGGATAGGGCCGATCCGGTCGGGTTGCCCGGATTGACCAGCACCAAGGCGCTTACCCGGTCCAGGTTCCGTTCGATCGCGCTCTTCGGGAAGGCCCAGCGATCGTTCTGGGTTTCCATCGGAACCGAAACCAATTCCATGCCGCTGAACAGGATGGCGAAGACGTGGTCGAAGTAGTAGGGCTCTATGACCATAACCCTGTCGCCTACCTCGGTGCAGGCCAGCAGAGCGCCCAGGAAGGCCTGGCTAGCCCCGCAGGTGAGGTGGAGCTGGCCCTCCCAGTCCAGATCTATGCCCCTTCTCTGCCTGAGGTCGTCGGCCACCGCACGTCTGGAGCTGCTCAGGCCGGGGTCGGGGCCGTACCCGTGCAGCTCTGTGTCGTACAGCTTTTCGGAGAGGTTCCGAATGGCCTTCTCGGGAGGGGCGTACCAGGGAACCGCCTGGGCCATGGAGAAGACCCTTCGGCCCTCCGACCGCATCTTCCTCACCTTGGCCATGATGTGGGCTATGGGAGGGAGGTCTATCTTTTTCATTCTGTCGGAAGGTTCGAAGCTTCGCATTTCAGTGGCCCCGATTCGTTCTTATGTTTGTCTTCGTGCGGTTCGATCCGGCGAATGACTATTGCACCGCGTACGCACCCGACGTCAAGCTGAGGGGTTTCCGGGGCCGATGAGAGTAATGGTGAGCGCGAACTGCAGATTGGACGGCGACTCGGCGGACAACGCGCTGGCCCTGGCCACCATCCTGTCGCGGCGGGGGCACGACGTGCTCCTGCAGGGACGGGAAGGCAACGCCCCGGTTACCAGGGCGAAACAGCTGGGGATGGACGTGGCCGCGGTAGGCCTGTCGGGAGGTCGCCTCCTGACCGGGCTGGCCGGGTACGCTCGCGTTCTGCGAGGATGGAGGCCTGATGTGATGGTGGCCTTCCAGGCCGAGGGACAGACCGCCGCGGCTCTGGCAGGGCGGAGGCTTCCCCTGGTAAGGGTGCTGCACGAGCTGCCCAGATCTTTCCGGGGGGCTTTTCGGAGAATGGTCGACCGCCGGACCGACCTGGTGGTCTTTCCCTCGGAGTTCATGGCTCGGAAAGGATGCGCTGGAGAGAGGGCCGGTTACGCATCGGTCATACCCCATCCGGTGGAAACCGAGCGTTTCCGGCCTTCGGAAGCGGCCGGAAAGGAGCCGATTCTGCTCTCCGTGGGCAGGCTGGTCCCCGAGAAGGGCCACCGGGTGCTGATCAGGGCTCTGTCCATGCTGCCGGATGAGGTCAGAGCGGTCATCGCGGGGCCCGAGGCCCGGTACTCCCGCCGGGACTTGCTGGATTACTCCCGGGAATTGGGCGTCGCCGAGCGGCTGGATTTACCGGGACCGATCGAGGATCCCCGCAGCCTTTACTCCGCCGCCCGTCTGGGAGTAGTATGCAGCCTGGGCCGGGAGGTGGTTTCCCGGGCGGCCATGGAGATGATGGCCAGCGGGCTTCCCGTTCTGGCCGCGGCCACCGATTCCCTTGTGGATCTGGTATCCGATGGCAGAACGGGGCTTTTTCACTCTCCGGGCAACCACAGTCAGCTGGCCCGTCAGGTCTCCTTCCTGCTGGAGAACCCTTCCGTGGTAAAGGAAATGGGCGCCGCGGCCAGGGACCGGGCCTGCCGGATGTTGAGCTTTGATGTAGTGGGAGAGACCTGGGAGAAGCAATTGCGGGCGCTGTGTGGCGGGGAACAACACCCGGACTGGCGTGTACCACGTTCGGGGCCGCAATACGCCGGCAACAGCTGGAAGGAATGATCCCATGGGGCTGATACTCGTTGGTTTACTTCTTGTTGTAGTCGGCTTCCCGTTCGCAGAGGAACCGGCGGACTCCCTTCCCGAGCCGGAGGAGTACATTCCCAGATACGTGGAGAATAACGCTTTCGGGCCGGGGGAGAGGCTGGTGTTCAGCGTCGAGTACGGAATCATCAAGGCCGGAACGGCCACCCTGGAGGTGACCGGCCCGGAGGACTACGAAGGTGCCCTGGCCTACAGGATCAGCGCCACCGCCCGCTCCAATCCCGCCTTCAGCACCTTCTTCGAGGTGAACGACGTAAACGAGGCGGTCCTGGACGCGGTGCAGTTCCATACGCTCCGGTTCTTCAAGAGCCTGCAGGAGGGAAGCTATTCCCACCAGGAGGAGGTGCTCTTCGACCAGGAGGCCGGGATCGCCAGATACCCCGACGAGACCGACTCCAGCAAGATGGTCTCCGAGATACCACCCCACGCCCTGGACGTTCTCAGCTCGCTTTACTACGCCCGTACTCTTCCTCTGGAGGTGGGTGAGGTATACGAGCTGGAGACCCATACGGACAACGAGAACTACTCCCTGAAGGTCACCGTCCACTCCCGGGAGAGGATCAGGGTTCCGGCCGGTTCCTTCGAGTGCGTGATGGTCCAGCCCGAGCTGCGGTCTGAGGGGGTCTTCGACCAGCAGGGGGAGCTATACGTCTGGCTGACTGACGACCAGAGGCACATGCCGGTGCTGATGAGGAGCGCCATAGTCATAGGCGAGATCGCCTGCCTCCTGGAGGAGTACACCCCCGGCGAGCCCCTGGACATAGAGAACCCCTTCCCAGATGGCGAAGAATGACCTCCGAGATCCTCGAGCTGCGCGCCGAGAAGCTTCTAAGGCGGATCGAGGGTGCGGGTTTGTCCGTCGAGCAGCGGAAAGAGCTGGCCAACGGCCTGCAGTACTCGCTGCGCCGGGAAGAGGAAACCTGCAGAATCAACCTGTACTACTCCCGCAAGAAGGGCTTCTCCATAGTTCCCGCCGGCGGCTCCGAGGAGCTTTTGGAGCTCGTAGAGGGGCTGGCTGAGAGGCCGGTTCCCAAAGGGGTGTGGTCGGGGTCGGACGAGGCGGGCAAGGGCGACTACTTCGGAGGTCTGGCCGTCTGTGCCTTCTGCTGCGACGAGACGACCGCCAGTCTATTGAGGCGCTCCGGCGTGGTGGATTCAAAGATGCTGGCCAACCTCCGACTGAGAGAGGTGGCGTCCGCTGTCAGAGAGCGGGCCGAGGGTCGGTGGTCCTTGCGCCACGTTAAGGCGGAAGGTTACAACAGGGCGCTGGCCGGGCTCAGAGGGGAGGGCCACAACAGCCTGGACCTGCTGGCCGAGATGCACGGCGGGGCCGTGGCCGACCTTCTGTCCTCGGGCTGCGCCCCGGATCGGGTCGTGGTGGACAGGTTCTGCGACCAGGAACGGCTGGCTCCCCTTATGCCCGACGGCGGGTACACTCTGGAGGTGTATCCCGGGGCGGAGTCGGATCCGGCTGTGGCCGCGGCCTCCATACTGGCCCGGGATTCCTACCTGGACGAGCTGAGCGACCTCTCGGAGAGGTTCGGGGTACGTCTTCCGCCCGGGTCCGGATGGGAAGCCGACAGAGCGGGGGCCGGGCTGGTCGGGAAGCACGGAGAGCGGGCCCTCGCCTCCGCAGCGAAGCTGCATTTCCAGAATACCAGAAGGGTCAAGGAGATATCCCGTCTCAACTCTTGACAATCCCTTCGGTGAGCACAAATACTACTAGCTCGATGCAGGGGCTGGTTACGCGTTAGATACACTCAACAGCCGTAAAGTGTACTTCACAGGCGTGAAAGGAGCTGTGATGAGGGGTTTGTTTATAGTCTTGATGAGCCTGTCCCTGGTTCTGCTCGGAGCGGCATGCGGCGAGCAGGCCGGAGAGGCCACCGAAGAGACTGAAGAAGCGATCGAGGGGGCTGAAGAGGCCGTCGAGGAAGCCGAAGAGGCTGCAGAGGAAGCCGAAGAAGCTCTCGAGGAGACCGAGGAAGCCGCCGAGGAGGCCGTTGAAGAGACCACCGAAGAGCTCGAAGAGCTCGAGGGAATAGAGGAAGAGGAAATCGAAGAGGAAGTCGAAGACGTAGAGGAGGAAGCCGAGGAAGTCGTAGAGGAGGCCGTAGAGGAAACCGGAGAGGCCGTCGAGGAAGAGGCTCCGGCTACGGAATAGCTGCTCTACGATCCTTTTTCGATTACGGGAGCCGGGCTCGGGCCCGGCTTCCTTTTTCGTTTCCAGAAAGACGCGATTTCGCCCAGGTCATCGGAAAGGACGGGCAGCCCGTCGCCCTGCAGCCAGTATGACGGCAGAAGCCGCAGCAGCCGCGGTGAGGTGTACCTGCTTCCCATAAGTACTATTACCCCTCTCTGGCCGGGTTTTCTGACCAACCTTCCGGCCGCCTGCACGGCCCTGGTGATACCGGGTACGGTCATTGCCCTGTAGAATCCGTCATGACCCATTCCGCGGTACCTGTCTATAAGCATGCGGCGCCTCAGGTCGATCGCCGGCAGCGATGGTCCGACCACCACCGCGCCCCGCAAATGGGGGGAATCGAACTCGATTCCCTCGGCGAATATCCCTCCGCTCACCGTGAGCACTATGGATCGATCCACGCTTAGGGCCTGGGCGAAGAAATCCTCCCGCTGCCGGTGGCTCATGCTCCGCCGTTGGCAGCAGAGCTCCGCGCCTTCCCGCCGCAGCTCGGCCGCGAGCATGTCCAGGTACCGGTAGGAGGGCATGAAGACCAGGTAGATGCCGGGAGCGGTTTCGTACAACCTCAGGATACGCCTGGACAGGAGGGGCAGGGTATGCCGACGAGCCCTGTAACGGGTGTCCACGCGGGGATCGACCCATACCCCCAGGTTGTCCGGAGGAAAGGGGTATTCCGTTTCCACCACGGTGGTCCCGCTGCCCAGGCCCAGGAGCTCGAGGTAGTGATCCGCGGGGCTGAGAGTGGCGGAGAAGGCCACCACCGAGCCCAGGCGTCCCTGCTGGGTCGCCAGCTCCGGTGAGGGGTCGGTGCAGTAGAGTTCCAAAAGAGGGTCGCCCTCCGACCGATCCAGGATAAGACGAAACCTGTCGTCTTCCGGGTCGCACAGGGCATCCATGTCCCTGCAGGCCCTGAACAGGTCCAGCAGCGCTCTGGAGGGCTCGTCGACGTCGGCGAGTACCTCCCTCCACAGGGGACTGAGCCCGGGAGGGCCGACGTTGGTTAACTCCATCTGGCTTTCCCGGGTGTCGGCGAAACGATCGCAGAGCGAGTCGAGAAGCCGCCGCCAGGGGTCGACGATGCGGGGAAGGGCGGGATGTGAATGGTTGCTCAACGCTTCATCCAGCTGTGACCTGCGTATCCGGGGCGAGTAGTAATCCACGGCCCTGGGCGGCAGGTTGGCCGCCTCGTCCAGAAGCACCACGCATCCGGCGGCATCGCCATCGTCTGAGAAGAACCTGCGCAGGGCGATGTGAGGGTCGTATACGTAGTTGTAGTCGCATACGATCACCTCGCACCAGACCGACAGGGAAAGGGCCAGCTCGAAGGGGCACACTCCGATGCTCATCGCTTCGGCCAGCACGTCGCCGGCGCGTATTACGCCTGCAGAGAGGAGCCGGTCCAGGGAGCCGTTCTGCACCACTCGTTCCGCGAATCGCTGGGCGCGGGGGCATCTGGAGGGCAGACAAACCTCCGATTCCTCCGGGCACAGCTGGTCTTTGGATCTGAGGAAGAGCGCCTTGACGGGCAGGTCGGAGGTGATCCTCTCCAGGGCGGCCGCCACGGTCCTCTTCTGAGTGTTCTTGGCCGTGAGGAAGAAGAGCCTCTCGGCTCGTCTTACGCAGACAGGGACGGCTCCGCAGAGAACGGCGGCGGTCTTTCCCGAGCCGGTGGGTGCTCGCAACAGTAGCGGGTCGCCGGAGCTGACGGCGGCCGAGACCTCATCTATCATCCTCTGCTGACCGGGGCGGAGCTCGTCGTAGGGGAACCGGAAGCTATTCAGGGCCTCCAGTTGCCGGCTCCTTCTGTCCAGATACTCGCTCAGCCTTCCGGTCACCCTGGCCAGCAAATCCCTCCACAAATCGGAGCACCGGTCGCAGAAAACGTCCACCGGAACCGTTACCGGCTCGACATCGTCCTCCGGGAAGGGGGAGACGTACACCAGGGCGGCCCGAACGTCGTTCGGCCTAAGCGCCGGCTCCTCCGCCAGCAGCGCCCGGGAGTAGAAAATCAGCTGCAGAAGGTGCGGGGAAGGAAGGTCTGCGGTACCGGAGGGGGGATCGAGGGAGGTCTTCACCTCGTGCACCCTCGCCCCGCCCTGGTCGCGGTAGATCAGATCGGCCCTACCCGATACCACCATATCTATGCCCCCGTGGCTTTCCCGCAGGGTCAGGCCTACCTCGGATTCTGCCCCCCGGCTTCGCCTACGGCGGAGGTAGGCGTTGTGGGCCCTGGTCCGGGTGTGGAGGTCCACGCCGTCTATTCCGGTTACCGGCCCGGGCGTGGGGACCAGTTCGATAAGCCTTCTTATCCCCGTTTCCAGCCGTGCGGAGTCCGTATTCAGGCCCGTAATCATGCGTTTACTTTAAAGCGTCCATGCCCCGTTCGGCAAGGGAGGGTTGAAAACGCCTATCTGCCCAGCACCAGAAGCCTGCAAGTATCGTAAAGCGAACCCGACTCGGCACGGACCATGTACAGGCCCGGTGCGAGCTCCGAGCAGTCGTAGGTAGTGCGGCTGGTCGTAACGAAGCTTCGTATCTCCACGGTCTGCTCGCACCTCCCGGCGAGGTCGAAGATCCTTACGGTGGCGGGTAGGGTCGGGTCCGGCCTGCGCAGAACGATCTCGATGCTGCCTCGGGCCGGTATGGGGGCGATGGAGACCTCGAAGGGTCCCGGCGGGGAGGGCTCGTCTTCCTCTACGCCGGTGGCTCCCACCTCTCCCCTCAGGGGGATGAGGTCATGGCCGCTTACCATCCAGGGCATCAGGCCCTCCTGCTGCAGGGGTTGGAAGACCAGGGTCACGGTTCCGGTGGAGTCGGTCAAACCCGACGAGTAGAGTTGCTCGTCGGGCTTGCGAAGGCATACCAGGGCACCGGGTACCGGCCGTCCGGAGATCGTGCTTACGGTGAAGGTGGCCGAGGTGGCGCCCGGCTCGATTCTTTCGGGGGCATCCACCTCGGGGCAAACGGGCACTCCGGAGCGCATATCCAGCAGGGGATCACCGAGGAAGTGAAACAGATCCCATTCCTCCTCCGTCCTGTCCTCCGGGTAGGGGCTTCCCGGGGCGGCTGCCTGCATCTCCAGCTTACCTGCGAAGAGAGCCTGGCCGGCCCTGAAGCTTCCGTAGGGATCGGTGTAGACTGTCGGCGGCCAGACCGTTTCCTCCAGAAAGCTCATGTGTATTCCGTAGCAGAGGTAATCGTTGTAGTAGCTGTACGACTCGCCCGTCGCGGCGAATACTCCCACCGCGCCGCCTTCCATGCCCAGGAAGCATTCGGCCAGGCAGTCCTGGGTGAAGTCGCCCGTGTGGCAGTTTATGCTCATTACGATCGGGGTCCGAAAGCCGTTGTCGAGGTTTTCCAGCTGGCTCTTGTGGTAGAGGGGACAGGCCCACGACTCCACGGTTCCATGGGATCTCTGTTGCAGGAAGAACACCCCCCGGTTGATCCTGTCGTTTACCCCCTCGGCGGTACCCGCCCACTCTATGTCCATGGGAACCTCGCCCCCGGTGGAGGGCGGGTCGGGACGGTAATAGAGGGGAAGGGAATCGTACTGCCCGGTCTTCACGTACTCCCTGTGCACCGTTCTTCCCTCCAGCTCGGTCAGGGTTCGATACAGAGCCTCGTTGGTGAAGCAGAACCAGAGGTCCGCTATGCCGTCGCTGTCCGCGTCCTGAAAGGCCCCGGCGTTCAGGGCGCTCCTCCAGAACGTGGGGTCGTGCAGGGGCTGGAGGTCCCACCTGAGGATCTTCTGCTCCACCTCCCCGTACTCGTCGGGGCTTACGGCCAGCCGGCCGTAGTAGATGTCGGCCATGAAGTCCGAGCCGTCCACGCAGCAGTAGCGGTTGTCCGTCCAAACGCCCGTGCTCTCCGAATACGCCGGGGGAAGGAAGTCGCTGTCTCCGGCGAACAGAACGAACGACGGAGGCGGGGACCACGTCTGGTAGGCCTGGCGGATGTAGCCGGCAATCCTCTCCCGATCCCATCCCTCCGCAGAGACCACCGCGGTGGGAAAGCCCTGCTGCCGGCGGACGACGGCCAGGTCCTGCACCAGATCGTAGAAGCCGTCACCAGCCAGTATCAGAACCTCCGCCCCGGGAATCTGGCCGTTCCGCTCCGAATGAAGCACGGACCGGGCCTTGGGAAGAATCTCTCCGTTGAGCAGCATCCCGCGGAGCTGGCGGTTGAAGAACCTGGACTCGGCCTGCCTGGCGCAGCGGATGGAGGCGCCCATGTCTATGCTTAACCTGATTACGGGAAGTACTCCCACCCGGCCAGAGGTGGGGTCCGTCAGCACCGGCACCAGGCCGAAGCGGCCCACGGTTACCCCCCTCAAAACGCCGTCGATGCTCCACTGAACGCAGCCGGAAGGATACCAACCCTCCTGCGGAGCCGGCGCTCGATCTCCCTGCCCTCGGTACGTTCCATCCTCGGTGGGAATGGGTCGCATGGGGCTGAGCTTCATCGGGTCCAGCCATACCGTATCGGGGCACTCGACGGAAACCCGCGGGTTGGGGTCGGGGGGAAGGGCGGCGAGGAAGGATACCTTGGGAAGCATCGGCATTCCATCTTCCGAGGCCCATATCGTCGCTCCGGGAAAAGCTATCGTGTAGGATCCGTCCGGTAGCTGTCGTAGCTGCAGCTCCGGCACCCGCAGCTCCAACTCCAGGGAGGTGGGCGTACACCGAAGCAGGCGCAGCTCGGCCGGTCCCTCGAGGCCGGTCAGCAGATCCATGGTCTGCGCGTTCGCCGCGCACAGCGTATAAAGCAGCAGCGGGACGACTATCCTAGCCATTTAAGGACCTCCGTGGTCGATAGAAACAACCACGGGAGTATAGGCAGTGTTCCCCCAACGAAGAAGGGGCGACCCGAGGGCCGCCCCTTCCGAAGAGTGGATGGGCTCTACTTGAACAGCACCAGCTTGTGAACGGAAGGTTCTCCGTCCACCTCCAGCCTGGCGAAGTACACACCCTGCGGTGCGGGCCGGCCGTTGGCCGTGCCGTCCCATACCAGCTCGTGGGAGCCGGCGTTGAGCTCGTCGTCGGTTACTGTGACCACGGCCCTTCCGGCCAGGTCGTATATGGTCAGCTCCACGTGACCGGAGCGGTCGAGGCCCAGAGGGAACACAACGGCGGAGCTGAAGGGGTTAGGCCTGGGTATGCCCCGTCTGGCGACGACGGCACCGGCCTGTTCTCCTACCCCCGGACCGTTGATCGAGCCCTCGCTGGGCAGGGCGTTGTGCGAGGTGACCATCCACGGTATCTCCGTGGTGGAGGTGGTGGCCTGGAAGGTTAGGGTGACCGATCCGCCGGCGTCGGTCTCACCCGTGGCGTAGATGTCGTCATCGGATTTACGCAGGCACACCAGCGCGCCTTCCACCGGCCCGTCGGTTGAATCGTAGACCTCGAAGGTAGCCTCCGTAGAGCCGGAGGTAAGGCTGGAGGGCGCGGTTACGGAGAGATCGAACGGCACCTCCGACCTCATGTCCATCGTGGGATCGCCGAAGACGTGGAAGAGGTCCCACTCCATCTCCGCGTAGTACTCCCAACTGCCGTAGGGGTTGCTGGGAGCGGCCTCCTGCATCTCCAGCTTTCCTCCCATCAGGGCCTCACCGGCCAGGAAGTTGCCGTAGGGGTCGGTGAAGATGGCCGGGGGAGATACGTACTGGTCGTTGAAACTCGTGTAGAGGCCGTAGCAGAAGTAGTCGTTGAAGTAGCTGTAGGAAGTCGATGATGCTCCGACCACCATCACCGCTCCGCCCTCCATCCGGTGGAAGTTCTCGGAGAAGCAGTCGCTGGTGAACTGTCCGGTGCTGCAGTTTATGCTCATGACCATGGGAGTCTTCTCGCCGTTGGAGAGACCCGACAGGTCGTCGATGTAGTAGGGCGGGTCGGCCCAGCCGCTGACCGAGCCGTGGTCTCTATGCTGCACCAGGAAGACGCCGCTGTTTATGGCGCTGTTGATGCCGTCGGCGTCTCCGTCCCAGGTGATCTCGGTGGGCACCTGGGCTCCGGTGCTGGGAGGATCGGGCCGGTAGTAGTAGGGCTCGGGCTGGCTGCTGTTGGTTACGTACTCCCTGGTTACGGTCTTGCCGTAGTAGTCGATGTAGGTGTCGCGGACGGACTCGCAGGTGAAGCAGAACCAGCGGTCGGCCTCACCGTCGCCGTCGCTGTCCTGCAGCATACCCGCGCAGAGTACGTTGCCCCAGAAATCGGCGTCCAGCAGCGGGTTGAAGTCCCATTTGAGGGTCTTCTCCACTATGTTGCTTATGTGGTCGGTGGGAGTGGCGAATCTGCCATGGTAGATGTCGGCCATGTAATCGGAGCCGTCCACGCAGCAGTAGCGGTTGTCGGTGTCTATCCCGGTGCTCGAGGAGTGGTAGGGGGGCAACTCACCGCTATCTCCGACGAACAGGACGTAGGAGGGGGGAATGGTCCAGGTGTCGTAGGCTTCCTGGATGTAGCTCTTGATGGAATCCTCGCCCCAGCTTCCCGCTGCCACCAGCGCCGGCAGGAAGCCCTGTTCGTGCTTACGGTTGACGAACTCGTCCATCATGGTGTCTACGAAGTCGTCGCCGGCCAGGATGAGAAGATGCGCCTCGTCGATGTCTCTGGCCTCGGCGGGAGTCCGGGCCACGACCGGCCCGGATCGCCGCACGGAGAATTTGGATTCCGGCTCTCCAAGCACTGGGGCGTTGACCAGAACCTGGCTGAAAGTGGACTTGAAGAACGGAGAGTAAAGTCTGCGGTCCACCGAGACCGCTCCCCCCAGATCGAACCTGAGCCTGATTCTCTTTACGGCCGTTACCTCTCCGGACGAAGCATCGTAACGGGCCAGGGGGACCGCGAACCTACCGACGTGTACGCTTCGTAGTATTCCGTCGTAGGTATAGATCACATCGCTCGATGGATGCATACCCGAGTCGTAAGCTGCCTCGATGACTGTAAAGGGAGGGTTCTCGTAGGTGTCGTCGGAAGGAATGGGCTGGAACGGCCAGGGTTTGAACTGTCCCAGGGAAACCGTTTCCTCTTCCAGGATAGTCCAGTTGATATCTGTGTTTCCGGCCACCGCCGCCAGGAATCCGGCCTTGGGAATGGAAGGGTAACCCGGCTCGGGTGCGGTGGGTGTTGCGGCGGGGATATTCATTACCATGTACTCTTCACCCTGTTGGGTGCGGCTGGTAAGCTCTATCCCCGGTACGGTTATCTCGATCTCCATGCAGGAGGGTGTGGCTTCCAGGACTTCCAGCCTGGCATGTTCCAGGCCCTCGGCCCCGAAGTCCACCCATTCGGCCGAAGAGATTCCTGCGATGAAGAGCATCAGAACGAGAATCCTCTTCATTCTTTCTCCTTACGCTTTACGCTGTTTCTGACCAAATAGGCTTCGAAGTGGCATTTAAACGTGGAAGGATTGTAGATTCCTCCGTAGCAGTTATTATGCCGCGGCCCCTTTGGGTCAAGACACGGGAGGTTTCCCCGGACCTCCTCGCAGGATTATGTTTGTACCTGATCGTATCTATTTTAGCTCCCGGAAAGGCATTCGTTGGAGAGAAAGAAACCCTTTATCACCGCGTCGGAGAGGGTGGGAAAGCTGCCGCCCTACCTGTTCGCCGAGCTGGACAGGCGGAGGTCGGCCGCTCGAAAAAAGGGCGTCGATCTTATCGATTTCGGAATAGGCGACCCGGACCTGCCCACTCCAAAGCCCGTAGTGGAAACCGCTAGGGGGGCGGTCGCGGTTCCGGAGTACCATCGCTATCCGCAGAGCCGGGGAAGCGATTTCTTCAAGGAGGCCGCCTTCCGGTGGCTGTCGCGGGAGTTCGAGATACCCTCCCTGGACTCATTGGAGGTGGGCGCTCTGATAGGAGCCAAGGAGGGTCTGGCCCACCTGCCGTCTGTCTTCTGCAATCCCGGTGACGTAGTGTTGACGCCGAATCCCGGATATCCGGTGTACAGGGCCTCTGCCATCCTGGCCGACGCCACCCCGGTGGACGTGTCCTTAACCAGGGAGAACGGGTTCCTGCCCGATTTGGGTGTGCTCGACGAATCGGTCCTTAGATCGGCGAAAGTGGTGTTTCTCAACTACCCCAACAACCCGACCGGAGCGGTCATGGGCAGGCAGGCAATGCGGGAGATAGTGGAGTTCGTTCGTAGGAAGGACGTACTGCTGGTCAGCGATAACTCATACAGCCACATCAGGTTCGACGGCGAGAAGCCGACTTCGTTCCTGGAAGTCCCCGGAGCGGAGGATGTCTGCCTGGAGCTGCACAGCTTCTCCAAGACCTTCAACATGACCGGCTGGCGGGTAGGTTTCATCGTCGGCGGCGCCAAGCTGGTCCGAACCTTCATGGGAGTGAAGGAGAACCTGGACTCCGGGGTCTTCACCGCCGTGCAGAAGGCGGCGGAGACGGCGATCGACCTGGGCCCCGAGCACCTGGATTCGTTGTTGGCGACGTACCGCTCCCGCCGGGATACCCTCCTCGAAGGATTGCTGAAGCTGGGCTGGGACGTCTGCGACACCCCGGGGACCTTCTACCTCTGGGCGGCGCTCCCCCGGGGAACGTCCTCCATGCATTTCGCCAGCAGGCTTATCTCCACCGCGGGGATCGTGGTCACTCCAGGAAACGGCTTCGGAAGCAACGGCGAGAGCTACGTACGTTTCGCGCTGACCGTGCCGGAGGACAGGATACTGAAAGCTCTGGGCAGGCTGGAGCAGAAGGAGATTTCCAGCATGTGGAAGAAAAGCTCTCATCGTAAGAGGAGCTGATGAAGCTGACTCTACGGATCAGGGGGATAGCCCTGGAGGTTGTGCTCGGGGAACTGCCACGGGAAAGGATCTTTCCCCGCCGAGTCTTTCTCGACCTAAGGTGGGAGGGCGATTGCGATCCCTCCTCGCCGGAGGTGGATTACGAAAAGGTTTGTGTCGCCCTCTCGTCTCTGCGGGGCAATAGCTACCGCTACGCCGAGGAGTTGGCTTCCGAGGCGATGGACGTTCTTCGAGACGGCTTCCCCCGGGGCAGCTGGAAGGTAACCATTCGTAAACCATTTCCCCCCTGTAATTTGCCGGTGGACGAGGCCTCGGTCACCTTGAACTCGGAGCCGATAGATTGACCGCCGTACCGTTCGCCGTGGCCATGGGTAGCAATCTGGGCAGCAGGGAGGCGAACCTTCTGGCGGGAGCGGCGTTCATAATGGGCTCCGGGCTGGTCTTCGAGCCTTCCCTGTCGGGGATGGTGGAGAGCGATCCGAAGGGTGGGGTCGAGGGCGGGGCCTTTCTCAACTGTGTGATGGTTGGAGGCGCGAACGGTTCTCCCCGGCTGATGCTGGAGCTGTGCAGGAGCGCGGAGAGCGCCCTGGGAAGCCGGATCAACAAGGAGGGCCGGGCCCGCCGTCTGGACGTAGACCTGCTCTTCGTGGGAGACGATCCGGTAACGGAGGACGATCTCAGCCTTCCCCACCCCAGGATGTACGAGCGGAGGTTCGTTCTGCAGCCGCTGAGCCAGGTGTGGGAAGGGCCGGTACCGGTTCTCGGGGCCAGCCCCGCCGACCTCCTGGAGAAGCTTGGATCGGGGGAGGATCTTCGAGTGCTCCTGGACAGGCCCGATCCGGGCCGGCTGTGGAGACTATGAGAGAGAAGAGCTTCGTAGTGGTGGAGGGCCCGATCGGGGTGGGAAAGACCACCCTGTGCCGATTGCTCGCCCGCCAATGGGGCACCAGGGCCATTCTGGAGGAGTTCGAGGAGAATCCCTTCCTTCCCAAGTTCTACCAGGATCGCAGGGCCTACGCGTTTCAAACCCAGATCTTCTTCATGCTCAGCAGGTTCCGCCAGCAGCAGAAGATGGCTCAGCTGGACCTGTTTTCCAGCCGGCTGGTCGCCGACTACATGTTCGCCAAGGACAGGATTTTCGCTGCGGTAAACCTCAGCGACAACGAGTTGGACCTGTACAATGTCCTGTCTCAGATTCTGCGCAGGGAGCTGCCCGAGCCCGATCTGGTCATATTCCTCCAGGCCTCGGTGGATACGCTGCTGCGGAGGATAGAGGCCAGGGGAAGATCCTACGAGCGTAACATGAGCCGGTCCTACGTGGAACAGATCGTGGAAGCTTACAACGACTACTTCTTCCGGCAAAGGCCCCACCACATATTGCTGGTAAACACCGACCGCGCCGACTTCAGCGAGAACGAGGAAAGCCTGAGGGGACTGCTGGACGCCATCGAGAGCCACGGAGGAGGGTTCGAGACCTACGTGCCTCGCCTGGGGGAAGCTGGCTACCCCTGATGGAGTTGGCCCGGACCGAAGAGCGGATCCGCGGGGTCTGCGAAGATTGGCGGGAAGATGGTCTGCAAATAGGCTTCGTACCTACCATGGGCGCTCTTCATAGCGGCCATACCAGCCTGGTGGACATCTCTCTGGAGAGGGCCGATCGTACGGTTGTGTCCATCTTCGTCAATCCCACCCAGTTCGGAGAGAAAGAAGACCTGGACGCTTACCCCAGGGATCCCGAATCGGACGCGAATGCATTGCGCGAGATGGGGGTCGATGCGGTTTTCCTTCCCTCCGAGGAGGAGATGTACCCTCCGGGCTACTCCACCTACGTGGAGGTGGAGGGGGTGTCCGATGGTCTGTGCGGCAGCTTCAGGCCGGGGCACTTCCGGGGGGTGGCCACGGTGTGCACGGTTCTGTTCCGAATACTGAGGCCCCATCTGGCCGTGTTCGGCAGGAAGGACGCCCAGCAGCTGGCTGTGATTCGAAGGCTGGTCCGGGACCTCAGACTGGACGTGGAAGTAGTCGCCGGACCCATAGTGCGGGAACCGGACGGTCTGGCGCTGAGCAGCCGCAACAGCTATCTTTCTAGGTTGGAACGTGAACAGGCGACGGCTCTCTACAGGGGGCTTCTTAGGGCGGAGGGGCTCGCCGGGGAAGGACGGACAGATCCGGCGGCTCTGAGGTCCGCGGTCAGGGCGGAAATCGAATCGCAGCCTTTACTGTCAGCCCAGTACGTTGAGCTGGTGGACCCCTCGACCATGAGGCCTTTGGAACGTTTGGACCGAAGGGGGTTACTGGCGGTGGCCGTCTTTGCCGGCCGTACGCGACTGATAGACAATATTCTCATAGATCCTCCGGAGAATCGGGAAGAGGGAGCTGGTTAGACGGTGTTTAGATGTTTTCTTACCGCAAAGCTCCACCGGTTGGTCATAACCGAGTGTGACCTGGATTACGTCGGTTCGATCACTTTGGATAGAGACCTGCTCGAACTCTCGGGTATTCTGCTCGACGAGAGGGTGCTGGTGGCCGACCTCCGTTCCGGCGCCCGGTTCGAGACCTACGTCATGGAGGGCGAGCCCGGAAGCGGGACGGTCTGCATAAACGGTGCCGCGGCCAGGTTGGTGGATCGTGGCGACAGGATCATCGTAATGCAATTCAGCTGGATCGACACCGCGGTCGAGGTTTCCCCGGGGGCCAGGGTGGTGGTGGCAAACGACGAGAACCTCGAGCCCAGGCTGCTTCAGTGACCTCAGCCGTCGTACTGGCGGCGGGACAGGGCAAGAGGATGCGGTCCAACCTGGCCAAGGTGGCCCACCCCGTGCTGGGTCGTCCCATGGTGCTGCGGGTTCTGGATGCTGCTCGAAGCGCCGGAGTGGATAGAGCGATAACCGTGGTCGGCCACGGCAGGGACCAGGTGATAGAGATCCTGCGCTCCATTGATGCCGAGTGGGTGGTTCAGGATCCCCAACTGGGTACTGCCCATGCCGTTCAGGTCGGCCTCGAATCTCTCGATGAGGTCCAGGACTTGGTCGTGCTTCTGGGCGACGTTCCCCTGATAGATCCCCGGACGATAGATAGGCTGTTGGAGGCCCGACGCCGGGAGAAGGCGGCGGTGACGGTCTTAACGGCTTTTCCTCCGGATCCCTCCGGATACGGAAGGATAGTCAGGACGGGGGACGGTGATCGGATTAGCGGTATAGTCGAGGAGAGAGACGCAACGGCCGAGCAAAGAGAGATAGGGGAGATAAACACCGGCACCATGGCCTTCGACGGGCAGGTCCTTCCCGAGCTGCTGGAAGCGCTGGACAACGATAACGCCCAGGGAGAGTATTACCTTACGGACACGATATCGGAGGCGGTCCGGAGGAAACTGACCGTCGTGGCCAGGAGGGCCGAAAGCTGGCGGGAGGTCGCGGGCATAAACGACCAGGTCCAGCTGGCCGGAGCCACGGACTACCTCCGCAGGTCGGTCCTCAGAGGGCTCATGCTCTCCGGGGTAACGGTTCGGGACCCGGATACGGTCTGGATAGAGGACGGCGTCGAAGTGGGCGGTGGATGCGCGGTGGGCAGGCTCTGCCGGTTGTCCGGCAGCACGGTGGTTGGTGAAGGCTGCATCATAGGTGACGGCTGCGTTCTAGTCGATTCGGTCATACCTCCCGGCAGCGAGGTGAAGCCCTTTACAGTGTTGGAGGGGGCGAGATTGTGAAGAGGCTATGGGCGCCCTGGCGGGAGAGGTACGTCAAGGGAACCGGCGACGATGAGGGCTGCGTCTTCTGCCGCATCGGCTCGGAGCCCTCGCGGGACCGGGATAACTACGTTCTGCACAGGTCGGAGCGGACCATGGTCGTTCTGAACAGATTCCCCTACATCAACGGCCATCTGATGGTGGTTCCCTGCCGGCACGTACCGGATCTCCGATCCCTGAAGGCAGAGGAGCTCGGCGAGATGATCGACCTGGTGAGGGTATCGGAAGAGGCCCTCTTCGAAGGAATGGGCTGCATGGGCATAAACGGGGGCTGGAACCTGGGCCGGTGCGCCGGGGCCGGCGTGGAAGGCCACGTCCACCTGCACGTGCTTCCCCGCTGGTCGGGTGACGTCAACTTCATGACCTCGGTGGCCGAGGTGAGGGTGCTCTCGGAGTCTCTGGAGTCGAGCTACGACCAGCTGTTGCCTTTCTTCGAGGGCAGGGACCGATGACCGCCAGGGGCGGGTACGGAATAGCCTGGAGGGTGGTGCTGGTTATACTGGTGCTGGGAGCGATAGCCGTGGGCCTGCTCCATACCACCGACCTGGAGACCGAGCTCCCGAGGGAGGAAGCCACGCCACCGGGGGAAGTATCGTATACCGCGCCGGACACAATCTCCGTGCGGGTTTTGAATGGCGCAGGCGTGAACGGCCTGGCCTGGAGCGTTCAAAGGTTCCTTCTGAGCTTCAGGGATAGCGTGGTGTTCCTGGCCCCTGGCGATCCGGCAAACGCAGACAGAATGAGTTACCAAGAGACGGTGGTGGCCTCCCGCAGGAAGGACCTTTCCGCCGCGATGACGGTGGCGGAGAGGCTCTGGCTGGGGAAGGAGAACGTGGTATGGGAGCTGCCGGCTCCCGGGGAAGAGACCGAAGTCGACGTGGTCCTTTACCTGGGTGAGGATCTGGGGGAGAAACACAGGCTCCTGGTACCTTACGGATCGCACCAGTAACTGGATAACCAATGAGTCATTCGTAATTTGGGAGGTGCCGTTGGCGGAGGACGAAAACCTGCTGAAGATAGTGCAAGCCATCCACGCCAGACACGGATTCATGGTAAGGGCATTGGACATGACGGAGTTCCCCCTTACGGTGGATCTGTTCCTTATTGTTTCGTCGGACAACCGGATACAAAGTCGAGCCATTGCCGATCACGTCGAGGAGACCGCCAGGGACCTGGGTTGGAGGTTGCATCACAGTGAGGGCTACGAGGAGGGAAGCTGGATCCTCCTGGATTTCGTAGATTTCGTGGTGCACGTATTTCTGGTGGAAAAGAGGGAGTACTACAACCTGGAGATGCTCTGGAGTGACGCTCCGTCCAGGCGGTTCGAAGACCCCGAGGAGAGCGATGATCCCTTCACGGGTAAGAGGTGATCTGAGCGAGGCCGTATCCGAGGCCATCGAGGGCCTGTGGGGGTTTGCCGTTTCGGAGGTGGGCCTCTCCGCTCCGCCGAACGAGCGCTTCGGCGACGTGTCCTGCCAGGTGGCGATGAGGTTGAGCGGAGAGCTGGGCATGCCTCCCCGGGAGGTGGCAGAGGCTCTGGCGGCCGAGCTCGGAGGGCGGATCCCCGCGGTCGCAGCGGTTACCGTCGATGGTCCGGGATTCATCAACTTCACTTTCCAGCGCGGCTACCTTACCCGGGTCTCGTCGAGCCTGGCCAGGGAGGAATTCTCCTCACTCCTGCCCGACGACGGCGGGGGAAGGGTGGCTCTGGTGGAGTACGTGAGCTCCAACCCCACCGGCCCGCTCAACGTGGGTCATTGCCGCCAGGCCGTGCTGGGCGAGGCCATCTCCAGGCTCCTGGAAGCCGTGGGATGGCGGGTGAAGAGGGAGTATTACTTCAATGACTCCGGCAGACAGATGGAGCTGCTGGGGGAATCCATAGCGGCCCGGTACCTGGAGAAGGTGGGAGGGCCATCCTCCCTGGAGATGCCCGAAAAGGGCTACAGGGGCGATTACGTGAGGCGGTGGGCCGCCGAGCTGGCCTCCGAGAAAGGTGACGGTCTGGTCTGGCCGGACGACTCCGAGCTGTTCGTTTCCTACGGGCGGGAGAGGGCGATGCGCCGGATAAGGGAGGACCTGGCCTTGCTGGAGATAACCTTCGATTGCTATTTCCCCGAGAGCGACCTGCTCGAGGAGGACGTTCCAAGGGCCATAGACCAGTTGGGGGGCACGGGACCTGGTTCGGAAGACCTGGTGTACGAGGACCCTGAGGAAGAGGGCAAGCTCTGGCTAAGGTTGCGCGAGCTGGGAAGACCTGCGGACAGGGTCATCAGGCGTTCGGACGGGACCTACACGTACAGGATGCCCGACATCGCTTACCACCTGAACAAGTTCGAACGGGGATACGATCTTATTGTGGATGTGTTCGGCTCCGACCATCTGGACACCAGTCGGGACGTCAGGGCGGCCCTGAGCGCCCTTCTTGGAAACGATGAGGTCCAGAGACGGCTGAGGGTGGTGATCCATCAGTTCGTCACCCTGGTGAGGGCGGGAAGGAAGGTCAAGATGTCGACCAGGGCCGCCAACTTCGTTACCATGAGAGATCTGGTGGAGGAGGTGGGATCGGTGGACGTCACCCGCTACCTGTTCCTTACCAGAAGGTCCGAGGCCCATATGGATTTCGATCTCGATCTGGCCGTGGAACAGTCGGAGGAGAACCCGGTGTACTACGTTCAGTACGCGCATGCCAGAATCGCCGGCATAGTAAGGAAAGCGGTCGAGGAAGGAGTAACCGACCGCGACGTCGACCCGGAGGGGTTGCCCGAGCTTCTGGACGGCGAGCACGAGCGCCGGCTCATGAGGCTTCTGGAGGTCCTCCCCCACCGGGTCGCCCAGTCGGCCGAGCTTCTGGAGCCACACAGGATTACCGAGATGCTGGCCGATCTGGCGACCGCCTTCCACGGCTTTTACCAGAACGTTAGGGTGATAGATTCTTCCAGACCGAAGCTGTCCGCTGCCCGGCTGCTTCTATGCAAGGCCTGCAGGAACTCCATCCGGGGCATGCTGGGTATTCTAAACGTCGATTCCCCGGATACCATGTAGCAGTTCCTGCCCGGGCAATGAACAGTGGGGTGAGCCGATATGTCTTTGATCGTAGTAGGATCGATCGCTCTGGATACGCTGACCACGCCCGCAGGTAAGGTGGAGGATACCCTGGGCGGGTCCGCGGTGTACTTTTCGTTGGTCGCCAACCAGCTTACCAAGGTAAGGATAGTTGGCGTGGTCGGTCCGGACTTCCCCGTCCAGGAGAAGAGGTTCCTGGAGAGCAAGGGGGTCGACTTGCAGGGGCTGACCACCGCCCAGGGGCCCACCTTCCGCTGGGAGGGGGTCTACGGACAGGACTACGGTGACGCCCGTACGATAAGGACCGAACTGGGCGTATTCGCCAAATTCTCTCCCCGGATTCCCGACAGCTACCGGGACACGCCCTACGTCTTCCTGGCCAACATAGATCCCACCCTGCAGCTGGAGGTTCTGGACCAGGTTCAGAGCCCCAGCTGGATAGCCGTGGATACCATGAACCTGTGGATAGACAGGCAGAAGGACCGTTTGCTCGAGGTCCTGAGGAGGGTGGACGTGGTCCTCCTCAACGAGGCGGAGGCCAAGCAGCTGGCGCGACGGAACAGCCTGTTCTCCGCCGGCCGGTACGTTCTGGACCAGGGCCCCCGATACGTGGTGGTCAAGAGGGGTTCCTGCGGGGTCATACTCTTCGGAGGCCCCCGGCCCTTCCAGCTTCCCGCGGTCCCCCTGGACACGGTGGTCGATCCCACCGGTGCCGGCGACTCCTTCGCCGCGGGCATGCTGGGCTACCTGGCATCGGTGAACTCGGAGCTCGATTTCGAGAGTGTCCGCAAAAGTCTGGCCTACGGTACGGTAACCGCCAGCTTCGCGGTGGGAGGCTTCGGGGTGCAGAAGCTCCGGGGGCTGGAAAGATCCCATGTAGACGGCGAGCTATCCCGCTTTCTGTCTACCTGCCAACTGGGGGAGGTATGGCAGTGACGCCGGGCACCGATTACGAGGCGAGTGGAGTCAGCATTCCGGAGGCGGAGAAGGCCGCCCGCATGTTCAAGGAGCACGTTCGCAGGACCTACGGCAGGCCGGTTCTCTCTGACGTAGGAAGCTTCGGTGGGATGTTCCGGTTTCCCGTCGACAGATACGAGGAGCCGATACTGGTAGCTAGTACCGACGGAGTGGGCACCAAGCTAAGGGTGGCCTCCATGACCGGACGTTTCAACACCCTGGGAGTCGATATAGTGAACCACTGTGTCAACGACGTGCTGGTGCAGGGCGCAGAACCGCTCTTCTTCCTGGACTACCTGGGCTGCGAGAGCCTGGATGCTTCCGTCGCCTCGGAGATAGTCTCCGGGGTCGCCGACGCCTGCGTTGAGAACGGGTGCGCTCTCCTGGGGGGAGAGCTGGCGGAGATGCCCGGGTTCTACGGCCACAACGACTACGATCTTATAGGCACTATCGTCGGGGTGGTGGAGAGGAAGAGGATGGTCGACGGCACTAGGGTCGAACCGGGCATGTCCATCCTGGGAATGCCTTCCTCCGGTCTGCACACCAACGGATACTCCCTGGCCCGGCACGTTCTCTTCGAGAAAGGGGCCTACGGAGTGGATGACCGCCCCTCCATCCTTAACGGTAGAAGTATCGGAGAGGCTTTGATGAGGCCGCACCGCAGCTACCTGGGGCCGGTCATGGCCCTGTTGGGGGAGGGGTTGGTCGAGGCCGTCTGCCACGTTACGGGCGGCGGCATACCCGGCAACCTACCGCGGGTGCTGCCGGACGGCTGCGGCGCGGAGATAGACCTTTCCTGGGAGGTACCGCCCATCTTCCGGTTGATCGCAGAGGAAGGCGAAGTGGAAGAGGGCGAGATGTACAGGGTTTTCAACATGGGAGCGGGCATGCTGCTGGTCTGCGATTCCGAGAAGATAGCCGGAGTGGAAGATATTCTGTTGAAGCGGGGGGAGGAATTCTTCCCCGCCGGAAGGGTGACCCGGGGCTCGGAAGTTTACCTCGTCGGACGGGGGGTGGATCATGGCTGACAGGCTTCCGGACTCCCTGGCAGAGACCACCGACTCCAAGATCCTGTTGGCCGTACTGGACGGTGTGGGGGACGTTCCCTCCGGGGAGCTGGGCGGACGGACGCCGCTACAGGTCGCGGAGTCTCCCAACCTCGACCGGCTGGCACGGGAGGGGGCCCTGGGCCAGCACATCCCCATAGAGCCCGGAATATCACCGGGCAGCGGTCCCGCCCACCTGGCGCTGTTCGGCTACGATCCTGTGGAGAGCTGCGTCGGCCGCGGCGTGCTGGCGGCCATGGGAATAGGCTTCGATCTCAGGGAGGGCGACCTGGCCGCCCGGATAAACTTCTGCACCCTGGCGGACGATGGATCGGTCTCCGACCGGAGGGCCGGCAGGATCTCCACCGAGAAGTGCCGCCAGCTGGTGGAGGTGCTTTCCCGGGCCTCGGTGCCGGGAGTGAAGACCTTCGTCAACCCGGTAAAGGAGCACAGGGCATGCGTGGTGTTCAGGGGGGATAACCTTTCGGACGCAGTAGACGACACCGACCCGGGAGTGGTCGGAAGAAGGCCCCGTCCGGTCCGCGCGACGGCAGAGGGCGCGGAGAGATCTGTGGAGGTGGTGGATTCCTTCCTGAGGCAGGCCCTGGATCTGTTGGAGGGTAGGCAGCCGGCTAACGGCATCCTGATGAGGGGATTCTCGACCTACCGCCCGTTTCCCAGCATGGAGGAGCGGTTCAGGCTGGATGCGGCGGCGGCAGCGCTTTACCCCATGTACAGGGGCGTCGCGTCGCTGGTGGGCATGGACCTGCTGGAAGCCGGAAACAGCCTGGAGGAGGAAGTGTCCGCCGCACGCGAGGCGGCGTCTTCGGGCAGGACCTTCGTATTCCTTCACCACAAGCCGACTGACAGCTCGGGGGAGGATGGTGACGAGGCGGCGAAGATAGCCGCGGTGGAAGTTTTCGACGGCGCTCTGCCCGATCTCCTGCAGGCTGGTTTCGATGTGATCTGCGTCACCGGAGACCACAGCACTCCCTGCCCGATGAAGCAGCACAGCTGGCACCCGGTGCCGGTGTTGATACATGGCGGCCCCCAGCGCAGCGGGGGAAGCGACGCTTTCAGCGAGAGGGAGGCCCTCACCGGAGCGTTGGGAACCTTCTACGCCAGGCAGCTGATGAGCCTGCTCCTGGCATCCGCAGGCAAGCTGAGACGGTTCGGTGCCTGAGAGGGGAGGTCTGGTCGCCCTTTCCGGGGGCATGGACTCCGCTCTGGCTCTGCACCTGTCTCTCCGCCGGTTCGATGCGGTCCGGGCCGCCTACGTGCACACCGGTCACGGATCGCCCGATCACGCCCGCAAGGTAGCCTGCCACCTGGGCGTGAACCTGGAGGAGATAGACGCCGTCTCCCAGTTCGAGGGCCTGGTCGCCGAGCCCTCCCGCCGAATGGCCGAGAACGGCCTTACCCCCAATCCCTGCGCCTTGTGCAACGACAGGGTGAAGCTGGGTCTTACCCACTCCCTGCTTCGTAACGGGGAGACTCTGGTGACCGGCCACTATGCTCGGGTGGAGAAGGGCAGGCTTCTACGGGGAATGCAGCGGAGGAAGGACCAGAGCTACTTCCTATCGATGGTCGAGCCGTCCGTTCTGGCCCGAACCTGGCTTCCCCTGGGAACCTGGCGCAAGGAGCGGGTGAGGGAAGAGGTCCGAAGGTTGGGCATTCCGGCCGGACGGCGGGAGAGCATGGATCTGTGCTTCGACGTCTCCGGCAGTCGACCCGAAGACGGTGGAGAGATCGTCGATCTGAGCACGGGAGAGGTGGTGGGCGAGCACCACGGTCTATCGGGTTTCACCGTGGGGCAGAGAAGGGGAATCGGGGCCCACGGGAGAAGGATGTACGTAGTGTCCCTGGATCCGGTATCCGCACGGGTGTACGTGGGCGGGGGGAGCGATCTGATGTGCTCCGGTTGCCGGGTTTCGGACATCGTCGTACATCAGGGTCCGTTGCCGGAGATGTTCGGGGCCGAGGTCCAGGTCAGGTACAGGCACCGGCCGGCGCCCGCGCGGATCGTCCCGGTCCGAAGCGGCCTGGACGTACGGTTCGAAAGACCGGTCAGAGCGGTGGCCCCGGGGCAGGTTGGCGTGGTGTACGACTCTGATAATGTTCTTGTTGCTGGAACCATAACCCGAGCTGTTCGATTGGGGGGCGAGCTTGAGGCCTGACCCGGTGGCGGATATAGAGAGGCTGCGTCGAAGCAGGAACGCCGTCATCCTGGCCCACTGTTATCAGCCTCCGGAGATACAGGACCTGGCCGATTTCGTGGGCGACTCGCTGGGTCTCAGCCGGACCGCCTCAGAAACCGAATGTGAGGTCATTGTCTTCTGTGGGGTTCGGTTCATGGCGGAGACCGCGCACATATTGTCCCCTGACAAGATCGTTCTGCAACCCCGCACCGACGCCGATTGCTCGCTGGCCGATTGCATGGGGGTGGGAGAACTCTCCGCCATGAAGGAGAAACATCCCGATGCTCTGCCCGTCTGCTACGTGAACTCGTCGGTCGAGGTTAAGGCCGAATCCTACGCCTGCTGTACTTCGGCCAACGCCCTGAAGGTCGTGGACTCTGTTCCATCCAGCGAGGTGGTGTTCGGGCCGGACAGGAACCTGGGAACCTACGTGTCCCGCCATACGGACAAGACGGTTCACGTTTTCCGGGGAGCCTGCGAGCCCCATTCCACGGCGGATCTGGCCGACCTCGACCGCAAGATTGAGGAATGGCCGGAAGCGGAGGTAATGGTTCATCCCGAGACCCCTCCGGACTTCTGGGACCGGGCCGACGCGGTAACGGGAACCGGGGGCATGGTGGAGTGGGTGGAGGCATCGCGGGCCGAGAGGTTCCTGGTCGGTACCGAGAAGGGGATGGTATACAGGCTGCAGACCTTATTCCCTGAAAGGAGCTTCCGGGAGGCCGGGGGGATCCTTTGCCGGGACATGAAGCTGATCGATCTGGAACACGTTGCCTCCTCGCTGGGCGATCTGGAGCCCCGGATAGAGATCGATGAAGCCTTGAGAAAGAAGGCTCGGGAATCGGTGGAAAGAATGGTTGAGCTGACCTAGTGGAAGCTGCTGTCCTGGGATTCACCGCCAAGTGGAAAGCGAATCCTCCCCGGGAGGTTGCGGCGTACGGGGAGCACCAGATAACCCTGCATGGCTCCTACGTGGACCTGGCTTTTCGAAGCGGGGCGGCCTCGGTTCTTCTTTTACCCCGGGGCGACCCGGAGGCCCTCCTGAACATGGTCGACCTGTTGGTGCTCACGGGTGGAGGAGACCCCGACCCTTCCATCTACGGCGATAAGCCTGTAGCTCCCCCCGGAACGGAAAGGGAGCGTCCCCTGTGGGACATCCGGCTGTATCGTGCCGCCCGAAAGGGTGGAAAGCCGGTCCTGGGCATATGCCTGGGAATGCAGCTCATGGCCGTGGCCGAGGGTTGCGGTTTGATCGGAGACATAGCCACCGAGCTTCCCGGAGCGCTCGACCACCATGGAAAACCCGAGAGCCCGCAGAGGCATCCGGTGAGCGTAAAGCCGGGCTCCGTTATGGCGGGCATAATCGGAACGGAGAGCGAGGTGTCCAGCTTCCATCACCAGGCGATACGCTCCGTCCCCCCTGGATACTCCGCTTGCGCCTGGTCCCCGGACGGTCTGGTGGAGGCCATCGAGTCCGAGGACGGGATGGCCTTGGGAGTACAATGGCACCCCGAGCGGGACCGGACCGGAGTACCCCTGTTGGAGCACATGCTGGGGGTGGCCGGAAAGGGGAGGGTGAGTTGATCTACTCGGCCCGGCCGCTGTGGGTGGATAGGATGTGGGGCAGCCTGCGTAGAGGGGACAAGACGGTAGGCGAGCTGTGGTGGGTGTACCAGGATGGGGAGGGCTCCGCCTCTCTTCGTTCGTCGACCGGGGAAACCACGACCGTGAATGCCCTGGTCGAAGATGGCCTGCTTCCGGAGATGGGGGGAAGGTATCCGCTCCTGGTCAAGACCCTTCATACCGCAAGGAGGCTCTCAGTACAGGTTCATCCGGGCAAGGACGGTGGAGACCTCTGCAAGGAGGAGACCTGGGTGGTGCTGTCGGCGCGTCCCGGTTCCTGGCTTCTCGCGGGCCTGCTGCCGCGGGCAACGCCGGAGGAGCTGGGAAGGGCCCTGAGTGAGGGAGAGATCGAAGGCCTCCTGGCGAGGTTGGAGATGGAACCCGGTCAGGCCGTGCACATCCCTCCGGGGACCGTTCATGCGTTGGGCGGCGGATTGGAGGTTTTGGAGATACAGAGGAACTGTGACGTTACGTACAGGTTGTTCGACTGGAACAGGATGGGTACGGATGGAAAGCCCAGGGAGCTTCACCTGGAGAAAGGTTTGCGGGCGATACGACCGCCGGGAAGCGAAAGGCCCTCCCCGGTGGAGAGGAGAGAGTCGCTGGAGACCGGGGACCTCTACCGGCTGGAAAGGCTGGAGGGCAGGCAGGAGGTGCGCATGGAGCCCGGTTCGGTATTGTTCCTGGAGGAGGGTAGGGTAGAGAGGTACGACTCGGGCGAGCCGCCGGTGGCGGGAAGGACCTGGCGGTGTCTGCTGGCGGACAAGGGAGGTGGCTCGGTGGAGCTTCGGGGAGTGGCGACGATGGCGAGATTGTCATGAGTGGGGGCGAACTGTACGGTCTGATAATGGCGGGAGGCAGGGGAACCAGATTCTGGCCGGTCTCCACCAGGTCCAATCCCAAGCAGTTCCTAAACCTTCTCGACGATTCGACCATGCTGCAGATGACCGCGGAGCGGTTGAGGGGTCTTTGCCCGGACGATCACGTACTGGTGGTGACCGGAAGCTCTTACCGAAAGACGGTTGCCGCGCAGCTACCCTGGATCCCAGAAGAGAACGTCCTGCTGGAGCCGATGGGCAGGAACACCGCGCCCTGCATCGCGTGGGGAGCTCAGGCCCTCTCCAGGAGGGCCCCGGACGGAGCCGTGATGCTGGTGGTCCCCTCGGATCACAGTATAGACGACAAGGCGGGATTCGAATCGACCGTCCGGGTGGCGGTGAACGCAGCGGAGAAAGGATACCTCACCACCATAGGCGTGCCGCCCACCCGGCCGGCCACCGGATACGGCTACCTCAAGCGTGGGAAGCGCATAATGGACGGGGCCTGGAAGGTGGCGGAGTTCAAGGAGAAGCCGGACCTCAAGACCGCCCGTGATTACCTGGATCAGGGATGCTACCTGTGGAACGCGGGCATGTTCGTCTGGAAAGTGGAGGAGATAATCGGCTCCATGCGCAGCTTCCTGCCCGACCTGGCCGAAGGGGTGGCCGGATTGGGGGAGGTAACCTTCCCCTCCGCCGATAGGTACCGGGAGCTGCCTTCGGTCTCCGTGGACTACGGGATCATGGAGAAGGCTTCCAACGTGGCCATGGTGGAGGCCCTCTTCGGATGGGACGACGTCGGGGACTGGCCGGCAATGAGAAGGGTTGGGGTGCGTAAGGGCGAGGTAATCCTACAGGACTGCGGGAGCTGCACGGTCTACGGGCCGGGCAGGCTGACGGTGCTGTTGGGCATGTCCGACTGCTCCGTGGTCCATTCGAACGGAATAACCCTGGTGATGAGCGACGAGCATGCCCAGGACCTCAAGAAGCTGGTAGCCAGGCTGGAGAAGGAAAGGCCGGATCTGGTTTGAGCCCCGCCCAGTCCTTTCCTTACCTCACCACCACCTTCGAGCCGTCCACCAGCCATTCGTAGGCCCAGCAGGCGGTGTTTCTTCCCAGCCTTATGCAACCGTGCGAGGTGGGCAGCCCCAGTTTGTCGAGGTGCTCCGGCGAGCTCTCGTGCAGCCCCAGCTGGCCCTGCGGATCTATGCATATCCAGTAGGGCATCCGAACCATGTAGCTGCTGCTGACCGGCGCTCTCCTGCGGTACAGGACGGTGAAGGTCCCGGTGGGGGTCTCGTGCTCGGGCCGACCACTGGAGACGAATGCGGCCTGGGCCTCCACCCCGTTCTCCAGGAATACGGCCACCTGACGATCGAGCGAAACCTGCAGGGATCTGCCGGGGACGGACTCTTCCCGGTCGCTCTCCCATCCAATCGGATAGGACACGGCGGTGATCATGGCCAGCGCGGCGCGAACCGCTGAGATCAGTGTGACCAGCTCGGGCTCCCTTCGGCAGTTACAACGACCAGTTGTGCACTATTATGCTACGATGGGAGGTGTCAAGCATCGTTGCGGTTGACCGGCCGGGGGGCTCTGGGCAGATTTGCATGAGCCTACGACACCGATCCGATGAACGCAGTCACACCCGTTGAGAAATGGAGGGTACGTTTGTCTACAACCGACAGAAGAGCCCTGACCGTCGGCCTGATTCTTTCGATGATTCTCATAGGCTCCTGCGCCTCGCCGGCGCTAACCGGGATGAAGGTGCACATTCAGAACGGCGAGTACCAGGAGGCTATCGACCTCGCAGACAGCGTAATTGCGACTACGGAGGGCGAGAATCCCCAGATCTGGTACTGGCGGGGAGTGGCTTTGGAGGCCATAAGCAGATATCGCGAAGCAGCCGAGAGCTACGACCAGGCCTACCAGCTGGACCCCGGAATGGGCGAGGAGATAGCCAACAACTGGTACGTCTTTTACAACGCGGCCGCCGCTTACCTGGAGGACGACCAGCCCGATAGGGCCATGGACGTCCTGCAGATGGGAAGCGAGATAGCGCCCGAACGGCCCGAGTTCGACCAGATGCTGGGCGAGATGCACATGCAGCTGGGCGAGAACCAGGAGGCCCTGGCCAGCTTCAACACCGCATACGACCTGTCGATACCTCTGATCGAGAGGTACGAGCGGGAGCTGGAGGCAGCCACCGACCCCGGAGAGAGGGGCGATATCAGCGACCTGCTTACCCAGACCAAGAGCAACGCGGTGATCTCCCTTTACAACATGGCCATGATACACAAGAACATGGCTCTCAACGCCAGGAGCGAGCAGGCCAGGCAGGAGGAGCTGCAGAAGACCGAGGATGTGCTCTACGAAGCTCTGGACATCGATCCGGCCAACCCGGACGTTCTGAGCGAGCTGGCCGACATATACCTCCTTCAGGGTGAGTACGACGAAGCCATGGGCATCTTCGATGAGGCCCTGGAGGGAATCGAAGCGGCCGTAGAGGAAGGCTGGCTCGGAGAAGACCAGGCCGGTGATATGAGACAGGACATCCTGCTCACCAGGGGCATAGCGCTGCTGGAGATGGAGAGGTACACCGAAGCCATAGAGCAGCTCAACGAGGTTCTCGAGCAGGCCGGTGAGGACTTCGACGTTCTGGCGAGCGTGGCCCACGGCTACTTCATGGTCGACAGGTACCAGGACGCTCTGGATATGCTGGACAGGGCACTCGCCGTAAGGGGGCTGACCCCACAGCAGAAGGCCGAGGGCTACTACATGAGGTTCGCCTCCTACAACCGGCTGGAGATGGACGAGGAAGCCGCCAACGCTTTGGAGACCGCACTGGAGTTCGATCCGGACAACGCGGACTACTGGGAGTACCTGGCCAGCACCTACAGCAGGCTGGGTCGTCGCAGAGACGCCATCAATGCAATGAACAAGGCCGAGGAACTAAGGGGAAACTGACCGCCGGGTTCCGAAGGCGTTCACAGTCACCGGCTCCGTCGAACCAAACGGTCGACGGAGCCGGGCCCTATCTGTCTTACCAGTTCCATTCTTAGCGATCCATGGTCCGGTAACGGATATCCGGAATCGTGGAGAGCGGAGTACTGCTCGTAGGAGGCTTGCAGAGAGCCGCTTTCCCACAGGCAGTCGGCCAGGAGCAGCCTGGCCCGATGGTATCCGGGCGCGGCCGAAAGGGCCGCCTTAAGATGCTCGACCGCCGATTCCGGCCTTCCGGCCATACGCTCGACCCTGGCTCTGGCGTATAGATTCGACGGAGTCGCCGCGCCCCGCAACGCTTCCCCGGTGTGGAAAAGCGCCAGCGAGTCCCGACCGGACAGGCCCAAGAGAACGCCGGCCGCCGCTCCGGACCATGGCGGTACGGTGTCGCAGCCCATGGCGCTGTCCACCATTGCCAGCGCAGAGTCGGCCATTCCGGCGGTGAACAGGGCACTGGCCAGGGTCATGGTGCCTTCGGCCGGAATCTGTCCCGACCGGAGCGACCCGATTCCACTGGGTGGTACCAGGGGAAGGAACGCCTGCGGCAACGTGTCCCGTCCCGTGCGGTGGTACAGAATTATGCGGAGGGCAGATCGAAGCTGATGGTACCCCAGGTCCGTGGCCACGGACAGGGCCTCCCGGGTATCGCCCTTCCTGGCCAGCGACCAGCAGCGTACCTGGCGGAGAAATCCCGGGGTACCGGTTGGCAGTGGCTTTCCGGACAACGCGGTGAAGAGACGGTTTAGCAGCTCCGAGGCTCCCGGTCCTCCGGCTATTCGCAGGGCCCCAGGCAGGTCGCCTTCCCTCAGATGCAACGCCGCTTTGGCCACCATGGCAACGGTCATTGCCCTTCGCCCGCGGGAGGCGCTGTCCAGCTCCCGCGCCCGGCCTTCGGGGATCAGGTGGGGAGGTATGCTGAGCAGGGCGCCCGGTCTGAGGGGATCGACGTACCGGTAGGCGAGGTGCCCCAATCCGGCGTCTTCCAGGAAATCGGTACGGGCGTAGGCCACGGTGAGACTGTCCCAGTATACGGGGAGCCATTGGGGGAGGTCGGACATCAGATAGGCTGACGAGCCGGGGTTTCGGGGCCGGTCGAAGAGGCCGATGTCGATTCCCCGGGCCTGCAGAGCTTGTAGCTGCTCGGCGAGAGCCGTTCTTTCCTGCAGGCAGGTGAGAAGGAGGTACTCGGCGTAGAAGCTCTGCGGATATAGGGGACATCTGCCGTCCATGTACAGCGGAAGCCTCTCTCCGAACCTGTACTCCAGGTAGCCGGATATCTCGTTGGTGTTGACAATCGTAGCCTCGAGCAACTCCGGGTGGTCCTCCAAATAGTCGGCCAGGCCTACCGGATAGACGTTCCAGTCCACCCGGGCGCCGAGCTGCCTGGGAGGGCCGACCTCCCTGGGAACGCCGTAAGCGAAAGGTACGACCAGTACCGATGCCAGGAGGATCCAGGCCATACCCCTTCTCGCCCTCCCCCGGACCAGAGGGGGAAGCCAGGCCAGACAGGCCAGGGAGAAGAAGTCCACGTTCCGGGCCGCGAAAACGCTGGCCGCCGATAGAACCCCAATGCCCACCACGTGTGAACGTACCAAACGCTTCCTTCTCACGATTATAAGAACCACCGCCGCGGCGATCAGAAGGGAGAGGACAATGGCGGTCCGGCTAAGGGGCAGCCCCGGCTGGTAACGGGGGTCGAAGGGACTCCACCATTCCCATATGCTCTCTCTGAACAGGGGTCTGGAAAGGAACTCCCTGAGGTATAGGATCGAACCGAATCCGTTGGGATGGACCCCCGAGCAGAGCAGGGCGACGAACGGGAGAAGGGCGGATCTCGCCGCCCTGCCGAGTCTTCCGCCCAGAAGATCGTCCACCACCGGAAGCGCCAGCAGGAATATCCCCATAACGAATCCCGCGTGGGTGTTGACCCATGTGATCTGCAGGGGTACGAATACCGCCAGGGACAGCACCGGTCTGGACCGAAGCCTGGGAACGAGCCAGAGGTATAGCCCGAAGAAGCCGATACTGAAAACGTGTGGCCTTACCAGCCATCTGGGTTGGCTGAGAGAGAGCCACGCCACCCCCATCAGAACGCAGGCCGCGGCCGATGCCCCCCTTCCTCTGGCCGCCAGCAGGGAAAAGACAACCGCCAGCGCCACCACCAACGCCTTCAGCAGTACCGGCCCCGCCTCCCCCAGCAGCAGCCAAGTGGCGGCGAAGAGCACCTCCGCCAGCCATTCCTGCTGCACCCATCTCTGTCCCTTCATGGTGTGGGTGAAGGGGTCGGTGGTCCTGATCTCTCCGGTTCGGAGGATGTCCTCTCCGTTTCTCAGGTGCCAGAAGAAGTTTCCGTTATGTATGGGGGTCAGGGCGTAGAGCGCGCAGCAGAGGACCAGGAAGGCCAGAAGGAGCCGCTCCCCATCAATCCGAAAGCTCACGAAGCCTCACCAGCCTGTTCCTGGTCACGTCCGTGGCAGCCATCGCGAACGCTTCCTCCCAGAAGTCGTTTTTCCGTTGCTCGTCCTCCATCTGAACTGCCCTCCTGGCGATGCATTCCGCTATGGCGTCCCGGCCGAACTCGCAGAAGGGATCCAGCTCTTCCCGGAACGTGTCGTACATGGACCAGTCCGGCCGGCCCGGTCTCTCGGCCGTGAACAAGAGCCCCCACAACGGAAGGCGCCCCCAGGCCCTGGTGGCGTAAACAGGGCGTCCGCCGATGACCGGGGGGATCACCTCCGGATTTACGGGCAGCGGCCTGAACGAGAAGTAGTTGCCATATAGATCCGCCGGAAGCAGATCCGGTCTTCTATCCTCGAATCGGAAAAGATGAGCGGCGTAGTAAGTGTTATGGCCGACAGTAAAATATACTCCGTTAGGCCCCGCGCTTCTCATCAGGTCACAGGCTATGGTTCTCGCCGTACGGTCTCCGGCCCGCCAGGCCCCGGCGGTTCCGGCGACTGAAGCGGCTGCCACCAGTCCCCAGCAAAGCATTCGGGCCACTCCTCCCCGCGAGGTAAGCCTGGTCATACCTTCGGCAACCCATAGAACGACGGGAAACAGCAAGAGCCAGGAGAGGCTGCCGATGTCCACGATGTCGTAGAGCGACAGGAATGCCGCCGAGAGAAGAACGACCATGATCGATGAAAGCCGGGGGAACCGCCGGGAGAGAACCGCGAAGCAGGCGAGAACGGCCAGCGCTATCGGTCCCAACTCCGACAGCACCTTAAAGAGGGGCTGGATGGAAGGCGTCTGCACATTCTTGCTGTACATGCTCATGTAGGCCGTAAGGCTGTTTATGTTGCCCGGCTTGCCGTAGTGCAGCATCAGGTTGCCCCCCGCCCTCAGTGGAACGTAGAGGAGAAGGCTCAGGGGGAGAGCGGCCAAAGGCAGCCATCTCCTGGATTCGCTGCTTCGAAGAACCAGGGGCGCGGCAAATACGGAAACCGGATGACCACCGAAGATCGACAGCGATAGAGCGTAGGGGCCGGAAGGTGTTCTCCGCATCCATACTGCGATGCAAACCAGAAGGATGGACAGCCCGTGGATCTCCAGGACGTTCAACTGTGACATCACCGGAGTAAGCGTCATGTATAGGATACTGGCGGCCAAGGAGGTATGGGGGTCGAGATCCAGGCTGGAAAGGGCCATGACCATGGCTCCGGCGGCCAGGCCGGCCAGAAGCGAGTTAATCGCTCTCAGATCCCGATAGCCCTGACAGCCGCTGGACTTGAGTATCGCCAGGAAGAGCGGATAACCCGGAGGATGCACCACCTCCAGATCGGAGCCTCCTATCGAGAACTCGGCACCGTCCACCGCATCGATCTGGGAGGGACCGCTGATCCATGACAGGCAGGCAACGACCGCCACCGCTGCGGTCGCCGCTAGAACGAGATCTCTCGACAAAGCGAGTCCAGCAGAGCCGAAGAGGGCCTAAGGTTGCCGGCCTTCCTCAGGCTCTGACGTGCCTCTCGATTCCTGCCCATCGTTTGCAGAGCAGCCGCTCTGTACAGATGGAAGCATGCCTGGTTGGGATGGACGAAGAGCGCGTACCTGCTGTGAACCTCGGCCCTCCGGTAAAGGCCCAGCTCCAGGGAGGCCTGACAGGCCACCTCCGTTACGGAGGGGTCGGGGTCCGGGGTGGAGGCCAGGTATCTCTCCGCGTAGCCCAGGGCGCTGTCGGGCCTATGGGCGTGGAGGCTCCAGAGCGCGGCCACTTCCAGGACCTGGGGCGAGCCGGGCTTTAGTATCAGGCATTGGGCCAGAAGCTCCTCGGAGTCGGGCGGTTTTCCCGAGAGCAGGGGAGCCCTGAGCCTGGCCAGCATGATGGGTACCGAGGACCGGAACCGGGAATCCGCCTTCCCGAAGATCGAGTCGAAGGGAAGCCCCGCGGCTCCCCGCAGGCCGATGGTCCAGGCGTAGTCCCTGGGCTCGGAATGGGGATGGCTGGCCGCCAGGTCGGCGTAGCTGATCGCCGCGGTGCTGTCTCCCAGAGCCAGCATGGCCCTGGAGTACGCTCTGTACACCAGTGGGGAAGAGCCGATAATCTCGTGAAGGCGGGACAACGTGGTGGTGTCCCCGCGCACGCCGGCCCGACTGGCCGTAACCTCCACCATTCCGTCGGGATGTTCGGTTTCACTGGCGCTGACGTAGCGATCCAGTAGCCGGGCGAACTCCCGGTCCGAGGCGCCGGACAGGGCGAGGTTGATTCCCACCTTCAGCATGTCGGCCGATGAATCTCCCGCCGCGGTAGCGATGCCGTAAGCCCATTCGGCTCTCTCCGTCATCCCCAGCAGGTGCGAGGACTCGGCCAGGCTGCGCATTCCCTCCCCGCGGGCGGCACGGTGGGACGCGGCGGCCAGGGAGTAGCGTAGTCTGTTGCTGGAGGAGAAGCTGGCGTTGGCTCTTTTCCAGAAAGTGGCCGGGGAGGTGGGCCTGACCGGGGCCAGAACCGCCGCGACGGCAACCGAGACCCAGGCGAGGATAATCGCCGCCTTTCGGAAGGAGGTAAGGAGACCGCTGATCAAGGCCGCAGCGGTCGCGACCAGAATGCCCGCGCTCCCGAAGGGATCGATCACCGGAGAGGCGGTGGCCAGAAGAAGCGAAGGATAGAGCAGAAGACCGCTTACCCATCTGGGCCCGGGGAGCATCGAGGCGGCGAGTCCCAGAGAGAGCAAAGCCAGAGTGGGCCATCCTACGGCCGAAGCGATGAACAGCCCTGCCGCAGCCATCGAGAGTCTCCATTTTCCAGGCCACGCCAGACTCAGGAACACGGCCACCGCAGCCAGCAGCGCACCGGCGATGGAAATCAGATCGGCACCGGCGAGCTCGGAGAACCGCAACGCCGACACCATTGCCGCCGCGGTTCCGGCCAGACATACCAGCAGTCCGTGTAGATTCTTACCCGCAAAGGATGCCAGTTGCGACCATTTGTCCCTTCGCAGGAGGAAGACGGTGAGCATGGCGGCGATCGATACCGGCCAGACATCGAGCAGGAACACGGAGAAATGTGCTCCTCCGGTCAGTCGGGGAGCGGTCGATACGTGCCACTGGTAGAACATCTGGGTACGGTCCGCGTAGGGAAAGGCCGGTCCCGTCAGCAGGTAGACCAGGAAGGGAAAGGTGAAGAAGAGCAGAAATACCACGGCCATGACCACGGTGGTGAGCAATCCCCTGAGGGCCCGGAATCGATTCGATACGGAGGCTGCGAACAGCCCGGCCAGGATGCATCCCAGAGCGGCCTCCAGCCTGATTCCGGCGGTTGTTCCCACCAGGCTTACGGTGGGGTTAAAGAAATTCAGAAGGAAGTGTTCGGCGTTGATCCTGTCCAGGGGGAAGTATCCGATGGGCTCGGAGGTCCCGGCGAAGAAGTCTATGATCGGGGGCAGCAACGTCAACATCCAGGCGAATATCATGAGTTTGAGCAACCCGCGCAGAGGGTAGCTGGACAGTACGTGAAGGATCAGGGTAAGAACCAGCATAGGGAAGACGTAAGCTATGGGAAAATGGTACACGAATGCCGGCGGGGCGAAGAGCCCTCCGGTTCCGGCGCTCTCCAGTACGTTTCTCAGAATTACGGTGGTAAGGAATATTACCGCCAGCTGCAGGGGGGAGACGGGAATGGAGGCCATTCTATCGGCCAGCCTCGCCACCCTGTTAAGTACCGCGGGCCTCACCAGCTCACGTCCCCGGTCAGTACTTCTATGGCCGGAAGACGCTCTATCCGACCGGGATCGACGGGAAGCCCTGCCAGCACCCTGGTAGTGGTCAACACTCCCCCGACCCCCAGACCCATAATCGTATCACGACGTACGAACTCGCCGGCTATTGCCACCCATCCCCTGTAATCCGGGAGGCTGGGTGGAGAGTACAGCAACAGAGAGCCCCCCGTCCGTTCGATGACCGAAAGCCAGTAGCTCGCCAATTCCGGGACGTCCTCGTCTTCCAGCCCCCTTGCTCGAATGGCCACCGCGTCGGGCTGGTACTTGTCGAACAGCCGGACCAGGGCTGCCTGGGTGCCCCGCCACGAGTTCCAGTCGGAGGACTGGATCTCCGATTCGAGCGACTGTGGGCGGAACCCGCAAACGTTTCCCGTCGAGTCTACCTGGAGAGCAATGTGGCTTCTCTCGGAGCCTTCCGGAAGCCGGCCCGCGTCGTAGAGCAGCATCAGACGTCCCGAAGAGATCATCAGCTCCACGAAGCTTCGGGTCACGTCCGGTACGTCGGCTTCGTCCAGACTTATGCATAGCTTCCCGGCCGCAACGGGTATCCGGGGTTGCTCCCCCAGGCTCCATGGAATCCGGGCCGAGGCCGGAAGGTCCACCAGCTCTATGAGAATGATGGGCTTGGGAGGCGGCTCCTCGCCGGATTTACCGATCTCCGCGCCTTGATCGGCGCATCCGAGGATCAGCAGCAGGAGGGTAAGCGGTACGTATCTCTCTTTCAAGGAACCTTCCAGCCCTTTGTCCGCATGGGGGCCTCAACGCAGAGAAGACGTGCCCCACGTCCGTTCTGCTATCTGGTCAGACAGACCTTCCTGGTCGCCACCTGGTCGTTGGCGTAGAGGGTGATCAGGTAGGTGCCCATCGGCAGGCCCGCCTCCATGGAGACCGAGTGGCTTCCGGCCGCGAAGGTGCCATCGCAGATGGTGGCGACCCTTCGCCCGGATATCTCGTATAGAGCGATCTCGGCCCGGCCTTCGGCTATCATGTCGAACTCTATGCTGCCGCCTGCCGGTACGGGATTGGGAGCGCGAAGCTCGATGGTTCCGTCTCCTTCCTCCTCTTCCTCCTCGCAGCCCGTGGAGTAGGTTATCACGCCCTCGTAGTAGTGCTCGATGCTGGTATCGTCCATGAACAGGGGGAAGAAGACCACGTAGTCCCAGCCCTCTGTGGCTACCGAAACCTCGATCTCGCCGGACGGTTCGGGTACGTCAAACCATTGCAGCTCGTTGGCCGTTCCCAAGTCCCAACGCACCACTCCCAGGTTCCATTCGAACCGGTCTCTGCCGTCGAAGGCCATGTTGACCCATCCGCCCTGGTAGTCGGAGAGGTCCACGATAATCCAGTGCAGGCCGTAGGTGTCCGGATCGTAGGAGTCGCTAATGTTATCCACGGTGTCCGGAAGCTGCTCTACCCAATGGTACATGGTAAAGCAGTAGGGCCCGGGGTACCAGGTGGAAGATTCCTCGCTGTAGCCGCAGCCCTCGAACCAGTTGTCCTCGGTGAACCAGCGCCACATTCCGTACTCCATCATGGCCTGCTCGAAGGTCATCCCGTTGTTTCGATACATGCCGTGCTGCGCACCGAGCATGTTCATCCCCAGGGTGTCGGCGCAGAGTTCCCAGACCTCACGGACGGCGTCTATGTGTATCCTTTCCTGGATGAACCATGGATAGGTAAAGGCACCGTAATGGTACATCGCCCCGGACCTAATGTCGTACCAGGGCTTACGTAGGGCGCTCTCGCCGCTGATGTACCCACTGTAATCGTCTATCGAGGGGTAAACCTGCTCCTCCATCCACACCGCGCAGTTCTCCATGAACCAGGACGGCTCGGCTACGTCGTATGCGAACTGGCAGGCATGCTGGAACTCGTGGGATACCGTGCAGACCTTGGTGCCCCAGGTGTAAATGATGTTGGATATCACTATGTGGCTGGCCCGGTCGTCGTTGGGCGTGCTGGGATCACCGGGCTCCCCCGTAGCGCTGCAGTAGCCGAGGGCGCTGATGTGCATGACGTATATGTCGTACTTCTCGTCGCCACCCGCTCCCAGGTCGGAGGGAGGCTCGTTGTAGCCCAGCTGGTTGCACTCCACGATCCAGGATGAATCCGCGGCCTCCGCTATGTCGTTGCAGTAGCTTCGGGTGGTGGCGTCCTCTCCCCCATCGGTCCAGTGTATCTTGAAGTAGCCCTGCGGCGAGTCGAAGGTGTACTCCGGTCCGCTGAGCTGGGGCCTGGCGGTAAGCTGGAGAATCCTCTCCTTGGTGGTCTCGCCGAGCTCGTCCATAATCAGCTGAATTTCGTGTAGAGCCGGAGTACCGCTGGGCTCCAAGACTACATCGGGGCCGGAAAGCCAGTCAGGCAGCCGTTCGGGGCTCACCACGCTGTAGGCAAGGTAGAGGGCGGCCTGGTCGGCGGATATCTCTCCCTCTTCCCGCGCTCCCAGGACCAGCTCGGTGACCGTCGACGCCGAGGCCATCCCGGCAATAAGGAAAACGACAGTAAAAACGACGAATTTCATTTCCTAACTCCTCGCATTCGGTGGACCGGCCCGGGACATCACCAGGATGCCGCCGGGCCGGAAAGACAACAAGACTACTGAATAACGACCTTGCGAGTCAGGCCCCCGCCGGGTGCCGCAAGACGGAGCAGGTAGGCTCCCGGCGCCAGCTCGTCGGCGTTCCACTGAAGGGTGGTCTCACCCTGGGGGAACTGACCCGAGGCTATGCGCCCGACCATCCGCCCGCTGAGGTCGTACACGTTCAAGCTGGCATAACCCGCCTCGGAAAGAGAGACGGTTAAAGACTGCCCGCTGGTCATGGGGTTGGACTCGAAGACCAGGTTGGTCTGACGACCGGACTCCGGCTCCTCCTCCATGCCCTCTGCGATGTCGACGGTGAACTCGTACTCGACCAGCAGGGAGGACTCGAGGTTGTTGTAGATGTAGAAGACGATCTCGGTCCA
>WJMA01000016.1 GCA_014728175.1 Candidatus Fermentibacterota bacterium
AGCAGCGGTCGGGTCAGCCTGTCGACGGTTGATCATACTGATATCCGCGGGTTGATTACCGCATTCCATTGTCCGTCAGGGGGATCCTCAGACTTAAACCGCGCATACACCACCAAGGCGCGCACAAAGTTGTTAAGAGGGTTTCCCCACCGGTGGTAGACACCGGCCGCTGCTCACACTAGTGATTACGCTCCACTTCCCTGCTGATAGCCCAGACGAATCCGGCAAGCTCCCTAGCCACCGCTACGCAGGCCTTGTGCTGCGGCTTTCCCCTGGCAATAAGCCTGTAGTAGCGCCTGTGCAGCCGCTCCTGCGCCTTCCAGGCTATCTGCCGAATGCGATCAGACAAATCTTCGCTGCGCTTCCTGATCGCTCTTGCGTTCGATGGACGATGGCGGTAGTGCCAGGCGGCCTCCACCAGGATGGATCGCACCGTCTTGTTGCCACAACGTGTGATCCGGCCCCGCCTCTCTTTATCGCCTGAAGTGTACTCACTCGGAACCAGGCTGTGTGAGTAGATATCATATAGATTAATGTCTACTCGTCCGCCTTCATTCTCTCGATCTAATTGATATTATGGGGTTGTCACTCGACACCATACTAAACGCATGTATACTAAGTATCAGGAATGAGTACTTTATGTCTACTCCATTAAGCATGGGAGTGACGGCTCTTGAAGGCGTCCCTTGAAGAGTATGAAAAATCTCTGAGAAATGCCGAACTGGTTCCGGACCATCACGTGAAGTACATGGTCTGGTGGGTGCCGCTCTACCTGTCCCTGGGAACGCCAGAGCTTGCAGAGTTCGCCACGAGACTCGAGACCGAGGGGCGAGAGGATTGGCAGATCAGGCAAGCCCTTGATGCTGTGAAATTATACAACAGAGTTCTTGGTGAAGATGAAGAGCGGTGCTACAGCGCGCAATCGCCGCCGCTAAAGCAACTGGTTGAATCGCTTAGGCTAAGGCATTACTCGCGGAGCACGGTCAAGGCGTACTCCTACTGGGCAGATCCGATAGTCCTTGAATTAGAGCTCGAGCGAGTTGGGCAAATCGCAGAACTCTATCTTAGCGGCGGGTTCGAGGTCGCTTTCGAAGCGCAGAACGAGACGGGTGCTCTCGTCGGGAGCTATTTCCAGGGAGTCCTTAATGCTGTACTGCAGCGCTTCATCGATTACCTCGTCTGACCATAGGCCTTCCTCCATGATCGGCCGGAGTGTTTCCGAGTCCAGCGCCTGCATGTTCTCCAGAACGAAATCTTCTGGCCTCAGCGTCAGGATTCGGTCGGTGTTGTTGTGGAAAACATCGGAAAGGGCGAAGCCGATCCTCGCGAAACGCCAATGCTTGCTGGAGACAGGCAGAGCCGCTCCATTGGCCTCTATTTAAAGTTCGGCCTCGGAGTCGCCAGCTCTAGTAACCGGGTTATCAGGCAGTAGGGCTCTGAGCTAAAGTCTCCGCTCCGGACGGTGATGGACAATGCGAACAGTAGGAGTAGGTGTAATCGCTTGATCATCTATGTCCTTTCATCGAAGGCCGTCGAAAGGGTAATACCTTCCATGCTATAGGTTTTCTGCAGCGTCATCGGCGGCCTGCTGGTACTGCTGGAATGCCTGACCTCCCCACCAGACCATCTCGTGCCAGATGATCGACTCGGCTTCCACGTCTATTATGAGGTCGCTACCCGCTATTCTCCCCCACCAGACCCGGAAGAAGAGAAGCTTCTCGTTGATCCATTCTATGGTTACGTTATAATTAGTATAGTGGTTAATAAAGGATACTCCGGTAAGGTGGTCCCTCTCGTTGTAGATGTACGCTGATATATCCGCATTCTGACTGTAGAAACACAACTGATCGGGCTCCTCGGAGAGCTCTGTTGTATCCGAGGTCACTACGGCCACCCAGTAGGCACCGTTGGGCGAGAACAGCGTATCCAGGTTTGCACCCGCTTCGGGCTTGGTCGGGATCTCCGAGACTTTGGTAAGTGCTATTCGATCCTCGATGTCTGCCGTGAGGGTGCTGGAATGGAAGAGCCTGGGCTCGTCCCATTGGCTGGGAGGAGTGTGCCAGTCGTAAGAAACCGCGGCGGAATGCAGAACCAGACAGGGGATAAGAAGACGCATCGATCGAGTAACAGTAGTTTCTTTGCCCATACCGACACTGCCTCCAATCGGTTGCTTTGACTCCATATGCTGGTCTACTGCATCTAATCGTGATCGGATATCCACCTTAGTCAGGTTGTTGGTGGACCGGCAATACATATAGATTAGATAGGTAATATCAGGAGGAGGATACCGCGAAGGGAGGCTTCACGTTGAGAATTGCTTTTGCCATTCTTTTCGTCATCTCACTTTATGCATTGGCGGATACACCGATTTACGGAGACGAGGTTTACGTTCAATACGAGGGCAGCAACCTGGACGTAGGCATTTACAGCGATCCGTACGTGGTCGACTGGGACAACGACGGCCTGAAGGATCTCATCGTTGGCCAGTATTACGACCAGAACTACAATCACTACGGCAAGATCCGTTACTACCCCAACTCGGGAACCAACAGCGACCCGGTCTTCGAGGCCTGGGCCTACATAGAGGCCGACGGCAGCGATATACAGTGCTCCTACGGTTGATGCACGGGTGCCACGAGTCCACAGGTCGTGGACTGGAACGAGGACGGAATGCTGGACATCGTCGTTGGAGGCAGGTACGGGAACATCGAGCATTACAGGGCCACCGACGTCTCCGACACCTACCCCACTCTGACCGACGCCGGATACATACAGGCGTCCGGATCTAACATTGATGTGGGCTATAACTCGGCCCCGGTGGTGGTGGACTGGGACGAGGACGGCCTGCACGACCTCCTGGTAGGCAGCCAGGGAAATTACTACGGCGGTGACGCCAGCGTGTTCCTCTATCTCAACGAAGGATCCACGGGCAACCCCCAGTTCGGTGACTACACGGAGATTTCCTGTGGAGGAACGGTTATTGATTCCTACAGAGTGGTCCCGGACGTGGCCGATCTGAGCCTGGATGGCAAGAAAGACCTCATACTGGGAGAATACCAGGGTTACGTCGAGTACTACGAGAACACCGGAACCAACGAGGACCCTCAGTTTTCCGACATGGAGCAGCTAACGTACGACTACGGGTCGAGTTACATAGACCACTCCAACACCCGGGCCACGATCCACGACTGGAACGAAGACGGCCTACTCGATCTAGTCTGTGGCTGCTATAGCGGTAACATGATCGTCTACCTGGGTTACGAGGTGAGAGTCGGCGAAGAAACCAGTGCCCCGGCGGGTCGTATTGCGGGGATCAGCGTTCAATCGCCATCCTACGGGACGGCACCAGTAAAGCTGAACCTGAACGGCTCTTCGAACGTCGACCTCCAGGTCTACGATACGTCTGGCAGGCTGGTCGAAAACAGAGCCCTGGGCAGGCTGGAGACCGGAGGCCATTCCATCCCGCTCGACCTTTCCGGTGAACCCGCCGGCATGTACGTGGTGGTCTGCACCACCGAATCGGCGAGGATGACTGATAGGACGGTGTTGCTGCGGTAAGGCCCGGGACGTTTCCGGGACTTCAGAGGGCTAAAGCCCGGGGTTTTAAAAAGCGTCCCGTTATTCTTTCTCCAGGATGTAGAGCTTGGCGTAAACCTCCGGCTGGGCCAGGTAGGCGAGTACACCGTGCTCCGATATCGCGAATCCCACTCCCCTGCCGTAGGGCAGATCCGGAACCGTACAGTTGTATTGCAGCTCACCCTGGTCGTCGAATACGTCGAACAGGGGAACGACTGTATGTCCCCGTCTGACCCATATCTCTTCGTCCCCAACCACCTGGAGGTCGATAACGGCCAGGGCCCATTCCTCCAGCTCGAACTCGTCGGCCATCTCGGGATTTCTACCCGACCTGCGGAGGTTCTGGCGGATGAGGTCTCTCTGCAGCTCCAATTCCTCCTCGGGGACTCTGCATTTATCGAAGGGCAGGTCCCTCCTCCACAGCAGCTCGCCCTGGGGGTCGTAGCACTCCAGGATGTACTCCTCGGTGCTGGCGGGGCTGACCACCACCCTGCCGTCGGAGAAGACGTCGAAGTCCATCGCTACCTGCTGGAACGTCTTCTGGAAGTTGCCCGGTACTATCTCCCCGGCTACCTCCCTGTAGGTGATGGACGGCTCCGTCTCGCCCTGCTCCCAGCGCTGGAGGGCATTGGCTATGTCTCCCTCCGCGCGGTTGAAACTGAACCTGGTGCCCACTATGGATCCGTCATCCAACACCATCAGCTGATTGGGTGGATAAGGCAGGAAGCCGCCCAGCTCGCGTTTCAGGTGCAGACAGGAATCGTAGAAGATTATCTTGGCGCCGTTTCGGTCGCTCACCGCCACCCCGCCGTCGGGGGTGGGGAACATCCCGGTGGGAGAGCCGAACTGGCCCGGACCCTCGCCCCGGGACCCCCCGCTGTGCATGAACTCTCCCTCGGGGCTGTACATGAGGATCCTCATGCGGAGCAGGTCGGCCGCTACCAGGTTCCCCTCCGAGGTGAAATCGGCCGTGTTTATCATTCCGAAGACGTAGTTGCTGTCCCCCATCTCCCGGCCTATGGAGTCCACGGGGATCAGGGTTACGTCGCTTTGGATCTCGGCACACTCCTCACCCGTTTGTCCGCATCCTAACAGGGTGAGCAAAATGCAGGTTGCGGGGATTATCCATCGGTAACTCATGTATCTCTTTCCCTTCAGTTCTCAGACCACTAATCTGATGCATTTGACGCCCGGGTTGCAATGGCCGTTGACGGCAGGAAGCATCTTGTATAGTAATTGCGTAGATACTTAAATAGGAGCAAGGAGAAATGGACGAAAGCGAGCTGGCAGCAGTGTTCAAGGTGCTATCGGTCGAGACGCGCCTGAGGATCCTCTCCATGCTCGAAGACGGCCCCCTTTGCGTGAACGCCCTGGCTTCCAGGCTGGGGGTAACCGCCGCTGCCGTCTCACAGCACCTAAGGATACTCAGGAACGCCGGCGCGGTTAAGCACCGCAGGTGCGGCAATCACGTGCACTACTCCCTGGACGGACGAACGCTTGCGAGATGGAAGTCTCTTCTGGACGGCCTCCTGGCTTCCGCCGCAAGCCCCAGGAAGGGTTGTTGCCCTGACGAGCTCTGCAAGGACTGAGAAGGGAGGAAGACATGTGTGGCAAGGAACCGGAGTGTGAGCATCCCGAGAGACTCAAGGGAAGAAAACCGAGCGAGTGCTCTCCCGAGCAGATAAGGGAGTGCCATGGAAACGGCCACGAGCACCCCTGCGAGAAGAAGGACTAGAAAAGGTTACGTCGAAAAGTGCCCGGCCGGCGCTAAGCGCCGGTCGGGCCTCTGGTTATACCCTCCGCACGTGGTAGGTGGGAAAGACCCCGTATCCTTTGGAGAAGGGAACCCGCCCCACGTAGTCACATCCGAAATCCGTGGTTCCCTTGCAAGCGGACACGGCGGCGAACTGCCTGCTGGCGTATACGTGCCCCGGTGCGGTGATCGGCTCCAGCCGGGCGGCGTACCCCACGTGTACGCCGTAGTAGTTGGGCCGGCAGGTAACCGGGTCTATGCATCTGTGAACCGGGCCTGCGTGCAGGCCGATCCTTATGCTGAGATCATGGCTTAATCCCATGTCCTTCCAGGATACGCTTTCCACCAGATCGGCCAGGTCCAGGGCGAACAGGCCGCCGTCGGTTACGGTCTCGAACACCATGAAGATTCCGTCTCCCCAGGTGTTCGAGACCAGAGGCCCGTGGGGAGAGCTCTCGGCCAGATCGGCCACCCGGGTCATGAAATCCTCCACGAAGAGTATGTTCTCGTGTTCTGAAAGCTCGGTGTACCCGGCGATGTCGGCGAAGAGTATGGCCCTTATCTCGGCGGCCTTCGGAGAGGGCTTTACCGGATTCTCCACCTTCCCGGAAGAAGGCTCGCTCTCCAGCCTGGTAGGCGACCGGGCTCCCGCCAGCAGCTGGTTGGTGTCGATGACCCGGACCTCCATGCCCAGGTCTCTCCACCTGTGGACGTTGCTGCTGGTTCCTCCCGGGCCGTCACCCTCTCTGCCGTCCCATACGGCCACCGGAATCAGCTTCCCGGAAAGCATCTCCGCCTGCATCAGCGCCTGTCCCAGCAGCACCATGTTGGCGTACTCGTAGGAAAGGGCCTCGTCGTCCAGCTTGTGAAACGAGACCTGGGTCACGTCCTTGGCCCACTGCAGGACCCTGTCGAATCGCTCGATCCAGGGTGACCCCTCCTCCCCCACGCTGTCCCTTACGAACTCGTCGCAACCGTACGGAAGAACCACGTGGGTCTCCCCGCCCAGCTCGTGGAGTATCTCGTGGAAAATTATGTCCGCCCCGCAGGCCGCCGAGGCGAAACCGACGTCCACCTCGGCCGCGGACAGTTCCTCCCTCAAGGTTTCCCTTACCAGTTCTTCGATGTGGGAGGGAAACCTGGGCTCTGGCCGGTTGGGGTCATCCACCATGTGTCCGGAGAACAGGGCTATCCTCGCGGTGCGCAGCGAGCCCAGTATGGACTCCCTTACCGCCGGGTCACAATCCAGGTGGTCCAGGATCATGACCGCGTTGCGCCTGGTCGAAGCTACGTCACCGTAGTTCTTGCCGGCCAGGTTCGCGGCCTTACCGTACCACTTTCCGGCAGGATCGAACTCGCCCCTGACCAGCCAGGCCTCTCCCAGGGTAGCCAAAAGCCAGTAGCGCTGGTCCTCGCCAGTGCTCCGAAGACGGTCCATGCATTCGGCTGTCACCGTCTTCGCAATTGACTCGGCCTCCTCCGACCGGCCGGATACCAGGGCCATGGTGGCGGCGTTTATGCCCGGCCAGGAGTCGCCCGAGATGGCGTAGGCCTCTTTGTAGTAGTCCAGTGACCTTTTCAGGTATTCCGCCGACCGCCCGCCGGCCGGGTCGGACTCCCATAGATCCTTGTACAACCTGCCCAGCATACCGATGGTCTCGGCGTCGGTGCAGCCCTTTTCCTCCAGCTCGTGGAATATCCGCAGGGCCCGCTGGGTGGCTCCCGACCTGGCCAGGCTCAACGCCTTTAGCTGCCTCAGCCTGGTATGGTCCCCGCACAGGCGCAGCCCCTCCGAGGCCACGTCGTACGCCAGCAGGTTCTCTCCCATCTTGACCAACCGCTCGGAAAGAAGCCTGTAAGGGCGGGGAGAGCAGGGGCGCCGGTCCCTCTTTCGGCTGCGCCAGAGCGGCAGGATCTGCGAAAGCCTGGGCTTCCCTTCGGCCAAAAGGGCCACGATGGCCGAAAGCGCGGGATCCTCCCCTGCGGCATGGTCTACGATTTGCGTCGATTCGCTTGCCCGGAGGCTGGAAACCACGAGCGAGGCCAGGTCGACGCACTCGCCGGAGCTGCCGGGTATGCCGTTCTTCTTGATGAAGCTCTCTACCAGACGTTCGATGCGCTCCCGGTCTTCGGAACTCAGGTCGGTATCCATGCAATCAGTCCCTGCCTGGAGTACTGCCGGAGCGTGCCCCTCCCCTGCCGCCCGGAGGCCTTTGCTGATCCTGATCCGGCCTGGGGCCGGCCTGGGGCGGTACCCGGGGAGTGGGAGGCGGTTGTTCAACCACCACTGAGGAGTCCTCCGCCGGAAGAAGGCTGTCGGCCATCTGGACGGGGCCTTCCGGCGACTGCGGAGGCAGCTCTCCGGTGGCCAGGAGCTTCCAGCGCTCGGCCTCGGTGGTGTCTCCCATGAGCAAATAGCATTCAGAAAGCCGGGAGGCGGCTTCCAGACGGGCCGGGTCGCTGGGGGAATGCAGAAAGATCCTTCGCCACAGGTCGGCGGAAGTACGATACATGCCCGCCTGGAAGTGGTTGGAAGCTACCCGGCCCACTAAGGGAACCAGCTGCCTGGGAGGTGGCTCGAGGTCGGCAAGAAGGCTTACCGCCCTGAGCTGACGCTGCAGTATGGCCGAGGTGTCCGTAGATCCTCCCGTCTGGTATGCGGCGATGAAGCTCTCGCATGAACGAACCGCGGTCCGCATCACTCGATGCGTATCCGTGTCTTCCTCGGCCAGTTCCAGGTAGGCCTCTCCGGCCTCGGTATAATCCTGTAGGGCGAACAAAGCGTCGGCCAGGTACAGCCGCACATCCTGAGACGCGGTGGAGTCGGGGTACTCCTCCAGGAAAGTACCGCAAGCCTTGGACAGATGGTCCCACTCCTGGTCGGCGTTTCCGGATTGCTCCGCCTCCAATACCGCCGCCCTCTGGTGCAGGCTCTGGATACCGCCCAGCAGGGCCTGGTAAGCCCTAGTTGGTGAATCCCGATACGAGCCCAGACGTTCGAAGGCCCGGTGGGCGTCCTGCCATCTGTCCTCCTGCAGCGCAGTCATCGCCCGGGAGTAGAGTTTCTTCCTTCCCGCTCCCCGCACCACCGCTCTTACCACGAAGGCCAGTACCAGAACGGCGATCACGATCGACACTATGCGTATCGTACGCTTGCTTTTCTTGGATTTCTCGACGGGGGGCCCGATCCGGCCGCCGCACTCGACGCAGTGCTTGGCTCCGGAAGGATTGGAGAAGCCGCGCTTATCGCACGTCACCCCGCCCTTCTCCGGAGCGGCCGTCTCGGCTTCTGACTGCTCTTCCAGCAGGCTGTCCGCGAGCCTCCGAAGAAACCCCTCGTCCAGACCGCCGGAGGCATCGACCCACTGGTGAGCGCTTATGTAGTACCGTAGGGCCACCGAGGGCTCCGTACCGTCCACGATCACCGGGATGATGGACACCCCGGCGTTGACGGCATGCTCCACCTCCCTGCGTACCTGAGCGGATTGGTTGGAGCTGGAGGACAGCACCATGATCATTGTCTCAGAGCCGGCCAGAGCGTTCATAATGGACTCGGCCCAGTCCGAGCCCGGCGGTATGTCCCGGGGCGCTATCCAGCACCTCACCCCCCGGGACTCCAGGTACTCCAGGATCTTCTCCACCGTGCCGGTGTCGTGCGAGGAATGGCTGAGAAACACGTGACCGCTCAAGGGACGTTCCTAACCTTTTAAACCTTTTTAAGTCCTTTACTTTTGGTAAATAGCACATTTGGCTGCAGGGTTCAAGGGATCGGACTCAGGAGGATCGGCCCGCTTCATCGATGTAGCGCCTGGTCCAGGGACAGGCGGCTATACACATGCCGCAGATGGCGTAGAGTATCCCGATTCTCTCTTTTGCCTTGGCCCGCGCGGCCCTCCGACAGGCGTGAGCATCGAAGAATCGGTTCCGCTCCAGGCCGGCTTCCCAGTTCCGGCCATTCGCAGCGCCGCCCGGACATGCGTCCACGCACACGGTACAATCCTCGCACCGGGACTCGACCACGGGTTTGGCTACGGGCAACGTGGCATCCGTCAGTACCTTACCTATTCTGACGGCGGAGCCGTACCTCTCGGTGACCAGAAGGGCGCACTTGCCTATCCAGCCCAGGCCCGCCAGGGTGGCCACCGTCTTGTGGGGAAGCTCGGTGGAATGGGTCCGGCTATCCACTCCCTCGTCGGTCGCCGCGTAGGGCAGGGCTTTGAATCCGTTGGCCGTCAGATATTCGGCGGCCTTGCGCGAGAGTTCTCCCAGCAGTTCGTTTACGGCCTTGTACTCCTCCATGTATTCCAGCGTCGGGCCCTCGGTTATCTTGCCCACAACCCCGGGATCCAGGGCCACGGCCATGGAGACCGCGCGGGGGAGACCGGAGCGGACGGACGGGACCAATCCGCTCAAATCGGCGAAGGAGACCAGATCGGCTCCACATTCGGTCAGAAGGGATTCGAACTCGCCCGGCAGGTTGGACAACGACCGACTCCTTTCGGTTAGCGGATTCTTGAGGATGCTTTCGTACCAGGCGAAGAACCCGTACTAGCGCGGCGGGGGAAGCTGCAGCTTCCGCACCATCTGCTCGGAGGTAACCAACAGCAGTTGGTCGCCGTCGAAGGCCATGGAAAACACCGGGTAACTAATCTCGACATTACCCAGGAACCGCCCTTCGGCATCGAATACCTTCAGCCCACCGAAATCCTTTACGAACACCATGCCGCTGGCATCGACGGCCACGTCGGAGGCCGCCTGGAATTGCCCCCTCTCGTCTCCCCCGCTTCCGAACCTGTTGAGGAACTCACCCTGGGGCGAATACTTGAACACGGTTTCGGTAAAGGTTCCCAGCACGTAGACGTTTCCCAGGCCGTCCACCGCAACCCTCATGTTGAGCTCGGAATCCCCGGTCCGTCCGCTTATCGCTTCGGGAACGACAGTCCTGAGGGTACCGTCGGAATCGAACAGGACCAGGTCGTCGCGGTTCTTGTACCAGGAGGCGGCAATCGTACCATCGTCTCCCACGTCGACGTCGTCGAAGCCCCAGCCGTCGGGATGATCCAGTTGCATGAGCACCTCGCCGCTCCGGCCGTCATGCATGTAGAGCTCACTGTCGTAGGATACCACCAGCCTGCCGTCGGGCGTTCCGGACATCGACCGGGCGTGCGAATCGCCTCTCTCGCCCTGGACGGTCCACTGGGTAACGTAGCTTCCATCCGAGTCGAAGAGCTGGATGCGCCCGTTGTCGTCGTCGGACACGTAGATCCTTCCCAGCCCGTCCACGGCTACGGCCCCGGCGTCGACGAACCTTCCTCTGCCGGTCCCCTCTCCGCCGAACTCCTGCAGGACCTGTACTCCTTCGCCCTGCTGCGAGCCGGTCGAACCGGAGGCCGACCCGGCCTGCCTTTGCGCCGCCGACACTGCCTGCGTGGCTGCATCTCTCGCCTGATGCACCCGGGAGAGGTTGAATACCAGCACTCCGGTGGTAATCAGAACGATCACCGCGGCGGTGATCACGCTAATCATCACCCTGCGCTTGGCCCCGGATTGACTCGTTCGCCCGGTACTGACGGTGTGGCCAGCCGTACCGGTGGAACCGGTTTGCTTCCGTAGCTCGTCGGGAACTATCACCGTGCTTTCGCAGTACTTGCAGACCACGGTTTTCTGGCCTTCCTTGAACTTAAGGTCCGCCCCGCACGAGGGGCACTTCAGCTCTCTGGTCATACCAACCTCCGCCGGCCTACTTGAGATTGTTGCCTTTGACGGTTGAACTATAGACCCGCCGGGCGTCCGGTACAAACGCCCCGGACTTGACAGGATTGGCCCGAAGAGCTAACTTGCGGCCGATCTTGGCAATGGATTCCTTTTCCAGAAAGGAAGAAAAATGCCCCGCACTGGCATGGCACGGCCCGTCTTGTGGCACCATCACCGCCATGTACATCCAAGTGCGGGGGCGGGTCATACCCTCTGAGTCGAGAAGACAACGATTTTTTCAGGCAACCCGCTTCCCGGCGGGTTTTTTCTTATCGACAGGGAGGAAGCTATGGCCACGGACAAGAAGCTAAGAGTTTTAGTACCCAAGGGCAGAATAGAGAAGAAGGTGCTCCGGGTTCTGGCCCGCACCGGCATGGAGCTGCGGTTCGGATCCAGGGAGTACAAACCGGTCTGCAGCGATCCCGACCTGGAGGTCAAGATGCTCAAGCCGCAGAACATCCCTCCACTTGTCGAGCTGGGGCGGCATGACTGCGGCTTCACCGGCTACGACTGGATCGTGGAGCAGCGATCCAAGGTCCGAGAGCTTCTGGACCTGGGCTACGATCCGGTGAGGATAGTATCCGCGGTGCCCGAGAGCGGGCCCGCCTCCAACGGGAGGCTGGTGGTGGCATCCGAGTACAGGAGAATCACCCAGAACTACATAGACAGCAAAGGATTGGACGCCATCTTCGTGCAGGCCTACGGCGCCACCGAGGCCCTCCCCCCCGACGATGCGGACATGATAGTCGAGAACACGTCCACCGGCACCACCCTATCGGTGAACAGGCTGAGGGTGGTGGACGAGATAATGACTTCCACGACCAGGTTCATCTGCAACGAGGAGGCTTACGAGCGCGACGATTGGAAAAGAGCCAAGATGGAGCAGATGGCCATGCTTATCCGCAGCACCCTGGAGGCCGACCGCAGGAGCATTCTGGAGATGAACGTCCCGCCGCAGCGGCTGGAGGATGTGGTGGCGGCACTCCCCTGCATGCGCTCTCCCACTGTCTCGCCCCTGCACGGGGAGGACGGCTACGCGGTAAAGGTGGCCCTTGCCCGCGGGGACGTGACCGGACTGGTGCCTAAGCTGAGGAAGATGGGGGCCACGGACATACTGGAGTACAGGGCCGAAAAGATAGTGGTGTAGGGAGGCTGGGAATGTTCAAGACGAGAGAGACGGTGCGGCAAGCGGTGGAGTACGTTCCTCCGGTGGAGGGAAGACGGGGGATGCTTCGGCTGGACTTCAACGAGTGCGCCGATCCCCTATCCGTAGCTATTCCCACCACGGCCGACCCATCGGTCTATCCCGAGTACGATTCGCTGCTTCGAAGGCTCGCGGAGGCCTGGGAGCTTCCCAGGGAGAACCTCATGCTTCTCAACGGAAGCGGCGAGGGCCTGTTCGTCACCGCCTTCTGCTTCGTGGAGCCGGGGGCGACTTCCGCCCTGGTGTCCGACCCCACTTTCGCGCTCATACCTCACTGTCTGGAGGTTGCCGGCGCCGGCCTGGTCAAGGTTCGGGTAACCGAGGAGCTTCGGTTCGACACCCAGGGTCTGGAGAAGGCGCTCGAGGACGAGCCGGACGTAGTCGTTCTGGCCTCTCCGGACAACCCGACCGGGGCCGTGCTTCCTCCGGGATGGATAGAGGGCTGGTGCGAAAAGTTACCCGGTACGCTGTTCGTGATAGACGAGGCCTACTCCGAGTACACCGGGAAGACGGTTCTACCACTCACCCGCCGGCTGGAGAACCTGATCGTCCTGCGGACCTTCTCCAAGGCCTGGGGCCTGGCCGGGCTGCGGCTGGGAGCGGCCGCCGGCCCCCCGGAGCTACTGGCCCAGATGAGAAAAGTAAGACTTCCCTACAGCGTTAACTCGGCGGCCGTGTCCGCCCTGCTGTCGCTTCTTCCGCAGAGAGGGGAGGTGCTCGGTAGAGCGAGGGAGACCGCCGAGAGAAGAGGCCGGCTCGCCGAATCCCTGAGGCAGCGGGGTCTGCGGGTGTTCGAAGGCCGGGCCAACTTCGTCCTGGTGGACCTCGGGGAGCGGGCGGGGAAGCTCTGCGAGTTCTGCCGGCGGTCGGGGATACTGATCCGTGATCGCTCCTACAACGAGGCTACCCGGGGAATGGTCAGAATAACGGTGGGAACAAGCAGCCAGAACGACTTCCTGGTCGAATGCATCGAGGCTTTCCTGGAGGGCGGGGAGCCTCCCCGGGCCCGGGCATCCCGGTCCATGGCCGGCATCGATCGGGGAAGATCGGGAAGTTATAACAGGAAGACCCGGGAGACCGAGCTGGAAACCACAATATCCCTGGGCGGCCCCGGCACTCCCCGGGTGGACGTAGAGGGCCTGCCCTTCCTCGGCCACATGCTGGAGGCTTTCGCGGTACACGGCAGGTTCGGTCTTTCCTTCCGTGGATCCGGCGACACCGAGGTGGATCCCCACCATCTGGTGGAGGACTGCGGCATAGTGCTGGGCAAAGCTGTTCGGCGGGCCCTGGGCGGAAGCGAGGGTATCGAGCGCTCCGGCTGGTCGCTTTTTCCCATGGACGAGAGCCTGGCCCGGGTGGCCCTGGACCTCTCCGGCCGGCCCGGACTGGTGTGGGACGTCGACCTGGCCGGCAATCTTCCCGAAAGCGTCGATCCCCGGGTGTTCGAGCACTTCTTCCAAGGGCTTTCCAGATCGCTGCGGGCCACCATCCACGTCCGGCTGCTGCAGGGAGGGGACGACCACCACTCCCTGGAGGCTATCTTCAAGTCTCTGGGCAAGGCTTTGAGGCAGGCAACCGCGCTCACCGCGGAGGGTGCGGTGCCCAGCAGCAAGGGAGCCCTGGATGATTGAGATAGTCCCCTGCGGGGGCAACACGGGCTCCCTCACCAGGTGCCTGGAAAGGCTGGGCGCGGCCTACCGGATATCCGAGCGGCCCGAATCGGGCGTTCCGCTCATCATCCCCGGGGTGGGCTCCTTCGGAGGGGTCATGGCCGAGCTGCGCAGCAGAGACCTTGTGGAGTGGCTCCGCGGGGAGGCCGCTGCGGGCACGCCCGTTCTGGGGATCTGCGTGGGAATGCAGATACTCTTCGATCGAAGCGAGGAGGCCGGGGCAACCCCCGGCCTGGGCCTGATACCCGGCAGGGTGGTCAGGTTCGCCCGGGGAAAGGTGCCCCAGGTGGGCTGGAACCGTGTGGAGCCGGCCAGAGGAAGAGGCGGGGGCGGATACGCTTACTTCGTCAACTCCTACCATGCCGTGCCGGAAAGCGATGAAGACTGCACATACACCGCCGACTACTACGGAGCTTTCTGTGCGGCAGCGGCCAGGCGAAGCGCGACCGGGTACCAGTTCCACCCCGAGAAGAGCGGCGAGTTCGGTCTGGAGCTTCTGAAGGAGTGGCTGCTATGCTGTGCAAACGAATAATCCCCTGCCTGGACGTCCAGGACGGTCGTACGGTCAAGGGCGTGAAATTTCAGCAACTGAAGGATATGGGAGACCCGGTGGAGCTGGCGGTAAGGTACCAGGAGCA
>WJMA01000017.1 GCA_014728175.1 Candidatus Fermentibacterota bacterium
GAATAACCAGGAGGGGCTGGAACGGCGGCTTCGGGAATTACGTTAGAATAAGACACTCCAACGGCTACGAGACCGAGTACGGGCACCTGTCCTCCTACGCCGACGGGAAAACCGTAGGCACGTACGTAAGACAGGGAGAAGTGATAGGATACGTGGGAAACACTGGGCTCTCCACCGGTCCCCACGTTCATTTTGGCATGAAGAAAAGCGGCTCCTACGTAAACCCGTCTACGGAGATAATGCCACCCGCCGATCCTCTGGAAGGCACGGAGCTGGAACGCTTTCGAAGGCAGGTACCGGCCCTGGAGAGAATCTGGGAGGAGATGGCCGGCGGCAGGCTGCCCAAACCTGCAGTCGACTCCGAGGCCTGATCCCCCGGGGCTTCGATCCAATGTCCATGGAAGGAAGAGCTACCATGCCCGAAACGGGCCTCGATTGGCTTCGCGACGAACGCTTCTGGGACGAGGTGTTCTCCGAGATGCTAGATCACCTCTCCGGGCAGAGACGCACCACGGTGGGAGGACTGGGAGGCTCCTCCGTTTCTCTGGCCGTAGCCTCGGCGCACAGGCTGGCCGGGCCGACCATTCTTCTGGTTGGGCGAACCACCACGGCGGAGAACGTACGGGATGACCTCAGGGCGCTGCTGGGAGACGTCCTGTACTTTCCCCCCTACGAGACGCTTCCGTGGGAGGGCGAGCCCGCGCACCAGGGAGTGGTGTCCGACCGGGTGGAATGTCTTACCGCGCTGCGTTCCGGCGATCCGGGCTCCGTGGTCGTGGTGCCGGCTTCCGCTCTGGTCAAGAGGATTCCTCCCCCCGAAGAGCACCGTACCCTGGTCTTGGCCAGGGGAGATACCCTGAGCATGGATCGCATGGAGCGGTGGCTGGTCTCCACGGGATTCGAGAGGGAGAGCGCGGTATACGAGCAGGGCAGATGGTCCCGCAGGGGGGGTATAGTGGACGTGGGATCCTTCGGAATGGAGAACCCGGTAAGGCTGGAGCTTTCCGGTGAAACCATCGAGTCGATACGGCTCTTTGACCAGCATTCCCAGCGCAGCATAAGGGAGGTGGAGGAGTTTACGGTACTTCCCGCCCGGGAGGCCTTCCTCTCACCGGACCACTGGAACAGGGCGGTGGAGGATCTGGACCAGACCCACCCCCTGGCCGGGAAACTGTGGACGGCGACCGGGTTTCCCGGAATCGAACACTACCTGCCGCTTTTCTACGACAACCTGGGAACCGTCTTCGACTATCTGCCCTCCATAGGCACTCTGGTGCTCCTGGAGCCCGGAGAGATTTTAGCCAGGGCCTCGGAGGCCATCTCCTACCAGCGGGATTCGTTTCCCGCCGACCGGTTGCCCTTCGGCTTCCACGATCTGTTCGTGACCGGAGAGGAGGTGAGGTCTCTTACGTTCTCGGCGGACAGAACCCTCAACCTGGAGATGATCCCCCGAGAGGACGCGGACGTCTACTACAGGACCCTTCCCCAGGAGAGCTTCGTAGGTCACAGGGAGGAGATGGCCAGGCAGTTCGGAAGGTGGCTGGAGGAAGGCTACACGCTATCGGTGTGCTGCGATTCCATCGCTGAAAAGAGGGCCTTCACCGATTTGCTTCCCTCCGATCTGGAGGTCGACGTTTCCGTTCTGTCGCTCTCCGATGGCTTCAGGATGCCCGAGCGGCGGATCGCCGTACTGGTCGAGAGGAAGCTGCTTTCGGGTCGAAGGCGCCCGGAAAGGGTAAGAAGATTCAAGGGCGGAGAGGTCGTCACCAGCTACGATGATCTGGTGCCCGGGCAGTACGTGGTCCACGTGGATCATGGAATAGGCGTGTTCCAGGGATTGGAGAGGGTCCGCACCGGAGGCCGGGAGATGGATTGCCTGGCCATAGAGTATGCCGATACCGACAGGCTCCTGGTGCCCATGAGCAGGATCAGTGACGTCCAGAAATACATGGCTCCCGGAGAGCACGAGCCCAAGCCGGACAGGATCGGTACGGGCTTCTGGGGAAGGAGGGTCAGGAGCGCCCGGAAACGGGCGAGGGACATCGCGGGGAAACTGGCGGCCATATACGCGGAGCGGAAGGCCAACCGAAGGCCGTCACTGCCACCTCCCGGGCCCAGGATGGAATCGCTGGAGCAGAGCTTTCCGTACGAGGAGACCGCCGATCAGGCCAAGACGATTCAGAGTGTCAAGAGTGATCTCCTGGAGGACCGCCCCATGGACAGGCTGGTCTGCGGAGACGTCGGATACGGCAAGACGGAGGTCGCGGTACGGGCCTCCTTCAGAGTGGTGGAGGCCGGTCGTCAGGTCGCCGTGCTGGTTCCCACCACCGTACTGGCCGAGCAACACTACAACACCTTCAGGGACAGGTTGGCCGAGCTGCCCGGCAGGACCCGGCTGCTCAGCCGCTTCCAGACGCCCGCAGAGCAGAGGAAGATACTGAGCGAGCTGGCGGAGGGAGACGTGGACATCGTAATAGGCACCCACCGGCTTTTACAGAGGGACGTACGCTTCGACGACCTGGGGTTGCTCATCGTGGATGAGGAGCATCGCTTCGGCGTAAAACAGAAGGAGTACCTGAGGGAGCTGAGAACCACCGTGGACACTCTGTCGCTTACGGCCACCCCCATTCCCAGGACTCTTCACATGGCTCTGTCCGGCTTCAGGAACATATCCATAATCGCCAGCCCTCCCCGGGACAGATACCCTGTACAGACCGAGCTGATCAACTTCAACGAGGGCATAATAGCCCGGGCGATAAGGAGGGAGCTGGAGAGGGAGGGGCAGGTATTCTTCGTCCACAACAGGATCAGGTCCATAGAGAAGGCAAGAAGAAGGCTACAGGGATTTCTTCCGGACGTGGAGATAGACGTGGCCCATGGAAGGATGCCTTCCTCCCGTCTGGAGGGGGTTATGCACCGCTTCATCCAGGGAGGGTTCGACGTTCTTCTCTGCACGTCCATCATAGAGTCGGGGCTGGATCTGCCCCGGGTCAACACCATCTTCATAGACCAGGCGCACATGTTCGGGCTGGCGGACCTCTACCAGCTCAGGGGCCGGGTGGGGCGGAGCCATCGTCGTGCATACTGCTACCTGATTCATCCGGGCAGGCTGGAACAGCTTAAGCCCGCCGCCAAGGGCAGGATGGAGACCATAAAGAGGTACGTGGACCTGGGTTCCGGCTGGCACATAGCGATGCGGGATTTGGAGATAAGAGGTGCGGGCGAGCTTCTGGGAGCCTCCCAGCACGGCCACATGGAGTCGATCGGTTACTCGATGTTCGTACATTTGATCGGCGAGGAGGTTCAGTGTTTGCGGGGAGCCGAGCCCGCGGCCAGAACCGGCGTCAGGGTGGAGCTGCGGGGAGGCGCCTACATCCCGGTGGACTACGTACCCGACCTCGTGGACCGGGTTAGGCTGTACAGAAACGTATGGAGGGCTTCCGACGAGGAGGACGTAGATGACTGGCTGAGAGAGGTCAGGGACAGGTTCGGGGTGCTTCCCGATCCGGTTATCGGTACGTCGCTGCGGGCCCGGATCCATCTGCTCGCCGGCTCCGCGGGAGTGGAGGAGGTGACCGGTGACGATAGGGAGGCCAGAATAGTATTCCCTCCCAAATACGGTCGGAAACGAATGCTGCGGAAAGTATTATCGGATGGGGACAGGCTGTTGTCGGAGAAGACCGGGAGGAAAGTTTTACTGGTGCGGCTGCCCGATGCGGACGGAGACGAGGTGTTCGAAAGGGTCTGCGATGTATTGCGTATCCTCCGCTAGTTGGCTATAAACGCAAACTGCATATGGTACTTCGAGGAGAAAGAGAATGGCTTCTATGAAAATATGCCCCAAGCTCGTACCGTTTGCGCTGATGGTTCTGTTGACCTCCTGCGGGGAGGATCGCAGCCAGCTGGCGGTGGTGGGCGACACGATCATCACTGAGGAGGATTTCCAGGAGGCCTTCGAGAACCTCAGCCCCAGCGAGCAGGTGAGCGTCCTGGATCCCGGAGGAAAGCTGGAGCTCGTAGACAGGATGGTCCGTAAGAGGCTGTTGAGCCTGGCGGCGGCGGACTCCGTCGTATCGGAGCTCGAGTGGTGGCGGGATCTCTACGCCACCGCGTATCTGGCCCGGGAACGGGTGCGGGTCGGACTGCCGCAACAAAAGGATCTTCTTCTGGAAGACCGGGAGATCCGCTCCATGTACGACAGCAAGTTCGAGCTGAGCCTGGTTCTCATGGACGACAGCTCCGACGCCGAGGCCCTGGCAGAGCGATGGCGACGGGAAGGGCCGTTCCCACCACCAGAGCAGCAGATGGCTCTGGCTCCCTGGTCGGATGGAGGTTCGAGCTTCACCGCTTTCGACGGCTCCGAGCTTTTGATGCCTTCCGACCTCAGGCGGGCGTTTTCCGACTACGACGGAGAGGGGCCGGTCGTGGTCCCCTTGTTCGGAGAGTGGGCGGTCGGCGACTACGTTACCACTCCCACCGAGGATTCGATCCAGATCGATCCCCAGTTGGTGGGCATGCTCTGCATGCGGAGGCTACAGAGGGGCGCCGAGATCGAGCCCCTCAGCGAGCGGATAGAGGAGTTCTCGGCCCACGTGGGCAGCAGCAGGGGCTGCCTCGCTCCCTCCGATTCCTACGATTTTTCCCTCAGTGACACTCTGGTCCGGTACTCCGGAGGAGGGGTAACGGCGGTCGAACTGGCTCGGTTGCTGCGGCGACTGACGCCCAGGAATTTTTTCGAAGGCATTCCCGAGGAGCTCAACCCCTACCTACCTCCCCCTGCAAACACCTTTCGGAAGGAAAACGATATCTGGCGCTACGCTGCCAAGGTGGCCGTAACCAGGTGGCAGGCGGATATTGCGAGGGAGGAGGGCATCACCGTGCCGGACAACCTCGTTGACATGTCGAAGGTGGAGAACCTGTTGAGGCAGAAGGTGATCGCTCCAGTCATTTCCTACGACAGCTCCCATATAGCCCGGTTCTACTCCGAGCACGCCGAGCAATACGCGATGCCTGAGAGACGATCCGTAAAGCTGGTGTACCTCCCTGTCGATCAGCTGGACCAATTGGGTCAGGTAGAAGCCCTGGAGGAGATTTCCGGAGGTCAGACCGTATTGGATTCCGCCGGGACGCTGCAACCAACTCCCCTTCAGCCCAGATCGGCCTTCGGCGATATGGCCGACCGGATCTTCTCTGCGGAGCAAAACGAGGTCAACGGACCGGTCGTGTTGCCGGACAGCCAGCTGGCGGCTTTCTTCTCCGTGGTGAATATCGATCCGGCGGTAATACCCGAGCCAGAGGGGATTTGGCCCCTTTTGGAGCATGACTACGTCGAATTCGCAAAGCAGCGCGAGCTGGAGGACTACATCCAGGAACTGATCGATGCCTACGGCGTAAAGATAGACAGCTCTGCGGTAAGAGCCGTCGATCCCTGGAAGGCGACCTACTAGTGAACCTTTTTTCGATTGGAGGATACATGCGCATCCTCACGATGCTGACCATTGCAGCCGTTCTGACGATCGTTTCTCCCGTCCGGGCCGATGTTCTGGCCTCGGTCGACGACGCTGCCCTGACCTGGGAGGATCTGGTGGCCATGATAGGCGGGGCGGCCAACGCCGACCTGCTGGGCGTAACCACCGATCTGGAAGCCTACGAGCTCCTTCAGAGCTGGGTGCGTGAGGAGCTGATAGTAAGAGAGGCCAGAAACATTGGGATGCTCGACGACCCGGTGGTGCAGGAGGCTCTGGAGCAGGCCGAAAGACAGATACTCCTCGAAGCTTACCTGGCCAGATTCATGGAGGACATGCAGGTTTCCAGGCTGGAGGTGGAAAACTACATCTCCGCATGGGAGGAAAGCTACGGTAAAGAAGTGAAGGCCAGGCACATCCTGGTGGACGACCCCAATCTGGCGAACTCCATCTTGGCCAGGTTGACCGCGGGGGCCAGCTTCGAGGAACTGGCCGCCCAGTACTCCCTGTGTCCCAGCTCGGAGGACGGGGGCGATCTCGGATGGCTCAAGAGGGGGGACGCCGCGGTTTCCTTCGAGGAGGAAGTGTTCGGGCTTCAGGCCGGCGAGCGAAGCGACGTCGTAGAGACCCCCATGGGTTACCACGTGGTGGAGGTCCTGGACACCAGGCCGCTGGAAGAGTCCTACACGGAACGTGAGCTGCAGGAACTGGTGACTCTCCAGCTAACCCAGGAGAAGCAGCAGCAGGCCATGCTGGAGCATCTGGAGGAACTGGAAGAGGGCCATACGGTGAACATTTACCCGGAAAGGCTGCTCGAGCATATCTAGAGTGGACTCGGACAGGCTGCTGATCTGGTTGGCGATAGCCGCAGCGGTCCTGGCGCCGCTGGGCGTTTTCCTGGTAGCGTATCCATCCCTGACCGGCGCTCCGGGGAGAGTGGACACCCCCCTGGTCTCCGACCGTCCTTCGCGGGAGGTGGTGGTCAGGGTGGGGGACAGCGAGCTGTTGGGGGAGCAGGTGAGTCTGGCTCACCTGGACTCCACTCTGGTGGAGCTTTGGGTTCGCGACGAGCTTCTGGCCCAGCTGTGCAGGGAGAGGGATCTGGGGAATCCGGGGGTGGCCAGTTTCATCCAGCATAGGGCCGTACAGACCTATCTCCGTGACATTCTACTGGAGGAGGCGTTGGGAGATGTAAGTCCCCCCACGGAGGCGGAGCTTCTGACCCTGATGTCCACGGACAGCCTGGAGTTCATGGTGGAAAGACATTACTTCCATATTCTGGTGGCCGACAGCGCCACCGCGGAATCCATCCGCACCAGAATTTCCTGGGGCGAGAGCTTCCAGCTCGCAGCGGAGAGGATCTCGCTGGGCCAGAAGGCGGGCATAGGTGGCGACATGGGCTTTCTGGTCGGGGCCGAGCTCAGCCTCAGGGGATTTCCCGAGGAGCTGGCCCACCTGGAAGGGCTGAGTGAGGTGTACGGGTCCGACCAGGGATATCACATCTTTCTGACCACCGAGACCCGCCCCCTCACCGACACCAACCGGGTCTTGAACAGCCTGGCGGGGCCCGTGCTAAAGTCCAGGCAAAAGGAGAAACTGGACAGCCTTCTGGCCGCCGCCCGCCGGTCCTTTCCGGTGGAGTACGCAGAGGGCTGGAGGTAGGGTCGTGTACCTGCTGATACTGATGGCGGTTCTATCCGGATTCACCACCGTGGACAGAATAGTCGCCGTGGTCGGAGACAGACCGGTGTTGCACAGCGAGGTGGTCAGCGAGCTGAGAGCCGGGGGGCTGACAGCTACGGGGGCGGGGGACGTTGATCCCGAAAGCGAGGAGTACCTGGGGGCTCTGGACGAGCTGGTGAGCCGATTACTCATAGTAGAAGCCGCCAGGGAGAGCGGATTGTATCCCTCCGAAGCGGAGAGCGCGGAAATGGCCGAGGAGAGGTTGGATAGTATCAGGGCGGAGTTCGAAAGCGAGGAAGCGTTGGTGCGAACTCTGCATGAATATGGAATCACTTTGGAAGGCTACACGGAGCGAGCAAGGCAGCTGATGTCCGATCAGGTTGCTATATCGGCCATTATGGGGCGACGGGTCAGCGCGGCGTTCGGCACCATTCCCTCCAACACTGCCGGTTACCTCGACAGCCACAGGGCGGTGGTGGAGAGCATAGCGATGCCCAGACACCTGAGATGGATTTACCTGCCGGTCCTACCCGATTCGGAGAGCTTCGCCGCCCAGGCCGATACCCTGCTGGACCTCAGAAGAAAGATCCTGTCCGGAGACTTCTCGTTCCAGGATTGCGCCAGGACGATGTCCGACGACAGGTCCGCCGAGAGAGGCGGGGACCTGGGGTACTTCGGTGCCGGAGAGATGACCCCCATGTTCGAGGCCGCCGTATGTACCCTGGAGGTGGGTGAGATCAGTGGCCCGGTGATAACGCATTACGGCGTTCATCTGATCGAGCTCCTCGACAGAAGGAGCATCGACAGCACCGGGGCCACCAGCATGACGGGTGAGGAGCCCCTTCCCTCGACCGGAACGCTTGGCCAGGGCGAGCAGGTGAGGGCCAGGCATCTGCTGCTCCGTTTGGAGATGGATCGGGACGACGTTCGTAGAACCGTGGAAAGAGCCGACTCCATTCGGCAAACGATACGTTCCGGTCTCGGCTTCGCCGAAGCGGCGAGGCTCTACAGCATGGATCGGTTCACCTCCGACTCCGGCGGTGATCTGGGAACCGTTCTGGTTAGGGCATGGATGCCGGAGGCGGCCGGAGAGATCAGAGACCTTCCTCCCGGCGGGGTCTCCGAGCCGGTAGTCATCTCCGACGGGCTTGCCGTGGCCCTGTTCCAGGTCCTGGAAGACGAGGGCGAGATCGACTGGGGAAGGTACGCCGATTCCTACCTCCGGAACCTAGCCCGGTCGGTGGCCTACGAGCTGGAGTACAGAGACGTCGTGGATTCGCTGAAGCAAGAGATACCGGTGGTTCTATACTCGAATGAGGATTGACCTCTTCCTGAAGCTCTCGGGAATAGTGAAAACCAGAAGCCGGGCGGGAAAGGCCTGCAAGGCGGGCAGAGTCAGCATCAACGGCAAAACGGCCAAACCGGCCGCCGACGTCTCGGTCGGAGACGTTCTGGAGGTTCGCATGCCCGGGGGGAGAACCGTACGGGCCAGGGTGGAGGAGATACCTTCGACCAGGCAGGTCTCCCGCAAGCGTAGAAAAGACCTGTACACGATGCTACCGGAGGAAGACCCTTGCTGGTAAGGTTCCATGAGGTCGACCACTACTACCAGGATTGGCCGGCCCTGGAGCAGGTAAGCTTCACCATGGACGACGGGGAGTTCCTGGTGGTCACCGGGGCCAGCGGGGCGGGCAAGACCACCCTCCTTAGGCTGATATGGATGGACCATCGGCCCACGACCGGTTTGGTGGAGGTGGCCGGCTTCAGCTCGGACAGGATAACCCGGAAAGAGCTGCCCAGTCTGAGAAAGAAGCTGGGTATAGTTTTTCAGGATTTCCGCCTGCTTCCGGACCGGACGGTATACGAAAACGTAGCTCTTCCCCTTCAGGTTTCCGGGACGGCCGGCAAGGCGGTGAGGAAGAGGGTATTCTCCCTCTTGGCCGAGATGGGTCTCAGCCACAGAAGGGCATCGTTTCCGCACGAGCTGTCCGGTGGCGAGCAGCAAAGAATCGCCATAGCCAGGGCCATGGTGGCCCATCCTCGAATACTCCTCGCCGACGAGCCCACAGGCAACCTGGATCCAGAGGTCTCCAGGTTCGTCATCGACCTGCTGCTCTCCATAAACAAATCCGGTACGTCGGTGGTAATGGCCACCCACGATCCCCGTCAGCTTCCGGAAGGCACCGCCAGGTTCATCTTCCTGGACCGGGGCCGGATGGTAGAGCCCACATCCTGGTCGCTGCTGGAGTAGAGGATGAGCCTTTTGCCGATGCTAATGCGGGAGATCAAGCTTAACCTCAGGGGAAAGATGTGGTCCCTTTTGGCAGCGCTTCTGATGACGGCGCTGTCGTTCGTGGTCTTCGACGTCTTTCTGGTGGTTACCCATAACCTGGGACGGATGCTCCAACGGGAGAGGGAGGCCATCGGCATAGAGGCCTTTCTGGGGGAGGACGTCGACGAGGCCACCGCCCGGCGGACGGCTGATACCATCACCCGCATAGAGGGAGTGAGGTCGGTGTACTACGTGTCTCCGGTCGAGGCGGAGGCCACGTTCCGCTCGGAGCTGCCCGGTCAGGAGAATCTTCTGGACCTGCTGGGTGACCGCTACCAGCTACCCGCGTCGCTTCAGATATCCCTGAACGAAGATTCCAGGGAGCCTGAGGACGTAGAGCGCATCGCACGCACCGTCACCGGAATGGACGGTTTCATAGACGTGGTCTACGGGGAAAGGTATCTGTCCGAGCTCTCCGGAACCATGGGAGCACTGAAGCGTTTGGACCTTTTCGTGGGCCTGGTTCTGGTGGTAAGCATCTCCCTGCTGGTGGCCAACACGGTAAGGATGGCCGTGTTCAGGCGTGTTCTTACCGTACGGATATTGAGTATAATCGGTGCACCGGGTTGGTACCTTCAGCTTCCCTTCCTGGTCGAAGGCTTCCTGATGGGGTTCATCGGCTCTGCGGCCGGATTGGTCTTCACCGCCGTAGCGTCGGCCATCCTCCGGCCCAGCATCCCGCACGAGTTCCTGCCGGGAGAGATGGTGACGGGAGTAATGATCCTGGGGAGCCTCATAGGGGTTGCCGGCAGCTGGACGGGTCTGAGGGCGGCCATTCCCGGGCATTGGAAGAGGTAATCGGTATCGATGGATGATTGGACGTACGTATGAGATTAGTAGTGTTTTCGCTCGTATTGGTGCTGGCTGCGACCTCCGGAGCACAGGAGGACTCCGGGCGGCCCCAGGGCACTCAGACCACCGAGTCGGCTCAGGCGGAGGGCTCCACCGAGGAGGGACAGGCTCCGGTATGTCCCACCGGAGGCATCGGGGGAATACTCCCCATAGTCGCGATGGTGGCCATCTTCTACTTCCTCATAATCAGGCCTCAACAGAAGCAGCAGAAGAAGCTGAAGGAGATGAGGTCCAACCTCAAGAAGGGAGACAGCGTAGTCTCTTCGGGCGGTATCTACGGGGTCGTAACCAACGACAAGGGCAAAAAGATGACCGTCCGGATAGCCGACGGGGTAAAAGTGGAGGTAGACCGCGACACCCTCAACAAGGTATCCGAGGAAGAGGGTCAGGAGTAGGCGGTGCCGTACCAGCTTCAGCTACTGGGGTCTCCGGTCCTGAGGAAAAAGACCGAGCCCCTGGATCTCCGGGAGGACCGCGGGGAGATCGAAAGGTTCCTTCCGGCCATGCGGGACATACTCCACCGGCGGGAGGGCATAGGTCTGGCCGGCCCCCAGGCCAACGCCTCTCTGAGGGTATTCTTACTGGACGCGGACAGGCTGCCGGTCGAAGGTCATGGGGTCTTTATAAACCCGGAGGTGAGCAGCTCCGGACGGGAGGTTTACGAGGAGGAAGGCTGCCTGAGCATCCCCGGCATTTTCGAGAGGGTCAAAAGACGTGAATGCTCGCACGTGGAAGCGTACGACGAGAGGGGCGAGCTGTTCTCGGTGGATCTCCGGGGGCTGGCCGCCAGAGCCGCCCAGCACGAGTTCGACCATCTGGAGGGCGTTCTTTTCATCGATCATCTCAGTCCCATTATCAAAAGGATGCTGCGCAAGAAGCTCAGAGAGATCAGGGCCGAGGCGGAGAAGCTGGGCCAGGTCGGCTGATCGTGGCCATGCGAACAGTTTTCCTGGGTACGTCCGAGTTTGCGCTGCCGATCCTCAGAGAGCTCGATGCATCCAGCCATATCGATCTGCGGCTGGTTCTCAGCCGGCCCTCAAAACCTTCGGGAAGAGGGCTGGAGCCTACCGATCCCCCGGTCGCCATTGAGGCGAAGAGCCTGGGCATAGACCTGGCCCAACCCAGAAAGCCCGGCGAGGCCTCGATCCTGGATCGTCTACGAAGGCTCTCCCCCCGGTTGATGGTCTGTGCCGCGTACGGTGCCTACATGCCGGAGAGCCTGATCGGTATGGCTTCCCTTGGAGTGGTGAACGTCCACCCGTCGCTTCTGCCGGCCTACAGGGGTGCCGCTCCCGTAGCCAGAGCCATTATGGAAGGAAAGACCGTGACCGGGGTAAGCTTCATGCTCACCGACACCGAGGGTTGGGACACCGGTCCGGTGCTGACCAGCTTCTCGCATCCGGTAAACCCCGAGGACACCACGGGCTCCCTTACCGAAAAGCTCTCCCGGCTGGCCGGGCGGAAAGTGGTGGAGGTCGTAGTGGGTTACGCCGAGGGTGACATCGAACCGGCACCGCAGGAGGGTGAGCCCTCCTACGCCCGGAAGATCGAAAAGAGCGAGACCTGGATAGACTGGACCGAGGAGGCCGCCCGGATAGAGCGACTGGTACGGGCCCTCCAGCCCTCACCGGGAGCTAGAACCCGGTACGGAAAAAGGATGCTGAAGGTCGTGTGCGCCGAGGTGGCGGAGGGAGACTTCGGGAAGCCGGGGACGGTCAGGCTCGTGGGGGAAGGGATAGTAATCGCCTGTGGCCGGAACGGGTTGAGACCCCTGGTGGTCCAACCGGAGTCCAGGAAAGCCATCGCGGTGGCGGACTTCGTAAGGGGCTACAGGCCGCGGGACGGGGAAAGATTCGGTGGCCGGCCGTAGCAGGCTGCTTTTCGTGCTGGGTGTGTTCGTCTTCACGTTTCCCTTCGCCGTCTTGCTGTACGTTTTTCTTTCCGCAGTCGGATACGGTACGATGATCTGCCTTCTGGGGAGCCTGTTACTTGCCGCCCTGACCGTGGCAGCCGCCCTCCTCTCGGCAGGTACCCTCGGTCACGGGGGGCGCCCGCTGTTCTTCTTCTTTCTGAGGACCTCTTTCTGGGCCCTCAAGATACTGGAGAGACCCCTCCGTTTAAGACCGTTCGACCCGGAGAGAATGGTCGTGGAGATGAACAACGTATTCATGGAAAAACACTGGCCGTCGTCCAGGGCCGACGGGATACTGCTGCTGATTCCCCATTGCCTTCAGAACCACGTGTGCACGCACAGGCTGACCTTCGACATCGATGCCTGCGAGAGATGCGGCCGCTGCCCGGTCGGTGAGTTGCTGGAGCTGCGAGACCGGTTCGGAGTGAAGATGGCGGTAGCCACGGGAGGAACCGCCGCCAGGAGAATCCTGAGGGACGTCCGTCCAGACATGGTGGTAGCGGTTGCCTGTCCCCGGGACCTAAGCCTGGGCATCCTGGACGCCCATCCGGTGCCGGCGTGGGGCCAGCTCAACGAATGGCCGGAGGGTCCGTGCTTCGATACCTGGGTGGATACCGATGAGGTGGCGCGGGGATTGTCCGTCTTCGCTCGCTGAGGGTCTGCTATTCCTCTCTGACCTCGGTCCTGATGTCGCTCTGCACCTCCGGACCATAGCTGCGAAGCTTGTATCCCTGCTCTCTGAACAGTTTAAGGCAGGTCTTTACCACAACTTCGTCGAAGAGGGTTTTCGCGTTGAACTCTATCTCTTCCAGGGCCAGACCTATTCCCAGTGACGGCCTGTAAGGGCGATGGGAGGCCATGGCGTCGACCACGTCCGCCACCGCCAGGATACGGCTCTCCAGAATTATCTGCTCCTCTTCCAGACCGTAGGGATATCCCGAGCCGTCCAACCTTTCGTGGTGCTGGAGTATCACCTCGGCGACCGGCCAGGGGAAATCTATGGTCTTCAGTATGTCGTATCCGGCCCGGGGATGGCTCCTGATCAGCGTGTACTCCATGTCGTTTATGGGGCCCGGCTTGGTCAGTATTTCCGACGGAACGCACATCTTGCCTATGTCGTGAAGCTGTCCCGCGGTACTCAGGCAGTTGATGCTGTCCTCGGACAGTCCCATTGACTCGGCGATAGCCGCCGCCAACTCTGCCACCTGCCTCTGATGGCCCGCGGTGTAGGGGTCCTTCATGTCCACCATCAGGCTCATGGCGCTTACCGTGCTATCTATCGTCTTGTTCAGCCTCTCCAGGCTCTCCTCCAGCTGCCCGACCGCCTCCTTGCGGGCCGTTACGTCCATTATCGTACCGTCCAGATACTCGTACCAGTTGCCGTTCCCGCCCACCGCCCGGGCGGAGATGGTTCCCCAGAAGGTCGAGCCGTCCTTTCGGCGGAACAGGAACTCCATGTCCTGGATCGAGCCCTCCGTGGTTATCTTCTCCACGAATCTCCTTCGAGCCTCCGGATTCGCGTAGAACTCTGCCGGAGAGGTCCGCAGCATATCCTCCATATTTTTGCATGCGAACATTCTGACCATGGCCGGGTTTGCCTGTATCATCCTTCCCTCGCCCCCGGGAGTGCTTCGGAACACTCCCACCGGGATGTTCGTGGCCAGGGCGTGGTACTGTTCCTCGCTCCGGCGGGCGGCTCGCTGGTGCTGTTTCTGCTTGGTTATGTCCTCGGTCAGTATTACCACCTTGTCCACGTTCCCGGATTCGTCCCTGACCGCATAGAATCGCTGCGAGAGCCATCCGGCGCAGCCTTTCTTGGGCTTGGGATCCACCTTGAGCTCGGGGATGTATACCTCACCGCCTTGTTGGAAGACTTTTCGGACCCGGGGCCGGTGCTCGTGCAGGTAGGACTCGTTATCGTCCAGGCGCATGAAGCATCCCTTGCCCTCGGCCTCTTTCGCCACCTCCTCCCCGCTCATCTTCCAGATCTTCTTCCAGGAGTCGTTGGCGAACAGAAGACGGCCCCGGCTGTCTCTGACCGAGATGCCGATCGGCGCGTTGTCGGCTATGGCCTGTCTGAGTTTCTCGCTCTCGTTGAGGGCCTGTTGGTTGTTGACCTGTTCGGTAACGTCCTGGGAGATTCCCAGTATTCCAGCGACCCGACCAACGGGGTCGTACATGGGCATCTTGATGGTCTCAGCCCAGGCTTTTCCGCCGTCCGCCCTCTCCACCTGCTGGGTCAGGGAGATGGATGTGCCGAGCTCCAGGACCTGCCTGTCCGTGCTCTCGAAGAGGGCAGCCTTCTCGGCTCCGATGATCTCGCTGTCCGTTTTTCCCACCAGATCCTGCGGAGACTCGTAGCCCATGCTTTGGGCGAATTTTATGTTGCAGCCCAGGTAGGCCAGGGACTTGTTCTTCCAGAAGATCTCGTAGGGGAGCTGGTGGAGCACGTGATCCAACGGGTCCGGACCGGTATCGCCGGGCTCGATATCGGTAGCTTTCCTGTCGGTCATTGCTCTCTCCGGAATCGTGAACCGGTCAGTAGTTCCATCAGGTCAACAGGTCCTCCAGCTCGGACACCACCTCGTCCATCTTACCCATCGCCGCTCTAACCGTATCGGGTCTGGTAAGCTCCACCCCCGCCTGGCCGAGGAGCTCCAGGGGTGGCTTGGAGCAGCCGGAGGACAGCAGCTCGAGGTAACTCTCCGGCGTTTCCGAGCCACCGGAAAGGATCATCTGCGACATGTGCACCGCGGAAGCCATGCCGGTGGCGTACTTGTACGTGTAGAAGTTGTAGTAGAGGTGTGGTATCCTCCCCCATTCGGTGGATATCATCCTGTCCGTCTCGTCGTAGGCGAACGTATCGCCCCGGTACTTCTCGATCAGCTTCATGTAAATATCGCCCACGTAGTTACTGGTCAGGCCCGCTCCGGACTCCACCCTTTCGTAGAGCATCCGTTCCAGCTCGGTGAACATTACCTGCCTGAATACGGTCCCTCGGAAGTCACCCACCAGATGGTCCAGCAGGTAGGCCTTCGTCTGCTCGGGTGAGGACTTCAGCAGATGGTCCAGAAGCAGCATCTCGTTGGTCGTGGATGCCACCTCCGCCACCAGTATCCTGTAATCCGAGGTGTGGTACGGCTGGGCGCGGTTGGACAGCAGGGTGTGCATTGAATGGCCCAGCTCGTGGGCTAGGGTGAAAACCGAGCGGAGGGTGCCCGTGAAATTGTGCAGGATGTAGGGCGGCGAGTCGTAGCAACCGTCGGAGTAGGCACCCGATCTCTTGCCCCGATTCTCGTACTTGTCTATCCAGCCTCCCCGCAGTCCTTCTCCGGCCAGCTCCACGTACTCCTCGCCCAGGGGAGCCAGGGCCTCCAGTACGAGCTCCAGGGCCTCTTCGAAGCTGTAGCTGTTCTTCGGGGGTCTTACCAGGGGTACGTATAGATCGTACATCGCCAGCCGTTTCAGCCCCATTATCCTGCGGCGAAGGCCGTAGTATCTGTGTAGAACGGGAAGATGCTCGGTGGTGGTCTCGATCAGGGTATCCAGCAACTCCACCGGGACCCTGTCCCCGAAGAGTGACGCATGCAGAGCGCTGTCGAAGCCCCTGGCCCTGGCGTAGAAGACCGCGGATCTTACATGGCCGTCCAGGAGCGAGGCCATGGTGTTCAGGTTTCCGGAAAGCTCTCCGTAGTAGCCCCGGAACACCCTTTCCCTCTGCTGCCGGCTCTCGCTCTCCAGCAGGCTGACCAGGTTGGCGTTGGTCAGCTTCGCTCGACCGTCCTCCAGCTCGATCTCGGGCAGTCTTTGGGACATGTCGACGTTGGAGAGCTTGCCGAAGCTGTTGTGAAAGCCCCGGGTGGCCTCTCGGCTCATGGCCAGCAGCTTCTCCTCGTCGGCGGACAGTATATGGGCCTTGAACCGAAGTTGCTCCTCCAGCCACGTGCGGTAAGGCTTAAGCGCATCGCTATCCATCCAGCTTCTCATGACCTCGTCCGGTAGGGCCATAACCTCCGGCAGGAAGAACGATCTCGCCGAAGCCAGCTTGGCCGCGCTGGCCGCCTGCCTGGCCACCATGTCCGAGGCCATGGGATCGGAGAGGTCCTGGTCGGACCTCAAACTGGCGTAGGTTCTGACCTTGTCTGCGAGGCGGAGCTGATCCAGGAGCTCCCGGATTGCCGAGCCGAGGGTCTCCGGAGACTCGTCAAGGCGGCCCTTCCATCGTACGATCCTGTCGGGAAACTCCTTTAATCGAGCCAGGTCCCGTTCCCAGTCCTCCTGAGAGGCGTAAAGATCGGACAGATCCCAGCGGTCCTCCGCTGGAACCTCAGACCGCTCTCTGGGCTTCATGGCCACGCGCCTCCTCTCATGACCCCGGCTCGCTGTTGAAGTCTGTCTGAATCAATATATGCCAGTCCACAGGTCCCCTCAAGGGAATTACTCTCGTTCAAGAATCATTGCGGAGAAAGTCCTTCGAGTTGTATCGTTGCGCTTTTAAAGCTCCACGCGGACCGGAAGGGGCCATGCCTAAGACCAGAGAACTCTCGACCGAGCTGCCGCGCCTGGTAACCGCCGTGGTACTAATGGGGCGGCTTCGGCAGTTTTCAGAGCCCTGCTGCCCGATTTCCTGCCCAACGAGCTGGGTATATCCGGCGACGTAAGATGCTCGCTGGAGCTTCCCCGCGAGCTATCGGGCTTTCTGATGGTGCTGGTTCTGGGGATGATGGCCGGCATCGCCTTCCTAGTCCGCAGCCTTCCGGGATTCGTGCTGTTCATGGTTCTGCTTTCCACCGGACAGAACATGTTCTTTCCGCTGCGGGACGCCATGGCCATGGAACTCAGCGACGGAAAGAGACGGGGCACGGTTCTGGGCATAGTAGGCGCCTCCCGGTGTCGATCGGCCTGGTGTCCGGCACCGCGTTCGCATGGCTATGCATGGAGCTCCTGTCCCGGGGATACAGCTTCACGTACGCTACGACAGGCCTTCTGTGCCTTACTTCCGCGGTGGTCAGCCTCTTTCTGCCTACCGTAAAGGGGGATTTCGGGCGCGGCGGCGGGAGGCGTAGCCCTGATAACCCAGGCCACGGTTCAGTTTATGTCCAAAAAGGAGGCTCTCGAACGGGGTAGCAGGTACTAAATCCATCATTTTCCGGTGTGTAGTTTGTACTTGACAAAATACACCCCTGTATCTAGTCTAGTTCTATCGGAAATTGGTTTTATTCCGGTGGCTGGAGGACTTCTTGGCTTCCGATGAGCAGAGGTTCGGAGAGATAGTGAGAGAGCTCAGGAAGAAGAAGGGAATAAGCCTTCGGAAGTTCTCCGCGGTGATAGGCGTCAGCCCCGCATACCTCTCCAAGATAGAGAGGGACGAGTTCGCCCCTCCGGCGGAGGAGAAGGTAAGGGCCATCGCCGAGCAGCTCAACCAGGATCCTGACGAGCTCCTGGCTCTGGCCGGGAGGATCTCATCCGATCTTCCGGAGATAATAATGCAGCATCCCAGGGAGTTCGCTACGCTGCTTCGCACCTTGGACGGCGCCAGCAGGGAGGAGCTGAGGCGTTTTGTCAGGTCGGTGGGCCGCTCGATGAGAAGGATGGAGAGGGAGGAGGAAGCGGAGGAGGAGGAGCCGGAGGAGCTACCCGATCTCTGGCACCAGGAAGAGTAATCCGCCCGCGCTGTTCGGCATCTCTGCACGGTGCGACACTGAAAGAGGGCCCGGTACGGAAGGACGGGCCCTCTTTCTCGACTAACGCCGGCTAGATCTTCAGAAGCTTCAGCGACGAGCGAGCTCCCGAGGGATTGCTCACCACCACCATGTAAGTCCCCGTGAAGATCGGCTGGTCCGTACTCCGAGAGGAGAACACCAACTGGCCGTCGAAGGGACCCTCGTGCACCAGCGCTCCGGAAAGGCTGTAGATCCTTACGGTGGAGTTGGCGCCGAAGCCCCTAGCCGTGATACACACGGATTCGGAGAACGGATTGCACGACGCGGATAGGCTGGTGCCCTCTACGGGTGCCAGCTCGTCATCTTCGACCGCCTCCGTCAGGTCGACCTTGTATATCTTGTCGTTCTGGTGGTCACCCACCCAAAGGTACTCCTCGCTGTCGATGGTCACCCCCCGGGCGTAAGGGATCAAGGCGCTGCCTATCTGGTCGACCATCTGGTCGTTGATGTTGTACAGACGGAGTGGTATGGAGGTCCAATCCGTGGCTACCCAGACGTAACCCTGATCGGTCACCGCTATGTCCCGGGTCTCGCTGGCGTACGTAAAGCTGGTCCAGTGATACCTGCTTGATATTCCGGGAGCCGTGTAGCGGTAGGTGCAGTTCTGAGCTCTGCTGCTTACGTACAGGTAATTATTGCATCTGGTTGCGAGTCCCGTCACCGACGAGACCGGGTTGCCTCAACCACCGCACATGTACGTTGCGCCGAGATATCCCCCCGACTCGTTGAACTTGTATACGTAGGCGCTGGTGTAGCCGTTCCAGGCCCCGACGTATACGTAGCCGTTCTCGACGGCCAGGCCGGTGGCGTCGTAGCTGGAAGATATGGAAGCGTCGAAGGAGCTTAGTATGTCGCCGTTGGTGGGATCCAGCTGGTAGACCATGTCGGAGACCTCGTCAACGGCCCACAGCTTTCCATCCTCCCATCCCAAACCGCATACGTTGTTACAGGGAGCGTCCAGGGTGAGAACCACGCTTTTGGCCGCCCCCACAGCCGCCAGCGCTAGAACCAAAACCAGTACCCTTTTCATTGACTCCTCCTCTTCGATTCCGTACAGAAATACAGCGAATCAATATGATATCTATATACTAGGATATTGATCGGGTGAACAGTTCCGCAACCTCCGTTCCTGCTCTTCGGTGCGTAAGAAGTGTCCTGAATGAGACAATCGGCTAAAGCTTCTCCGGAATCGCTCTCTGAAGCACCAGCGCGCACCTGCAGGGCAGGTAGACCCTGATTCGGTGGTTCCGGCTCTCTTCGCTTACCACGTCTTCGGCAAGGTATCGCTGCCCCGGCTCTATCCTGCCGTGTCCGCCGAATCTGCTTTCGTCCGTATCGAACAGCAGCTCGTACTCTCCGGGAGGGGTCTGGATCGGGTAATCGACGTAGGAGGAGGAGGGATGGAAGTTGAACAAAAAGAGGAGGCCTCCCCGTTCGAATACCAGCACCTTGTCCCGGTCTTCGCAGCGCAGCAGCCGGGGGTCGGCATCCCTGAGGAGGTGGCGGCTTCGGGCGAGCCGGATCATGACCCTGTCGAAATCGGCCAGGCGTCCGTACTTCAGTTCCGGGTCGTCGCGAAGGTGCCACTGGCGCCTGGCGTAGTGGTAGGACCAGTCGTTCCCTTCCCGGGGAAAGTCTATCCACTCCGGATGGCCGAACTCGTTTCCCATGAAGTTCATGTAGCCGAAGCCCGCGGTGGCCAGAGTCGCCAGTCGGATCATCTTGTGCAGGGCCACGCCCCGGTCCACGGACAGATTGTCATCGGAAAGCCTCATGTGGTGGTACATGTCCGCGTCCATCATCTCGAAGATCAGGGACTTCCCGCCCACCAGGGCTTGATCGTGGCTCTCGGCGTAACTGATGGTTCTCTCGTCCGGGCGTCTGTTGTTGAGCTCTTGCCAGAGCCAGGACAGGTTCCAGTCCTCGTCCCGGAAGTCGTTGACCAGTTTGAACCAGCAGTCCGGTATTCCCATGGCCATGCGGTAATCGAAACCGCACCCTCCGTCCTCGACCGGAGCGGCCAGCCCGGGCATTCCACTGACGTCTTCGGCTATGGTGATGGCGTCCGGCCTCAGCAGGTGCACCAGCCTGTTGGCCAGCGCCAGGTAGACGTAGGCGTCCACGTCCACGGATTCGTCGAAGTATCTGTCGTAGCTGGAAAACTCCACGCCCAGGCCGCGGTGGTGGTAGAGCATGCTGGTTATGCCGTCGAAGCGGAAACCATCGATGCGATACTCGTCCAGCCAGAACCGGCAGTTGGACAGCAGGAAGTGTCTTACCTGGGGCTTGCCGTAGTCGAAGCATCTTGATCCCCAGGCGGGATGGTACCCGCGGTCTCCCTGGTGGAAGTACTGGTAGGTGGTGCCGTCGAATCTGGACAGGCCCTCCACCTCGTTGGCCGCCGCATGGGAGTGCACCAGGTCCATAACTACGGATATCCCCATACCGTGAGCCTCGTCCACCAGCCATTTGAGGTCTTCGGGGGGACCGAACCGGGAGGAGGCGGCGAAGAAGCTGCTGACCTGGTAGCCGAACGAGGCGTAGTAGGGATGCTCCATGACCGCCATCAGCTGCAGTACGTTGTATCCGGCGTCGACGATCCGGGGCAGCACCTCCTCACCGAACTCGCGGTAGGTACCTACCCCTTCCCGCTCCTGGGCCATTCCCACGTGGGCCTCGTAGATCAGAGGCGCGGTGGAGTCGCGGGGGGGCGGGTCGTTCAGCCACCTGTAGGGCTCCGGCGGCATCCAGACCTGGGCGTTGAAGATCTTGGAGGACCGATCCTGGACCACACTTCTGGCGTACGCGGGTATGCGATCCCCGCTTCCCCCGGGCCATCTCAGGAACAGCCTGTACAGGTCGCCGTGGGACAGGAGGTCGGGAGGGAGGTTCAACTCCCAATCACCGTTGTCGTTGATCCTGCGCAGGACGAGCGAGTCCGAGACCTTCCAGTCGGAGAAGGTACCCGTCAGGTAAATGGAGGTGGCGTTGGGCGCCCATTCCCTCAGAACCCAGCCCTCCGACGTCCGGTGCAGACCGTAGTACTCATGGCCGCAGGCGTGGTCGGCCAGGGAGCCGCCGGGCGGGGCTAGAGAGCGCTCCGCCTTTTCTATCCGCTTTCTTCTCCGCTTTATCTCGCCCAGGTAAGGCCGGAGGTATGGATCGTCCTCAAGGGCCGATAAGCGGTCTTCTGAGCATCTTCTCATATAGATCTATGTATTGTTTTGCCGTAACGGCATGGTTGAATCTTTCTTCGCTCTCCCGCATTATCCTGGCGATCTGCTCCTTCCGGATCGTGCTCGGCAGCCGGTAGAAGTCCATCGCCCGGTCCATCGCCCAGCGCAGGCCCGGCGGGTCCCAGACCTCGAATACGAAACCGTTTCCCTCGTTCCTCGATACATCAAGGGGGGACACAGTATCGTGTAGACCTCCGGTGTCCGATACCACCGGCAGGCAGCCGTAGATGCTTCCTATCATCTGGGGAAGGCCGCACGGCTCGAACAGCGAAGGCATGATCATGAAGTCCGCTGCCGCGTATCCCAGCCTGGAAAGATTCTCGTCGAAGTCGCAGACGGCGACCCTTCCGTGCAGGTCGTGGAATCTGGCTATGTCATGGAAGTGTCTCTGGTAAGATCCGTTGGCTATCACGGCTATCTGCAGCCCGCTCTCCCAGTAGTCGGAGACCATCTCGTACATGATCTCGGCAAGCAACTGGGGTCCCTTTTGAGTCGGATCCAGCCTGGACGGCCAGAAGAACAGGGCTGCCGTGGGATCCTCGGCCAGACCCAGCCTTTCCTGCAGTCGGAGCTTGTTCTTTCTTTTGGCCTGTGCGTGATCCTCCCAGGAGTAGTTGACCTCGATACCGGGGTCGGTGCGGGGATTGAAAGAGGGATTGGGGGCGTTGAGGATTCCGAAGGCGCATCCGGCCAGCAGCTTGTTGGCCAGCTCGCGGCGAACGCTGTCCGGAACGAATCTGTGACGTCCCTCGCATACCTCCCGCAGAAAGGTGGGGCTGACCGTGTTTACGAAATGGGCGGCGAATATCCCGCTGGTAAGAAGGTCGACTGGATTGGACCAGCGGGTCTCCTCGTAGGTGTGGGAAGGGCGGACGTAGTAAAGGTCCGTCCAGAACTCGGCCGCGTCTATGCCCCTGTCCTCAATCTCCGACAGGGTGATCTCCTGGGTGTGGATGTTGTGCACCGTGAAAAGGCAGGGCACGCCGGTCCTTCTGGCCATCGCCGGTACCAGCCCGGTCATCCAGTCGTTGCAGTGGATGAGGTCGGGATCGACTTTGGGAAGGATGTTGTTGATCACCTCCCTCTGGAAGGCAAGGCTCAGCTTCTTTCCCTCGCCATGGTAGCAGCTGTACACCTCGTCCCGATAGTGGAATATCCTGTCCTCGGCCAGATGTATCCGGGCGTCGCTGAGAATCTCCCGGTAGGCCCTGAGCTCACGGTCTATAAGCTTGCCGGCCTCTATGTTGAACATCCGTCGATAGTGGGGAAGAGCAACGTGGACGTCGGCGCCGAGCTCGAAGAGCGCGGCCACCAGCGAGGCGGAGACGTCCGCCAGCCCGCCGGCTTTGGCCCTCAGGGTTTGGGCTATGTTGCCCATCTCCCGGGGAAGGTAGGTGATCTCCGGGGTTACCACCAGTATTCTCGGGCCCCTGGAAGCGCCTTTCGAAGTCCTCCGGCGGGCCGTCACTGACCGTCGGCCCAGGTTATGAAGCCGGGTATCAGCCTCCGCCACTCGTCTCCGGAAGGGACCACCCGGGCGGTCAAGCCGAAACGCCCCGTCTCGCGACACTCGACCTCCTGCCTGTAGATTAGGCCTCCGTCGGGCGTTTCCTCCACCATCTGCATCTTCTGCACGTTGGTTCTCACTATCTTGCTCTCCGAGTTGACGGGGCCGTAGTAGGCCTCCACGTCAACCTCTTCGGGGGTAAGCTCTCCCAGGCGTACCACCGCTTCCACGGTGAACCTGTCACCGACGTGCAAAGCCGAGATGTCCCTGTCGGTACGGGGAACCCCCATTCCGATGCCGTCCCAGTGGGAGCGAAGCCTTTCCGCCTGTTGCACCAGCCTTTGGGCCTTCGCCGCATCGTTCTCCCAGAGCTCCCCATGGGCCTCTAGCGCCGGGCGGTACATCAGTCTGTCGTACTCGCCCACCATGCGATGCGTGGTGAAGTAGGAAAAGGCGGTTTCTATGGAGCTCTTCATCATTCTCACCCAATTCAGGGGGATGCTGCTCTCGGAACGATCGTAGAAGCAGGGGATAACCTCATCCTCCAGAAGATTGTACAAGGCGTTGGACTCGACGGCGTCCTGGTACTCGGTGTTGTCGTACTCCTCACCCTTGCCGATCACCCACCCGCAGTCGGGGTCGTAGGCCTCGGCCCACCAGCCGTCCAGTATGCTCAGGTTGAGAGCGCCGTTGATGGCCGCCTTCATCCCCGAGGTGCCGCTGGCCTCCATGGGTCTGCGGGGGGTGTTGAGCCAGACATCCACGCCCTGCACCAGGTACCTGGCCATCTGGATGTCGTAGTCCTCCAGGAATACCATACGCTGCCTCATCCCTGGCCTTTGGGCGAAGCGCACCAGCTCACGTATGATGCTCTTGCCCGTCTCGTCGGCCGGATGGGCCTTTCCGGCGAAGATCATCTGGATCGGCCGGTCTTCGTTGCTCAGAATGCTCTCCAGCCGCTGGGGATTCTTCAGTACGAGGTGGGCCCTCTTGTATTCCACGAATCTCCTGGCGAAGCCCACGGTGAGGGCGTCGTGGTTCAGCACGCCCCGTATTTCCTCTATCTGGGCCTTGGTGGCGTGTCTGGCGCTGTACTGCCTCTCCGCCAGCTCCCGCGCGGTCCTCACCAGCCTGGACCGGCCGGTCTCATGCGCCCGCCAGAGCTCCTCGTCGGGAATCTGGGAGATCTGGGACATGCCGTCTTCGTCCAGCTGTTTTGTTCGCCACTCCGGGCTCAGATAGGAGTCCAGCAGATCGCCGATGTCCGACAGCACCCAGGATGCGGCATGAATGCCGTTGGTCACGTGGCTTATGGGTATCTCATCCTCCGGCCTGTCCGGCCAGAGATGGGACCACATGGAGCGGGTGGTGCTTCCGTGCAGGTCGCTTACCCCGTTTGCGAAATGCGAGAGCCGTAAGGCGAGAACGGTCATGTTGAGCTCCCCGTTCTCGCTGTCGTTGCCGGGGGACCTTCCCCAGGAGATCACCTCCGAGGGGTCTAGACCGGTCTCGTCCCGCATGGCTTTTAAATGCTTCCCCACCACCTCGGAAGAGAAGGTCTCGTTGCCGGCGGGAACGGGAGTATGCGTGGTGAACACGCTGGTTCGCCCCACGATCTCGGCCGCGGTCCTGGTGTCGAGTCCCCGGTCCTTGACCAGGTGGGAGATGCGGGCCAGGGCGGCGAACGCGGCATGCCCTTCGTTCATGTGGCAGACCGGAGGGTCGAACCCCATACGGAGGAGAGCCTTGAAGCCGCCGAACCCCAACAGAAACTCCTGTCTCAGGCGCACCTCTCTGTCGGAGTCGTAGAGGTAGGAGCCTACGCTTCGTAGCTCCGGGGGGTTCTCGGTCGTATTCGGGTCCAGCAGCAACAGGGGAACCCGCCCCATGTCCGCCCGCCATACGGCGGCCATGAGCCTTCCCTCGGGCAGGGGAATGGACACGTATATCTGCGAGTTCCGGTCGTTGGTTACCTTCCGCAGAGGAAGGTGATGGACCTCGTTCTCCAGCCAGGATTCCTGCTGCCATCCCTCCTCGTCGAGGTACTGATGGAACCTTCCGCAGCGGTACAGCAATCCCACCGCCACCAGGGGAAGGTCCAGGTCGGAGGAAGATTTCAGATGATCGCCCGCCAGGCAACCCAGGCCGCCGGAGTATATGCGCAGGCTTTCGTGAATTCCATACTCCAGGGAGAAGTAGGCTATGGTCGCCCTTTCGGGGTCGCTCCTGTCTTTCTCGCCGGCGTCGGACACCTCCTTCTCGAACCGTTCCCTGACCCTGGCCATACGGCTCATGAAGCCGTCGTCCTCCAACAGGGCCTGGAAACGCTCCTGGGGTATCTCGCAGAAAAAAGTAAACGGGTTGTGGTCCTTCTCCTTCCACAGCCTGGGGTTGATACGCCTGAACAGCTCGATGGCGTCCGGGTTCCAGCACCACCAGAGGTTGTGGGACAACGTTTCCAGGAATTCCAGCTCGGACGGTAGAGCGGGGGCTACGTTGAAGAGCTGTATCTTTTTACTCAATACTATGCACCCACCTTCCGGTCGAGGCACCTGGGGTCTGGCTGGTAAGCGGCCGGGCTTCTACCGGCGTTTCTTTTCTTACGGATCACTCCACGACTATCACGCTGTTAAGCGATCCGAGGCCGTTCGGTGTCCAGTCCGGGCACTCCGGATCTATCTGCCAGACTCCGTCGGTGATGAACTTGTACTCGTGCCTGCCCTTGGGAAGCATCAGGGTCGCTTCGTGCACCCCGTCCCGGTAACGGAGCTTCTTTTGTTTGGGGTTCCAGCCGTTGAAGGTCCCCGCTACGTACACCTCGGTGTCTTTTTCGGCGTGGAGCCTGAAGGTAACCTTTCTGCGTCCCGCCAAAGGTGATCTGGCCATTTCCTTCCTCCTCAACTCGAGCGTGGAGCCGACTTCGGTGCCATTTCCCCGTGCGGTAATATGAAGCCGGGGTTCACGGGGTGTTATCCCAGTGTCATGAATCTTTCAAGAAAATAAGCACCCTGAGCGTCTCCGAGCATCCCCAGGCCTGCGCCCCGCATCCCCGGAGATGATGCGGATCGTCTCCGTCCAGTATCTCCGGCACCTGTCCCACGCAACCGCGGTCGATTACCTCAGTGCAGCTTCCCAGCAGCGCCAGGGCCTTTTCCCGCACCTTCCCGCCGTAGGTCAGGTACAGCGCCTCGACGTAGGAGGGAAGCAGCCAGGTCCAGGCCGTTCCGTTGTGGTAGGCCGGTTTGCGGCCGGTGTCATCTTCGCCCAGATATCTCCCCTGGTAAGGGCGCAAAGGATCGTTCAGGGGCTTTCCACCAAGGGTGATGGGCAGCTCGTAGCTCACCGGCCTGTCGGCCAGGCTACGCAAGCCTCCGGGCACCAGAAGCTCCCCGCAGGACCAGAGAATCTGTCCGCACAGACTCGGATCGTCAACCGCCCCCATCGTGACCGCGAAAAGCTGGTTGGGTCTGAGATGATCGTCTGCGTCAGCCTTCTCCGCAGGGCATCCGGGGCCGCAATGCAGGCAATCGCTGAGCCATTCGGCCCCCGTCTCCCCGGAGAGCCGCCTGACGAAGTAGCGGTGGATGGAGCTCTTCACCTTATCGGCCAGTCGGTTCCACTCCGGGTCGTCGTCCAGCCGGGCCAGTAGCCGCAGCGCATGGTACCACAGGGCCTGTATCTCCACCGGATAGCCCTCCCGGGGCGTGCCGGGAGGATGATCCGTATCCATCCATGTGAAATGGGCCGGGCTGTGGATCAGGCCGCTCTCGGGGTCCATCCTTATGCCATTCGGCGTTCCGTCCACGTAATTCCGGCCGATGGAGAGCATCACGTCCCGCATGGTTCGTCCGCCGCAGTCGGATTCCGGCAGATCATCGACGCCAAAGTCCAAAAGGTCGGAGCATGCTACGAAAAGCCAGAGGGGGGCATCGGAGGTGTCGCGGTTGGAGTCGTCCTCTCCCCGGATCATGTTGGGAAGGGTGCCGGAACGCTCGAAACCCGCCAGACACTCCAGAATGCCCTGGGCCCGTTCGATCATGCCCGCAGCGACCATGCCCCTGAGAAAAACCAGCGTGTCCCGGCCCCAGTCCAGGAACCAGGGGTAGCCCGCGATCACCGCGTGGCCCCCTCCCCGTCGAACAACGAAGTCATCCATTGCCAGGCGGAGGGTTTCCTTTAGGGACGGTTCGACCGGATGGTCGCTCCTTCCATCTTGCGGGGAGACCCCGGATTCGCTCCCCGGAGCCGAGGCCGTGATTATCATCTCCCCGCCTCCGTTCATGGTGGTGGTGAGGTAGCCGGGGCTGAAGAGATCCGAGGAGTCTCCCAGTCCCCGCTCGGCGTCCAGAGGATGCCCGACCATGTAGGTCCACTCCGGTTGATGCACGTACTCGGCGTTGTAGGCGGTGACCTCCAGCCTTTCGTTCTTTCCCGGAGAGAAGACGAAGCCGTTGCCCGTGGGGGTAACGCTTGGGGGCCACGACTGCTCCGGGCCGGCGTAGGCCTTCGTCTTTTCGTGGTTCGTGCGCATCTCCACGTCCGGCCTTACTATCAGCCGAACCGGCACCTCCGACGGAAGGTCGACGGCGTCTTCCGCAGAGCACTCCCGCCTCAGACTGATCCGGGTGGCGTTTTGGCCGTAGATCATCGCCACCCGGATGGTCAGGGAGACCGTCCTTCCCTGTCCCACCGGAACCAGGAATCGCCACGACACCTCTCCACCCGGTTCTCCGTGGAAGGACCGCAGACAGTGAACGTCGATTGGCCGGGAGTAGTCCCGCCAGACCAGCCAGGTCCGGATACGGGTAAGCATGACCGTTCTGTCCGAAGGGAAGTCCGGCTCTGGATTGGCCGCCAGAAGAGCGTCGTACTGGCTTCGGATCTCTCCCCACGATCCCCGTACCTGAGCCATTCCTCCCAGCCCGTTGGTGGATATCGCGTAGATTCCCAGCTCCTCGACCTCCCGCCTGTCGAAGGAAGTTCTGATGGGCGGCGTCGCCTCGGCCAGCACCAGCAGGTTCGATTTCGAATGCACCGTTCGGTCGGGACGGTGAACGGTCAGGTCCAGTCTGCACCTCACGTGACTCTCGGCGGCCGGGGGAGGGCGCAGGAGTACGAAGTGGTAACCTTCCTCGGCCTGGATCGATCTCTCGGTCGAACCCGTCTTCCCCTGCGTTTCCAGCCTGAGGCTGAATCGGTAGTCCGCCCTGGCGTAAAGAAGACAACCGGGAGGTACCATCACCACCCTTCCGGTGTCCTCCGGCCATCTCCATGGAACCAGGGGAACGGGCTCCCCTCCGGACGCCCGGCGGCAGAACCTCCGGGGATTCCGGCCCATCTCCCGGGCGGCGGCATCCGAGTCTTCCTCTTCCAGGTCGGTTTCGCTTCGGTAGTGGGTGAGTACTTCCAAGGCCTTCTTGCGCAGAGCCTGCTTCCTGATCCGCTCCGGAACGTTACGGTCGTGTCGCGGGGAATCTTCCAACAATCGCAGGAGCTCTTTCTCGGGAGTCAGGCATAGAACCTCTCCCGGCCGAAGCCTGACCATCGCCGGTTCCAGGCCCTCGGGGAGGCGTACCTTCCGTTCGGACAGCAGATCGTATAAAACCCCCGGGTAAAGATCCGCTGGATGGTCCCAGTGGACTTCCTCCTCCCGGTCGTGGCTGAGGTTGGCCAGAACGAGCAAAGGCTTTTCCTGCCCGGCGGATATTCTCAGAACGGCCAGGGCGTTTCCTCCTCCCCGGGTTACGATCTCCGGGCGGCCTCCGGCGTGGAAGGCAGGATGGACCCGCAGTATCCGGTTCAGCCTTGCGATCCATTCGACCTGGTTGCTCTCGCTTCCCCAGTTGAGCGGGGGGCAGCCGTGTACGTCCACCTTCTCCGTCGCCAGCCACTCCACCCCGTTGGTAATGCCGAAGGCGCCCTCGATGGAGCACAGGGCGGTCACCGCCGTGCGCATGCGGGCAAAGCTGGGCGAGGTGGCCGCCAACCTGTTGTTGTCGTGGGTCTCGGCGAAGTGAACCAGGTTGCCCAGATGCATGGAGGTCTCCAAGCATCCGGGGAGGTAGGCCTCTACCTGGTCGCGATCGTAGTTCTGGAACAGCTCGGAGTAGGCCCAGTCGAGGTCGGCCTCGTCCAGCAGCCGGTCCTGAACCGCTTTGCGCCCACCCAGCCCTTCCAGTACGAAAACGGTATCCGGGTACCGAAGCCTGACCTTGGCCACCAGGTACTTCCAGGCCGGACAGGGCACCATGTAGCCGGCGTCGCATCGGAAGCCGTCCACTCCCCGGTCGCACCAGAACAGGAAGACGTCCGCCATGTACGACCACAGCTCTTGGTGGGAGTAATCCAGCCTGGCCAGATCCTCCCAGGTAACTCCCCAGGCTCCGGGGGACTCGAACGTCCGGTCCGCTCCTCTTACGAACCATTCCGGATGATCGATCTGCAGTTTCGATGCCCATCCGGTATGGTTTATTGGCAGGTCCAGGAACAGCTTGGCCCCTCTTGAATGCACCGCGTCCACCAGCTCGGCGAACTGCTCGAGGGGGGTGGTCCGGCGGTCGAACTCCGCCATTGAAGGATCCACGTCCCTGAAGTCGAGCACCGCGAAAGGGCTTCCGAAGCTGCCCATGCGGGCATAGGTGGTGGGGATGGGGTGGATCGGCAAAAGCTGGATTATTCGGCAGCCGAGATCTCCCACGATGTGGTCCAAAGCCCCGATCAGGTCACGAAAGGTCCCGGAAGGGGGAATGACGGCGTATCCTTCGCGCTGCAGGGCCGCGGCCCGGGAAGACGGATCGCTTCCGCTCTGCGATCGGTCACGGCCCATCTGCCTGACGAAGGAGGTGTAGAAGGAATTTGCGGAGCAGTACTCGGCGGGCTCCACCTTGAGCACCACGTTTTCTCCCTCTGGCCAGACCGGCTGGTCTGAGTCCTCGGGCACCACGAAGGCCTTTGCCTCGAATCTTCCCACCTCCAGGAGAGGAAGCGTCAACGCGAAGCGCCCGTTTCCTTTGGCCTCCATGGGAACGTCGTGCCAATCCTGGTAAAGACGGGGAGATCCGTCCTCGACACGCTCGACTATTTCGGTCCAACGAACGTCGGCATGGCCCAGGTTGGTGCGCAGGTAGGCGCGGCCGGAATCGGAGCCGGTGGTCAGCTCGAACCGGATCAAGTCTCCGCTGTGGCTGATCAGGCGACTGCCCGGGGCCGGTATCTGCCTCACGGTGGGGCTCAGGCTTCTATGCCGAAGCCGGTGGCAACCCTGGTCAGGGCCTCGTCTTCCCTGAAGTTGACCTCCCCGTCGCTTCGAGCGAGCTCCCTGAGCCAATCGTAGAAGCTCTTCAGCATGACCCGGCCGAACTCGTAATCCTTGGCGATCTGTCTCATCATGAGAGCGGCGTACTCCACGTTCATGTCCGGCGCAACGGTGGCCAGGGCATCGTCTACGACGTCCTCCAGGCTCTCCGGGTCGATGTCCAGCCTCATGGTTTCGACCAGCTCCCTGCGGAAGCGCTGGAGCTGAAGCCTCTCCCCCCAGGTGAACTTCTCGTCCACCGCGATGACGTAGGCGACCAGCAACCTGAACAATGTCCACAAAGCCTGGATGTCCGGACAGGTGTCACTCTCCCCAAGGGGGAACAATCTCTGACCGCAGCCCGGGCAGGTTCTGCAGGTATGCAGACCACCGAATCCCCCTGAGGCGAACCGGGTGCCGCAACCGCAACAGGTTACCTCGACGGATACGGCGGACAACTCTTCCCGCGATGGCGGGTCTGCGGTCAGCTCGGCCAGTTTTTTCGCGACATCCATGAGTCGTAATTAGTACAATCCGCGAAGAAACGCAATGGAAAACAACCGGTCGTCTCCAGTATTTGCCCTACGAGATTGGAAGGTTATACTAACCGGTGCTCATCCGGTTTTCACCCCCCGATTCGGAGGACCATTGAACAAGGCCCACTTCATGAGGGACCGAGTGCTGGGCATCGACCGCGAGTTGCCCTTGCTAGACGGCTCTACGGTGAGGTACGTGAATCTCGACAACGCCGCGAGCACCCCCCCCCTGGTCGACGTGATGCGAGCCCTCGAGGAGTTCATGCCCTACTACTCAAGCGTTCATCGAGGCTCCGGCTTCAAATCGCGGCTGAGCACCCGGGCCTACGACGAAGCCCACGAGGTGGTAGCCGAGCTGGTGGGGGCCGATACGCGGCGCAATACCGTGGTCTTCCTCCGCAACAGCACCGAGGCCATAAACAAGGTATCCCACTGCCTACCGGAGGGCTCGCTGGTGGTTACCACCGTGATGGAGCACCACTCCAACGACCTTCCCTGGCGCGACCACCACAGGGTGATACACGCCGGTTCCACTCCAGAGGGCAGACTTGATATGGATCATCTGGAAGAGGTGTTGGGGGAGAACGCCGGAGACGTATCCCTGGTGGCCGTTGCCGGCGCGTCCAACGTTACCGGGTTCATCCAGCCCGTTCACAGCATAGCCCGAAGCGCGCACGATATAGGGGCGAAAATTCTCGTGGACTGCGCCCAGCTTGCTCCTCATCGAAGGATAGACGTTCTGCCGGACGATGACGAGGCCCATCTGGATTTCGTGGTTCTATCCGCCCACAAGATGTACGCTCCGTTCGGAACGGGGGCCCTTGTCGGCCCCACCGACTTCTTTCTGGAGGGGGGACCGGACGTAAGCGGCGGGGGGACCGTGAAGGCGGTGACCCTGGATGGGGTGCACTGGCAGGGAATGCCTAAAAGGGGAGAGGCCGGGAGCCCGAACGTGCCCGGCGCCGTGGCGATGGCCGTGGCCGCGAAGGTCCTCATGGAAGTTGGATTTGACAGGATAGAGGAGCACGAGTCGGCCCTTGCCTCCTACGCCATGGGTAGGCTGAAGGACGTGGAGGGAATCACGATCTACGGAGATACCTCTGAGACCGACTTCCAGGACAGAGTGGGAGTCATTCCCTTCAATCTGGAGGGCATTAACCATTTTCTGCTGACGGCCATACTGGGCTTCGAGGGAGGGGTGGGAACCCGCAGCGGTTGTTTTTGCGCCCATCCCTACGTTCTCCATCTTCTGGGTCTGTCGCCGGAACAGCTAGAGGATTGGAAAGCCGGGCTGATTGCCGGAGACGTCCCCGAAGTCGCGGGAATGGTTCGAATCAGCCTGGGCTGTTACAGCAGCAGGGAGGACGTGGACAGGTTGATGGAGATGCTGGATAGGATCAACGCTGGAGATTACGTCGGAAGCTACAGGAAGTCGGACGGCATTTGCATGTTCGTACCCGATGGGTTCCCCGATCCGGCAGAGGGATACCTAAGATTCTGGTAATTAAAGAATTGACTTCGAATGGTTGTTCGGCCGTCGCTTAGCGTATAGTGTTAATATAATACATTACAATATTGGTTTTTCTTTCGGCCGATAGGTATACTCGATGGTAACCCATGAAACCGATGGTTCCTAGCTTATAGCCCGCAGCAGGTAAGGAGATCGTAATGAGGACAGCAATAGCGCTATTAATCGCCGTTTTTGCCCTTTCCTCGGCCTTCGAGGAGGGGCATACCTGGACGTGGTCCGGCATCCAGCCGCCCCCGACCTCTGACGACGTGGAGCTGACCATACTCGACAGTTGGACCGTAACCTGGGCCAGCCAGGCCCTGGGACTGGACGTGGTGGAAGACGGCACGGATCAGACGGTAATATTCGCCGACCAGATCAGCGACGCGGTTAACTCCCTGGACCCGGACGCGGGAAGCGCGGGTAGCATCAGCTTCCCTCTCTACGGGCCGAACAACTACTGCTTCGGAATAGCCTGGGGCGAAGATTCCAGCCAGACCGAGTACTGCTCGGACGACTGGAGCGCCAGCGACGTCTACTATACCGAGGATCTGGTGGACTGGACCGCTTATACCAATCCCCTCGGGGGCAACGGCAGAGGTATGGCCTTCGACGGCACGGACTGGTGGATAGCAGGCAGCAGCGGATCGAACACCGCCGTGTGCAGGTTCGAACCCGGAGGTTCCTCCGAGCTGTTCGGGCTTCCCGAGATTCCAACCCAGCTGAGTGGTCTTGCGGCCTACCCGTACGATGGTGATATCTACCTGGCCGTTACCGCCTACAAAACCTACAGCATCTACTTCTATGTGTACGACGGCTCCTCAGTGTCTTTCCTGGCCAGCGCGCCCTGCCCGGTCGGCTGCTCCAGCTCGCTGGGCCTGGCCTACTCGCAGGACCGGGGCACGCTGTTCTGGAGCTACAGCTCGGGGTCTTACACCATCTGCGAGCTGTCCGTGGAGTTCACCGACCTCAGCGAGGATACTTGGGGATCCATAAAGAGCAGCTTCTAGGACGATCTGCCGGCGGAGTACGGGTCTCCGTAAGCTGGCGGCTGCATTCCGTGGATCGATGGAGGGGCGGAACGATCTCCGGAGGTAGGACGTGAGGTGTTTCCTGCTGGTTCTGGCCATGGCCGCGCCCTCCCTGGCCGTAGACGCCGACGCGGGGCTGGACATCGCATTCGTGGGACCGTCCCGGGTCCTGATCGGTGGGGAGGAGAGAATCGGCTTCCTGCCGGGCGTGCTGACCCGGGTCGGGTTATACGGTCCTCTCTCGGTGGAGTGCGCGGCGGGGTACTGGTCGTTTACGCCCGCCGACGAGCCCCGGCAGCAGGATCCGACCATGGACGAGTACAGGGACTACAAAGGTCGCCTCAGCCGGGGAAGGCTGGGGCTCCGTTACTCGGACGACATGTTCTTCGGATCCGCCGGAGTCGCCGTTCTCTACGAGAGAAGGTTCTGGGAGGAGCACGCGTACCTGGGCTCGGCATGGTTCGCCTGGTACAAGTTCGTCCAGAGCGAGACCGGTGTAGGCCCCTACCTGTCCGGAGGGCTCAGGATTCCCGCCGGACCGGTGGACCTGGAGGGGTCGGTATCCGTTATGTACTACTCTCTGGACGAGCTTCGATTCCTGACCGCCCTGGGATTCCGGCTCATCTAGCGCAAGACCACGAACCTCCTGCTGACGGTTTGCCGTTCTCCCACCAATCTGGCCAGGTAAACGCCAGGTTCGTCGATCCTCAGGCAGCGGGTCTCGCTGCCGCGTGCCGACCAGCTCTGCACCAGCCTGCCGGCCACGTCGTACACCTCGACCGTGCCCTGGCCGCCCTGGGGAAGGACCACCCCGATCTGCGCGGTGACGACCACCGGGTTGGGGGAGACGGTCAGGTCGACGTAATCGCGGGGAGCCGAAGATCTTCCCACGGCGGTCCCGATGTCCATGAACTTGTCGTACCCGGCGTTCATGACCTCCTTGTAGTTGGAGCTGTACTCCTGGACGAACGTTGCCAGATACAGGTTGTCGGAGTTCCACGCGGAAATGTCGTAGTCCGCGTCGAGATAAACCGTATCCGGATAGGGCTCGGAGAATTCCACCACCGGCCCGGCCACGCCGAACAGGTTATCCCGGAAGGCCTGATCGAAGTAGGTGCCCGACCAGTATCCCGCTCCGGGAACGTCGTCCTCTACCACTGTCGAAAACAGTCGCAGGGTGGCTTGTTCCTCCAGGTCCTGCTCCGCGATCAGGCCCACGGTAATCGTACCGGTCTGATCGTCACCTTCCCTGCTCAGGAGGATCTTGAGGTGGGAGGGGACGTTGATGCGGTTGTTGAAGGCGTTCTGCAGCCCGGAAGCGCTGCTTTGCGCGTGAATGACGCCGTCCATCTGAACCCATGGAACTCCGTTTACCCCGTAGAAGGTCTTTCTGGCGTTCTGCTGGTTGGGATTGGCGGTGTATATCGGATCGCTGGGATCCGGCCAGCTTACGTGGACCCGTATCACGGACAGGTCGCCCGCGGCAAGATGGGTGTTCACGAAAGAGTTGAGGGTGGGCTCGAAGTTCCAGCAATAACCGCAGCCGCAGTTGGTGAAATCCTCCAGCAGTACAACTCTTTCGGCGGTGCCTCCGATAGCCGCCAGAACGAGCAGGGCGAGAATAACCGGTCTCATCTCCAACCTCCAATTACATGCGTAGTTCCGTAGTGGAGTGCTTAATATGCCCAAGACTAAGCTAGTGCGGACCTTCCACTTCGTCCAGGGGGGGATGGACGAAAACCTGCTAGACCTTGTCCTCCCGGACCAGCCTGGCGAAGAACTCGAATGAGCGGTCGTAGGTCTTCTCTTCCTTATCGGGGAAGAAGCATCCCGGAAGCTCCCTCGACCTGAGGTGCGAGGTAATACAGTCGCAGCAAACGCCCTTCTTGGAACAGGGATAGGTGCAGTTGCATCTCTCGAGATTGACGCTCTTCTTGCATTCCATCGGTAGTCCTCTCGACTCGTTCACGGCTCGTCGTATCGAATATGATGCTGCCAATTAAGTCGGGGCGGATCGTCACGGTTGTAGGCTGGAGCGGGGGAGGGCAGGCGGCCCGGCCGGGCCGCCTGCGGTCGACTACTTGCTCTTAGGTAGGGTGAAGATCAGGGTCCAGAGACCGGCTACTCCGACCACGATGTAGATGATGCGGGATATCGTCCAGGAGAACCCGATTATACCCATAATCAGGTCTCCGGTCTGCTGACCGGCGATACCCAGGATGCCCCAGTTCAGGGCACCGACGATGACCAGGATCAGAGCGATCCAGTCGACTGCGTTGAGCTTCTTCATCCGACCCCCCTTTCAAGACCAAAACTGAATATATGCAAACTGTTAATCCGGTGCTAATGCTATGGATCGCAAAACGTGGTAGACTTCTTGTACGGTTGCTTAATATCGGTCGAACCAGTCGGCCCTGTATATGGGCAGCTGCTCTCTGAGTAGGGCGTAGACAATGTCGCCCTTTTCTACGCAGGTGGCGGCAACCTCCCTGAACCGGACCACCAGATGGCTGAAGTCCAGATGGTCGAGGTCTTTGTCTTTCGGGTTGAGGTCGGAATTGGCGGTGATGAACCCGCGCATGGTCTCGGTGGCCATCCGTCTGAGAAGCTCCCAGAGCTCTCTGCCGTCACGGGCGGCTATGGCCCTACCCAGGGACAATGAAACCGACAGTATCGCGTTCATCCCCAGAAGGGCCTTTCTCTGCATCACTTCGATCAGCTGGTCATGGTCGGCGGACCTGGATAGCCTGTTCTCCTGGATGGCCCGCTCGCACTCCAGCCTCAGGAGCTTTCTGTCCACGTCCAGTATCGATCCCAGGTCGCACAGCCTTCTGCCCTCGAAGGCTTCCGCAATCACCATGTCGATGTGCTCCACGGCCCTCTTGCAGCCCATCCCCCCGTAGCGCCGGGTATCCTTCCAGAGGGCGGTCAGCGCCTCGTTTCCCTTGCCCAGAACATCGTCTTCCCTTAGATCCGGCCGGAAACGGAAGGTCCCGTCCTCCTGCCTGGCGAACAACTCCGGGTAGCTGGAGGTGACCTCCCCCGGCTGGATGATGCTGTCGACGTAGTGAACCGCCTCGTCAACGCCCGCGGAGGTTCCCAGAGGGGTGGAACCCTTGAACCTTATGGTTCCCGCCCTTCCCAACAGAACGGTCGCGGCCACCGAAGGGATGCCTGCGTTAGTAGCCTCCTCCTTGCCGTAAATCCTGTGTATGGGCATCAGACGCAACACCTCGCCCATCATACTCTTCTCCGAGGCGGCCTGGTCCAGATCCAGGTCGTCCCTTCCGGTCAAGGTACAGGCCAGATCACCCAGGGCCTCTCTCATGCGGTCCTTCTCCTCCTCTGAGATCTCCTGGAGGCTCTGCTCGGCCAGGGTGAGTATCTCCACCACCCGACCGTACTTCTGCAACCGCTCGGTGTTGGCTCCTCCTCCCGCCTTCAGTCCCACCGCGTTCATGGCAGTAGCGATCTCCGCCTCGAAGGGATCGTTGGGTGATTTGGATCTGTGAGATACGACCAGCTCGGCACCGTATGCCAGGGAGGTCAGCATGGCCAACAAGGTTTCAGACAAAGTTCCTATCTGGTTGGCCTTGATGAGGGTGGCGTTTATTTCCCCGTTGCGCGCGCAGTTCTCTATGGACTCGTCCTTGGTAGTCACCAAATCGTCACCGATGACCATTATGCTCTCTCCCAGCCCTTCCAGACCGGAATCCGGATCGCCGTTCATCAGCAGCTTCCAGCCGGCATGGTCCAGCTCTCCGAATCCGTCCTCGATGGAGAGAATCGGAATGTCGTCCTGGTCCATCGCCTCAAGATACAGCTGCAGGATCTCGTCCCTGCTCATATCCATCTTGCCCTTGTCTCGCCAGAAGCGGTACATCCCTATGGACTCTTCCTGCCCGGTTTCCATCCGGTAAGCGTTTTCCAGCTCCGATGCAGCCGGGTCGAGCGCGATGGCCACGTCCACGCCCGGCTGGTATCCACATTCGAGTATGGCCTGCTTCATCATTCTCCACACCCGCTGCTCCGGGACCCTGTCCCGGGGCTCGGGCTCCACGTAGGGCGCCAGGCCCCCCTCCAGCCCCACGCCCATAACCTTGGCGCCGGGGGCGGACTCTATGATCTCCTTGAGCCGGCTCTGGAGGTTGACGGTCATCTCCTGGGCCTCCTCGTAGGTCTGCGCCGAGAGGGGAACGAACATGCTCTCCTGCATGCTTACGTTGCTCTCCGGATACTCCTTCTCCGTGTGTCGACCTCCCATCGCGCAGTTCCTGAACTGCCACGGCGCTCCCACGGTGGTTCCGTCGCTCATCTCGACCATCTGCAGCCTGGAGTTGAGAATCCTCTCTCGGGTCTCGGGCACCCTACCTATCCAGCCCCCCCGGGAGCCGCTCCTGCCGGCTTGCTCGGAAGCCTGTCCCTCCCTCGCCCGGTACTCCCCGAGCTTTCCCCGATCAGCGAGGAACCTGTCGAGAAGGCCGACCACTCCTGGAGCGAGGAAGAACCTACCCCCGTAGATGGCCCAACCGGCGTTCAGCGCCAGTCCCAGCCCTATGCCCAGGGCCGCCACGGGCAGACACACGCTTGCCAGCACGGCGCTCCATACGGGGCCCGCGGCGGATACAGCGAGGTTGTACGGTGCGTCTGGGGCGAAGTTGCCGTTCTCCTTCTTCACCCCGTAGAAGCCGCCCCAGGGTATGGTGATGAACATCTTGGCCAGCCATGCCGCCTTCCCGCCCGCGCCCTGTCCTCGAGCCTTGTCGGCCGCTTCCTGGGACGACGGGTTTAGGGCGTTCAGCCTGGCGGCGGTGAGGAAATGGCCCATCTCGTGAATGGCTATACCCACGTGCCAGGAGATGTAAAGGATACACACAGATACAATGGTTTCCCAGCTGAGGAACATGAACCTCAGGGTCTCCAGTCTGTCCAGGGAGGCCCTGGGTAGACTCAGGACGGACGAGATGAAGGCGGCATGGAAGGAGACCAGCTTGTGATTGGCTATCACCCAGCCTCTTTCCAAAAGGCTCCGTCCGCATTCAGGACGAGGCCCTGCTTCCATGGGGCACCTTCCTTCCGAACCACTCCGATTTCGGCCGGATCCCGGGACGAACCCCGGAAAGGGGCAGTTGCTAATCCAGCCGCTTCGGGGGGCGCCGTTGCGTAGGCACCGATTGCTCGGCCCCCCAGCGTGCTTGCGTATACGCACGCGAGAAGTACCAAAACTTAAACCGGAGTGAACATCAGTCAATGGTCGCTTCCCCGGTCAAAGACGTTCCGTATGGATTCTGGTAGGCAGTAAGGTCCAAATTGAATATATTGCCGTTGCGAAATGGGATTGACAATCGAGCGGATGTTTCGGCATGCTTCGTTGTCAATCTAACCCTTAACTCTTGGGAGGAAAAATGTGTAAGATACTTGTCGTCCTCACTTTAGCAAGCCTGGCTCTTGCCTTCGGCCGGACTGACGATGCCGGTTCATGGCAGGCGGTGAACCACCAGGGCTCCGACGCTCCCTTCGACAGTCTTCAGTACATCGACGTCGAGGGTCTCGGAGCATCAGTTTACTGCGTCGGAGTAGGATTCGACGGAACCGATCTCTGGGTGACCGACGCCAACCAGGAAGCCGGTGCTCCCGTGATCCACGTCATTTCCACCGACGGCAGCCTGGTCGAGACCTTCGATCAGTACCAGACCAGCAGCTGGGGCCTGCGCGACATGTGCTGCGACGGAACCTACATGTTCGCAAGCGAAGATTACAACGTCGACGCTTACGATATAGCCACCCGCAGCTACGCCGGCTCCTTCACCAGCTACGCCAGCAACCCCAACAGGGCTCAGGGCTGGGACGGAACCTACTTCTACACCGGCAGCTTCTCCGAGACCATCTACCAGGTGGAGTGGGACGGAGTCTTCGGCAGCAGCGCGACCTATTCCGCATGGTCGACCGCCGTCGCCAACGGCGGGCTGTACGGCACCGCCTACGACGAGACCGACGACTGCATCTGGGCATCCACCGCCAGCTACGACGGCATGGTTTACCAGATCGCGATGGACGGCAGTCTGATCGCCGAGCACGACTTCGACCCCGAGGTCAACATCGCCGGCGGATGCTGCACGGCTCCGTGGGAAGGAACCGAGCAGTACTGGATCCTCGAGCAGGGAGATCCGGATGCCGTTTGGTGCTTCCAGATCCACACACCGGCCACTACCCCGGCCACCTGGGGGACCATAAAGAGCAGCTTCTAGCATCTATCGGCTGGGATATGGGGGGAAGGGTTTTTGACCCTTCCCCCTTTCTCGCAGGGAAGGGAAAAATACGTAGATGTCCGTCGGAGCGAACCGCTGGGTTCTATTGTTTTCCGCTCTTCCGGTGCTTGCCGGATGCGGAGCCTCGCCGAAGGGGGATTCCTGGCTCTTCGTGGTTGGTGAGGACACGGTGACGGTGTCCGAAGCCGGGGAAATCTGGCGGAAGATGGAGCCGTCGTTCAGGGCCCGTCTTTCCTCCAGCGACGATACGAGGGGGGAGTTCGTGGTGCTGGCCGCCAAGAGGCAGATGGTGAAGGCCGAGTGTGAAAGGCTGGGTCTCTACCAGTCACCGCCCCTTGTCGCGAGGGCCGAGGCCGTTTACCGGAGGAAGGCGGTCACCGCGGCCAGAGATCTTCTGGGGGCCAGGATGGCCGATTCGATATCCCCCGATGACGTGGAAGCGTTCAGGAACAGGATAGGCACCACGGTGTGGTACACCTTGATCGATCCCGTGCAGGGTGCGACTTCGACAGGCCCGGTTCATCTTCCCGAGGCCGAGCCCGAGCTGGTTCCGATCCTGGAAAATATGGGGACCGGCGACACGGTCGAGCTGGAGAGCGGTGGCCTTCTGGTGCTGGATTCCCTGGTGCGTACGGACAGGGAACTGGTCCGGGAGTCACTTGCGGATACCGCCAGAATAGAGCGGCTGGCCACCAGCAGGCTGAGCTCCGCCGCCACCCACCGTTTACTGGACAGCCTGGAAGCACAAGCTCTGGCCCGATGCAGCGTGGATATCGACGCGATTAACGAGTTGGCCGAGTGGTTCTCCCGTCGGGAAGGTTCCCGGCCGGACGTGGACGTCGTGAGCGGAGAGTTTCTGGATCTTGGCTCCTCGGAGATGGTGCAGGCGATACGGGTTGAGTCGGAATCCAAACCCGTACAACCTTCCAATCCCGGCTGGTTGTCCTTCTTCGCCGAAAGGGCGATCGTCAGGGAGGCCCTTGCGCGTTGGTTGCAACGAACGGCTCAGGACGTCGCCGACTCGCTTCGAGAGGAGGCAGACAGCTACCTGGCCCGGCAGGCGGCCGATAGCCTTTACGGTATCTACGTCGCCGAAAGGATCGACGTAGACAGCCCCATGGTGAGGGAGGAGTACGAGCTTCAGGATTCTCTTCCCACCGTGCCGGAGCGCAGGCGGTTCGTTATGGCCACGGTCGACGACGAGCATGTGGAGGATATAGCCGAGCTGATCTCGACCGGTTCCCTGGATAGCCTGAACGAGGCTCTCCAGCCTTTGCGCAAGCTCTCGGTCTCCCGAACCGGTCTTCTGACCAGGCCATTGCGGCAGGACGAGATACCCGGCGATCACGGATCGGCCCTGTTCGAGCTGGAACCGGAAGACACCCTGGGGTGGTACGGCCCCTCTAGGATATCCGATTACCCCGTCAGCCTGGTAGCCAGATTGGTGGATGTACTACCCGCTCACGAATCCACCTTCGAGGAGGCCTATCCCACTTTGGAGCTCAAGGTTCGCCTCAGGCTGGAGCAGCAAAGACTTTCCAACTGGATGATGGAGTTGGAGGAGCAGTACGGGCTGGTGGTGAACGAGGAGATCGTCTCCGCCCTCCCCGAGGACCCCGCCCTTTGGTAGTTCGGGGACGGGGGAATTGTAAAACCGAAATAAAAAGCCGACCCGCCTTTCCGGCGGGCCGGCCCTTTTTCTTTTTTTCTTTCTCTTAGCGAAGCACGGTCATCCGTGAGACCGATGAGCCGTCAGGCGTGGTGGCCCGAACCAGATAAACGCCGTTGGCGATATCTTGAGGAAGCTTCCACAGGTAGCTGTGGCTACCGCGGCTCAATTCGCTGCTTTCTACGACCGCTACGCTGCGTCCGTAGACGTCGTAGACTCCTACCTCCACGTTGCCGTCGGTGGGCATCGTCAGCTGGAATCTGGCCGACGAGTTGACCGGGTTGGGCCTTACGGGGGAGAGAAGGGGAGACGTAGGATCGATTGCCGTTCCCGTCTCGCCTTCAGTGCCCACCAGCTCCAATGCGGCCAGTACCGCTTCGTAAGCGTCCACTCGGCCTGCGCCGTAGGTGTTGTCCTTTCCCGCGGTGCCCAGATCCAGTGAGGTCACCTCTATGATCGAGTCGATCTGAGCGACCGAGAGGTCCGGATTGGCGCTGATTATAAGCGCGGCCGTACCTGCCAGGTGGGGGGTGGCCATCGATGTACCACTCATTGTGGTGTACCCACCGGTCCACTGGGTACTGACTATGTCGACTCCGGGACCGCTGATGTCCGGGTCCAGAAGGGGATCGCTGTCGGAGTAATCGTTCCACGGAGCGACGCTGCCCCACCAGGTGACCGGACCGCGGCTGGAGAAGCTGGCGATGTTGTCGCCGGAGTCGGTGGCCCCTGCGGTAACCACCGCGCTGGTTCCCCCATGGTAGGTCTGGTCGGGATGGAACCATGGCGGAGGGCAGTCGCCACTGGCCAGGATGGTACCCGAGCCGGGACCGTCGTTGCCGGCTGCAACGCTATGGTAGATGCCCGCGGTCAGGGCGTCTTCCTCGGCCTCGCGCAGGGTAGCGTTGCCTACCGGGGAGGTCCCCAGGGACATGGTCAGGACGTCGGCGTCACGGTCCGCCGCCCATTCCATTGCATCTATCCAGGTTGGGTATCCGCCCGTGTAGTAATCGATCCTCAGGGCCATTATGATGGCCGAGGGCGCGACACCGGTCTCGGTACCGGCCGCGCCGTCACCCGCTACGGTTCCCGCACAGTGGGTACCGTGACCGTAGTCGTCCATGGGGTCGGGATCCTGGTCGTAGAAATCGTAGCCGTAGTGCTCACCGGCGGGAGTGTCGTGCCACATGTTGTTGCACAGATCCGTGTGGTAGTAATCGACGCCGGTATCGATAACTCCCACTATGACGCTATCGCCCTCGTAGCCCATGGACCAGACGTCGGGGGCGTTTATCTGCTCGACGCCCCAGGCGATATCTCTACCCCGTTCCTCGGGGGTCAGGTCGTGACGGTCGACGGGCTCGATCAGGCCCCCCTCAGGATCGGCATACTCCACGTACCATACGTCGCCGCGCCGCGACACCTCGAGTATCACGTCCCGGCTGGCCTCGGCGTAGATGAAGTTGCCCATCCAGAAAGAGCTGATGTTCCGAGCGTTGGCATCGGACAGGAAATCGATGACGTCTGCCTGGGATACGTTCGCCAGGTTCTTCAGCGCATCGATTACGAAGTCCTGTCTTGCCCGCCTGGTCATTCCAACCGTAGAGGCTTCGATGTAGCCCTGGTCGAGCTCACCCTCGACCAGTACGGTCACCGGAATGAGATCACCAGGCATGGCTGCGGACATCCGGTCGGCGAGATCGGGAGAGATGCCGCCGGCCATGACCAGTCCGGCAAGTACGAGCAAAACCAAGTATTTCATTTCAACCTCCTATGCAAGGGTGCTCGTAAGTTCATAGCTTTTCTAACATATGCTTTTCTTATCGACCTACAAGGTCTTTTCGAATATCGGGTACGAATCCGTACGGCAGGTCATCCTCCGTTCTATCGTTCCTCCGGGCCCGTTAACTCCGACGAAAGGCTTGGCGGCCGGTAGCCGTATTTGCGAATTATCAGAGCATCCCTCTCCATGATCAGCTGCTCCGCAGACCGGTCGTAGTAGTAGGTGGTGTCCCTTTTCCTGGAGGAAGGATTTGTGCGGTCCATCTCCGCGATCCTCCGGCGGAAGGTTTCGTCGGTCTCTACTTTCGCCCTGCCCAGAAGCTCCAATATTCCCTCTGTCAGCTCTTCGGTCTTCATCATGTGGTCAACGACGTTGAGGCGCTCGTCTGCCTTCATCAACGTTTCGATGTCCTGGATGGTTCCGTCGTAGAGATGATCGATGGTTCTATGGAGCAGCCTGCAGTACAGATAGGAGTATAGGCCAGCGAATTGGCTGAGCGAGGATCTGCCATAGTCTTCCCTTACCTCTCCGGCCCTGTCGGGGTCCATCATCAACCGGAGCCATCGCCCAAACAATTCGGGGGAGGAGGAGTCGGCGTAAGCCTCACGCCAGGGCCTACGAGGTCTTGCCATGTCCCGCAGGAAGTTGGCGATACCCCCCCGTAGGGATCTTCTATATCCATGCCCGAGAATTTTTCTCGGCTTTGCGAGCCTGTCGAAAAGTATTCCCTCGCCATCGCATCCGTAGGCCCAGGTGGATACGTACCAGTCCCAGGGATCTCTTACCGAGGCGGCCACGATCCGATCGCTTTGGAGTACGGACTTGGGTAGTCTGCCATGCATCTCGCCCTGGCGGCCCGGACAAACCATCTTAAGTGCCTTCAGCACGTGCGAGCTTCCGGTTTTCTGCAGCCTCAGATATGCGATTCTATCTGTTATGTAGATTTTCTGCTCCCCGCGTCATGCCCGGGACCAACGGAGTTCGTGGCCTCTTCGCCGAACGTCTCCCTCAAAATCTCCCGGAAGCGCTTCCTGGGTATCTCTACCGAGTAATTCTCCATCACCCACTCCCTGGCCCTTTTCCTTCTCGGCTCCAGCTGTTTCCAATTATCTGCGACGTAGTCCAGCCTGTCGGCGAGCTCCCTGGCATTGGAAAAGGTATCCACCAGCTCCGGCGCCTCCTGGACTATGTGAGTGTACGGTTTTACCAGAGTATGCATGCCGCAGGCCAGGTACATGTTCACCTTCAGCTGGTACACCACCTTGTCCCGCCTGATGATGGTCGCAACACCTACCTGGTATTGCCCGGACAGCTCACCCACTCTCAGCCTGGGTATGGGGTCGAGAACCCGGACCCTTCCCGCCGTGGCTTTGCAGATGCGCTCGATCCGTTTTCTGGTGGGGCCGGTTCCTACAATATCGCCCTTCATCGATCTGGAAAGGCACACTCCTTCGATGAATAGCTCCGGCTGGTGCACGTCGTTTATGCATGTCAGCAGAAGGGCCTTTTCCGGCCTTGCAGGAGGCGCGAATGAAAAACGGGAGAGATCCTGATTGTGCGGGATAACTTCCACGTCGGGCACATCCGCTCCCGGCGTGGCCGTCGCAAAAAGGGCATCCTCGAGCAGCTTTTTCAGCGGGTGGCCGACCACCCATGGGTCGATCTTTCTGTGGAACCTCATCGCATAGGGGAGACCCATTGCCCGAACCCTAAATCCCATGGCCTCGTCCAGGCACATGACGAAGTGCGCATCGAATTTCTTGAAAGCCCACCTGATAGCCATGGGTGTAACCAGTTTTCTCAGCATCCTGGTCAACCTTCTGGGTATAAACGCTATTCCGTCGCCAACTCCTCCCAGTCCCAGCCCCAGGTAGGGTACACCCTCCATCTCGTGCAGGCCCGTTCTGGCGCTGGCGATCAAGTACATGGCCTCATGCTCCTCTCCAAGTAGGTCCAAAGCGGTGGTCCATCCTCCGGAGTATCCTGGGATGGTGCCCGAAGAAGCTATTAGAATCCTCATACGATCATTTCTCTCCCATACCATGTTCCGGAGTTTCGCATTGCCCAGAATATGCTCGATCACGGCCGGCTGGAGACAGTTGATATCGGATAATACCGAGGTTCTACTCGTTCCGTCAAAGAATGCCTCTGGCGCGTCCCCCGGCGTATGACGGTCACTCGATCCGATGGAGATGCAGCATCGCGTTGACCGGGCAAGGGAGCGTGGACCATAGTCTAACTTTTCGAGGATACCGGGAAAGGTCAGGATGGTTTGAGGGTAGGCATTGAAGTTTCACCTCTGGTTGCGGGAACCGGAGGCATCCCTACCTACGTCACGTATCTGCTCCAGGGCCTTGGCCAGGTTGACACCGAAAACGAGTACTTCCTGTACACCAACCGCCCCGTAACCATAAAACCCGCTCTGCCTGACAATTTCACCGTAAGATTAGTTACGTGGCCTTACTACCGTTTCCAGCTCTGGTTCCAGATGGCCCTGCCGCTGAGGTTCAAAAGCGACAGGATCGATGTGTTCCATGCAACGTTTCACAGGTTCCCCCTTGCGTTGACCGTACCGGGGGTACTCACCGTTTACGACCTTTCCGGCTGCCTTACACCGGAGCATCACATCAAGAAGGTACGCCTGCTGAATTCGATGCTCCCCCTGCATTTCAAGCAAGCGGAAGAGATAATCGCAGTTTCCGAGTTTACTGCATCGGAGGTAAAACGTTTCGCGCCATCGGTATCGGAGAAAATATCGGTTATACCGGAAGCAGCCGCGCCCGACCTGTCCAGGGTCCGGGACCGGTCACTTCTCGATCGAACCAGGCGTGAATTGGATCTGCCCCGGCGGTTCATGCTTTTCCTGGGTACGTTGGAACCAAGAAAGAACCTGCCCAGGTTGCTGCAGGCGTATACCAGGGTCTCCGAGGATATTCCCCATCATCTTGTGATGTCCGGAAGCAAGGGCTGGAAGTCCGCTCCGATATTCGAAGGAATCAGGCAGGCCGGTCTGGCCGAGAAAGTCCACATAACCGGATACGTGGAAGACGAAATGATCCCGGCCCTTCTCAGCATGGCCGATTTTCTGGTCTACCCATCCCTGTACGAAGGCTTTGGGCTGCCGGTGATCGAAGCCATGGCCTGCGGCACCCCGGTGGTGTGCTCCAATGCCGCCTCCGTACCGGAAGTTGCGGGAAAGGCTGCTTTGCTGGCCGATCCTCTTTCGGTCGAGGACATGGCCGTTAAGCTCCGCCGTATGGCTCTGGATGATGACCTCAGAAGCAGTCTATCCGACATGGGTTTGAAGAGGGCGGACCAGTTTTCCTGGGCGGATACGGCCCGAAGAACCATAGAAGTATACCGTAAAGCGGCGGGACGATAGAACGAGCGGCAAAACCTCAAGTCGTTGGCCCATCGACGAAAACGGTCAATCTGCCGTGGTCCGGTTCGAATCGGGCTGGCGTACGGTCCAGTCTATCTGGTAGTCTTCCCCGTAAGCAATTATATCGTAGCCCAGGACGATGGATCCATCCTCAAGACCGTCCTCCGCGGGGATTCGGAATAGAAGCCTTCCCTGCGATTTTTCGCCCTCGCTAAGTACCTCCGGTAACAGCTTCTCCGGGTCGTCCTGCCCGTAGAGAGGCCGGTAGGTGCGATCCCCTAACCGAACAACGAAACTCTCCGGCTCAAGGTCGAATCTTCGATGGCCCTCATTGGTTATCTCGACCTCCATCACCAGAAGCACTTGACTCCTATCGTACTGGACCCCGCCGAACTCACCGGGAGTATCCTCCAGGACGTGGTGGGAGTAGGAGATCTTTATCCCGCCGGATCGGGAAGAAAGGTCGCATAGAACCCACCCTCCGACCAGGAAAAAGGCGATTAACACGCCCAGCAGGTAGTAGGGGAAGAACCTGTCCCTGGGAATATGCATAGTCGAACCTCTCCTTTGCTCTCTCATGCTCGCTTTACCGGACGATCGCCCACCTGAGCATACTTGTCAAACCCCGGGTTCCATAGGCCGCTGTCGTCGTACTTCCGCATACACATATTTCACCCAACGAAGGGAAGGAAGATCGATGGACAATCACGACAGTCGAACCTACGGACGCGCGGTGAGCAGATTCTACGATCGCTGGTACTCCGAGGCGGAGCCGGAGATGCTGGACGTTCTGCAGAGTCTGTCCGAAGACGGACCGGTGCTGGAGCTGGGCATAGGCAGCGGTAGGGTGGCTCTTCCACTTGCGGAAAGGGGAATAGAGATCCACGGGGTGGATTCCTCTCCGGATATGGTCAACCTGATGCGCGAGAAACCCGGAGGAAAAGACGTATCCGTTAAGATCGGGAGCTTCGCCGACCGTCAGTACGACGGCCCGTTCTCCATGGTCTTCGTGGTGTTCAACACCTTTTTCGCTCTGACCACCCAGGAGGAGCAGAAGCGCTGTTTTCGCAGCGTGGCTGAGATGCTGGCCCCCGGCGGCCGCTTCGTTCTGGAATGCTTCTTTCCCGACGTGGCCCGTTTCCAGGACGGCCAGACCACGCGCACCGTAGCCGTGGGCGACGGACTGGTCAGGTTGGAATGCTCCCGTCACGACGGAGCGAGGCAAACTGTGCGAACCACTCACGTTCTTCTGGGCGGCGAGAGCAAGGTGGAGATGATCCCTCTGAGCATACGCTACGCATGGCCCTCGGAGATGGATCTGATGGCGGAGCTTGCCGGCCTTCACCTGGAGAGCAGGTGGGGAGGATGGGCCAAAGAGGCTTTCGATGACCGCTGCGCACGACACGTCTCGATCTACATCCTGCCCAACGAAGACTGATCAGAACCGGATCGGTTTTCGAGTACCATTCTATTCGTTGACCACGTGGCAGCGCATCCTTATCCTCCTTTCTTCCGTTTTTTGGTAGTTTGCTCGATGTCCCAGGGAGGATCGACATGAGAATCGCCTTCGGGCCGGTTCCCTCCAGACGTTTGGGAAAGAGCCTGGGCATAAACAACATTCCCCCGAAGATCTGCACCTACTCCTGCGTGTACTGCCAGCTGGGCAGGACGGTGAAGATGCAGATCGAGCGCCGGTCGTTCTACCGACCCGAAGAGCTGCTGCAGGACGTTCAGACCCACGTCGAAAGCGCCCGGGAGGGTGGGGAGGCCATTGACTACCTGACCTTCGTTCCCGACGGCGAGCCTACCCTGGACGAGAACCTGGGCCGTTCGATCCAGATGCTCGGATCCCTGGGCGTAAGGATCGCCGTCATCTCAAACGCCTCTCTCATCTGGCGGAAGGATGTGAGGGAGGAGCTGAGCCGGGCCGACTGGGTGTCTCTCAAGGTCGATGCCGCAACCGAAGAGACCTGGCGGCGGGTGAACCGTCCCCAGGGAAGACTGGATCTGGAGTCCATCCGGAAGGGGATGCTTGATTTCGCAGAGAGCTACCAGGGTGAGCTGATGACGGAGACCATGCTGGTCCGGGATTTCAACGACGCCGAGGAGACCGTCGAGGAGGTGGGGAAGTTTCTGCAGCTCCTGAGTCCCCGCCGGGCCTACCTATCCGTACCCATAAGGCCCCCCGCCGAAGCCGAGGCCGGCCCTCCGAGCGAGCGAACGATCAATCGGGCCTACCAGGTTCTAAGCGGTCACGTGGAGCATGTGGAGTACCTCATAGGATACGAGGGCAACGAGTTCGCCTTTACCGGCAACGTAGAGCAGGATCTGCTAAGTATCACCGCCGTGCATCCCATGCGCGAGGACGCGGTTAAGGAGTTTCTGGACCGGGCGAATTCGGACTGGACGGTGGTCCGCAAGCTGATCGACCAACGGCAGATGGTGGAGACGGAGTACGAGGGCCACCGGTTCTACCTGCGGAAGCTGAGCTGAACGAGGGCTCCCCGAAAAACCCGTTAGTCTATCGAATAGTCGGGGTAGAGGTACCGACCCTTTGCCTCCTCCAGGCGGTTCCATTCGCCCAGCAGCAGATAACCATCTTCCGTCCCGGGCAATACGGAGTTTATCTACCCGCTGCCTTCGCTGGTCTCGGAGGTTCTGCTGAACGTCTCCTCGCCTTCGGAGTCGACTGCGACCAATAGCCCGGAACTCGCCAAATCCACCGATTCCCCAATGCCTCCCAAGAGGACGTATCCCTCGTCCGGCAGCGGTACGATGCTAAAGAGCTTCCAACCATCCTCTGCGCCGAAAGCCCTGCTCCATTCCACATCTCCGTGCGGAGAGATCCCGGCCAGCCAGTTGTCTCTCTCGCCCGAGCGGCGCTCGGTCTTCCCCAGAAGAGCCCAGCCGCCGTCCGCAGCCGGGACGATGCATTCCCCCAGATCATCCATGTTACCGCCGAGGGGGAGCTGCCATTCCGTCTCTCCTTCGGGATCGAACTTCACCAACACCGGTTTGTTGAAAGGCACGCATCCCGGTAGAAGGCTTCTGAAAGCGATAACGGGCACCCCGGCGGTCTGTTGAGTATCAGGTTGTCCGCCAGCAGAATTCCCCCGTGAAGACCGGATGCGATGTCTCCCGGGGCTCCGTACCATCCTCGGCCGAAACCTCTCCTCCACAGCAGCTCGCCGGTTTCGTCCAGCTTTGCCACCGCGACATGGTCCGCCTCGGAAGGACGAAAGGAGATCATCAGAACGGCCATACATCCGTCGGAAAGCAGGCACAAGCTCTGCGGAATCAAATACTCCCTGCTGCTCACAGTCGTTCTCCAGAGCTCGCTGCCCAGAGTGTCGACCGCCACCAGGCTGTTCTCGTAGCCGTTCCCGTCGTACAACAGCACCGCGTGGCCGAAATCCGTCACCAGGTCATCCATTCCCATGGCGCTGTCCGACAGCTCGTAGATAACCTCCCACGGACCGGCCAAGGCGGTTGCCGAAGCCAACAGAGGAAGCGCGGCGGCTAGAAGACGTAGCCACCACATTGGTAACCCCCTGCTCACGCCTTAATAGGATCATTCTAGCGGATGGGTGTTTGCCCCGCAAATCCATGTTCGGGTTTTGACTTTGGCGGCCGAGATTTTACCATGGAGAATCGGGACCGGTTTCGGCTGAAGCCCGCGAAATCGTTGGAAGCAAACTGCAGCAACCGATCGAGTGAGGGGAGAACACGTGAACGCGAATACCTGGATAATGCTGGGCCTGTTCCTGGCCTTGGCCGGAGCCATTTGGCTGATTCACGGTGGGGAGAGGCTTCTGGACGGCCTTCGTGAAGGCTTCGATTCCCTCAAGCACGTCTGGCTTCTGCTGTTTCTGGCTCTGGGGATCGCCGGTTTTCTGCAGGTGGTGATTCCCCACGAGGTGGTGGCGAGACATATAGGCCCACAGAGCGGTCTGAGGGGGCTCCTGATAGGGTGGGGGGTGGGGGCGGTCATGCCCGGCGCTCCCTACACGGTTCTCCCCATAGCCGCATCTCTTCTGAGGTCCGGATCCGGAATAGGCCCGGTGATGACCATGGTCCTTTCGGCCAGTATCGGAGTCGCGGTTACCAGAATTCCCTACGAGATAGCCTTCGTGGGCTGGAAATTCATGGTTTTCCGCCTGTTCAGCTGCCTTGCGTTTCCGTTGGTCGGTGGGGTGGCGGTCAGATTACTGAACCAATTGTTGAGATTCTTCCCCAGGGGCTAGCTCTCACGCGCAGCTGCTGCCTGGAGCGCCTAAAGCTTGAGCAGCATCGCCGAAGAAGAGACGTCTCCCCAACTTACCCTTGCGCAGTAGACCCCTCGCGGAAGCTCACCTCCCGACGAAGACCTGCCGTTCCAGGAGTAGACCGCTCCGTTTTCCGTAAGAACGGGTTTCATCTCCCGAACCAGCCTTCCGGACAGATCGAATATCTGCAACCGGCCCGGGGACCGTACGCACCCGGCAACCCTAACGGACACCGACCCGGAGAACGGATTGGGTGAAGCCAGGATAACCGGATTGGAAACCCTCAGCGCAGACTCCTCCGTGCCCTGGGACGGAGCGTCCAGGATCAGGCCGGTCCTGCCGGGGTTGTACTGGAACATGGGCATCTGTACGTCCGCCGGATCCACCTGATCAGGAACGTCCCAAAGGTGCGCGGTGCAGAGAGGGGTGTCCAGATAGGTTAGCACCAGTAGCTCCAGGTCGCCGTCGCCGTCTACGTCGTCCAGGGCCGCGGTATCGAAGAAGGTCGAGCCGTCGGTTGTTATGGGCCAGTCCGCGATGGGATCACCGGTATTATGGTAGCCCCTCAGCTTGCCGGGGGTTACGTTGGTGTCCCAGATGAGCTCGGGATCTGCGTCACCGTCCAGGTCGGCCACCGAGACCTGGGAGTTGATGGCCTCGATCGGCCCCACCGGCCATCCGGTGACTGAAGAGCCGTCGTGATGCCAGGCGAACAGATGGTTGGTGGGAGTGGGCGAGAGGACCTGGTCACCCACCAGAAGCTCCAGGTCATCGTCTCCGTCCATGTCGGCGAAGGTCGCCGGAGCGTAGATCCAGTAGCCGACTACGGTCGGCCAGCCGGCACAATCCGTACCGTCGTGATTCAAAAGGAACATGTGATCGGTCCCGCTCAGGCTGTGGCCTCCTACCGCGATCTCCAGGTAGCCGTCATCGTCGGCGTCGGCGAACACAGGTGCGGAGTAGGAGAACACGTCGCCCGTGGTAGGCGTGTAGGGGAAGCCACTAACCGCCGACCCATCCATCTCGAAGGCGTATATGCTGCTGTACGATTCGTATACGATCTCCCGCACATCGTCGTTGTCTATGTCCGCCGCTCCCGCGGACGACGCCGGCACATGGTCCAGCTCCTGCGGCCAGCCCTGCAGAAGCTGACCGCCGCCGTCGAAGACGTACACCCGCCCGATGGGGTAGTCGCGCTCGCCCACTACGATCTCACAGCAGCCGTCGTCGTCCAGATCTACAACCGTCGGCGATCTGGAATGGTCTCCGTTGGTTAGCGCCGGGAAACCTTCCACCACCGTTCCGTCCGTATGGTAGGCGTGGGTCCAGCCGCTGCTGCCGTTGGGCCAGTTGTCGGATGTTACCACCACCTCGCCCATGCCGTCTCCGTCCAGGTCTCCGAAAGCCGGCTGCCCGGAGGCGTGGCTGCCGTTGGGAACGGTGACCGGCCACCCGGCAACGTAGGTGCCGTCGTGATTCAGCAGGTGAGTGGTGAGATGGGTCTGGAACAGTATCTCCGGCTCCGGGTCACCGTCGGCCTCGACGAACAATCCTCCTTCGTCCTCCCTATAATTGCTGATGTCCACCGGCCATCCGTCCTGGTACGGATAGGGCGCCCCGGTTTCCGGCCACGGCGCGGACGGCAGGATCGATTTAGCATCGCTGACGGCGAGAACGAAGCCCATGGCGTCCGCCAGCGGATGCTCCGGCATGTAGCTGACGTTGTTCGAATCACCCGAAAGAGCGTGCGTTGCGAGAATGAATACGCATAGGTACGGTAACGTTTTCATATTCTATCCCTCTAGCCGAAAGACATAAACCATCCGAGCATTCCGTCTTGCTCGGGTACTAAGCATTTGACGATTGCATAATTACCTATACAAAGAGGACCTTGCCGCAGACAACTTCAAGGCGGGCCATTCTGCAGCTGCGATACCCATCCTATTCCAACAGGTTTTTCGATGGTCCGCATAGCGCGGACTACACACTCAGAGGCTATAGGTCCCAATCCGCAGGAAGGAATACCTCGATGGTACCGGATGCGTAGCAGTCGACCTGGTAGGGTGGGAATAGAACGGTGTATCCCTTCAGTCCACAGTCTTCCCCGGGAACCGGCAAAACCGTATGGTAATTCTGCTCCTCGGCGGAAGCTCCATCCTCCACCCAGTCGTCTTCGTAGCACCCCTCTTCCATGAGGCGGCTTATTACCTCAGCGGCGAATGATTCGAACCTATCCCTGCTTCCCAACAGCTCGATCGTGGATAACAGCCGATCATCGGCGATATTGTAGTTAAAGGCCCGAGTCGCAGTGTTTCCATGGGCGCCGCCGGTGTATTCCCAGACCCATGCCAGGATGCAGATGATACCCTTGGGCGAGGGCTCCTGAACCAGGTTGATTTCCAGCGACCAGTCCTGGGTGGGAAATTCCGTAGTGTGGTATCTTTCAAAATCGCTTTTGAATTCTTCGATCCTCGCCGTTGCGTATTCCTCCAGGATGTCTCCCAGGCCTTCGTTATCCAAAGCGATTTCCGGGTATTGAACCGCAATCCGATAGCCGTCTGTTGTCTCGGTCCAGAGGGTATCGGTTATCCGCGCCTGAAGGGCAAGCAACAATAGAATGAACGTCATGTCCACCTACCGGTGTTGATGACTCGGTCGCACAGCTCGAATTCAGCCAAGCAATCTGGGCAAAGCCCTCCAACGGGAGCGGGCATTCCCAATGCTCTTCCCTGCCGCAGAGAGATTGCCTAAAGGAAAGAACGGATTTAGAATGCGGCCTTTATGCTTCCCCAGGTATTGCTATCCAAAGCCGTAGTAGAGGCCGCCCAAGCGGCTATATTGTTTGCCAGAACCGTATTGTCACTGCTTCCGATATAGGTGTTGGTCAGTATGTTGTGGTCACCCAGTACCAGTATCCGGCCTCCCTCCGTGAATCCGGTACCCTCCTCCATGACTATCATGAAATCGCTGCCCGAACCGTTGTCCCCCAGAAGCAGGGCATCCGAACCGTAGGTGAAGGTGCACTCGGTCATAAAGAAATACGACGTTACACCGTCGGTTATTGGGTGTGATGCAACCGGGTAGCCGTCACCAGACCCACTTATGGAAGTGTAGTTGGTCACGCCGTAGTTGGAGGTGAAGGACTCGTAAGCGTTCAGAGGGAATATGTCCCCGGTCACGATCAGTGTGCCGCCACCCGATATCCAATCATACAGAGCCGTTTGTTCCGCGGAGGAGAGTGCTCCGGTGGAGATGCTGAGCAGGGAGGTGTAGAAGACGTCTACACCATTGTTTCGGTAAGCAACGATGTCGGGTCCGCCAGCACCCCGCTGTTGGCCTCTATTATCCCTGCCAGAGTCGTGTGCGCCGAGCCGGTGAGAGTACCACCGGAGTAGTTGATCCTAGAATCGTCGAAGCTTCCCCAGTAGCATGTCTGAGCCACGGACATAGCTACGATAAGTAAAAGTGAAAGAATAAGATATCTCATTGCCAACCTCTCTTAGCCATAACCCACATGTCCAATTCCCATAAGCTGCCTATGCCAGTACTACACTACCTTGACCATAATAGCAATAGTCCACAACGGCGGTGCGTAGTTTGTACTGCCGAATTACAAGAATTGGTTTACTTGGTGCATGGCCAAGCTGAGAGCTGTCATGCTTTCGGGAAATCCCCCGATTCTCTCGTAGGCATTCACAAGATGCTGAAGGCGTGGCTCTGAGAAAATCCGGTCAGAGGGAGGAGATCGTGATAAGCACCTGAACCTTTGTAGGCTATCCTCCCATTGCATCAAGCAGATGCTTCGTGGAAACCACCCTGACTCCAACGCCAGAGAAATCGCGACGGTAGGATTCGGCTACATGCGGGCAGACCAGGTAATTTATTCCTTCGGGGTAGAAGGAGCGGAAGTGCCTTAAATGCCCGGGGTCGAAGTTGTCTGGGTCTATCTTGCACTCAAAAGCATCGATGCTGTCCTCACCACTTCGTACAACGAAGTCGACCTCGCGACCGCTCTTGTCACGCCAGTAGCGTAGCCCCCTCTCTCGTCCCGATGCGCGGAGTGTGTCCAGGACCAGATGCTCCCACAGCAAACCCCGGTCCTCAGGCCTGATAGTCTGCCAGGCTCTGGCGTAGACAACAAATCCGGTGTCGAAAGCGTAGATCTTCTGTCGGCGTATGATTTCCCTTCGGCCTGCCCCTGAGAAGGGCGACAGCCGAAACACCGCATGAGCGATGCTCATTCCATCGAGATATGAATTGACCGTAGGTCGGCTTACACCACAGTCCGATGCAAGCTTGGAGATGTCTGCGAGGCCTCCGCTCTGCCAGAAAAGAAGTCGAAGCAGCGCAAGGAAACCCCCTCTGTTCCTCACACTGAACAATTCAGCGACATCCCTGGCATAGTAGCTATCCAGCCACTCTCCGTAGAACTCGGGATCCTGATCATCGGAGAGAAGCTGCTCTGGTAGGCCGCCGTGCAGCAGCCTGCGATCCAAGTCCCTGATGCCAAACTCACCCAGGCACTCGTCCCAGAGGACAGGCGCAAGGTATACCGACCACTTCCTGCCAGTGAGCGAGTCGCGGAACTTTTTGGTAGCCGACAGTGTAGATGAACCAGTAGCGAGTACTCTCATCCCCGGAAACTCATCCGAGGCCGTTTTCAGAACAATGCTCGGGTCTGCCAATCGATGGATCTCATCCAGAATAACAGTGCTGTCGGGATCAAGGCTCCCGAAGAAGAGTTCGGGGTCTTCCAGCCTTCTGGCGGCGGATGGAAGCTCACAATTGAGGAAAACCGTATCCGGGATCATCCTGGCAAGCGTGGTCTTTCCGACGCGCCGAACCCCCGACAACCAGACAATAGACCTGGTGTGCCATGCCGAGGTAATGCGATTCAGCCAAAATGCCCGGTCAATCATGCAACCATAATTAATATATGGTCGACTATACGTCAAGTATATCTACATCTAGGACCCAAGAACACATCTATCGTCGCGGGGTAGCCTACATTAGGGTCCACTTAACGATTGCCAGCTCGTTGTATACTAGTCACTTAACGTCTGCTGGTGGTATATTGGGTGCAAGGGTAATCGCAATATACGTGGGAAATGCCTGCATCTGATGGGGGATTCGGTGTACCGTAATCGACGCGATCAACTGGAGTTCGAGGACTTTTATATACCGTTCAGGGGCGGACTGCGCAGCGACAATCGCTGGGTAAGACTGGCCAAGCTGATACCCTGGGACAGGGTTGAGAAGCGCTACGAGGAGTCCTTCACTCCCGGAAAGGGGCCTCATGCCAAGCCCGTGCGGATGGCCTTGGGAGCTCTCATCATCAAGGCCAAACTGGACCTCACCGACGAGGAGACGGTGGAGCAGATACGGGAGAATCCCTATCTGCAGTACTTCATCGGTCTTGAGGGTTACACGGATGAGGCTCCATTCGATCCCAGCATGATGGTTCACTTCAGGCGTCGGCTTGGCGCGGAGGTAGTGAACGAGTTCAACGAAGATATTGTTCTGGAGCGTGTTGGCTCCCATGAGGAACGGGAGGCCACAGACAGGGATGATACAGACGACGATGATGACGGCGACGAAGGTACCTCAGGTGGTTCTGGCAACCATGGTCAGCTGCTGATAGACGCTACGTGTATCCCTGCGGACATTCGGCACCCTACGGATCTGTCGTTGTTGTCGGAGGCCCGCGAGAAGACCGAGGAGATGATAGATGTCCTCCATGAGCCGTTCTGTGGACAGCGTCCCAAGCCGAGGACCTATCGTCGGGTAGCCCGCAGGCGATATCTCGAGGTCATCAAGCAGAAGCGTGCCCGCGGGAAGCGCAAGAGGGCAGAGAAGCGATACCAGCTTGGTTGCATCCGTCGCAACCTGAAGTCGATCGGCGAGCTGATGTCCCTTCGGGGTCACGGTACTCTCACCGCTCGGCAGAAGTCGCTCCTGCCCGTCATTCGGGAGCTGTACGGGCAGCAGCTGAAGATGTACGAGCAACGTACGAACAGTCATCCGGATCGCATAGTCAGTCTGTCACAGCCTCATGTCCGCCCGATAGTCCGGGGCAAGGCCGGCTCCCGCACCGAGTTCGGTGCCAAGCTGACCATAAGCCTTGTTGACGGCTACAGTGTGATCGAGCGGGTAAGCTGGGACGCCTACAACGAATCGTGTGACCTGAAGGACCAGGTGGAGCGATACAGGAAGAGATTCGGCTGCTATCCGGAATCGGTTCATGTGGACAAGCTCTACAGGAATCGGGTGAACCGGCGGTACTGCCGTGCGAGGGCCATTCGTATCTCCGGTCCCCGCCTGGGCCGTCCCCCGAAGGATGCCAGGATACGAGCCACGATAAGAAGGCAGGTCCGGGATGATCTTGTCAAACGCAACGAGGTAGAGGGAGCCTTTGGAGTTGGTAAGCGAAGATACACGCTTGACCGCCTGAAGTGCCGGCTGAAGGAAACCAGTGAGTCGATGATAGCCCTGGTCCATCTTGTGATGAACCTGGAGAGGTGGCTGAGGGCCACTTCTCTGTCTTTGCGGATTCGAAGGCTGTCGGATTTGCTGAATCCGTGTGGTTGGTTTGAAAAGGCAATGACAAACGCTCTACAAAGGTGCTTCAGCGTTGCGTAATTCAGGAGGCCCTACATTACCGACTGCCATGGGCGAATCAACAAATGGGAGTATTGGAATGCCATGCTGGAATACGAGTCCCTTGCAGTTGCATACCGAACCACAACCGTAACCTACTTCAGAACCGTCCGGTCTTGTATGATTTGTGGCCTGGTTCGGAGGTTTCTAGACGCCCTTGAGTTATACTGGCTCCCCTAATGATCCACAGTTGGAAACCTCTCATCACCTGGATGACCGGGATCGCCAAGCTCAGGAAGATTCGCAGTGCGTAATACTCTTCCTACCAGAGGAGGCCTAGGGTGCGTGAATGCCCCTTGGAAGGGATTATCACTCCCTGGAGGAACTGCAATTGCTTCCGATAGCTAATGTGGAGAGGAAGAACCGTCTGAGTCTCTACTTGATTCCCCTGAAATCAGTGTATTACCACGGCGTTGGCGTTGTAAGATCGCCCTTCGTGTCTGGCTGTGATCAGATAGACCCCTGATGGTAGGGAGGAGGTATCCAGCCTGCGGTTTTCCTCGGTGGTTGCTCTGACTCTACACACCAGCCTTCCGTAGATGTCTCGCACCCGCACGTCTGACAGCAAGCCCCCGGCCCCGAGGAGGTGAACCGTGGTGGACGCGTCGCAGGGATTCGGGGAGACGGATAGAATTGGCGCTGCCGGTTGCTCCGGCTCGGAGCCTATGCCGGTGTCATCCGTGCCCCTACTGAACCAGAGTTCTGCGGAGTGCCAGATCATGTATAGAGAACCAGTTTTCCTGTCACCGGTGAAGGAACAATGGTGGCAACGCAGTTTATCATTGTTGGCGATTGCCGGTACACCCCAGGTGCGGCCGCTGTCGTAGCTGGCGGCGCAGAGCGCGTACATTTCCTCCTCATAACGTTCCGTCTGCCGCCAGGCAACGTAAACCGTCCTGCTGTCGGGAGACCATATTCCGCCCCAGTCACGGTATATGCTGTGTCCTCCCGAATCCACCCTGGCAGGCTCGGGCCACCAGTTCACGCCCGTGGAGTCCGATCTGGAGTAGTACACCTCGAAGTACGCATGGCTTCCAATGCTGTACCACGTCGTCCAGGTTACATGAACGTACGGTGCGGCCCAACAGAACTTGATGTCGTCGCCCTCGGGGTCGTTTCCGTCGGTGGGTATCCCCACGTTTGGATGCAGCCAGGTGGCTCCGCCGTCATAGGATACGGAAGCGTACAGATATGGGTACCGAGGGTCCCTCCAGGCACAGATGAAGTTGTCGTCTCCCATCCAGTGGACCGAAGCGTAGAACTGGCTGCCGGTACCCTCGTCACCGGCCGGAACGTCATCCGACCACGTCGCGCCACCGTCGTCCGAACAGGTGCAGTATATCCGTCTCTCGTCTATGCGATTGAAGGCAATTACTATGTGGGACCCGTCGGCGCTGCAGGCGATATCCGCCGCCACTGACTCCACACCGGAATCGGTTGCTATTACGTTCGGTTCCAGCCAGGTCAGCCCGTGGTCGGTGGACTTCGAGAAGCAGATCACACCTGGGCCGGGCCCCCTCTGATCACCCCAGGCCGCATAGAATGTTCCCAAGGTGTCTGCGGCCACGGACGGCTGCTCAGGGTAGGCTGTCGACTCGTCGTTGACCTCAACCTGGTCCTGCCAGGTGTTGCCGCCGTCAGTTGATGCCACGCTCCAGATCTTCTTGGGATCGTCACCGTCCCAGATGGCGCAGAGTACACCGCCACCGGCGGAGGCCAGGTCACTGAATGCAACCGACGGATCGATCATCTCGTCGATACGCATGCCAGGGCCGAACTCCAGACCGCCAAGCAGCAAGGCATATACGAGAACCATCATGGGTGTAAGACCGCTGTTCCCTCGTAGGGTAGAATGTTCTGCTTGGTAACCGTAACCTGCATCTGACCACCGTTTTCCGGATCAAGGTACTCCGAATAGACGCCATTGGCATCCGTGAATCCCCTGGCGTACACCTCGTAGCCGGTAGCACCTTCAAGCATAAGGCAAACTCTGGCACCTTCGATTGGTTCATTGCTCACGCCTATTACCGTCACCTCGAAAATACCAGGGCAATAGAAGATACCTGGATGTTGCACGTCCACTTCTGTAGGAGTAGTGAGCCACAATGGGCAGCACGGATCGCCGATCACGTTAATCGACTTCAAATCCCACATCGGCTCGTGATCGTATTTTTCTTCTATGGGTATCTGGTATATTTGGTTGTAATCGGGAATGTATACGCTTCCATACCGTATTTTCGCGATATTAACTGTTTCACCTACTCCCCAACAACCGGGTTCAGTCGTCTGGTTGTATATTTCGTCCACAAACCAACCATTTAGTCTGTGAGAAGAACTTCCGAGAGGATCCTTGCTATTCCAGCCTGAGCGAGTATTGCCGATATAACAAGGACCCAGAGGGGCGTTTGTAACGCATTCATCGCAACCCAACCACGTCTCACATATCGTTTCATTAGATTCAGCAGCGTAGTCCCCAGTACCACAATTAAATGCCCATGCTGTAGCGAATACACCATCAACACCTGTTATACTTCGAAGCTCATCAGGCAAAACCTTATAGGTGTCACCGCCTCCGGGTCCCGAACCCGAAGGATTTGCCGCCAGGTAGTTGTTGCCCCCATGCCCTCCGAAGTTCACTCGATACGGTCCACCCTCATAAGGCTCCTCAAGACGGTATTGTAGATGATCAAGAACTGCCTGTTTTGATATCACTACAAATCTGGTGAGGAGATCTTCGGCTTTTTCTTCGGCAAGCCAGACGGTATCTGGATAATCCGAATCAGGCAGAGTTTCATATATCTGAAGCAATCTGAACGTAGTACAGGGAAATCCGCTCTCATCCGCACTTGCGGAGCACAAAAGCAAATCCAGTTTAGGATCGGGATCGCTGGCGTGATATTCGTGATGCTGATATTCAATTACTCTTAATACTACTTTTTCTACTTCGGTTGAGCTATGAACTGGCATACGCCCAACGACAACATCCGGTAACAGGTCCATCAGATCGTTTTCTTCGATTACGTAGGGATTATACTGTCCCCATTTATCATTGTTGTTAGTATTCCAATTAGCGAATGCGTCTAAGCATGAGTAATACCAGTCAGTAGGAAACCAACTTACTTCTGGTGGCGTCTTCGGCCTATTATCGTCGCAGAACCTCGCCGGCACATCGGTTTCTCTGGAGACCTCAGGTTCCGGTGGGGGCGGGGAATCCGCACCGATCAGGAAGTACTTCACGCCCTCGTTCTCATGGCACCACCTGAAGCAATTCCGAATGGTTTCCGCCCAGTCTCTTCCCTCCTCCCAAAGACCGGGTACACCAGCTCCGGCGTCGATAACATCCAGAGTTATCGTCTCAGTGTAGATGCCCCGTGCATTATTCCAATCAACCAAAGGTTGCCACTGATCCTCCCAATCAGTGTTAGTTATTATCAGGCAATCGGTAAGCTCAGGGAAGCCTGAGGTATCAAGCGAATCCTCCGGAATCACGATAGGTTCGACTGAGAAATCCTGCAGAACCTCTGGATTTGCCAGGAGCCTACTAATCTCTGCGATCCGTCGTGCGTAGTTGACGTTTGTAATCCTAATTGGATCGTTGGCAGGAATGCTATCTTCGACTACTTCAAGCGCAATATTGACTTCCGGCGCCAATCTGATTTTACCGGTGGAAGGATTCCAGGTAACGGGAAAAACGTCCACTATTGCCAGCTCAATGCCATCTATTCTCCCCATCTCGTAACCAATGCACGCCACGTCAGGCCAATAAGAATCCAAGTTATACACTACGGAATCGGGATCTGCAGTGGGTATGGAATCGTCCCACGTTATCGGCACCTGCGGTTGGGTTGGCCAGATGCTGTATTCGCCGTCGAGTTCTTCCGGATCTCCTGATATTGTGCCAGATACATCTCCCACAGTCGAACCTGCTGGGATAACAAAAACCAAAGAGACCCTGGGTAAGGAAGGATAACCCTCTCTGACGATTGGAGAAGCACCACTTAGTTTTACGTAGTCCCAGCCTTCGACTTCTTGAAAGCTAAGATCGTCAGTCTGGAAGTTGACCGAAGTATGGAGCGTATCGGGCAGTACAAGGGTAACAATCATCTGCATGATGACCAAGGTAAGCATTCTGCTTCCTCTTGCTTGGCCGTGGCGTTTTGGGCTCCGGGCAAGCTACAGTATTTTCCCGATCATATCGTGCGTCAATGCCAATCCCGGAACGAACAGCTTGCTTTGCATTGACAATAGGATTGGCTTCGACAATTGTCTTTTTGGAGGTGCCGCCATGAAACTATTGCCCTTCATGGTCTTGTCTTTGTCATTTCCTTCTTTGGCGGACTACGCTACGCAGACCGATTGGTCGGGAGGCCCCGGTGTCTGGGGTCCGGTGATCGATTGGGGAGATGAGTGCTACCTTACAACCGACATGGATTATTACAGTACATCGGGAGAAGTAGGAATCAAGACATCGGTCATAGAACATTTCATCGTTAAATATCCCAGCGTAACATGCGTAGATGCCGCCGATATCAACGGTGACGGCTACCAAGATGTGCTTGCTTGCGCTGGCCAGTTTAACGACAGCATACTTTGGCTTTGGAATTTAGACGGTTCAGGGACCTCCTGGGATTACCACTGGATTGGAACCAGTTTTCGGGGTGCTTCTTGTGTCCGGCCATGCGACTTGGACGGCGACGGAGACGTGGACGTGATCGGCTCCGCGTACGATGAAAACCTGGTTGCATGGTTCGAGAACACGGATGGAACGGGCGTTTTCTGGACGGAGCACGAGATAGACGCCGACTTCCCAGGAGCGTATTCCGTGTATCCTGGCGATATTGATGGTGATGGAGACATGGATGTGGTCGGCGTCGCGTTCGATGCCGACCGCGTGGTCTGGTGGGAGAACGCCGACGGGGCAGGCGGCTCGTGGGTCGAGCACACCATCGAACAGGTTTTCGGCGGTCCCCTTTACGTTCATTCCAGCGACATCGACGGTGACGGTGACCTGGACGTGCTGGCTTCCACCGATGCCGGCGACGACCTAACCTGGTGGGAGAACGCCGATGGCGCTGGTACATTCTGGGTCAAGCACAGAGTTGATGAGAACTACTACGACTACGCGGTCTGCCTGTCGACGGACGATGTAGATGGCGACGGCGACATGGACATTTTGGGAGCCGACTACGGGGACTGGGCGATAAAGTGGTGGGAGAACCTCGACGGAGTGGGCACGTCATGGCTTGAGCACACTGTCGACGACAGATTCGATGGAGCTTACTCAGTCCGAACGGCCGACTTCGACGGGGACGGTGACGTGGACGTACTCGGTGCGGGCTACGGTGCGGACGAAGTAGCTTGGTGGGAGAACATAGACAGCATAGGCACCACCTGGATGAAGCACCAGATTGCCGAACTCTTCTACAATGCTTCCACTTGCTGTGCGGACATCGATGGTAACGGTAACCCTGATGCCGTGGGCGCAGCGAATTATACCGGGTACGTAAACTGGTGGGACCTGTCGCAACGTTGTCCCAGCGGCTCGGTGGAGTCCAGCATTCTGGATGCTCGGTGCAGCCCCGACTGGGAGAATCTCTACTGGAGCTGTTCGGAGCCTGAGTCGACCAGCATTGCATTCCAGGTAAGAGCCTCCAGCGACCCCGACAACATGGGTCCTTGGTCGGACACCCTGGCAGCGCCATGCGGTCTTGAGGGCATCCTGGAGGATGGGGACAGCCTCCTGCAGTACAGGGCGATTCTCGAGACCTCCGATACCGAGGTCACGCCCAGGCTGTTCGATGTTGCAGTCATCTGGAATTCTCTAGGTATAGAAGGGGAATGCCAAAGTGATCGTCCCCGGCTTCTTCGCTTCACCCCGAACCCCACCGTTGGCACTCCTGTGGCCAGGTTTTTCCTACCGGAGCCGTCCAATGTGGGGTTCTCGGTTTACGATTTGGCCGGCAGACTGGTAATAACCGTTCCCCAGAGAGAGTACCAGGCGGGAAGCGGAGAGGTGGAGCTTGCCGCTACACCTCCCGGCGTCTACTTCTGCCGGATGAGGTCGGCCGGCTTCGACCTGGTTCGACGCTTCTGCGTTCTGGAATAGGATGCTCTGGAGAAGCAGCGAGCAATCCGATCTGTTAACCACTGGCAAATGTGTTCGAGACAAGGTTGGCTCCCCGAGCAGGACTCGAACCTGCGACCTAGTGGTTAACAGCCACCCGCTCTACCAGCTGAGCTATCGGGGAGCGCAAAAAGGTTGGCTGGAAGCGAGGCTGAAGATAGACGGGGGGCTCGAATCTGTCAAGATTTTGGGTTCTTGAGAGTTTTGGTTGCCGGAGATGTGGAGTGGGGGAGAGGACGGGTTGATTCCGCTCTCTCCCCCGGTCTTGTTCGGTTCTAGGGACGGCGTCTCTTGTCGTGAGCGTAGTCTACGCGCACTGTCCGCCCGTCGATGTCCTGGTTGTCCATGGCGTTCTTGGCTGTCTCCGCACTTTCCGCTTCTGCGAAAGTAACGAAGCCGAAGCCTCTGGATCTCCCGGTATTCCTGTCCAGGATCACCTTGGCGTCGGTCACCTCGCCGTACTCCGAGAAAGCCTCCTTAAGGCTTTCGTCGGTCGTTGCCCAAGCCAGACCACCAACGAAGAGCTTATTGTTCATAGCACCTTCTCAGCGTGCTGGAGCTTGATGAGCCCCGTGGTTCAATCGAGCGGAAGCGCAGGCCGCCGCCCCTCCCAGTACTTCTGGGAGCGAAATACCTATGGAATTCCAAAGGAATGATAGCCTTGGGGAAAACGGGAACGGGAAGATGTGCTCTTGCGTCAAACTCAGATTCGATCCGGCCAGATGAGAAATAGCAATTACGAACGTCTCGAATGGCGATTATCGATGAAGCCTTATGCCGTTGTCAAGGCCCGTCTTCTGAGGGCTGCGGGGCCCGATTGTCCGGAGGTTGGCCGTTCTGGGGAATTCTCCAGAGAAGCCAGAGGCAGCACAGCAGAACGCCCAGGGCAGCGAGAAAGGTGGCTGAACCTATCTGCTCTACCGCAAGTCCTTCTCTGGTAAGGATTAGCGCAAGACCGTTGTTCATGGTGTGCCACAGCATGGCGGGGAATATGGAGCCGGTCGCGAGAACGACTGCGGTGAGCAGCATCCCCAGGAAGGCGGTGGGGAGCAGGCGGAACAGGGTGATGTGGAACAGGCCGAAGATGATACCCACTGTGGGGATCAGTGCCCAGGGTTTCAGCTTTTTGCGCAGCCCGTACACCAGGAGCCCCCGGAAGGGAAGCTCTTCTATTATGCCCGGGAGGATGGCCACCCAGAGCAGCAGCTCCCACGTGGACAGAGAAGGCTGGTTGATGCTCTGGGCGAATGTCCTGAGCGTCTCCTCGGATATGGGCAGGAACCTGCTGGAGATCTCGAACAATCCCGCGCTGGCTACTATCCCCGCCGAGGCCCCTATCAGTACGATTGGCCAGGTATGCCATTTGGGCAAGCACAGCTTAAAGGCCTTTCTTGCGGGAAGTCTGTAATGCCTTACCACCAGGATAGACCCTCCGAGGAAGATGAGGAAGAGGTTGAGGGCCAGCTGATGCCTTATGTCGGCCGTAAACCTTCCGGAAAGAAGAAATAACGCGGCCCACATGACCGAGAAGATGGGAACTATCCGGCGTGAGAACTGCTCGGGGCCCCGGCCGGGGAAGCGGGAAATACTTACATCCTCCAGCATTCTGCCGGTTCGAAGCAGCGAAGAGGCGTATGCGGTGGCGCAGATCCCGGCTCCGAAGGTAACGATCCATGCTACGCTTGCCTGCAGCCATCCAATCTGCCCCATCATCAGCCCTTTCAGGGCCAGAGCGACGTTGGCCAGGGGGACGATCAGCAGTACCGATCCCAGTTCCAGCTGGGGGGCCAGGGGAGCCGCCGCGGGAAGCAGCATCAGCAGGAAGAGGGGAAGGAAGAAGAGCTGGGCCTCCTTGTAGCTTCTGGCCTGGGCGGATATGGCCAGCAGGAGGCCGGAGCTCAGGACCGCAACCGGGAGCAGGAACAGGAAGGCCAGGGCGGCGTAGGACGGGGGTACGTAGAAGGCGATATCACCGGGAATGGGAAGGATCTGCAGGGAGAGGTAAAAAAGCAGGTTCGCCGCCTGGATGAGGCATATGGCTACGGCCACCGTCGCTATGAGCAGATGCTTGGACAGGACTATCTCCATGCGGGTGGCCGCAGTGGTGAGCAGCGATTCCAGGGTTCCCCGCTCGCGCTCGCCGGCTACGCTGTCTATGGCCACCAGAGCTCCCCCGGTGAGCACGAAGAATAGAGTAAGTATGGTTGCGTACCGTCCCACAGTGCTGCGTGATTTTTCTCCCGAGGTGGCCAGGTCCTCCGATCTCACTGTTGCCGTGCTCTCCGGATTGGCGGGGAAGCCCGCCTGCCTCAGGAGGTAGTACTGGTGCTCGACCCTGACGTCCTCCAGTAGCGACAGCAGCCTTTGAGCTCCACTTTGACCGTCCTCGTGGTCGGCTCTGTAGAGAACGGTGAGCCTGGGAACCGGGGACTGGAGGGGATGCTCCAGGGAATCGGGGTAGCCGGGTCTCAGGGTGTCCGCCTTGCTCTTCCTGGCCACGTCGATGATGAAGTGGATGTCCTGGTCGGCGAGGCTTTGAAATACGCTGTCGGTCTCGACCTCCCTCAGGGCCATCTCGGTCACGTCATCCTCGTCGTAGGCCCATACGGTGGAGGACCGCATAAGCTGCCTGGTCTTCTCCGGTTGATCGCCCTGAATCGCATAGATGTACTCGGTTTTCTTCTCGTGCTCCTCTTTCTTCTGGTAGACCCAGAAGTTCACCATGAGGATCAGAGGAACCACGATCAGAGGAAGCAGGACGGCCACGAAAATGGTCCGCTTGTCCCTGCAGACCATCCTCAGCTGGGTGAGATACAGGCGGGCTATCCGGCCCCGGGAGCCCAAGCGGCGGTCGGGACTCGTCATTCTTCTTCCCGAAGAAGATGGAGGAATACGTCCTCCAGGTAATGCAACCCTGTTCTCCGCCGCAGCTCTTCCATGGTGCCGCAGGCCAGGAGACGCCCTTCGTGGATTATGGCTATGCGATCGCAGAGCTTTTCCGCCTCGCTCATGACGTGGGTGGAGAACAGGACGGTCTTGCCCTGGTCCCTCAGCTCGGTGATGATCTTCCTGGTCCTGACGGCGTTGATCACGTCCAGACCCATCGTGGGCTCGTCAAAGACCAGCACCGGCGGGTCATGGGCCACGGTCCTGGCCAGGGACACCTTCTGCTTCATACCCTGGGAAAGCTTCTCCACCCTGGTGTTGGCGAAGCTCTCCATGTCGAAGGAGCGAATGAGGTCCTCGGCCCTGTTCCGGATCTTCGCTTCCGGATAGCCGTTGATTCCGGCGAAGAACTCCACGGTCTCTCTGGCGGTGAGCTTCTGGTACAGGGCGGTGGTGGAGGAGTAGAAGCCCATCGATCTCCGGGTGAGAACGGGGTGTTTCCTGGTGTTTCTGCCCAGTACGGATATCCTTCCCGAGGTGGGCTCCAGAACGGTGGCCACCATCCGGAGGGTGGTGGTCTTGCCGGCCCCGTTGGGGCCCAGAAGGCCGAATATCTCCCCCGACGAGCAGCCGAAATCGATACCGTCCACCGCCCTCACCTCGCCCCGGGACTTGTCGTGGAAGATCTTGGTCAGATTCTCCGCGGTTACCGTGGCCCTGGATACGTCCTCGGAATGGATCATCTTCTACTCCTAAGAAGCCTTTTGAAGGGGCTGGCCTTGAAATCCCCCGTGGTTATCTCTTCCCTCTGGATTACGCCGGCGGCAAGCTTTAGAAAAAGCATTATCCATAGAACGCCCGCCAGAACCGCCACCGCCGCGGCCGGCCATTCGAAGGTACCCAGAACGGCCTCCTTCATCAAAAGCCCCATGCTGGCCACCGGAACCAGCGCGGTAAATTCGGTCAACCGTACCCCGGGGACCATCAAAAGCCAGATGGGTAGGATGGAGAAGATGTAGAAGGGCTGGATCATCGCCTGCCCCTCCTTGAAGTTGCGGGCGAATACGGCCAGCAGCATCATCCCCGCTCCCACGAATCCGGCCAGCAGGACCGCGGACACGATTATCAGGGGCAGAACCTGCAGGGGAAGGGAGAACTCCGGCATGTCCCCTCCGGCTACGGGGCCCAGGATCATCTTCATGCTCAGGGTCATCGCCAGGACATTTAAGAGGCCGGCTATGGTGCCCAGAGTCATCACAGACATGTATTTGGCCGATATGATCTTGAATCTGGAGACTCCGGTGGACATCAGGGTCTCCCAGGTGGAGCGCTCGCGCTCTCCGGCCGTTGAGTCGACGGCCGTGTAGAAGCAGCTTACGGCTACCATTACCACGAAGAACATCGGCAGGATCATCCCCAGAAGAAAAGAGCCCATCTCCCTCCCTGTGGAGAGGTTGAGCTCCCTCAGCTCGTAGAGCCGCCATTCCTGGGGAGATATGCCTCTCTTTATGGCCCGGGAACGAAGGTAGCCGTTCCGATAGCTTTCGAGGATCGACCGAAGGCGATTCGCGGCCTCTTTGCTCCTGCCCAGGGAGCTGTTGTAGCCGATGAGGGTGGAGTAGCGGACCGCTCCGGGAACCGAGTCGGGCGCGGTGCGGGAGAACGAGAGATGGGCGTCTATCCTCCCGGAGGCGATGTCCCGGTGTACCTGCGCTCCGGTGCTGCACGGAATCACTTCCAGGCGGTTGTTTTCGTGCAGCATGCCTGTCAGCCTCGAGTACTCTTCGGGGGGAGTCTCCATGGAGATTCTGGAGACTTCCCGCTCTTGTCCCTTTCTGACCAGCATGGTGGCAGAGAACATCACCCACATCAGAAGTGGATACAGCACCACGGGGAGAACAATGGTATACATGACCACGGTTTTCTCCCGGAGGGAGGTGGTCATCTCACGTCCGTAGAGCCGTCCGATGGCTCGAAAGCTCAAACCTTGCAGTTCCTCTCTTTGATGGACCCCGGACTGCCCAAGAATATAATTCTTCTGGGTGTTGGTACACCCGAGGAACTGGCCACTTGTCACCGGACGGTTTGTTCTTATGCTTACGATTCGACCTTAGCTCAATCGATGCTCCTGCAATACCGGGAGGGGGGTCCGGTGTCGATAGGACGGCTGGCTGCAGCCCTGCTCGTCGCCGTGTGTTTCTGGGTTCTGGTATCCCTGGTGGGCCTTGTTCTGGGCGACTACCCCGTATGGCACCGGGCGCTGGCTGGGTCCTCCGCCGTCGAGTTGCTTACCCGTCTGCTGGGAGCGCTGGCCTCGGGCACGTTGTTCCTGGTGCTGGCCGGGCCCGAAGGGGCCGGTGGGAGTGCCGGCCGCGACGAAGAGCAGATCCCCTGCGGAGATCTCTCGGAAGCCGGACTGAGGCTGTCGCTGGCCGAAGACCGTGACGAGCTGTTTCGCAGGCTGGGCGAGGAGATCGCCGCCCTGGTCGGAGAGGCCCTGGTCTTCGTAAGCGCCTACGACCGGCGCACGGGATTCATAACCACCGTCTACTCCTCCGGTCTGGGCAAGGTGGCCACCGGCCTGGTCAAGCGGTTGGGCGAGGGCAGACACAGCATATCCTTCGCCATAGATCCGGAAAGCGTTACCGAGCTAAAGAAGGGCCAGCTCCTGCGGTTGTCCGAGGGTCTGCACCAGACCACTTTCTTCAGGGTCAGCCGCAGCCTGTGCAGGCTGGTGGAGAGGATCTACGGTCTTAGTACCATCTACGGAGTGGGCCTTTCCTGGCGGGACGTCATCTACGGTTCGGTGTGCATAGCCCCCAGGGGTACGGAGGATCTACCCCACGGGCAGACCGTGGAGATGCTGTGCCGGGAGACCTCGGCGGCTCTGCATTCGATCGGGCTGGAGAAGAACGTTGACATCCTACGGGAGGAGTGTGACAGCCTGATGACCAGGCTGGGCGAGGTGATAGCCTGCGGGGCTGAGCTGTCAGCAGTAGAGGATCCTGACCTGCTGTTCCGGACCGCCGTGGAGCACGCCGTCGGCAGGCTGGGCGTGGACCGGTTCTCATTCTGGCTCGCCACCGATGAGCCGGATGAGGTCCAGGGCACCTACGGAACGGACGAGGAAGGCAACGTTCGCGACGAGCGGGGCACCAGGAGGCTGATCCCCTCCGACAACGCGGTATGGGATATGCTGAGGGAGGATGCGCATTACAGGCTGGACAAGAGTGTTTCACTTTTAAACTACAAGGGCAGCACCGTGGGTACCGGGGACCGGATATACGCCCCGGCCCGGGTGGGGGAGGATCTAGTGGGATTGGTCTCGGCGGACAACCTGACATCCGGGAAGCCTCTCCAGGAGAGCGACGGTCTTCTGATGGCCCTGTACGGAGGGATGATCGGAACGCTTTACGAAGGCCTGCGGCTCAGAAGCCGAAGAAGCTCCTGATCCTTCCCAGCAGGTCCTCGTCCTCTCTGTTGTCTGCGGTGCGGACGTGTTTACGCTTCTTGGTGAGAGCTTCCTTCTGGGTACTGATCTCCGAAAGCCTCTGTTCCAACATCCGGGACAGCTCTTCAAGCATCCTGGAGTCTTCCTCCAGCAGCGCGGATAGCCCTTCCTTGTCCACCACCACCACCTCGGTCTCCTCCACGGCGGTAACGGTGGCCGACCGCTCCTCTCCGGTGAGAAGGCTCATCTCGCCGAAGTAATCGCCGGGTTGAAGGGTTGCCAGTTGGGTGATGGAGCCGTCCTCGACCAGCTCTACCTTGACCCTCCCCGAACGGATCAGGTACAGCGAGTCACCTTTGGCGCCCTGCTTGACCAGGACCTCGCCCGCCGCGTAGCGCAGCTTGGAGCACCTGGCGGCCAGTTGCTGCAGCTGTTCCTCGGACAGGGGTTCGAAGAGCTCGACGGACCTCAGCTCCTCGGTCAGGTCCTCCCGAAGCTGGCTGCGGATCCTGGTCTTGAAGTCCTCTGGAACAGTGTACAGGTTGACGTCCGTGATGGGGAAGGGGATCCTCAGCCCGGCCCGGTGAAGCGAGTACCAGATGCGGCACTTAACGGCGTCGTCTATCTTGGGCATGCTGGCGTAATCGGTTATCCAGTAGCGGACGTCGTACACTATCGAGAAGTCGGCGAACTCCTGCACCAGCACGTCAGGACAGGGGTCCTTCTGAACCCCCCTGGTCTCCATGACCGCCTTGGTGACGACGTCCTTGACTATTCCCGGGGGATGGTCGTAGGCCACTCCCACCCGAGCATGGCCCATCCTCAGTGGCTCCGGCCGGGAGAAGTTGATCAGCATTTCCTTCGACGCGGTCGCGTTGGGGATTATCACCAGGTCGTTCTCCCGGGTACGGATGGTCAGGGTTCTCCAGTTTCTCTCCACTATCTGTCCCGTCTGGCTCCCGGCCTCCACCCAGTCGTTTATGCTGAAAGGTTTCTCGATCTGCAGGGCCAGGCCCGCGAACACGTTGCCCAGTATGTCCTGCAGCGACAGACCAATGACCGCCGATATGACCGTCGAGGTAACCAGGAAGGCCGTGAGTTGGACGTCGAAGATGCTGTTGAGAACGGCTATGGCCACCACCGCCAGGATAACGAAATTGATGACGTCTATGATCAGCCTGGGAACCATGACCCCCTGCCTGCTCTTCAGCAGGGAGTCCCAGACCAGGTAGTTGAAGAACTGAAGCAGCATGTTGGAGCCCAGTAGAATCGTTGCCGCCAGGACAATCTTGGATCCGGTGGATTCCGGGTCGACCCCCATTATGCTCAGAACCAGGTACAACCCGCCGGAGGCGCCACTCAGGAGCACCCACAGCTTCATCCTCCTGCCCGGGGCCCGCTTCCTTATCAGCCACAGAAGCAGCCCCACCGCCAGGCCCAGGGCGACGGCCTCGATGGTGTGATAAATCATCTCGGTGTTCAGTTGTTCTCTCCCTTTTCGGCCGACTGGACCGCAGAGCCGCCCGTCGTCCTGGTGTATCTAAGCACGACCTCCCTGAGCGTCTGCAGGAACTGGTCCACCCTTATCGGTTTGGGGATGTAGCCGTCCATTCCGGCATCCAGGCATTTTTCCTTGTCGCCGACCATGGCATGGGCGGTCATGGCTATTATGGGAATGTGGTCGCCGGTCTCCCTCTCCCTCTCCCGTATCTTCTCGGTGGCCTCCAACCCGTCCATTTTCGGCATTTGTACGTCCATCAGAATGGCGTCGAAATCGGTCTTGGCCGAGAACTCCAGCGCCTCGATGCCGTTCCTGGCCACCTCCACTATATGGCCGTACTTCTCCAGGATCTTTATGGCCAGCTTCCTGTTGACCGGGTTGTCCTCGGCCAGGAGGATGTGAAGCGATTGCTCGTCGGGGGATTCCATGAGGGTGTACCTGGTGAGAAGCTTCTCGCTGGGCCTGTCGGTCGTCTCCGCGCCCAGGAGCTTCCTCATGGTGCTTACCACCTCGGTGAGGCGGATGGGCTTGGGTAGATAGGCCTCTATGCCCAGCTCGCGGCACTTGGCCGCGTCTCCCCGCACCCCTATCGAGGTGAGAATGATCACCTTGATGTTGGAGATCAGGGGATCGCCCTTGATCTTTTTCGACAGCTCGAAACCGTCCATGAACGGCATCTGCACATCCAGAAGCGCGAAGTCGTACGGCTCCCCTCTGGCCGCGGCCTCCCGCAGCAGGCTCAGGCCGTTCGGAGCGTTGGACACCTCGTCCGTGATGATTCCCAACGGTCTTAGCATCTCGGTTAATATCAAGCGGTTGGTCTTGTTGTCGTCTACGATGAGCACCCGGAGTCCCTTCAGGTCGTCCAGCCCGGGCACCTCCATCTGTTCACGCTGCTTCCTGAGATCGAAGCGGGCCAGGAAGTGGAAGGTGCTTCCCACCTCCACCTCGCTCTCCGCCCACATCCTGCCTTCCATCATCTCCGCTATCTGCCTGGATATGGTCAGGCCCAGGCCCGTTCCCTCGTGACGCCTGGTGTAGGAGCCGTCGGCCTGCCGGAAGGTCTTGAAGATCTCCTCCAGCATGCTCTGTTCTATCCCTCTTCCGGTATCGCTCACCGAGAAGTGCAGCAGCACCGAGTCGGCGTCTTCCTCCTTCACCTTGCACTCCACCAGGATCTCACCCTCGTCCGTGAACTTGATCGCGTTGCCCACCAGGTTGACTATCACCTGCTTCAGCCTCCCGGGATCTCCACTCAGCTCGGTGGGCACGTCCGGGAGTATCCTGCAGGCCAAGGCTATCCCCTTCTCGTGAGACCTCAACGCCAGGGCCTTTATGGTGGTTTCCAGGGTGGTCCTCAGGTTGAAGTCTATCTCCTCCAGCTCCAGGCGTCCGGCCTCCATCTTGGAAAAGTCCAGTATGTCGTTGAGCAGGTTCAGAAGCGATTCGGCGGATTCGATCAACAGCTCCAGGTACTCCCTCTGCTCGGCGGTGACATCGGTGCTCAGGGTTAGGTCGGCCATTCCCATTATCGCGTTCATGGGAGTCCTGATCTCGTGGGACATGTTGGCCAGGAACTGACTCTTGGCCCGGTTGGCCCTCTCTGCCTCGTCGCGGGACTCGATCAGCTCCTGCTCCATCTGCTTGCGGGCGGTGATGTCTATGAAGCTGTCTATGATGTATTGCTTGCCCTGGTACTCCACCTTCTTCACGGTCTTTATCACCGGGATCTCGGTGCCGTCCGGGCGGAGGGCGGTCGACTCCGCCTTGACCGAGTCGGAGCCGGCGGCCTCGATCAGACACTCGTCCTCTTTCTCGCAGGGGCAAATCAGCCCGTAGCAGTTCTTGCCCAGCAGTTTGTCCAGGGTCAGGCCGAGTACCTCCTCGGCCGCGGGGTTGGCGTCCTCAATTACTTTGCTTTCGTAGTCTATCAGCACCACGGGGATCATCAGGGAGTCCAGAACCGTCTTCAGCCACCGCTGGCTGTTGCGCACCGCCTGCTCGGCCCGCTTGCTCTGAACCACCTTGGCTATGGTCTCCGAGACGTAGACCAACAGGTCCAGGTCGTCATCGGTGTATCCCTTCTCCGCGGTGAACTTCTGCACCGCCACCACCCCTATAACCTCGTCTCCTATCAGCAGGGGAACCCCCAGCCATTCCTCGGAGGGCTCACCGATGATCTTCAGCTCGCCCATCTCGCTGAGGCGTTTCTGGTCTTCCTTGGTGGCCAGGAGAGGCTTGCCGGTCCTTCTGACGTAGTCGGTCAGACCGTCGGATACGTCCATGGGAATCCCGATCTCGATCTGGGGCTCGTCGTACTTGTCCGCGAAGTAGGGGAAGGTGTACAGGCCGGTCTCGATGTCGTACAGGGATACGTAGAAGTTCTCGGCGTCCAGGAGCCTTCCCAGCTCCTTGTGGATCCGCTCCAGGAGCTCTTCCAGGGTACGGGACTCCGTCGAGGCCTGGGCGATGTTGTACAGCACCTCGTTCCTGCGCTCGGCCCGCACCCTCTCCCGGATGTCCTTGTAAATGGCGAATACACCTATCTGCTCTCCGTCCATGGTAATGGGGTATCCCAATAGGGCGACGTCGATGGGGGTTCCGTCCTTGTGCATTCTTACGGACTCCCCGATCACCCCGTGTCCGTTCAGAACCTCGGCGGAGAGCTTGCTGGCCCCGTTGCGAAGCTCCTCGGGGACGATGAGATCGTTAATGCACCGCCCGGCGGTCTCCTCCTGGGTGTATCCGAACATCTCCCGGAAGGCCTTGTTGGCGCGGATTACCATATCGTTGTTGTCCAGCATGACTATGGCCTCGGGGGAGTTCTCGAACAGCTGCCTGAAGTGGGCCCTCTCGAAGTCCAGCTTGGTCTCGGCCTCCTTCTGGGGGGTGATGTCCTCCAGTATGCCCTCGTAGAGGAGGGACTCCCCCGAGGAGCCCTTTATCACCCTGGCGCTGTCCCTGGCCCAGAAGACCTCGCCGTCCCGGTTCCTGAACCGGTTCTCGAAACCGGTTATCCCGCCTTCCCGGTCGGCTATGGCCCGCCAGCGCTCCTGGTCCTCCGAATCCACGTAGAACTCGCTTACGTTAAGGCCCTCGACCTCGGGTCGGGCGGAGTAGCCGAACATGTCGGCGAACCTGGCGTTGGCGTACTTGATCTTACCCCGGCGGTCGGTCACGTAGAAGCCCACCGGCAGGGATTCCAGCAACTGCATGTTCCAGGCCGGCCTGACGGATCTGTCCTCCTGGAGATGGGATACGCCGAACCATCGCCGCAGGATCATCCCCACGCTGCCCCGGTAGTTCCCCACCAGCGATATCACCGCGGAGTCCTCGGTGGGAAGCAAGCTCTTCGGAACCTCCGAGCTGTCCTCGCTCAACAGCAGCAGGGGGTAGTCGGCCCATCTTCTTCGTAGCTCGGTGGCCAGGTCCTCCGACTCGCTCTCCCTGACGCAGGAGGACTCGAAGATGATCAGATCGGGGAAGGTGTCGGGGGGGAGGCGGTCCAGGTCTTCGGTTCCTTCCAGGCGTAGTATGGAGAACAGGGACAGCCCTGCGGAGAGCTCTTCCCTTATCAGCTCATGCAGGTCGTCTTTGACGCACACCAGAAGCGTGAAGCTGTGCATGTCCGATGTTACTCCCATGATCATTCCTCGGCTTGACCAAGCATCTACAAGCTAAACCTATGAAGCGCGGTGATCGAAGGCAAAGACGTAGAGTCTCCCCCTTCGGCCCCTGGTCAGTCTTGGCCGCGTGGATTCAGCCGTTCCAGCCATTCCAGTCCTACGGTAAAGCTGTAGGGCCAGTTCTTCCCGGTTACCAGGAGCCCGGTGGAGTCTGGAAGAAGGGCCGTGCCGTTGAGTACTCCGGCCCGTGGAAAGCGGCGCCGGTCGAGAAGGGCCGAGCAGTCCAGAATCAGCACCACCTCTCCGGTGGAGGGATCGATCACCAGTATCCGGTCCGATCGGTACCGGTTGGCCAGAACGAAGCGACCGACGCTCTCCAGCTCGTTCAAACCGCCTTGGGGCCGTCCGCTCACGGTTACCTGAAAGGAGTCGACCGGCAGAAAGCTTTCCGGGTTCCGGACCCTGATGACGTTGGAACCGTCGCTGGTAAGCAGATTGCCCCGGTACTCGCATATTCCCCATCCTTCGGTCTCCAGAGGGAGCCGGGAGAGGATGCGCAGGCTCTCGGGGTCGAAGGTGTACGCCGTTCCCTCCCTCCAGGTGAGAAGGTAGCCCACTCCGTCCAGTAGCGTTAGGCCCTCTGCGAAGACGCTGTCCGGAAGGGATACGGTGAGCGATACCCGGTAGTCGGAAAGGTCCAGGATGGAGATGGTCGACGAGCCGTAACCCCCGCCGCTCTCGTACACACGGTCTTGGTAGGCTTCCAGCCCCTGGGTGAATACGGTGGCCCGATGGGAGCGGACGTCGATAATCCGCGGTCTGTGTACGGGCACCCCGCCCGTTTCGCCGGGAGGGCTGCTGCAGCCCGGCAGGAGAAGAGCGCAAACGAAGGCCAGTGCCTTGAGGCGGGCCGACAGATTTATTCGTCGCGTCCTTACCGTCCGCCCGAGCCCCGTCTTCCTCCGGAGCCCTCCCGACCGCCGCTCTCCTCCGTCCGGGGATCTGCCGAGCCTTCCTTGGAGGAGATGTAGAGCTGGAACCTGTGGTTCCTGGCTTGCTCTCCCGTTGGATCATAGTCGGCTCCGGAGGAGTTCTCCGCGACCACTTCCAGCCTGTCCTCCGGCGAGGGATGGGTCTGCCAGAATCCCGGCCCGGACCGCTCGTCGATGAGACTCATGCGCTCCAGGACCCTCTCCAGGGCGTTCGGATCGTAGCCGGACTTGTCCAGAATGTTCACCGCCAGGCTGTCCGCCTGCTTCTCCGATTCCCTGCTGTATCCCTTGGTGACCAGGTTGGAGGTTATGTCCTCCACCACGTCGCCGTACTGCTCGGATATCTCCCGGACCTGGTCGCTGCCCCATCTCTCCGCGGCCTCCGTGCCCATGAGAGAGAGCGCGCCCACCATCTTGGCCTTTTCCACGGACCGCAGCCCGTGCTCGAGGGCCACATGGGCCACCTCGTGGGCCAGGATTCCCGCCAGCTCGTCCTCGCTTTCGGCGAGGTCGAACAATCCCCTGGTGACGAAGATCAGGCCACCGGGGCAGGCCATTGCGTTTATCTCCTCGCTGTCCAGGAGGAGGAAATGGTAGCCGCCGTACGTCGTGGGACGGGGTGAGAAGCAGGCCACCGCCGTCCCCACCATGTTCAGGTACTGCTGCAGCGAATCGTTCTGCACCGAATCGTACCTGTAGAGGATGTTCGCGGCCACCGCTCTTCCTATGAAGTACTCCTCGGACTCGGTTATCTCACGGGCGGCGTCGCTCAGGGCGGTGCCCACCTCAATGGCCGTGCTGACGTCGTCGCTGGTGACCACGTCCGCCACGTCACCCAGGCCGAAAGCCACTAGAGACATCGCTAGAAGAAGGGTTGCGGTCGTCATCTTCTACCACCCCTTCCTTCTCCCTGGGATTCCGACTCGGGTGTATCCTGCTGCTGCGATTCGGAGGAGGGTATCAGGCCGCCCTGGGCCAGGAAATCCCTCAACTCGTCCGGGGTAACCTCCAGGCTCTCCATGTCGTCTACCAGCTCGAAGTCCAGGTCGGGGTGGTCGCTGCTGTAGGCGTCCTCCACGTCGGAGTTGAACCCTCGGCCGGCCAGCATTACCTCGTCGGAGCTGACCTCTCCGGAGCCTTCTCCGACCTCACCCTCGCCTATCACCGCTCCGGTGAGGCTGGTGCCGTGAATCCAACCGGCAAGGCCCCCAGAGGTGGAGCAATGGAACCAATCGTCCTCGCTCTCCAGTACGTCCACAACCTCCCCGAAATCCAGCCCGCAAACCGGTTGCGCGTAGAAGACCGGCCGGGGAAACATGTGCTGGCCCCTTACCTTTACCGTTGCCTGCTGCCCGACCTCCGGCTCGTCGTCAGCGAACGAGGCCGCCAATAGCAGCAAGGCGATCATCGAAATCACTCTCATATCGTCCTCACTCTCGGCTGTATTCCCACGGTGTAGTAGGTTCTACTTGCTTGTAAGAATGAATATTCCATCCCGGTAATCGTTCGTCTCCCCCCTCATGATGCTCTCGCACCTCGTTCTCATGGCCCGGGAGGGCGGGTCGTCGGGGATCGTGGAGAAGAGCTCCGCGGCTTCCTTCAAATCTCCCCGCCTGTACGTGGTCAGTGCCTTTTCGTAGGCCTTCAGCCTACGGAGGGTTTCGTCCGAGGCGTCGCTCCTGAAGCCCAGAAGCTCCCGGATGGTAACCGGCCTTTTCTGGCCTACCACCCTAACCGTGTCCAGCTCCCGGAAGAGGAACTCCGGACCGGCCGCCTCGGCGGTGGCCGAGCTGGCCATGGTTTTCGTACCGTAAACCTTGTTGGTCCCCTCCAGCCTGGAGGCCAGGTTCACCGCCTCTCCCATCATGGTGTAATCGAACCGCTTCTGCGACCCCATGTTCCCCACGACCATGCTTCCGGTATTGAGCCCGATTCTGGTGCGCAGCTCGGGAAATCCCTGCTCCACCAGTTGGGGGTTAAGGCTGTCGTGGAGCTCCTGGCACCGAACCGCGGAGGTGCAGGCCCTACGGGCGTGGTCGTCGAATCTCAATGGGGCCCCCCAAAAAGCAATGATAGCATCCCCCTCGAACTTGTCCACCGTTCCGCCGGTCTCCATTACGATGTCGGCCATCCTGGTCAGGTAGATGTTCAGAAGGCCTACCAATCTCTCCGGGTCCAGCCCCTCGGAGATGGAGGTGAATCCCTGCACGTCGGAGAAGAAGGCGGTCATGACCCTCTTCTCCCCGCCCAGTCTCAGCTTATCCGGGGACTCGATGACTTCCCTGACCACGTCCGGAGAGAGGTACTGGCTGAAGGCCCGCCTTATCATCCTTTTCTGCCTGGTTGCGTGGCTGTAGGAGACCACCCCCCCGAACAGAAGCGTAAGCACCCCCGAGGACAGGGGGAAGGCGGCGTCCAGCCACAGGCCCTGCCGGAAGGCCAGAATGGTGGCCGCGGCGTACAGCAGCACCACCAGCCATCCGGATACCGCGGCCGCGGTAACCGACCGCCACACGGCGAATCCGATGCCCGCCAGCAGAGAGACCAGAAGGGCCAGTAGAAGGGAGTAGGTCCCCGAAACTCTTCCCAGGCCGTTCCCCCACAGCAGGTTGTCCGTGGCCGTGGCCAATACCTCCACCCCCGGATACACGGCGGAGTAGGGAGTAGGCTTCAGGTCCATCAGGGCCGCCGCGGTGTAACCTACCAGAACCACCGCTCCATCGAACACGGTGGAATCCAGCCCGGGGGAGCCGCCGGCAGCCATGGCGTCCATCGCGGCGAACAGGTCGGCGATGGGAACGTACCTGTAGGTCTCCCTGGGGCCGTGGAAGCGTAGGATCAACCTTCGGTCTTCGTCCAGACGGACCGTTCTATCGCCCAGGTGTATGCCGTCCGAATCCAGTGAGGTTTCCGGCCGCCCGGAGGCCAGCCAGGCTAAAGCCAAAGGCAGGGAAGGGACGATGCCTTCCGGGGTGGCGGTCGCTACCCTGATTCTTCTGAACACTCCGTCGGGGTCCGGTCTCTGGGAGGTGCTTCCCAGGATCGTCGCCCCGCGCAGTATCTCCGGGGCGGGGGGATTGCAGGCCAGGGCGGAGTCCACCTGCGGCCCGCACGTTTCCAAAGGCATAAGGGCTTGCGGAGGAAAGTCGGTAGTTGCCTCGGAAGGTCCGTGGGAGCGGCTGTGGAGCTCCACGGCAAAGACCGTGGACAGCTTGGAGGCGCTGGCTCCCAGAATGGAGTCGTCCGCCGTTCCGTACATGGAGGGTAGCTCGAAGAGAATGTCGAAGGCCACGATGCGCGCTCCCCACCTTCTCATCAGGTCCAGGACCTGTCCGTACATCTGTCTGGGCCAGGGCCAGCTGAGCCAGGACAGCCTCTCCATGGAATCGTTGTTTAGCACCACGATGACTATGCTGTCGCTGGCCTGGTCCGGGGTGGGGAAGAGCTGGAAGCGGAGGTCCAGGGTCTGGCCCTCCAGAGCCCTGAAGAATCCCAGACCGGAGACCGTCCATACCACGAGCACCGAGAGAACCGCGATTCCGGTCAGCCTTATCCACAGGTCGGTGGGGAGCTTGCGGAGAAGCTCCATCTTCCGCTCTCTTATCCTTCTTCTCCGAAGAGATCCCGGCTCGAGCCAGATTCCTGGGCCAATACCTTCACCATGCTGTCGATTACCTCCTCGGAGAAGAGGGTTCTGCAGCCCTCCCGGATGACCTCCAGAGCCTCCGATCGGCTCATCGGGTCTCTGTAGTGGCGCTGGGAGGTGAGTGACTCGTAGACGTCCGCAACCGCTATTATCAGGCCGCCTATGGAGATGTCCTCACCGGTGAGGCCGTCGGGGTAGCCACTGCCGTCCAGACGCTCGTGGTGTTGAACCGCGTACTCGGGAACCACGCGGAGCCTGTCCTCGAAATCGATGTTGGATAGTATTTTGCGCGTATGCTCCACGTGGGTCTTGATTATCTTCCTCTCCTCGCCGGTCAGCGGTCCGTTCTTCTTGAGTATGCTGTCCGGCACTCCTATCTTGCCGTAGTCGTGCAGGAGGGCGGAGTATCGGATGGCCTCTACGGTGTCCCGGTCCAACCCCATCTCCCTGGCGATGGCCACCGAGTACCTCATGACCTCGTAGCTGTGGCCGGCGGTCAGGGGATCTCTGGACTCGATCGATTCGGCGAGGGCGTTTATGAGGCTGTCGAACATCCTCTTCCGGGCTTCGAACAGCTGGAAGTTCTCGATGGTGACCGAGGCCTCGGCCGCCATCCCCTCCATGAACTCCCGGTCACCCTCGTTGAAATCCCCCGACTCCTTGTTCACCACCTGGAATACACCCAAAACCTTACCCTCGGCGTTACGTACCGGAACGGTGAGCAGGCTTCTGGTGGTGAAACCGGTTTTCTCGTCTATCTCCCGGTTGAACCGCTGGTCGCATCTGGCGTCGTTGGAGGTGATCGGCACCCCGGTCTGGAAGACGTGGCCGGCTATGCCCAGGTCGGCGTCGAACCTTATCTCCCTGCTCTCACCCTCGGCGAGGAAGGACCACAGCTCATCGGTTCGGGGGTCGTACAGGAATAGCGTGGAGCGTTCGGCGTCCAGCACCTCGGTGGTCTCGGAGGCCAGAAGAGACACCAGCGTGTGAAGGTCGCGCGCGGCCTCGGAGGCCCTGAGGATTCTGAGTATCGCCGATAGCTTCCTGTACTCGCCCTCCCTCTTCCTCAGGTAGCCTATCTGTCCCAGGAGGGGGGCGAGCCTGCGTGATACCCTCAAAAGAAGCGTTCGGTTTTCCTCCGATACCGAGCTGCCCGGCTCGAGAACCACGGTCAGGACCCCTATGGGCTGCTCGCTGGCCAGCGAGACCGGGACCGACACTACGGTGGAGCCTTCCAGATCTGATTCCACCAGCAATCTGTCGCTCATGGCCTCAGAGGCTGCAAGCGAAAGTTGGTGAACGTGGTCGCTCTCTCCGTAGGGTGAGAGGTCGACGGAACGCTCGGACCTTACGAAAAGAACCAAGTTATCCACCGGCATTACCTCGCCCAGGGCCTGCAGCAGGATACTGGAGAGACTGGAAAAGTCCCTAACCCGACTGGAAACCTCCAGCGACGACAGAAAGGCCTCCATGTCGAAGGCGACCGAAGGGCTATCGGGTCTATCGGGAGACATCCCTCACCTCTTCATCCGGGGTTCTCCGAAAAAGGCGTCCCAATGATATTAGCCCGAACTGCAACGGAAAAGGCTGACCGAGATCGGACACCGGAAGGAAGGGGAAGGTGGATCGGAGAGCGAAGGCCCGGCTTCATCTGGGATTGGCTACCTTGTTCTGGGGGCTGACGTTCGTGGTGATAAGGCCCCTGGTGGCGGTGGTGCCCCCCTTGCCCCTGGTGCTTCTGAGGTTCGCGGTGGCCACTCTGGTGGTGGGGGGATTGCTGGCCGCCCGCAGGCTTCGTCTGTCGCGCACCGTCCGCAGAAGGGGAGCGCTGATGGGACTGGTTCTCTTCGGAGGATACTTCCTCCAGACCGCGGGCCTGCAGTTCACCGGAGCCGGTAAATGCGCATTCATAACCGCTCTGTACGTGGTTCTGACCCCTCTGATAGTCTGGCCGGTAATGGGTCGAAGGCCGGTGCGCACGGAGTTCATGGCGGCGTTTCTGGCCCTGGCCGGCATGTACCTTCTGTCCAATCCCTCCAGCCGGTTGAATCCCGGCGATCTTCTCACCCTGGGCAGCGCCTTCTGCTGGGCTATACACCTGGCTCTGATAGACAGACTTCACCTCCCGGGAAAGGAGCTGGAGCTCTGTTTCGTGCAGCTGGCCGTGGTGACGGTGGTCAGCCTTCCTCTGGCCCTGGTGAGCGGTGTACCTGCCCGGGCGTTTGATCTGCGGCCCGTTCTGGGGCTTCTCTATTTGGCCCTTCCGGCCACCGCGCTGGTGGTTCTGTGGCAGTTCAGATGGCAGCCCCATCTGGGAGCGCCCTCCTCGGCGCTGATCTACGTGGGGGAGGCGGTGGTGGCTTCCACGGGGGGAGTGATTCTGTTCGGAGAGAGCCTTCCCTGGTTCGGCTGGCTGGGCGGGGCGATGATACTGGCCTCGACCGGATGGTCGGTGTATGCTTCCAGGCGCTCGGAGTCCGCAGCCGGTGTGAGGCCTAAGGAAATCATGGAGGCATCCGGCCGACGGAGGAGCGGCTCGGAATGATACCCCTAAAAGACGAGACCCCGGTACGCAGAACTCCTTTTGTGACCAGAACCATCGCGCTGCTCAACGTTATCCTGTTCCTGGTCGCGGGAGCCACAGGGTTGCACCGGGTGGTGGAGCGCTACGGGGCGGTCCCGGCCCTGATAACCGACCCCTCCATGTCCGACCGGAAGGTGGCCACGGTTGAGGAGGAGCGGGTGATCAGAGGGTTCTTCGGGGAGGAGTACACCGAGACGGTCAGCCGCAAGGTGTCCGTGCCCCAGCAGCCCATACCGCCGCTGCTGACCCTTATTACCTCTATGTTCATGCACGGGGGCCTGTTCCATCTGCTGGGAAACATGTGGTTCCTGTGGATCTTCGGGGACAACGTGGAAGACCTGGTGGGGCACGGGCGGTTCGTGGTCTTCTACCTGGTCTGCGGGGTGGCCGCCTCGCTGTCCCACATTCTACTGCAGCCGGACTTGGTCATGCCCATGGTCGGAGCCTCCGGAGCGATCTCAGGGGTCATGGGGGCCTATCTGAGGAAGTTTCCCACCTCCAGGATTCTTACCCTGCTGCCCATATTCTTCTTCTTCCACGTGGTCCGGGTACCTGCCTTCCTCTTCCTGGGGGTGTGGTTCCTGCTGCAGCTCCTCAGCGCCGGAGGCGACCAGGGAGTAGCCTGGTACGCACACATAGGCGGCTTCGTGGTGGGCTTCGTCCTGATCGGATTTTTAGCCAGGAGGCGCTTCGCAATGGGAACCACTGGTTTCGTCCGGACGGGAATCAGTTAACGAGCCGTTAACTGTACGATCGTCCCCCTAGTATCCGGACAGGGTTCCGTCCCTGCGGACCTTTGCCAGGGCCCAGCGGAAGCAGAGGGCCCCCGCCGGCAGGCTGACCAGAGCGAACACAAGCAGTATGAGCAGCTGGGTAAGCACCTCGGACGGGGGGGCACCGGTCAGCAGAGCCATGCGCATACCCTCCAGCGAATGGGTGATGGGGAATAGGACCGAGAAGGGTCGCAACCAGTCGGGCAGCATGGACAGAGGATAGTAAACACCGCCCAGAAGGGTGGCCGCTCCCCCGTACAGCCAGCGGATCGGGTTGCCCTGCTTGTAGACCAGTATGAAACTGCCGGATATCGCCCCTATTCCGGAGAAGGCCAGAATGCTAAGCACCATGATGAGCAGCGCGGAGAGAAAGTTCGCTCCCTGCAGCTGCAGGCCGAATAGCAGAACGCCGAACAGGATGTAGACGACGACCCTGTAGCTGGCGAACAGGAACTGCCACAGAGCGGTACCGGCCGCAAAAACGGTAAGAGGGGTGGGGGTGACCGCCACGGCCTCCAGGGTGCCCAGCAGCTGCTCGCTACGCAGAGAGTTTCCCAGGGCGTCCATGCTCAGGTTGAGATAGCTCTGAAAGGCTATGCCTATTATCACGAAAGCGAAGTAGCTGCCCCCGTAGCGCTGCAGAACCCCCTCCGCACCGCCCTGGATCAACCGGGAGAGGAAGAAGAACATCGTCGCGCCCATCAGAGCGCTTACGAGGCTCATGAAGAAGGAAAGCCTGTAGCTCACGGTGAGCTTCATCTCCTTCACCGCTGCGGCCAGCATCCTGCCTGCGGTCCGGGTCACGATTGGACGCCCTCGGGAATGTGAAGGCCGCTCACCGTTATTCCCCTGGCGTGTACCCATCCCAGAACCTCGGCCAGCATGGCCAGTGGACAGGTAAGCTCGTTCCCGGTGATCACCGCGCCTTGTGGGGGTCTCGCCGTCGGGCAGACCGACAGTTCCACCCGGACTTCGGTGGTCTCCAGCTCGGTCTGGGTATCGATCTCCACCAGTTTTCCCTGCACGATGTTGAAGGTTCTATCGCACAGCTGGGCCGCCTCTCTGAGGCTGTGGGTGGCCATGATCACCGTTCTGCCCCTGACGGCAAGCGCGGACAGCGTCCTGCGGAAACCATCCGAGGACTCGGCATCCAGGCTCCTGGTGGGCTCGTCCAGAACCAGCAGCTCGGGGTCGTGCAGCAAAGCCCTGGCCAGAGACAGACGTTGCCTGAAACCGGTGGAGAGATCCGCGAACCTCCGGTGCAGAACGGTACGTACCTCCAGGCTCTCTGCGACCTCATCGATCCTGCGCCTCAGGTCGGTGCCCCTCAGATCGTGCAGCCTTCCGAAGAACCTGAGGTTCTCATTTACCGAGAGCCTCCAGTAGAAGCTCCGCTCGGAGGAGGAGAGGTATCCGGTCAGCCTGGAGGTCTGGGCTCGATGGGTGGAGGGAACCCGGCCCATGATCCCGACCGTTCCGGATTCCGGCTGGAGGATTCCGGCCACTATCCTGAGCAGGGTGCTCTTGCCCGAGCCGTTCGGCCCCATGATGCCTATCACCGACCCCCGCTCGACCTTCAGATCCACGCCCTTGAGAACCTGGATGGTCTCCGGTCTGGATAAGTGCAGCGCCTGTCTCAGAGTTCTACGGGGGCGGAAGGACTTGACTATGCCCTTCAGTTGGAGGGCGGGAGGGGGGCGGCTCAACTTTCGGTCTCGTCGTCTTCGGTCTTCTTCCGGTCCCGGTCGCTGCCTTGCCCATTCCTCCTCAGCCTTACGTTCTCGGCGATGGTCTGCTCTATCAGATGCCTGTTGTGAGACGAGGTGTCGGCCAGGGAGGCTATTAGCACCAGCAGCGCTCCAAAGACTATCAGGAACAGACCGGAAATGGCTATTCCCTTGAAGGGGGTGACCATTCCCAGAAGGAGCCACCTGATGCCCACGAACAGCTCGCAGGCGATTCCCAACAGCAGAAGGATCAGAGCGGGTATGCCGTAGAAGCGCCACGGCTTGTGGTCGTGGGCGGTGGAGTACATCGCCGCCAGGGAGAGCACCGCGTAGCGGGATATGCTCGCAGCTATTCGGGAGTCACCCACCGGCCGCTCGGCCAGGACCTTCAAGGGCACCTCTTCTATCCTCAGGCCCTTGCTGGCGAGGTCGATTATCACCTCCTGGGTGTATGTGAAGCTGCTGAAGGAGGAAAGCTTCTCCAGCGCGACCGGGCCGTAGGCCCTGAAGCCGCAGGTGGCATCCCTGACGGTAACCCCGCTGAGCATGCTTACCAGGCGGGCCACCACCCGGTTTCCCCAGCGTTTCAGAGCGGGCATTTTGGGTTCCAGCTCGGGGTCGAGAAACCTGCTGGCAGTGGCGAAGTCCGCACCGGAACGAATCAGGGGGGCGAGCAGCAGGGGTATGTCCTTCGGGTCGAACTGCCCGTCGGCGTCTATGGTAACCATGTAGTGGTACCCGTTGGACCGGGCGAAATCCAGGGCGGTACGGAACGCTTTTCCCAAACCCAGGTTGCGGCCGTGCCGGATGACCATGGCCCCGCTATCCCGGGAGGTCTCGGCGGTGGCGTCGGCCGACCCGTCGTCGACCACCAACACGTCGATTCCGTCCAGACCTTCCATGATTCGGGGGATGGAGGAAATCACCCGTCCCACGGTGGGTGCCTCGTTCAAGGCGGGTATCGCTACCAGTAGCTTCCTCATGGTCCAAAGATTACCTCCCACCGCCCGCATCGGCAAGACTGAAGGATCCGGGTGGCCCCTTTGGGCGCCGCTGCCTATCTTCGAGATGCAATGATGGCCTTTCTTCTCTCACCGTTTCTGCTGGCCCTGCTCGGAGCCTGCGTCCTGGGCTGGGGTACGCTGCTTCTTCCCGACCTCTCCTGGTCCAGGCGCTACGGGGCCGGAGCGATCGCGCTGTACCTGGCTCTGGCCATGGTGGGCTGGATCGGGGGGCTACATCCGTTTGCGCTGTGGCCGTTTTTGGCGGCCGGTTTGGTGTTCGCCCTGAAACGTCCCCGCAGGCTTCTTCCACCCTCACCGATAGTTCTGTTGGTGGGCGCGGTGGTACTTCTTCCCCTGGCCGGGCTGCCACCGTTCAGCCGGGACGCCATGAACCATCACCTCTATCTTCCCCGTCTGTGGCTGGAGCACGGCGAGATCTTACGTCCGGGATGGAGCCCGTACTTCAGCTACCCCTACCTTACCGAGGCTCTTTACTCCCTGGTGGGGGGAACGGTGGGATTCAGGGTGTCCAGACTGGTCAGTCTCAGTGGCCTGCTGGCGGCGGGGGCGGCCGTGTCGGAGGCCTGGCGACGGAGGGGGAGGGCGGCCCTGCTGGCACCGGTGGTTCTGTTGAGCATGCCCGAGGCACTGAGAAACGCCACCTGGTCGTACGCGGACTCCTATCTGGTGTTGTTCTCCGTTCTGGCCTTCGTCGATCTTGGACGGAAGGGGCACCCCGCCGCCATGAGGGCCCTGGTCTGGGCCAGTGCGGCCGCCTGCTGCAAGTACAACGGGTTGATCGTGCTTCTGCTGGTGTGCGTGTTTCTGGTGGCGCAGAGATGGCGGACCATGGAGGCGAGAGTGGTGGGGCGGGGAGCGGTGGTGGTCCTGGTTCTGTCGGCCACCTGGGCTCTCCCCAACCTCCTTCGCTGGGGTAACCCCGTCCATCCTCTGCTGGAGAAAGCCGACCCGGTCTGCGAACGGGAGGAGCGGCTTCTCAGGGATCGAAGGGAATTCGGGGCGGCGATTGACGATGTGGGCGACGTGCTGCTGCTTCCGGTGAGATTGTCCGTGTACGGGGAATGGGACGATCCCCGCAGGTTCGATGGAAGCAGTGGGCCGCTGTTACTGGCGGGGGTGGTGCTGGCTTTGTTCCTGCTAAGGAGTGAAAGGATGCGCCTGCTGGGACTCCCCCTGTGCTACCTGATCGTAGCGCAGGTATCCAGGGGTACCTCGGTGAGGGTGAGATACCTGCTGCCGGGCCTGGCAATGTTGAGCGTCCCTGCCGCCAAGGCTCTGCAAAGGACAATGGAGCGGGGGAGGTTGATCAGATGGGTGGTGTCCGGGCTGATACTGGTTTGCCTGGCCTGGACCGGTGCGCGCGTAAGCCGTCTGTACGAAAAAGACAAGCCCTGGAAAGCCATCACCGAGGAGAGCTACCTCGAACACAGGCTGCCCTACCTTCGTTTCTACCGCATGGCTGCGGGGGTCGCCGAAGAGGACCATCTTACACTCTTCGTGAACATGGGCAACCGGGCCTTCTACTTCCCCTCGGAGGTGGTCTACGACCCGGACCGGCTTCCAATGCGGCTCCTCAGAATGCTGTGGAGCGGAAGAACCTCATCCGAGATGGCTGGAGAGTTGGCCTCGGATGGTGTCGACTTCGTGGCGGCGAACATGGTGTACACATCGATCAACATGCCGAGCCAGCTGAGCGGCCCGGAGATGGACCGGCTGAGAGCTTTCTTCGCCCGGGAGCTGGATCCCCTGCTGAGCTACGGGCCTTACGTTTTGTTCAAGCTGAACGGGCGGCCTTAATCCTGTAGGGATTCCTGAATGCGGTCCAAAAGGGTGCGCTCGTCGCTTATGTTCTCCATGTCGAAGGGTATGGAGGCCAGGGCGTCTATGTAGGCGCGGATTATAGTCGCCTTGGTTATCCTTTGATTTCTGTGCTCCTTGTCACGGCTCTGCGATATCGTGCGCGAGATGCGAGTAAGTATCTCCTCCTGGCTTGGCCTGACGGGCACGGTTAGGCGTACCGACGGCTTTTCGCGCTCGTTGATGTCCTCGATACTGTTTATTATCAGACCGGATGAATCGTTCTCATCTGGAAACATGTGAACCTCCCGCGAAAACATATCCGGTGTGATCTTGGCGTCAAGTGATTCTATGAAATTGCACACTTATGAAATTAGGGTATTGACGCGGGTATACAGCATAAAGTAAACTCTGAATACCAAAGAAACCTCTTGAGGTCAGAAGGTAGGCTTTTGGCGCGTGGAGTATAATGGATATACTTGATACATTAACCGGCCTGCTGGGTAACGGAGGCGCTGGGGAGGGACACAATGCTGCTATTCGGTAAATCAAAGAAGGCGGCCGTAGGACTGGACGTCGGAAGCCACTCCATAAAGGTGGTCGAGATATCCCGGTCCGGTAAGGCCCTCAAGCTTTCGCGTTTCGCGATACAAGACCTTTCGCCGGGCACCGTGGTCGACGGTGAGGTGGTAAACAGAGACCACCTCGTTGCCACCATACGGGACGTGATAGCCACGTCGGGGATAAAGGCCAAGAGTGTATACTCGGCAGTCTCGGGCCGAAGCGTCATCGTCCGCAGGATACCGATGGAGAAGATGTCTGAGGACGAGGCCCGTCAAGCCATACACTGGGAGGCCGAACAGCACATCCCCTTCCGGATAGACGAGGTCAGCCTGGATTTCAAGATTATAAACGAGGAGATAGCACCCGGGCAGATGGAGGTGCTGCTGGTAGCCGCCAAGAGAGAGGTCGTAGACCTCCACAGATCCCTCCTGGCGGGCGGCGACCTGAAGGCCGAGGCCATAGAGCTGGAGCAGTTCGCCCTGCAGCGGGTGTACGAGCATGCCTACCAGCCCGACGAGGAAGAATGCGTCACCCTCCTCAACATAGGGGCAGAGGTGACCAACATGATCGTGGTCAAGGGCGGCCTTCCCAGCTTCAACCGCGATCTCTCCATCGGTGGAAACCGTTTCATAGAGGCTCTACAGAGATCACTGGGCCTGGAGTACGACGTGGCCGAGGCGGTCCTGAAGGGTGATATTCCCGAGGAGGTTTCCGAGGAAGAGGTAAGGTCTGCGATAGGTTACGTGATAGAGGAGCTGTCTACGAGCGTACGCAGATCGTTCATCTCCTTCCAGGCCTCCGGAGAGAGCACCAGGATTGACCGCATGCTGGTCAGCGGCGGATGCTCGCTGGTTCCCGGCCTGGCCGACATACTGAGCGAGCAGCACGGCCTGCCGGTAGAGCCCCTGGAGCCTTTCCGCAACCTCGAGGTGGAGCCCGCGCTTATACCCGAGGGGCAGAAACAGCCGACCGGAGCCATACTGGCCATGTCCATAGGTCTCGCCCTGAGGCAGTACGAGCCCGGCCTGGTGGACATAGACATCATTACAGAGCCGGAGGAGAAGAAGAAGGCCAAGAGGGCCCCGGCCGAGGAGTCCGTTGCCACAAACGTCCTCAGCTACGTCCCCCTGGTTCTCATCGTCGCGGGAATCGTCCTGATGGTTTTCCACTACGTCGGCCTGAACAACAGGGAAGAGGAGCTTCAGGACGAGATAGCTAGCGTCGAGCAACAGATAACCGAGATGCAGGAACAACTTACGCAGCAGAGGGAAGCCAACGAGCTGGCCGCGCAGCTGGAACAGAAACGGGCAGCGATACGTCAGCTGGCTCTTTCCCAGAAATATACCGTTTACGTGATGGAGTACCTGTGCCGGGCGCTCTATCCTCAGCAGGCGGCCCTGGCGGAAGAGGCCGAGAAGGGGATCTACCTTACGGCCATGGTTCTGGAACAGGGAAGCATGAGGATAGGCGGAATAGCCCGGACCTGGGGCGAGGTGGTGGAGTTCCAGCGCAGGCTTACCGAACAGAAGCCCGACGGAACCACCCCTCTGTTTTCCATGGACGATTATGGACAGAGCTACAGTCTTACCACTGAGAGGCTGGAGAACAGGGCCGGCGAGGAAACCCGGTACCAGTTCGAGATGCAGGTGGGCGTGAACTCGGCCTCCCTGGAGCCTCTTGTCGGTGATTACGCCGAGATTTGATGGGGGGATCATGAAAAGGATACTGCTGGTAGTCTCTGCGGCGCTGATCCTCGTCGCCGCGGGATGCGATCTGTTCGGAATGGAAGACACAAGGGTGTACGTGTGGGGGAACATCTACGAGGATGATCTGCACACAGTACCTGCACAGGGAATAGGTGTCTACGTGTACGGTGACACTGCCAACGTCTACTGCTACGACGACTTCACCAACGCCGACGGCAGGTTCTTCATCGAGGCCCAGATCTACCCGAACATGGGCGGGGACGAAGAAGGCGGCTTCGGCTACAACATGAACGAGAACGCGATGTTCGGGGTCGAGGCGCACCACAGCGGCGACTACTACATGTACTTCGATATAAAGAACGACCCTCTGATCATGGAGATCGGAGACACCGTGCGCGTCGAAGATGTAGATCTCCTCGACTTCAAGGTCCACTAGGGAGTGGTGGAGATGTACCCGAGCAAACGTGGAGGGAGGTAGGCAGTGGCTTTCGACCTGAGAGACCCCAGAATAATAAGGATAATCCTGGGGATCGTGGTCCTCGCTGCGCTGATTTTCGTCTACTTCAACTTCGTTGCCAGCGGGGTTCAGGAATCGATCGCTGAGGCCGAGGACACCCTCCAGATGAAAGAGATGGAGTTAAGGCAGCTCCAATCCCAAACCTCGGAGGACATGGCCAGACTGGCCCAGCAGATCGAGATGTACAGACAGGAACTACAGAGCCTGGACCGCTTCCTACCCCGGACCTACGACCAGGAAGAGGTACTGGAGATGCTGACCGAAAAGGCCAGCGCCAGCGGTCTGCAGGTTCTGAGGCTGGACCCGTTGGCTCCTTCGGTGGAGGGCGAATACACGGTCTACACCTGGGACATAAGGCTCACCGGAAGGTACCACCGCTTCGGCGTCTTCCTGGATCAGCTGACCCAGGAGACGATGATGACCTCGATAAGCAATCTGCAAATGCAGCAATTAAAGGCGGCGGAGGGGAAGTTCGACAACGTAGAGGCGACTTTCACCTTCTCCACCTACGTGCAGCCTTACTAGGCGGGAAGGGGGATGACGAACATGGCTAAGACCAGAATTCTGGCTGCCGCATTCCTCCTAGCGATCCTTGTGATCCTGCCTGCAGGCTGCGACAGCCAAGCCGAGGAAGCCAGCCAGAGCGAGATGTCGAGCCCACCCGTGGTTCTATCCGAGAGCCCGGGGGTGTCGGGCTGGATGGCCCTGGACTTCGAGACCGAGGGGCCGGTTCTCTTCGACACCGATGATGGCAACTCATGGGCGCTCTTCCCCTCGGGGATGTTGCTTTGTCTCGATGCTTCTTCGGGGCACTGGAGATCTTACCTCTTGGACGGCCGTCCGACGGTCGTCGATCTGGAGGTGAGTGACGGTACCGCCTACCTGTTGACCAACACCGATCTGGTGGTTTACGAGCCCGGCGAGCCCGCGGTCGTTCATGGGCTTCCGGAGGGGTTCTCGCCACTGGATATGGCGGTTGGTGACGGACCGGCCGTTCTGGGAGAGAACGGTCGGCTGGCGCTGCTCGAAGAAAGCGAGTTCGAGCTGGCATCTCCCGAGGAGTCGATGACTCCGATCGGCAGCCTTAACTGGTTGGCCCCCGATTGGGTGTTCTCGGCTCAGGGCCCAGAGCTGGTCCGGGTGGATCCGGAGGTTGCTCTGTGGCAGAGAGAGGAAATGCCCTTCCAGGCCCCGGTCGCGGTGCGCGGCGGCGGGATCTTCGCCGAGTCTGATAACATCGTCTACCGCAGACGGGGACCTTCGGAATGGACCGAGGTGGCTCAGGGCCGCCTGTATCCCGACGGGTCGGTACTGGGTGTCGACGGCATCTACACCGTGAACGAGCCCGGCGAGCCCGTAGCCACCAGACCGGCCATCGAGCCAAGCAACGTTATGACCGTCGCCGACGGGGGCCCGGTATGGGCCTACGATGACGAGGGAATTCTAGCATACTCGGCCCTCGGCGAGATAGAGACCAGACTCCCCAACTACGAGATGGAGAGGATTACTTGCACCCTCGCCGGTCAAGGACCGCAGGAGGACACCGGCTCGCCGTCGGGCGTTTCCCCGGTAACTGCCGTGGGTGGCGCCGCGTTCCGGGTTTACGAGTCAGTTTCCAGCAGACCCGATCCCTTCACCGAGTTCCCCCCCCGGAGAAGGGACCTGAGGAGACCGCTGGAGGAGATATCGATCGAAGAGCTAAGACTGGTCGGTATCACTCTGGATCCGGTTGGCGGAGACCAGGCGATGGTCGAAGATATGAACGGCGTCCCCTACCTGCTCTACGAGGACTCCGAACTGGCGAACAATACACACGTTGCCGAGATAACGAGCAACGAGGTGATCGTTGTACAGGAAGTTAGTGTTGGGACCGGTGAGGAAGGGGAAGCCGAGGCTTCCATCCCCACCATCTTTTCGATGCGGCTACATGAAGAGGGTGGTCTGTGATGCGTACGTACTTAGCATGTCTGTTGCTCCTGACCCTACCCGCTCTAGCCTACAGGGTCACGGACATCTCGGTCGAACCTAGCGGGGACCGCACGCAGATAACTGTGGTCGCCGATGGGCCGATCGACTACGAGAAGTTCCTGCTTACCGACCCGATGCGGGTGGTGCTGGACCTAAACGGCGCTGTCCACTCGCTCTCGGCGACCGACTTCGCGGTCTCCAGAGGTGGGTGCAGCTCGATCAGGACCAGTCAGTACAAGGCTCCCCCCGACGGGATAGTCAGAGTGATCGTCGACGTCGAGGGTGAGTTGATGAACTACACCACAGAGGAGGAAAGCAATAAGCTCATCCTCTACCTGCAAACGGATCCGACGGGTATACCCTTCACCGCGTGGTCGGCTTCCTCGCAGTCTCCCTCCGTAACGGTGAGTGGAGGAGACGTTCCTCCCCTTTCCAACCCGACGGCGGCCAGCGCAACCATGTCCGGCTCGGGGAGCCAGGGAATAACTGTGAGCAGGCCCATGACCGCTCCCAGCGACGGATTCCCCGTGGAGTGGAGAGGAACCGGTGGCAGGCGTATAACCATCGATGTAACCGAGGCCGACATCCGTACGGTCTTCAGGTCCATATCCGACGTCAGCGGATACAACATCCTACTTCCGGAGGACTACGAGGCCACGGTCTCCGCCAGGCTGCGGAACGTGGGCTGGAGAGACGCCCTGATGTCGATCCTGAATACCCAGGGCCTGGTGGCCACCAAGGAGGGCACCAACGTTCTGCGCATAGCAAGGAGGGACGACTTCTACGACGAGATCAGCGAAGCCGCCTCCAGTCGTCACGAGCGTCAGAACCTGCAGGACCTGCAGACCGAGGTGTTCATAGTCCGTTACGCCACCGCCCAGGACATAAGCTCGGCCACCGAGCCGGTACTCAGCGATAGGGGGCAGATCTCTGTCGACGAGAGAACGAACTCCCTCATCGTTACCGACATTCCCCAGAAGCTGGACGAGGTGGGCAGGATGCTTCCCATACTCGACAGCCCGACCGCGCAGGTGATGATAGAGGCCAAGCTGGTCGAGGTCGACGCCGGTGCGTCGCGGGAGTTCGGTATAGACTGGTCCGTGGGAAATCTAGGCCGGACCGATAACCTGACCCACGGTGGCGGAAACCTCGGTCTGGGCGTGGGAACGCCACACGGGACCATAAGCTTCGGGCAGATTACCAACCTTATAGACGTGGAGAGCACCCTAAGCTACCTCGAGGAGAGCAACAGGGCGCGCATACTGTCCGAGCCCAGAATAGCCATCGTTGACAACAAAGAAGGTAACGTACTCTCGGGCAAACAGGTCCCGCTCACCATGAGCGACGAGTCGGGTAACACGGTGGTAAGGCTCTACAGCATAGGCGTGAGCCTTACGGTTACCCCCCATATAAACGCCGATAACAACGTGACCCTGGAGCTCAACCCCAAGGTGAGCGATCTCTCGGGGGAGAGCAGCGGTGATAATCCAATAATCCTGACCCAGGAAGCCACGACCACCCTGATGATAGATGATGGAGCCACCGGGGTCATAGGCGGAATCATGAGAAGCAAGACCTCCGAGGTAGAGAAGAGGGTTCCGGTTCTGGGGTACATACCCCTGATCGGCGACCTCCTGTTCTCCTATACCTCGGAAACCAGTGACCAAACAGAGCTGGTGATATTCGTAACTCCTCATATCATCAGACCGTACTAGCTTTAGAGGAGCATGATCAGGCTGGGGCGGGGAAAGTGGAAAGGCCACATTCTCCGCCCCGCTTGTCGTTGCAGGCCCACCTGCTCGGTTACCAGGGAAGCGGTTTTCGACATCCTGGGGCCCGGATGGATGGAGGCTAGAATCGTGTGGGATCTATGCTGCGGCAGTGGGGCCCTGGGCATAGAGTCTCTCAGCTGCGGAGCGGGCAGATGCTCCTTCGTGGATCTCAGCGCCCGGGCTCTAAAGGGGGTGCTGCAGTTTCTGAGGGAAAGGGAGGCCTCCGAAAGGGCGGTGACCAAACGCTGCGATGTCCGGAGGGCCCCCGAGCTTTTAGAAAAGCCGGTGGACCTGGTTTTCATGGATCCACCCTACCGCAGCTTAGAGCTCTACGACTGGGCGTCTTCCTATAATTGGGAGGATTTGCTCTCGTCCGACGGCGTCGTATTCGTGGAGGGAACGGCGAAAATGTCTTTGCCCGGTTGGCGTAAGAGGAGGTACGGAGCCTCGGCTCTATTCCAGAGGGAATGTGCCTCGTGAGCGCAAAAGTGATCTATCCCGGCAGTTTCGATCCCATAACCATAGGCCACCTGGACATAGCGGGAAGGGCACTGGAGATATTCGGCGAGTTGAAGATCTCCGTCGTTAGGCGTAGCCGGAAAGAGCTGCTCTTCGATGTGAGGGAGCGCGAGAGGCTGGCCAGGCTGTCCGTTGAAGAGGCGGGGATGGAAGAAAAGGTGGTGGTGGAGTCCTTCGAGGGACTGCTGGTGGATTATATGCGCCGAACGGGAGCCAGGATTTTCGTCAGGGGGCTGAGAGCTACGTCCGATTTCGAGTACGAGTTCCAGATGGAGCTTATGAACAGGAGGCTGGCTCCGGAGATAACCGGGGTTTACCTCATGCCCTCGGAAAGCAATATCTACCTTTCGTCGACAGTGGTTAAGGAGATCGCCTCCTACGGGGGTGAGCTGAGCACGTTGGTAATGCCGGCGGTGGAAAGCGCTCTCAGGGAGAGATTCGGGGAGGAATGATGGAGCCCAGCGGGGTGGAAACGGGAAGGTTCTCGAACAAGGTCATGTCCATGTCGCCCTCGGCCACTCTGGCGATTACGGCCAAAGCGATGGAGCTGAAGAGGAAAGGCGTGGACGTCGTATCCCTGTCTGCGGGTCAACCCGATTTTCCCACCCCGGAGCCTATAATCCAGGCCGCGATCAAGGCCCTGAAGGAAGGGAAGACCCGTTACACGGCCACTGCAGGCATACCCGAGCTCAGGGAGGAGATCGCCTCCAAGTACACCGCCCGGAGAGGGGTGAGCTTCGACGCCGGGCAAGTTCTGGTCAGCTGCGGGGCCAAACATTCGTTGAGCAACCTCCTGGAAGTGGCCATACAGCCCGGGGACGTGGTGGTGATTCCCAAACCCCACTGGGTAAGCTATCCGGAGATAATAAGAAGGGTGGGAGGAGTTCCGTTTCCCGTAGGCAGAGACGGCATGCTGACCGGAGCGGAGGACGTGGCCAAGGCCGTAGAGGTCGGGGCCAAGGGCCTGTTGATCAACTCACCGTGTAATCCCACGGGGCTGACGTACGATAGGGAACAGTACGAGGAACTGGCGGATGTGGTGTCGAAAACAGGGTTGTGGGTGATCACCGATGATATCTACGAGGATTTGATATACGAGGGCAAGGAGTCGCTGAACATACTCAATGTCAGGCCCGAACTGTCCTCCCGCGTGGCCGTGGTATCCGGAGTTTCCAAGACCTACGCCATGACCGGCTGGAGAATAGGTTATAGTATTGGCCCGGAGAAGTGGTTGAAACTGGCAACCACGGTTCAGTCGCACACCACTTCCAACGCCTGCTCCGTGTCCCAGTACGCAGCCCTGGCGGCATTGTCCGGCCGGGCAGAGAATGAGAAGCGGAGCATGTTGGAGCGGTTCGAGAAGCGGCGCACGCTGATATGTGACCTTCTCGAGAACGTGGAGAAGGTGAGTTTCGCGGTCCCCGACGGCGCATTCTATGTTTTCGTGGACGTGAGCTCTCATCCGCTGGGAGACGACAGCAGCGAGTTTTGCCGCAGGCTGCTCGAGGAAGAAGCTCTGGCAGTGGTTCCCGGAATCGCTTTCGGAACGGAAGGTTACGTAAGAGTTTCCTTCGCGGCTTCGGAGGAAGATATTACGGAAGGTATAGATAGACTGAGAAGATTCGTTTCCAGAGGGGACGAAGCATGATCGTCACGTGTCCGAACTGCGGGAAGAAGTACCGCATTAAGGACGAGAAGATAGGACGGAGCCCCAAGAGACTGCGATGCAAGAAATGCTCCGAGGTCTTCATCGTCCATCCACCCAAGAAGGAAAAGAAGAAAAAGACTCCCGCCGAGGAGCCCGACGTGAAGAGGGCGGGCAGATTGGCAAGGGTCCTGGCCAGCGACATGGTCGTTTACAACAAGGAGGCCGTGGAAAAGGCCCGGAGCAACGGTAGCCTCAGAACCGCGATGAGTTCGGAGATCGAAAGATCGTGGGATCTCTGGAAGAGCAGGTTTCCCAGGGAGAGCAACGAACGGATAGACCTCTTCAGAAATGCTCTGAACGAGATACTGGCCGACGGGTCGGACGAGTTCTCCGATTGGGTACCTCCAGAGTAGGAAACGCCGGGCCGGCATTCGGCCCGCCCACGATCATTCCCCGTCCCATCCGATCACGCTCAGATACTTATCCTCCATAATGGTTCGGGGTTTGACCCTGCATCCGGGCAGGACCAGGACGTGTTTAAGCCTGCAACCCTCCCCTACGAAAGCCTCACTCATAACCACACAGCTCTCGATGCAGCAGTTGGTTCCTATCCTGGCTCCCTCTCCGATCCAGCAATGGCCCTGCAGGGGCGAGAGAACGGTAGCCGGTTCCTCCACCACGGTTCCTTCCTTCGGAATCGGGCTCCCGAACCAGGGGACGACCTTTCGACTCAGGACATCGTGGCAACAGAGTAGAAAGGACCGCGGGGAATCCACGCATCTGAAGTATCCGCCCACCGTCTCCACGGCCACTACTGCCGGATCGATGAGGGCCGTAGGGTCGGACGGGTCGAAGGCCTGCGGGTTGGAGGCGATCAGGGCCGCGGAGGAGCCGGAGGCGACCGCAGTACCGGTAAGCGAGAGGTTGGTCATCCGGGGGCCGGAGTCTACCTCTTGAATGCTTTGCAGCATTGCATCCGGACGGCCCAAGGCCAAAGGTCGGCGGGCATCATTGCCAGTGGGCGAAAGCGGGCATAGCAGTTCTGCGCTCGATCTCTCCAGAACATCGAGCGCGACGTCCAACCGCATCCTCTGGAGGGCTATGCAGTCGACCGCCACCAGGGGCTCGGAAAATGGGGGCAGGTCTTCCGGAGCGAACAGCTCTAAGGGGGAATCCCAGGACGGGGAAGGGGCATACTTGCCGGAGGCGGAAACGACGGACGCCCGGTCTACACCCCAGTGCGCCAGCCACGCCAGTGTGTCTCTCACCAGGCTGGTTCCCACTATCTCCACATCGGAGACCAGTCCGGCGGAGGGATGCCATTGACAAGGTTTTCGGGCGTAAACCACGGCGATCATCTTCCAGCCCTCCTTAAGATACCTTTAACAGGGCCAATGGGGGCGGTTTACGGCGCATCGAAAGCCATCCTGGAACAATAACCCCTCCTTAGTGTTAAAACATTCGAGAGAGGCGATGAAGGCCGTCTGCCCGGTTTGGCCGTCAAGTGAAGATAAGGGGGCCACTGAATTCCGGGCAACGGTTGGTTGTATGCGTCCTTTTTGGGGAGATGCGGTATCGTCCCTGAAAGCTGGAGCCTTGACAGAGAGGCGAATAATCAGATATTCCGCTGGTTCTGGCTCGTTGCGCGAGGTACGCGGTATCCCACCAAAACGGAAAATGCATCATTGATCGCAAAGAGAGTCGGCAGAAGAAAACTGCAACCGCATTTTAGTACCATCCAAAGCGGAAGGACTGGTGGAATTGGCCACACGTAGAACGGAGGGCAGGTCCCTCGAGCTTTACCTGAGAGAGATCGGATCCAAGGAAACGTTGACGTCCGAGCAGGAGGCCGAGCTGGCCAGGCGCATACGGAGCGAAGAGCAGGCAGCGCTCAACGAGCTCACGGAGTCCAACCTGAGGTTCGTGGTCAGCATAGCCAAACAGTACGCCAATCAGGGCGTAGCCCTGGAAGACCTGATAAACGAGGGAAACGTGGGGCTAATAAGGGCGGCCAAGGGCTTCGACGAAACGAAAGGGTGCCGGTTCATAACCTACGCTGTCTGGTGGATCCGCCAGGCCATTCTGCAGGCTCTCGCCGAGCAGTCCAGGATCGTACGTCTGCCACTGAACAGGGTGGGAGAGCTGTACAAGATGGGCAGGGCCACCAGAGAGCTCGGACATACCCTGGGCCGTGATCCCACCACGGAGGAGATCGCGGACGAGCTCGACGTCTCCCGGGGGGAGGTCGAGGGGATGATGTCCATACACAGCACGCATCTGTCCCTGGACAGCCCGGTCTACGAGGGCAGCGACAAGACCTTCCAGGAGATGATCTCCGACGACGAGGAAATCGGGCCCAACGAGGCGGTGGTTGACGAGGCGATGAAGAAGAGCGTGGAGAGAATGCTGCAGATACTCGACCACCGCGAGAAGACCATCATCCAGCTATTCTTCGGGATCAACACCGACCGGCGCCATACCCTGGCCGAGATAGGCCGTACCATGGGAATCAGCAGAGAGCGGGTCAGGCAGCTCAAGAACAGGGCGATAGCGAAGCTCTACGAGAACACGGACAGCAAAACGCTCCTGCTGTACCTCCGCTAAAGGACCCCGAATGCCTTTGGGAACGCTTCACTGGGTCCCCCATAGCACGGGAAGAACCAGACCCTTCAAGCTTACCCGTAGAGGCTTGCAGGCGATAGGACTGGTAAGCGCGCTGGTGCTGTGCGTCCTCCTCGGAGCGGCCTTCATGCTGGGGAAGCACCTGGGTAGCATCGGTACCCGGACCAGACGGGCCGGAGACAGGCCGATCGTGGAGGGCGAGCTGGTCCAACTCAGACAGAGGGTGGACGACCTCGCCGAGCAGCTGGTCCGCATCTCCGAGAGGGAGGAGCAGATCTTGGTCGCCGGTGCCGGGCTCAACATGGATTTCAGCAACCTTACCCCTCATGCGATGTCGTCGGCGGACAAAAGCGGGGACCTCTTCGAGTACATAGACGACATAGAGCTTAAGATCGTTCTGTCCGAGAGGCTGGCCAGGGCCGAGCTGATGGCGTACGACTCTCTGGCCGGCTACTTCGTCGATATAAAGGAGGAGCTGGATCACACCCCCTCCATCTGGCCGGCGAGGGGAACGTTCGTCAGCGGGTTCGGTCCCCGGGTCGACCCGTTCACCGGGGCGGTTCGCTACCACAAGGGGATCGACGTAGCCAACATGTCTGGAACTCCGGTATACGCCCCGGCGGAGGGAATGGTGGTGTTCTGTGGATGGACCGGAGGATGGGGCCTGAACATGGTGATAAGGCACTCCGACCGGATTTCCACCCGGTACGCTCACTGCGCCACCTTCGAGACGGTGGTAGGCCAGAAGGTGAGCCGGGGTGACCTGGTTGCCAGGATGGGCAGCACCGGCAGATCGGTGGGCCCGCATCTGCATTACGAGGTCCTGGTGGACGGCACCCAGGTGGACCCGGAGGACTACATAATAAGGGAGGGCCCAGACGCGGCGGTATTCTGATCGAGCCAGTGCTCCGGGGTTTCGCTGATTGACTTACCCCGCATCCTTTTGGGATAGCTATTCTCGTTTCTTCCAGCTGGAGGAAGAGCTGGTATTTCCGCCGGACCATCGGGAGATGGCTTTCTACGAGTGGCTGGTGGGCGTGTATCCGGGTAACTGCCTGGAACTGGGAGCGGGTTACGGCAGATTGGCCGGCTGTCTGTCCGGCGCTTCGCGGCTGGTGGCCCTGGAGCCGTCGAAGGGGATGCTGTCGCTCTGGCAGCCCTCCGATAAGGGCCGGACGATGCCGGTTCGCGGCCTGGGCCAGCACTTGCCTCTTTCCGAGGGTAGCATCGATCTGGTCGTTTTCGCCTACAACGGGTACCATTGCCTTCTGCGCCGGAAGTCCCGGATAGCTTTGCTTCGTGAGTGTCGCCGGGTGCTTGCATCCGGCGGGGCGTTGTGTATGGAGACCTGTCCGGCGTTCGGATGGCGGGAAGAGACCGGTTCGGAGCGGAAGTATGACTGTCGAGGGGAGAGTGTGCGGCTCAGGCTGGACGAAACCTTCCGACGCCTGGACGCCACGGGTACTGTGGAGTTCGAGATGGTTTATACTTCCGGATGCGGTGACGATTGCCGGCTCCTGCTGGAGCTAGCCCTCCTCGGCTTCGATGACGTGCTATCGGAGGTCGGGGAGGCCGGCTTGGAGATCGTACGTATATGGGGAGACTACGACAGGTCGGATTACGCCGAGGAGCTTTCCCCCAGGATGCTGCTACTGGCCCGTAGGCCCCGAAAGGAAAACCCATGAGCGGTATGACGGTGATCATGCTACTATTGGCGGGTACCGTCGGCTCGTCGCTGGAGGAGCTTTCGCAGGTAAGTGATCCCCGCACCCCGGCGGTGTCACCGGACGGTCGGACCGTAATCTTCTGCTGGAGGGGCGATCTGTGGGAGACGGCGTCGGGCGGAGGAAGAATCCGCTGCCTTACGCCGGGCCCCGGCCGGGAGACCGAGCCTGCCTACTCGCCGGACGGCAGTATGCTGGCCTTCACCAGCTACCGCTCCGGGGAGGGAGACGTTTACGTGATGGATTCCAGGGGAGGCCCGGCCCGCAGGCTGACCTACCATGACGGCGAGGATTTGGTTCTGGGCTGGACGGAAAGCGGAGACAGCGTTCTTTTCGCATCTTCCCGGGAGCTGGGACAGGGCTGGGTGTACGGCGTTTCTCCCGAGGGCGGAACTCCCCGGCGATCCCTGCCCGTCACCACGAGGAACCTGGCATTTCACAACGGCATCCCCCTGATTGAGAGAGGCGTTACGTCCTGGTGGAGGCTTCACTATAGAGGCTCCGGCTCCAGCGATATATGGGTTCGTGACTCCGGGGGATGGGTTCCGCTGGTGGCCACCGGGATGGACGAGAGATGGCCCATGGTCATCCCGGGTGAAGGTACCGTCGTGTTTGTGAAGGAGGGCGGTTCAGGTCATTGCAACCTCTGGACCGTGGAGAACGGCGAAGAGCCGGTTCAGCGAACCTTCCTGGACCGGGGACACGTGACCTTTCCCTCGATAAGCACCGACGGCTCGCTGGTGGCTTTCGAGTACGAGGGGAGTCTCTGGGCCGTGAGTACAGAGGACTGGCAGCCCGAGGAAATCCAGCTTTCGGCCGACACCGATCTTCCCCTGAGGCTCGAGCAGTATGCATACACCGGCGGGGTTACGGACGAGTACTCCGTCTCCTCCGACGGAAGCCTGATCGCGATGGTTTCCACGGGAATGTTGTTCGCGGGAAAGTTGGAGGGCTCTTCGATCGAAGAGGAGCGGAGGGTGTACGCTGGCGATTCGATTGCCGCATCCCCCGCCTGGCAGCCCGCTAAGGAGGCCCTGCTGCTTACGCTGGAGAAGAAGGGCGGGGTGGGGATGATGCTGATGCGACCCCAGCCGGGGGACAGCTCTTTGCTGCTGTCCTGGCCTCCCGTAACCAGACTCCTGTCCGGATCCGCAGGGGTAGTCGAGAATCCCGTATGGTCGCCCTCCGGCAGGCAGGTAAGCTACACCGACGCCGACGGTGTTCTACGCACTTTCGACGTGTACACGGAGGAGGATCTGCAGGTTTGCCCGGTGCGGGGGGTGCTTCACCATTCCTGGTCCCCCGACGAGCGGTGGCTGGCCTTTAGCGTACCGGTCATGGCTCATCGGGAGGACGTTTTCGTGGTTCCCGCCGCCGGGGGAGAGCCGGTCAACGTCAGCAGACACCCCAACGACGACTTCCAGCCCCTGTGGACGTCTGACGGCAACAGGCTGGTCTACGCCAGCAGGACCGACGAGGGCGACTATTTCATGAAACAGGTATGGCTGACCGAGACCGCATGGGAGATGGACCGCGATTCCAGGGAGGAGCTCCTGGAGGATAGCCTGGAGTACGTCACGATCGATTTCGAGGACATCCATCGCAGAACGGAGTCCCTCTGCCACGTGAGGGGCTACTACGACTTCTACGGCATGTCCGTCGACGGCAAGACCCTCTACTTCCCCGCCTGGGATCTGGAGGAGTCGATGGACCTGTGGAGCGTGGACTGGACGGGAGAGGACCTGCAGAGGCTTACCTACTCAGATGCCCGTCCGGAGATGATAAGGACCACCGCCGGCGGAAACGTGTTCTACCTGGCCCACGGCTCGTTTCTTCGTCACCTGAGCGACACCGGAGGAAGCACGGGGCTGTCGTGGTCCGTTCCGGTATCCCACAACGTGGCCCAAAGGCAGACCGCCAAGTTCGACCAGGCCTGGAGGCTGCTGCGGGACAACTTCTACGACCCGGCCATGCACGGCACCGATTGGGACTCGATTCGGGCCGAGTACAGGCCCAGGGCCTCCGTGGCTCTTATCAACAGCGAGTTCAACGACGTCTGCCGGAGGATGCTGGGGGAGCTCTCCGCATCCCATCTGGGTATCTGGGGCCCCTGGGAGTACGGAGGCAAAGAGAGCATCGGGGAGATAGGCGTAGTGCCCGACTACTCCAGGACCAGCCCCGAGGGGATCTACGTGGACAGCGTGATACCAGGCTCTCCGGCCGATCTACCGGATTCCAGGATACTGCCGGGAGACCTGATTACCAGAATAGACGGCGTGCATGTGGGTTCGCAGAGCAACATGTACAGGCCTCTGGTCCAGAGAAGGGGAAGGTCCACCGCCGTGGACGTAGTTAGGGACGGCCTTACGATCGGCCTTACCATCGAACCGGTTTCCGGATGGAAGCTGCAGAATCTGTGGTACGAGGAGTGGGTGAGAGCGAACGCCGATCGGGTACACCGGAACACCGACGATCGGGTGGGGTACCTGCACGTGCCGTCCATGAACGAGTCCAGCGTGAGGAACTTCCGTAGGGATCTGTTCGCAGAGGGGCTGGATCGAGAAGGGATGATAATCGACATAAGGGGCAACGGGGGCGGAAGCACCCACGATCAGATACTGAGGCAGCTACGCAGGCCAACGTACGCCTACTCCCTCGACCGCACCGGCAACCTGACCACCGAGCCTCTGGGGGTGTGGAACAAGCCTCTGATTCTGCTGATAGACGAGACCTGCTTCTCGGACGCGGAGATATTCCCGGCGGCGTGGAAGGAGCTTGATCTGGGCCCGGTGGTGGGCAACACCACCTTCGGGGGAGTAATAGGTACTAGGGACGTGGAGTTGTTCGACGGCACCGGGTTCAGACTTCCGTCCACCGGATGGTACACTTTACAGGGAGGTAACCTGGAGAACGCTGGCGTGGAGCCGGACGTACGGGTGATCTCACTGCCCGGCGAGTTGGGAGAGGGAACCGACAGGCAGGTGGAGAGGGCGGTGGAGGTTATGCTCGAGCTCCTTCGAAGCGAGCGGGCCGAATCCGCTTCTCGGGAGAATTGATCCCGTTTGAATGGCAGCCAAGGGAAGGAATCGGAATGGCTAGAACCGTAGTTACCATGCCCGGCGACGGGGTGGGAGCGGACGTTTTAAAGGAAGCCCTGAAGGTCCTGGAGGCCGTCGGATTCGAGGCCGACTACGTGCATGCCGATATTGGGTGGGAATTCTGGAAGAAAGAGGGCAATCCCCTTCCCCAGAGAACGTTGGACCTTATAGAAGAGCACAAGGTGGCGCTGTTCGGGGCCATCACCTCCAAACCCAAGGACAAGGCTGCCGAGGAGCTGGCCCCCGCCCTCAGGGGGAAGGGCTTTGTCTACTACAGCCCCATAGTTGGCCTGAGGCAGCACTTCGACCTCTACGTCTGCTGCCGGCCCTGCCGGGCCTTCAAGGGCAACCCCCTCAACTTCGTCCGCAGGGGGCCGGAAGGAAAGATGGAAGAGCCGCCGATAGACGTGGTGATATTCCGTCAGAACACCGAGGGTCTGTACAGTGGGGTGGAGTGGACCAACCCCCCAGAGCATGTTTACAAGGCTCTCAATGCCCATCCGAAGTTCGAGAAGTTCACCCGCTGCGCCCCGGAGGATCTGGCGGTCTCCACCAGGATATTCACCCGGGAAGCCTGTCACAAGATTCTCAAGGCCGGCTTCGAGCACGCGAAGAGGTTCGGCTACCGTAGCGTGACCATATGCGAGAAGCCCAACGTAATAAGGGAGACCAGCGGCATGATGCGGGAGGAAGGCCGGAAGCTGGCCTCGCAGTACGATGGTATAGAGTTGTGGGAGACAAATATAGACGCCCAGATGATGTGGATGACCAAGAATCCAGAGGACTACGGGGTGATAGTGAGCGGCAACATGTTCGGGGACATCGTCTCCGACGGCTTCGCCGGACTGGTCGGTGGTCTGGGTTTCGCCAACAGCGCCAACATCGGTGACCGGGTGGCCGTATTCGAGCCTACCCACGGGTCGGCGCCCAAGTACGCCAGCTACGACGTATCCATAATCAACCCCCTGGCGATGATACTATCCTCCTGCAGCATGCTGGAGCACGTGGGAGAGGTCGATAAGGCCCGGAAGGTGAGGAAGGCCATTGAGCTGGTGATATCCGAAGGCAAGGTAAGAACCTACGATATGCTCAAGATGAAGGGCTCTCCCGATGTTATCGAGAAGGGGGCGGCGAGTACGGCCCGGATGGGTGATGCCGTCTGCGAGGCTCTGGAAAGGGTGGACTAGGGTATGAGAGAAGAGATCGAACGGCTCTTTTCGGGCCTTCTGGGGAAGATCTCGGACCAGGATCTAAGGCAGAAGGTCGTCCAGGCCTGGGTCAGGGCCGCCGAGGCCGGGGGTTGGAAGCCGGGCGAGCTGAAGTCCATTCCCTTTACCCTTCTCACCGAGACCCACGGCCAGAATCTGATCCAGCACACCATAGCGGTTACCGAGGGTGCTCTGGGACTGGCGCGGGCGCTTACCGAGTACGCCGACCCTCCGTACAGCATAAACACCGAATGGCTGATCGCGGGCGGTATGCTGCACGATGTGGGCAAGCTCCTGGAGATTGAGCGCTACGAGGGAGGCTTCAGAAAGAGCCACTGGGGAAGGTGCGCGCGCCATCCCATATCCGGAGCGGCCCTGGCCACCGAGCTGGGTTTGCCCCTAGAGGTGGTAAACGCCATAGCCTGCCACTCCCGGGAGGGAGACGGGCGTCCCCAGCGCATAGAGACCGTTCTTCTGCACCAGGCCGACTTCGCCTGCTTCAACCCCCTGGTCATGCTGGAAAAGGGTATGCTCATAACCTAAGCCCGTACCGATAGATACGCGATATTCAGCGGATGAATAACCATTGACCCATCTGCGGCGGAACGCTATATCCCCCAAAAGCGTTTGACTCTTGAAGATCAGCTACTCGACCCCAGCGGGTTAGACGACGCTGTGTTGTTCCATCTGTCGGAGAGGGGTTCAATGATGTTGCGTGTTTTTGTTGCTTTGGTTCTGCTGGCCGGTCTTTCCACGGCTGGCGTAGTTTACCGATGTCCGGACCCGGAGTCGGTTCAGCCGGCTACGTACGTCGGCTCGGACGACGAAGGGATCCTGGTCAGATTCGACCTGATGGCCCTTACCGAGACCGAGACGTCCGTGGGCGAGTTCGGAGAGGGAAGCCTCTTCCGCATTCCCTCCCACGGAGGCTATCTGGCCAGGATAGGCGAGCCCGATTTACCCACCGTCAGGCGAATGGTAAAGATCCCGAACACCGGCGGCATAGAGCTGGAAGTGGTCAGCGAGGAGACCGCCCCGCTGGGCGTTTACTCCGTACCACCCTATCAGCCCTCCCCGCCCAGAAGCGGTGAAGCTCTTCCCTATATCATCAAGGAAGACGTTTACAACCAGCCGGGCATTTATCCCGAAGATGTGGTCTCGGTGGAGTCGGTCGAGATTCTGCGCGACCTGAGGGTGGCCTGGCTCCGCTACACGCCCGTACGCATTGATCCTACGACCGGCCAGGCCTGGCTTACCACCAGCGTCACCGTAAGGCTGGTAAGCTCCGGTTCCGGAGAGAACGAGCTGGTGCGGACGTTCGACGGGTACACCAGGAGTTTCCTTCCCTTCTACGAGGAGGTTCTGGGCTTCGAGCCGATGGGCAATGCGGTGAATGGTTGCTACCTGGTCATAGGTCCCTCCGACTGCTACGACATATGCCAGGGCCTGATAGACTGGAAGAGACAGAAGGGATACGAGGTCAGGTACGGGATAGTTCCGGACATTGGCAGCACCTCCGACGACATCGACGATTACATCGAGGATGCTTTCAACACCTGGAGCAATCCTCCGGAATGGATACTGATAGTCGGTGGAGAGGATGCCGTACCCACGCCGTACTACAGCGGCCACGCCGCCGACAACATCTACGGGGTCGTTGGCTCCGGCTGTGTGCCCGATATACACGTGGGTAGGTTTACGGGCTCCGATACCGACGATATCACCTACATGTCCTGGAAGATCCACCAGTACGAGTCCGATCCCTACGAGCCGGCGACCAGCTGGTTCCAGAAGGCCATAAGCATAGGTTCAACGGACTTCCAGGATCCATCCCATTCCTGGGAGTACGCAGAGATCTTCATGGCCGCCGGAATGACCGTAGATTACTTCTGCGATCAGGGCGGCGAGCCTCCCACCACCCAGAACGTCTTCAACTCCATAGAGGAGGGCAAGTCCCTGATAAGCTTCATCGGCCACGGAAGCTCGACCGGCTGGTCCTCACCTCCGTGCGGCAGCATTAGCGACGTTCAGGGCTTGACCAACGGCCGGATGCTTCCATGGGTCAACTCCATTGCCTGCTATAATGGCCAGTTCGACGGCGGATACTGCTACGGAGAGTCATGGTTGGCCGAGGGCTCGGAGAGCGACGTCAAGGGCGGCATCGGCTTCATGGGCGCTACCACGGCCAGCCCGGTGGGTCAGACCGACTCATTGGCCGAGTACACCTTCCGCGGCTACTTCGAGGAAGAGATCTGGAACATGGGTGCCGCCGTGGATTACGGCAAGATGAAGGTTGACGAGTTCTACGGCTCTAGTGCAACCGACAACAACCACATGCACATGATCTTCGGTTGCCCCGAGACCGACATCTTCTACGACACGTCTCCCATAACCTCTCTTGTAGTGACCCATGACGATGTGATCTACACGGGAACATTCACGGTTACCGTGGCCAACTCCGACGCCCCCATCGAGGGAGCCCTGGTGGGAGCCGTGCAGGACACCACGTACTTGGATGGCGCCTACACCAACTCTTCCGGCGTGGCTACACTGAGTATACCCTCGCTGGAGAACTCCCCGGACGTCACCATCACCGCGACGTATCACAACCACCATCCTTCGGTGACGTATGCAGAACCCGGCGTGGGCATAGGCTCGGAACAGAGTGCCGAGGTAGGCTCGCTGTCTCTGGCGGCCGCCTCGCCCAATCCGTTCCAGAGCAGCACCGCGATAGGCTTCTCGGTGCCCTCTGCAGGCAACGCGGAGCTCTGCATCTACGACATGAGCGGCCGTCTGGTCCGCACCCTACATGAGGGCGAGCTGGAGGCCGGAAGCCACAGCCTGACCTGGGACGGAACCGACCATACAGGTAGGATGGTCTCCGACGGTGTCTACCTCTACAGGTTGAGGACGCCCGGCGGAACCACCGTACGCTCCTGCGTGCTACTCAGGTAGCGCAGCGAATCATCGAGGAGAAGGGGGCCGGCGGTCCGACCGTCGGCCCTTCCTCATGCGCTGGTGCAGGTTGACTTTAGAATCGGGTAAGGAGTAGATTCCCTTAACTTTCGCCCCGTAGAAGGATTTAGAGGGCAGCATGCGGCGGCTGAATCAAGCTGTATAGTCGTCGTACGAGACTCGATATGAAACGGGAGGTATCTTAGTTGGCTAGATACAGAGGACCTAGACTGAAGAAGATAAGGGCGCTGGGCACCAACTTGCCCGGACTGGCCCGCAAGGAGCCCACCAAGAGGACTAACACCCCGGGCGAGCAGGGCGCGATGCGCAGACGCAGACGGGTGTCCACGTTCAGGCTGCAACTTCAGGAGAAGCAGAAGATAAGGTACAACTACGGCCTGTCCGAGAAGCAGCTCCGGCTGTATTACAAGAAGGCCTCCCGAATGAAGGGCGAGACCGGCGTGAACATGCTCCAGCTCATCGAGAGAAGGTTGGACAACGTAGTCGCCCGCTCCGGGTTTCTTCCCACCATCCCCTCGGCCCGCCAGATGGTTTCCCACGGGCATTTCAAGGTCAACGGCAGGAAGGTGGACGTACCTTCCTATAGCGTCCGGGTGGGAGACGCAATAACCCTCCGCGAGCAGAGCAGGAACATCAAGTTCATAACCGACAACATCGCCTCCGGCTCAGGCATCGGCGTCCCCGGCTACCTCGACGTCGACCCCGCCAAGCGGACCATAAAGATGAATTCCCTGCCGGGCAGAGAGGACGTCCCCCTCGAAGTCGACGAACGAATGGTCGTCGAGTTCTACTCCAAATAGCAGGGACGTTCCTAAACCTTTTGAACTATCGACTGTTTCGAAAGTGTTAGTCCAACGGGACGGGTATACGAGATCTAGATAAGAGCGGGAAATCCTCCATAGAACTCGTTCCCCTCAAGGCCGCTTTCCTGACACCAGCAGCTGACATGTTTAGAAGCGTTCCAGCATGCTCCAACTTCATACCAAGCCTTCTTATGCAGTAGTGACACAGTATTGCCCTGGCACAAGAAACGTGTCTCCTGCTGCGACCCGGCTTCCGTAGTTCCGCCCATGAGACGTCGAGTTCTTCTAGAATCTTTGCTGCGAAGGTATTAAAGGTCTGTTCAGGATTTACTGGAAGCTCATCATCAACACCAGAGTGAACTTGGCTACTCGGATCTATGCTATTCGCCGAGGTAGTTTTACCCGCTTCGGTCACTTCGTTGGAAGGAATCAAGAGATCATCGGCCAATAGATCACGCAGTTCTCTCTCGGGCTCGTCAGAGTCCATTATCCTGACGCCATGTGAGTATAGGTGGGATATATAATTCGGGAGAGCTGTTTTCTTGTCTCCGAACTCGCGAAGAAGGAAATCAACGTCCTGCCACTGAGGGCGGGCTCTCCCTACTATTGCCGCATGGCCGGACCACGGGAAGACGGCTAACTCCGAGAGATTGTTTACCAGACCTGCGGCAAGAGGATTGAGGTGAACATAGCTAACAAGAATTCTCAGGTAACCGACATCCCCTACATTGATGGATTTGTACCTATTCTGAAACAGATGACCCTTACGGTCGTACTTGTGGTTGAAAGCCATCGCATACCCTGTAAGCACGCACTGCATCAATTGAGAGAGAGGCTGGTTGCCCGTACGAATGACGAAATGAAGATGATTGGGCATGAGAGCCCAAGCTAGCGCACGAGTAGTCGTATCGCAAAGAACGGTCCCGATTCTGTCTAGGAAATCCGTTCTGTCGGAGATCGAATAAAATATAGGTCGACCATTTACACCACGAGCCATCACATGGTGTATTGCTCCCGGATAGTCCTCCCGCGCGCTTCTTGCCATACCATGATTGTACCCTCGGCTGACTGTTTTTTCCAGTGCTTTTCTGTCTGGCTATCACCCTTTCTGGTGGAATAGTTCAAAAGGTTTAGGAACGTCCCTGGAGGTTTTGGGAGATGGCCTTGGCGTAGTCGTTGTTGGGGAAGGCCGAGTGGAGCGCGTTCGTGAACAGCTCCAGGGTCTTCTCCAGCGGTAGGATGTATCGCATGTTCAAGAACTTGCTGCGGTAGTCGGCCACCTCTTCCGCTACTTCCTCGTCGTTCTTTATCACTCTGGCCATGAGTTCCGCCACCGGGCCGAAGTCGTCCTCGTCCATGCCGAACCGGGTCATCTCAGAGACGCCGGTGCGGATGCCGCTGGACACCAGGAAGCTCTTGTCGTCGGGCAGGCCCTGGTAGTTCACGATTATGTTGTTCTCCTCCAGCCTGCGGGCTATGTCCGCTCCGTCTCCGTGGTCTGATACCCGAATCAAGACCTGATGGGTGCTGGTGTAACCATCGGCGGGGTCTCCCTCCACCGTCAGACCGTTGTCGGCCAGATGTTTGGCAAAGGCCTTAGCGTTGGCCAGAACCTGGCTCTGGTAGTCCTTCTTGAAGGCGTTCATCTCCATGGTGGCTGCCAGAAGGCCCACCAGGGTGGCCAGATGATGGTTGCTGGTGCTTCCGGGGAAGGCCCTGCTCTTGACGTCCAGCCACAGCTTCCGCAGAGGGGTCTTCTTGTCCATGTTGCTTATCACAACGCCCCTCTGGGGCCCGAAGAAGGTCTTGTGCGTGGAGCCCGTCACCAGATCCGCGCCCTCCTTCAGCGGATCCTGGAAGGCGCCGTAGATGCCCAGCACGTGAGCCATATCGTACATTATCACCGGCCGATCCTCCCAGCTTTCCACGTGCTCGGCCAGCTCTGTCACCGGCTCGGGGTAGATGAACATGCTCTTGCCGAATACGACCAGCTCGGGACGGTGCCTGTCCACCAGCTCGAGCATCCGATCCACGTCTATCTTGTAGGAATTGTCCTCTCGGACGGGGAGGTTTATGCAGTTCTCCTTGCCCGTATCCGGGTCGATCTCCACGTAGTTGAACAGCGCGCCCATCGGCTGGCTGGAGAGATGGCCGCCCTTGGCCAGCTCGTTGTTCATGACGCATCTGAGTTTGCGGAACACTCCGTCGGGGGTGCTTCGGTTCCTGAACTTCACGTTGGCCTTGAAGGCCACCTCGTTGGCCATCTGGCCGCTTATGGGGCGGGGCTCCACCTGGGTGCAGTCGAAGTACTCGCAGAGGGCATCCTTAACCTGGTTCTCTATCTCCCTTATGAAGTCGGTGCCCTGGTAGAAGTAGACCTCCTTGCCCTTCATGGTCCTGTGCTCGGCGTACCTGCCAGCGGGGTCGGCTATCTCGCAGGCCTTAACCAGAGGGCTGGTAGTGTTCTCGGAGGGTATGAGGTTTATGCACCTCCGTTGCCTCCAGAGGTTGTTCTCGGTGATGCGCTCGAAAAGCTCCTCCATGCTTCCGGATAGATCGGCCACTTTTTCTCCTTTCGTATCGGCAACGTCCCCAATCGGGGGAAATCAGATGGTTTCCAAAGATCCTCTCACCATATCCGGGCTAAGTACCATTATGCAGGCTCCCCGGTAGGAGTCCAGATCCCCGGTTATCTCCTCGATCCCGGCCAGCATGTCGTCCAGCGATGTCTCCGGAACCAGGGCGAGGACGGTCCGGGTCTCGGGCTTGGATCTTCCCAGAACGTCCATGAACCCGGCGAAGAGGGGGACCGCCGAAAGCGTTTCGCTCATTAGGCTTCCCTTGTGGGTTACCGCTCCGGGTATGTCCATCTCCAGAAACAGCTCCATGATCTCCTGGTACGCTCTTTCCTCTTGCAGGACGATGACCAGCAGCTTGCGGCACTCCTCTCCGGAGGCCCGGCAGGAGGCTGAGATCGAGGTGTGGTACAGAAAGGCCTCCCGCAGTGCGAACCTGCTCGCGCTGCGTACCATCTCGTATCTGATCCGTCCTATGGATAGCATTCTGGCCGCGGCGGCCAAAAGCCTGAGATGGGTATCCGGATCGCCCTCGGGCCCTATTATGCCGCAAACTATGTGCACGCTCCTGCCGTCCATGGCGCCGAACGGTACGCCTCGGGGCGAAACGGCGAGAGCCATGCAGAAGTCCTCTATGCCTTCTATCTTGCAGTGGGGCACCGCTACTCCGTTGCCCAGACCGGTGGTGCCCAGCTCTTCCCTCTCCATCAAGCCGGCCACGATGCTCTCCAGGGGGATATCCTTGGCGGCGGGGGATTTGGACAGAAGTTCTGCAATTCTACGAATCACCGCCTCCTTGTCCTCTGCCTCCAGGCCTATGGCGCAGCTCTCCTGGGCGAGGTACTGGTCTATTTGCATAAGTGGATCCCTCTCATAGCGTCGCTCCCCTGACCACCGCAAACTTGGATACAGGAGGACCGATTAGCTCGTTGATCAAAACCGAGAACAGGACCATGTTCACCATTACGTCCGACAGCTGCTGTACAGCTTCGGGCGCCTGTTGGAAGTACGGGGCTGCCTGCAGGAAAAGAACCAGACCGATGGCTACGCCGGCCTGGGGCAGCATGGCAAAGCCCAGGTAGTTCCGTACCAGGGGGCCGGAGCGAGCTGCCGTCGCTCCCAGGAAGACTCCGCCGTACTTGCCGACCGCCCTGGCGACCACGAAAACGGCTCCCAGCAAGAGCGCATGGCCGCCGGAGAAGGCTTTCAGCGACAGCTCCGTACCGGCTATGGCGAAGAAGGCCGCGTAGAGTGGGGGGGAGAGGTTCTCCAAGAGAGAGAGAATCCGATGACTTTTGCGGGAGAGGTTGGCCATCGTGGCCCCTACGGCCATGCTGGCCAGAAGGGGACTCAGGGACAGCGAGGTAGCCATGGCGGTAAGGATGCATACGATTCCCAGGGATATGATGAACATCTCGTTGTCTCTGCCGAGTTTCTTGGTGAGCAGGTGGAGTAGTATTCCGGCCCCGATTCCCAGGGCGATCGAGAAGACTATCTCCGAGAGCGCGTGGAGGATGTTGGTGGAAAGAGATATGGAGACCTCCCCCAATGCCGATCCGGCGATGGCGAAGACCGCGCTGAACAGAAGAACGCAGCCGGCGTCGTCCAGGGCGACCACTCCGTACAGATGATCTATGAAAGGTCCTCTGGCCTTCAAGTTACGGACCACGGCCACCGTGGCCGCCGGGGCGGTAGCGGAGGCAATTGCGCCCATTATGGCGGCCGCGGGAAGGCTCATTCCCACCGCCACCAGGGCCAGGCAGACCACGATCATGGTGGCGAATAGCTGGACCATGGTTATTAGAACGACGGAGCGCCCAACCTTGCGGAGCTTCCGAAGGCTGAACTCGCTTCCTATGACCAGCGCGATTATAGCCAAGGCAATCTCGGTTACGGAGGCCAGGCTCTCCCGGTGGGCTACGTGAACCAGACCCAGGCATGAGGGGCCCAGCAGAAGGCCGGCCACGATGAAGCCGGTTATGGCGGGTATACCCAGTTTTTCGGCCAGCCGACCTACGAAGTAGCTGCCGGAAAGGAGTACGCCCAGGCCGAAAACCAAATGAGCGTTAAATATGTCCCTAACACTAGCCAGTAGCTCGAGAATGCTCTGCATCAGCCCGTCCAGTCGGTTCTGCGTTCATGGCAGGATACTCCAGCGGGTGCCTCCCGGTCAAGGACGTGGCTCGAGTTGTAGGTTGCTTTATATTATTCGGTTCAAGTCGAGCCGAAAGGGTAGCGCTCTGACTGCCGGGCGTACCTCAGAGGAAGGTGATTCGATGGGACTTCAGGAGCTGCAGGAACGGGTCGCGGAGGCCGGGAGAAGACTGGCCGAGCTCAAGGAGCGCCTTTGACTACGACGAGCTTCGCAAAAAGGAACGGTCGCTTTCGGCCGAGATGGCCAACCCCGATTTCTGGGACGACCATTCCCAGGCCATCCGGGTGGTATCAAGACTGAAGAGGATACAGCTCTGGACCAAGCCCCTCGAGGAGCAGAGGGAGGGGCTGGAGGATTTGCGGACTGCGCTGGAGCTTCTGAGCGAGGAAAGCGACGAGGAGCTGATGGAGGACAGCTCCTCCGAGTTGGCGAAGATAGAGAAGCAGCTGGACAGCCTGGAATTTCGACAGATGCTCTCCGGGGAGAACGACTCGGAGGACGCCATCCTTCAGATCCGCTCCGGAGCGGGAGGCATAGACAGCCAGGACTGGGCGGAGATGCTTCTGCGCATGTACACCTACTGGGCGGAGAAACAGGGCTTCGAGCTGGAGGTTATGACCCATCAGGAGGGTGACGAGGCTGGGATAAGGGAAGCGGCCGTATCGGTAAAGGGCCCTTATGCCTACGGTTACCTCAGGGCGGAATCGGGCATACACAGGCTGGTGCGCAAATCGCCCTTCGACCAGAATCACAGAAGACACACCAGCTTCGCCTCGGTCTTCGCCCTTCCCGACCTCGACGACTCGATCGAGGTGGAGATAAAGAGCGACGACCTCCGAGTGGATACGTTCAGGGCCAGTGGAGCGGGCGGCCAGCACGTGAACAAGACCTCGTCGGCGGTCAGGATAACGCACGAGCCGACGGGTATAGTGGTGAGTTGTCAGAACCAGAGGTCGCAGCACAGGAACCGAGAGGTGGCAATGAGGATCCTCAGGGCGCGCCTGTACGAGCTGGAGCAGCGCAAGAGGGAGGACGAGAAGGCCAAGCTGGAAGAGGACAAGAAGGACGTTTCCTGGGGCAATCAGATTAGGTCCTACGTGCTTCATCCATACCGGATGGTAAAGGACCACCGGACCAATCTGGAAACGTCCGACGTCGACGCCGTCCTATCCGGAGACTTGCAGGAGTTCATAGAGGCTTACCTCAGGGAAGGCAGCAGCTGATGGCCATAGACGAGCACATCGAGGCTAGACGGAGCAAGCTTGCGGAGCTGAGGCGCAGCGGGGTGGAGCCCTATCCGGTCAGAGCGGTGGACACGGTGGCGATTCCGGAGGCGAGGAAAGCCGGAGATACGGAGGATCCGGTAGGTATAGCCGGAAGGCTTACCGCCAGGCGGGAGCACGGGAAGACCCTCTTCGCCGACCTGAAAGGCCAGGGAGGTAGCATCCAGCTGTACTTCAGAAGGGACCAGCTGCCCGAGGAACTGTGGCGGATGTTAGAGCTTCTGGACCTGGGAGACATCGTTTGGGTCAAGGGCCCCGTATTCACCACCAGGATGGGCGAGCTGACTGTTCGGGTTGTGGAAGCGAGGCTGTTGGCCAAGAGCCTGCGTCCCATCCCCGTCGTAAAGACCGACTCTGAAGGTGTGGCACACGACGAGGTCACGGACAGGGAGCTGCTTTACCGACACAGGTGCGTAGACCTGCTGGTCAACCCCTCCTCCAGGAAGAGGTTCGAGGACAGGGCTCGAATAATATCCGCTTTGCGCAGCTATTTGGACGGCAATGGGTTCCTGGAGGTGGAAACCCCAATTCTGCAGCCGCTTTACGGGGGTGCGGCGGCGGAGCCGTTCGTAACCCATTACCAACACCAGAAGAGGGACTACTACCTGAGGATAGCCACCGAGCTCTACCTGAAACGGGCCATGGTGGGAGGATTCGAAAGGGTCTACGAGCTGGGCAAGGACTTTCGCAACGAAGGCGTCGACCGGACCCACAGCCCCGAATTCACCCAACTGGAGCTCTACGAGGCTTACGGAGACTACCAGGTTATGATGAGGCGTATGGAGGACATGGTGGAGTGCTCTCTGGAAGCCTGCGGGCTCGACCACTCGATAGTCTACCAGGGCACGGAGGTCGACCTGAGCCCTCCCTTCCGCAGGATAGGTTACGTGGACTCACTTAGGGAGGCCAGCGGGGAGGATCTACTCTCCCGGCCCGCGGCAGACCTCCGCAAGCTGGCCGACCGGGTTGATGTCGCTCCCGGCACCACCGACAGATGGACCCTTATAGACAAGCTGTTCGACCACTACGTAGCGGACAGGATCGTGCAGCCCACCTTCGTCGTCGACTACCCCGAGGAGCTCTCGCCCCTGGCCAAGGCTCGCCCGGGTACCGAGGGGCTGACCGAGCGTTTCGAGGTGTTCGTGTCCGGCCTGGAGCTGGGCAACTCGTTCAGCGAGCAGAACGCCCCGACCGTTCAGAGGGAGAAGCTGGTAGCGCAGGCCCGGGAGGATGGGGTCCGGGAGGGGAGCGTGGACGAGGACTTCCTGTACGCCCTGGAGACAGGAATGCCCCCGGCTGGGGGCCTGGGTGTAGGGCTGGACAGACTGGTGATGCTGCTGACCGACGCGGACTCCATCCGGGACACGATCCTGTTCCCGCACCTGCGCCTGAGGGAAGGATAAGCCACCGCCTTATGAACGTCCCCCTGGTACTCCAGGTAGCCTACAGGCAGCTCTTCAGCCGGGCCCATTCCGGGTTCCTGAGAACCGTATCGGTGCTTTCGATCTGCGGGTTGGCCATAGGGGTGGCGGCCCTTCTGGTCATGGACTCCTTCATGACCGGGTTCAGGGGGTCGATCATGGATGCGCTGTCTCGTATAAATCCCTCCATCGTGGTAACCGCCCCGGGTTCGAATGAATTGCTGGAAAGCGACTTGACGTTCCTAAGGCACCTGGCCGACCAATCCCCCCATCTGGGACGGGTCTGCCCCATGCTGGAGAACACCGCCATAGCCTCCGGACGGGGTGGCGAGGTGGCCGGGGTCATGGTTAGGGGAGTGGACTGGGACGATATGGCCCGGGTGACCTTCCTGGACGAGCTGGTGGGGGAGAGCTACGCCCATGGCTTGATACTGGGAGGGCCCCTGGCAGAAAGGCTGGGGGTCGCCGGCGGGGATACACTCAGGCTGGCCTCGACCGAGAACGCCATGCTCTCGGGCATGGGCAGCGCCGTGGTGGACACCATAATAAGCGCCCGGGTCGGTAGCGTGGTGGATATGGGCATAGAGGACTATAACACCGGTCTGGTGGTGATCGACCTGTCTACGGCCCAGGCCCTTTTTTCTTCGGAGCTGGAGGCCACCTCGGCGGGAGTGGCGGTGGTGGGAACCGACGCCGATCCGGTGTCCGAGGCCGCAAGCCTGGATGCAGCGCTTCGCGATGGATACGTGAATTCCCGACACCAAAGGTTCCTCTCCGCCCAAGCTTTCGTACAGCGCCACCGGAACCTTTTCAGGGCCCTGGGCCTGGAGCACCTGGCCATGACCGTGGTCCTGGCTCTCATAACCGTCGTCGCTCTGCTCAACCTTTCCAGCGCCCTGGCCATGATAGCCCTGGAGCACAGGCGTGATCTGGGGGTCATGCGGGCCATGGGAGCCAGCCCGGGATTCGTGGCCAGGGCCTCGCTCCTGCAGGGAGGGTTGATAGGCACCATGGGCTCCGTGGCGGGGATAGCTTTCTCGCTATTTCTTATTTTTCTGGCCAACAATGTGTTTCAAATACGTCTGGAGAGCAGCATCTATTGGATAAGCGTTCTGCCGGGAAGGTTCCAGCCGGAGGTCGCCGGATTGATCGCGGTCTGTACCGTGCTGGCCTGCCTCCTGGCCGCCCTGTTTCCGGCCATGACCAACCTGTCGGTATCACCCTCTGAGGCAGTGAGATATGAGTGACGAGACCGCAACGGATATCGTACTCAGGGCCCGGAGCGTATGGAAGGCCTACGGCCAGGGGTACGCGACGGTGGAGGTTCTCAAGGGCACCGACCTCGACGTTCATCGGGGAGAGGTGGTGGCGGTGACCGGTCCCAGCGGTTCGGGCAAGAGCACTCTTCTCAACGTCCTGGGCATACTGGACAGGCCGGACAGGGGAAGCGTCGTACTGAACGGGGTTTCGGCCTGGAAGGCGGGCGAGGTGAGAAGGGCGAGAATGAGGAATCGTCACCTGGGATTCGTGTTTCAGTTCCATCATCTCCTGGAGGAGTTCACCGTGCTGGAGAACGTTGCCCTGCCGGGGATGCTGGCGGGCATGGACCGCGGGGAAGCCTTGCAGGCGGCGCGGTCTCTGGTGGAGACCGTGGGCATATCGGACCGAGCGGAGCATTTTCCGTCCGAGGTATCGGGTGGGGAGAGACAGAGGGCCGCGGTGGCCAGAGCCCTGGTCTGCAAACCGGACGTGGTGCTGGCCGACGAGCCGACCGGGAATCTCGACGCGGCAAGCAGAAGGAAGGTGGAAGACCTCATCTTCGGGCTCTCCGGCTCGCTGGGGCAGGCGATGGTCATAGCCACCCACAGCCCCGAGCTTGCGGGTAGGGCCGCGAGGATGTACGCTCTGAACGGGGGAAAGCTCGATTCGATGGAGGTTTCGTAGCGCTCTTCGGAAGGCGTTGATCGGAGTGAGATTGCACAAAAGCCGCCGGCAGGTTATTTTTTTGTTGGAACCGGCCTTCGGCTGCAAGGTAGAGCAAAGCAGTAACGAAAAAGGTCGGAGGAAGGCAAAGGAGGCGTTTTGCCCGAACAGTTCAGCGACAGGGCCCGCAGCGCTCTAAACATAGCCAGGGCCGAGGCCAGCAAGGCCGGACAGACCAAGGTGGGCTCGGAGCACATCCTCTACGGCCTTCTATCCGTCAAGGCGGCCAAGGCGGTAACCGTCCTGAAGAACCTGGACGTAAAGCCAGCGGAGCTCCGCTTCAGACTGGAAGGCTACATGCGCAAGCCACCGGGGGTCACCGTCCCCAGGCATGAGGTTGGCTGGACCACCAAGGCCCGTCTGGTGCTGCACGAGGCCAGCAGGCAGGCGGGCATGCTGAAGCACCGCAAGGTGGGAACGGAGCATCTGCTCCTCGGCCTTCTGGCCGTCGGCTCCTGCATGGCGTCCACCCTGTTGAGGGAGATGAACGTCACCCTGGAGAACGCGGTATCCGAGGTCCAGCACCTCCCCTCCACCAAGGAGTTGGCCAAGGAGGAGGAGAGCACTTCCGCGCTGGAGTTCTTCTGCCGCGACCTGACGGAGATGGGGAAAGAGAACAAGCTGGACCCGGTGATAGGCCGGAAGCGGGAGATAGACAGGGTCATACAGGTTCTGTGCCGGCGCAAGAAGTCCAATCCGGTGCTCATAGGGGAGCCGGGGGTGGGCAAGACGGCGATTGTGGAGGGTCTGGCGCAGATGATAGTGGGCGACCAGGTTCCCGAGGCCCTCAAGAAGCACCGCCTGCTGGCCCTGGACATGGCCGGCGTCATAGCTGGCACCAAGTACAGGGGGCAGTTCGAGGAACGGCTGAAGGTACTGATTAAGGAGATCGTCGAGGCCGGCAACATCATCCTGTTCATAGACGAGGTGCACTCGGTGGTGGGCGCCGGCGCCGCCGAGGGAGCCATAGACGCCGCCAATCTCCTCAAGCCCGCCCTGGCCAGAGGACAGATACAGTGCATAGGGGCCACCACCCTGGACGAGTACCGAAAGAGGATAGAGAAGGACGGCGCGCTGGAGAGAAGGTTCCAGCCCGTGCCGATCGAGCCTCCGGGGGTCGAGCAAACCATAGAGATCCTCGAGGGCCTTCAGGATAGCTACGAGCAACATCACGGCACCACCTACACCCGGACTGCAATCGAGGCCTGCGCCCGTCTGGCCGACAGGTTCATCAGTGGAAGATTCCTACCGGACAAAGCCATAGACCTCCTGGACGAATCGGGGGCCAAGACCAGACTGAAATCCTCGGAGGTACCCACAGAGATATTGAACCTGGAGAAGCGCATAAGGAAGCTGGAGGAGGAGAAGAGCGCCTGCAGCGAGAAGCGCGACTTCGACCGGGCGGTACGTCTCCGGGAGAGGATCGGCGAGCTGCGGAGCAAGCTGTCCCGGAGGAGAGCCTCCTGGCATGCCAGCAACGAGGTGGGCGACGTCACCGAGGTGGTCATAGCCGACGTGGTATCGGAGATGACCGGAATTCCCATAAGCAGGTTGGGTGACAACGAGTTACAGCAGCTCATAGACCTCGAGGAACGGTTGCAGAAATCCATAATCGGCCAGAAGACGGCCATATCGGTCATATCCAGGGCGATAAGAAGGAGCAGGGTGGGTCTGCGCAGCCGCCAGAGACCCTCGGGAGCATTCCTCTTCCTGGGGCCTTCCGGCGTGGGCAAAACGGAGACGGCCAGAGTGCTGGCTGAGCAAGTGTTCGGAGACCAACACGCCCTTATCCGAGTCGACATGTCCGAATACCAGGAGAGTTTCTCCGGATCCAGGCTGGTCGGAGCCCCTCCCGGGTACGTGGGCTACGACGACGGCGGCCAGCTGACCGAGAGGGTAAGGCGCCGCCCCTACTCCGTGGTGCTCCTGGACGAGATAGAAAAGGCTCACGCCGACCTGTTCAACATGCTGCTCCAGGTGATGGATTACGGAAAGCTCACCGACAGCTACGGCCGGGAGGTCGATTTCACCAACGCCATTCTCATCATGACCAGCAATCTGGCCTCGAAGGAGCTTCAGAGCGGCAGCCTGGGATTCATCAGCAGCGACGAGGTTTCCTTGGGCGAGAGAACCAGAGACATCGCGATGGATAAGGTCAAGCATTTCTTCAACCCCGAGTTCATCAACCGCCTGGACGAGATCGTAGTCTTCAACACCCTGACTCCCGAGGACATAAAGAAGATCGTCGATCTACAGCTCAAAGAGGTCAGAGAGAGGCTCAACGAGCTCAGACTCACCCTGGAGCTTACCCCCGAGGCCCACAGCCTGATAGCGGAGAGGGGATACGATCCCAAGAGCGGTGCCAGAAGGCTGAGAAGGGTTATCCAGCGGATGGTCGAGGACGAGCTAACCGACGCCCTGCTGCGAGGCAGGTTCGCTCCGGGTGACCAGATAAAGGCCGCTCGCAGGGACGACTCCCTGGTGTTCATGAAGACCGGTCACCACGATGAGGAAGAGCGGGAAGTAGCAACCGCGTCCGGAAGCAAGAGCAATTGAGATTATTCCCCGTTCTGTTCCTCTTCGCCGTCGCCTCCTCCAGTGCCCTCCCCATAAACGAAATTCGTGTTGAGGGAAACGTATTCGTAAGCGATACCCTGATAGTAAGGGCCATGGGCATGCCCAGGGGAGGCGAATTCCTGGACGCTGCAGTCAGCCGGGCCGTAAGGAACCTCTACCGGATGGGCTACTTCAGCCAGGTCGAGGTCCTGGCCGACACGGTCGAAGGGGGCGTAGACCTGTTGGTCAGGGTGGACGAAAGCCCCATTCTCAGTGACTACCGCTTCGAGAATCCCGGTGATCTGGACGTAGGTGATGTCAGAGACAGTCTGAGGCTGTTTCCCGGACGAACCGTCTCGATGATGGACGTAGAACGGGCCAAGAGGATAATCATGCACTTCTACCGGGAGGATCACCGCCATCATGCTGAGGTATTCGCCAGGTGGGAGCCGCCGGACAGCGACGGCAGGAGCGTCCTGGTGTTCGAATGCGACCAGGGTCCGGAGATAAAGGTCGGGGAGATAGACTTCGTGGGCAACACCGTTTTCACCGATGACGACCTGCGGGACGAGATGAAGACCAAGCAGGATTCCTTCTGGAGGTCGGGCAGGTTCAGGGAGTCGGACTTCAGGGAGGACCTGGGCAAGGTGGAGGGCTACTACGCGGAGCACGGCTACCCCTACGCCCGGGTGGTGGACGTGGAAAGATTGATGCTTGCAGACAGTACGCACATGCGCCTTAGAATCAGCGTGGAGGAGGGACGGCACTTCGATTTCGGTCGCGTGACCCTCACCGGCAACGCCAGGGTTCCCGACAGCGTCCTGGTTCGGGCCCTGGAGTTCGAACCCGGGGATGAGTACGACTCGGAGAAGCTTCAGAAGACTCTGGAGAAGATGTACGAGATCCTTCAGAACAGGGGCTACTTCTACGCCGAGGTGGCTCCGGACGTGGTCTCGGAGAGCGACTCCATCCTGGGGGTCGACTTCCTGGTCACCGAGGGGGAGAGAGCGCACATAAGGAAGGTGGACATAGTCGGCAACACCCGGACCCATGACAACGTCATCAGGCGCGAGCTGCTGATCTACCCCGGCGATCTCTTCGGGAGAACGAGTCTCGTAAGAAGCCTTAGGAACGTGTATTACCTAAATTACTTCAAGGATGTCGTTCCCGATTTCCGAATGATAGAGGGCTCCTCTGACGTCGACCTCATACTGCAGGTGGAAGAGAAGAGCACCGGAAGGGCGGGCATCGGAGCGGGCTACAGCGCGGAGTACGGATTGAACGGTTACATCGAGCTGGGGGAGGACAACCTGCTGGGCAGGGGGCAGAGGGTAACCCTGAACTACAGGTTCTCCAAGAAGACCCAGGACATAGAGCTGGGATTCACCGAGCCCTGGTTCAGGGACACCCCTCTCAGCCTGGGCTTTCAGCTGTTCCATACCACGGCCAACAGGTCGGAGTACGACCGCAGGAGGACCGGGGGAGCGGTAATCGTGGGACGGCCCCTGCCGTGGGTCGATTATACCAGGACCTCCGTAAGATACATGCTGGAAAAGGTAAACGTATTCAACATAACCGACGACTCCACCAGCTTCTATTACGACCTCAGGGAAACTGATTGGCCCAGGTGGACCAGCTCGGTCAGGCTGACCCTCACCAGGGATAGCCGAGACCGGAAGATTTTTCCCGGTTGGGGCTCGAAGAACAGCCTTACCGCAGAGTTCGCCGGAGGGGGCCTGGGAGGGAACATAGGTTTCCAGAAGTACCTTGTGGACAGCAGTTGGTACCTTCCCGTCTTTTGGAGGTTTTTCCTGACGCTGCGGGCCCGGGCTGGAACCATCGCCGCCCTGGCCGGCAACCAGCCCCCGGCCTACGAGCTCTTCGAGCTGGGGGGGACCGGATTCTACGGTCTGAGGGGCTACGACGACAACGGTATAGGTGCCTCATCGGGATTCCAGACCGTCGGCGGAAAAACCATGCTCATATTCAGCTGCGAGTACAGGTTCAGGATCATCGACCAGCTGCAGCTTTCGTTGTTCGCAGATGCCGGGAACACTTGGAACTCCTGGGCAGACTCGGATTTCTGGAATCTCAACAGGGGCGCCGGAATGGGAGTGCGGGTGGAGGTTCCCATGTTGGGCATAATCGGTTTCGACTACGCGTACGGGTTCGACGGTCCGGACAGTGGCTGGAAGCCCCATTTCCAGATAGGCACGGAGTTCTAGACGAAGGTATTTTCCCTATCGGAAGGTGGCCATGATTCGAATCCTTGCACTGTTGATCGTTACGCTTTCGGTGGGAGTATCTGCATCCGAAATCGTGGTGATCGATTCCGAGAAGATCTTCGACTCTCTGGGGGAGGTTGCGGATGCCCGCGAGCTTCTCCAGACGGAGATAGAGGAATGGCAAGCCCACGCCGACTCGCTCCAGGAAGAGATCGACGAGCTGGAGGACGATCTATCGAGAACCCTGATGATGAGCCCGGAAACCCGCCGGGAGAAAGAGAGGCTTCTGGAGCAGAAGCGTGGCGAGCTCGACTCGTTCATATCGGAGACCTTCGGCCCCGATGGGCTGGTGGAGTCCAGGAACGAGCAGCTGGTATCACCCATCGTGGCCAGCATAAACGAGGCGGTCCGAGAGATAAGCTCGGAGGAGGGGTACAGCCTGGTTCTGGACGCCTCGAAGGGCCACGTGGTGTTCGCCGATCCATCCATTGACATCACCAACGAGGTCATCGACAGGCTGACCACCCGTGGCGAGGACTGATCCGCTCACCCTGGCCGAGCTGGCCGAAAGGCTCGGCGGCAGGCTGATCGGCAAGCAGGGGGACCGTGCCGTGGAGGGGGTTTCCACGCTCGCCGACGCGGGGCCCTCCGAGGTATGCTACTACGGCAATCCGAAGTATCACGATCAGCTGTCCTCGACCTCCGCTCTGGCCGTGATCGTCACCGAGGAGGTGGAGACCAGCTCCCCCAACCAGATCGTTGTGGACAGCGCCTACGCGGGCTTCAGGGAGGCTCTGATGCTATTTCGACCTCCGGACGCCAGCGGTTTCGGGGGAGTTCACCGGCTGGCCTTGGTTCATGATTCCGCCCTGGTCGGGGAGAACGTTTCCATCGGACCATTCGCCGTAGTGGACAGAGACGTGGAGATAGGGGAGGGGAGCCGCATAGGCCCCTGTTGCTACCTGGGCCCGGAGGTAAAGGTGGGCCGGGAGTGCGAGCTGCATTCCGGGGTGAGGCTGGAGGCCAGAACCGAGGTGGGTAACCGGGTCAGGATTCACTCCGGAAGCGTTCTGGGATCCGACGGTTTCGGCTTCGTGCCGGACCCGGAAGGCGCCCACCGGAAGGTTCCGCAGAACGGCAACGTGCTGGTCGGGGATCACGTGGAGATAGGTGCGAACTGTGCCATCGACAGGGGGGTTACGGGAAGCACGATGATAGGGGAACACACCAAGCTAGACAATCTAGTTCAAGTGGCTCATAATGTCATACTTGGGCGGGGCTGTCTCCTGGCGGCGCAGACCGGGATCGCAGGTAGCACCAGGGTCGGTGACGGTGTGGTCTTCGGCGGACAGGCCGGGATCGTCGGGCATGTGCGGATAGGAGACGGAGCCAGGATCGGCGCGCAGGCCGGGGTGACCAAGGACGTACCCGCCGGCGAGACCTATTCCGGTTATCCGGCCCGTCCCCATCGGGAGGCACTTCTGAGAGACGCCCTGGTCTCCAGGCTCCCTCGACTGTTCGAAAGGTTGTCTGCCTACTTGAGCGATCGTACCGAACGGAAAGACGACGAGTGATGGACCTTCCTCAGACCACATTGGAGAAAGCGATTTCCTACAGCGGGGTAGGGCTGCATACCGGCAAGAATACCACGGTGACATTCGTACCTGCTTCGGCGAATACGGGCGTAGTCTTCAAACGGATGGACGTCGAGGGCAAGCCCAGCATCCGCGTCTGTTGCGAGAACGTCAGAGAGGTGGAGGAGCAGTCCAGGCGAACCACTCTGGGTGAGGACTACTACGAGGTACATACGGTGGAGCACGTACTTTCGGCCTTGTACGGCCTGGGCATAGACAATTGCATAATCGAGCTGGATGCCGACGAGCCCCCCGAGCCGGAGGACGGCTCCGTTCGACCGTACGTGGAGGTACTGCAGAAGGCGGGCACCAAGGATATTGCCGGAAGCAGGAGAAAGGTGCTCAAGATTGCGGAGCCGGTGAGCGTAAGCACCCTGAGCGCAGACCTGACCGTGGTACCGCACGACGAGTTGAAGATCAGCTTCACCATAGACTACGATCATCCCGTGCTGGGAGCCCAGTTCGCCAGCTTCGAGATCACCCCCGAGGTGTTCATCGAAGAGATTGCCCCGGCCAGGACCTTCTGCTTCTACAGCGATGTCAAATCCCTGCAGAACAAGGGTTTGATAAAGGGAGGCACCCTGGACAACGCGGTGGTGATAGGCGAGGACGGAATAATAAACCCCGAGCCCTTGCGGTTCAAGGACGAGTTCGTCAGGCACAAGATCCTCGACCTATTGGGCGACCTGTCCCTGCTGGGATCCAGGCTGGAGGGGCACGTGATATCCGCGAAGTCGGGCCATGCCTCCAACGTCAAACTCATCAAAGAGATAAGAAGTAGATACAGACCGAAGAAGAAGGGCAAGGACCTATCGCAGACCAGGAAGTGGGACGTGGGAGATATCATGAGCCTGATGCCCCACAGGTACCCCTTCCTCCTGGTGGACAGAGTTCTGGAGATAGAGCCCGACAAGAGGATCGTGGGGTTGAAGAACGTCACTATAAACGAGCATTTCTTCCAGGGCCACTTCCCGGGCGAGCCTATCATGCCGGGTGTGCTGGTGATCGAGGCCATGGGACAGGTCGGAGGTCTCATGCTGTTCAACTCGGTGGACAACCCGGAGAAATGGCTGGTCTACTTCGCCGGCCTGGACAAGGTCCGGTTCAGAAATCCCGTGGTTCCGGGCGATCAAGTCGTTTTCGATCTGCAGATGGTCAGGCACAGGGGAACAACCTGCCGGATGAAGGGAGTGGCCAGGGTGGGTGACAAGGTTGCCGCCGAGGCCGAGCTGTTGGCGATGCTGGTGGAAAAGTCATGATCCACCCGACGGCCCTGATAGATTCGGACCTGCCCGACGACGCCGAAGTGGGACCCTACGCGGTCGTAGGGCCCGAAGTAACCCTGGGGTCCGGATGCAGCATAGGCCCCCATGCCGTGGTTATGGGGCCTACAGACATCGCAAGTGGAGTGAAGATTGGTCCGGGCGCGGTGGTGGGGACCGACCCCCAGGACATGAAGTACTCCGGGGAGAGGACCACTCTGGAGATAGGTGAGGGTACGGTGATACGCGAGTTCGCGAACCTGAACAGGGGTACGGCGGCGACGGGTAGCACTGTGGTGGGAAAAAATTGCCTGGTGATGGCTTACGTTCATATCGCGCACGATTGCAAGATAGGTGACAATGTGGTTCTGGCCAACGCTGTGAACCTTGCCGGCCACGTTAGGATCGGGGACCACGCCCGGGTGGGAGGAGTGGTTCCGGTCCATCAGTTCGTAAGGATCGGAGCCCACTCGATGATAGGCGGCGGTTATAGGGTGAGCAAGGACGTCCCGCCGTTCGCGCTCGCCGGCGGTTACCCTCTCAGAGTCGTCTCCATGAATAAGGTAGGCCTGAGAAGGGATGGTTTCACGCCCGAGAGGATCGATCTTCTCAGGAAGGTTTTTCATAGGCTTTTCAGGAGCGAGGGTGTGCTCTCCGAAAAGGCGTCGGTCATCCTGGAGGAGGGAGGATGGGGCGAGGACTCGGAGGCTCTCGCCCGGTTCGTGATTTCCAGCGAGCGGGGCGTAATTATCTGAGACGCATGTCATTCCTGTTCCTGTTATCCGGCCCATGCTGGCCGGGAACGCTGCTGGCATTGCTTCTACCTCTCTTTTCCCAGTATTGCCTTGCATCCAACGATGGTACGGAACGTACCGGTACTCCCCAGACGGACCCCGGGGAGACCGTGCTTCCTTCGGAAAGCTTTTCTCCGGATCCCACGGGAGCCGCCCTGCGGTCGGCGGCGCTTCCCGGATGGGGCCAGTTCTATAACCGCAAGCCCCTGAAGGGAGTGATCATGTTTCTGGCGGAGTCCGGCCTTCTCGCGTGGCTCCTGGTGGAGCATTTCGAGGCCGAGGAAGCGAGGGACATGTACTACCGGACCGGAGATTCTTTCTACGAAAGGGAGTACGACAGGCACAGCCAGAGAAGGTTGGACCTGATCTGGTACACGTCGGGGGCATGGCTGTACGGCATTATGGACGCTTACGTGGACGCTCACCTCTACTCCTTTGCCAGGGAGAACGAGCGGTTCAGGGGCGAGGTGGGCCTGGGCCTGGAGCTACGCTTCCGGATCTGACCGGATAGGGAAGGGAATATACCTTGTTCCTGTCGGTACTACTTACGAGAAACGGAGCATCGGGCCGGGAAGAGCTGGAACTTTTGGAGCGGGCCCGGGACGGCGACAGAGAAGCCTTTGGAGAGATAGTGAGCCGTTACCAGAAGAGAGTGTTCAGAGTGGCCAGAAGAATGTGCAGGAACGACGATGACGCATGGGACATTACGCAGGAGGCCTTCCTCCGAGCCATGAAGGCCATGGGAGGTTTCGATACCAATTACAAGTTCTTCACCTGGATATACAGGATAGTGACCAACCTGGCCATCAACATGACCGAGAAGCGGAGAAGGCACGGAGAGGTGCAATTCATCGAGGAGTACGACGGAGGCGGACGGCAGGTGGTAGAGGACAGAGCGCAGGAGCACGCGCAGACCCGCCAGCTGGCCAAAGCGGTGGAACGGGCTGCTCAGGAGCTCTCACCGCCCCTGAGGGCGGTCTTCGTTCTCCGTGTGGACCAGCAGCTGAGCTACTCGGAGATCGCCGAAACCCTGGATATAGCGATGGGCACGGTGATGTCCAGGCTGAACAGGGCCCGGAAAGCGATAAGGAGCGCGGTGAGCCATCTGATGGGGGAGGAGTTCTGATGAACGGATGCCCCTCGTTCGAGGAGCTGATGTCCTACATGGACGGAGAGGCATCGCCGGAGCTCGCCCGGAGAATCGAGGAGCACCTGGAAAGCTGCGCAAAGTGCGATAGGATCGTTCGGCAACAACGGGCCATGGAGAGGGCGTACCGGGAGAGCTACCGCAGCCCCTCCGACCAGGCCTTCGACAGGCTGAGAAGAGGGCTGGGCCTTACAGGAACCCGCAATCGCTGGTTCAGGGTGGGTATCCCCCTGGTGGCCGCCGTGCTGGCCCTGACGATAGGCATAAAGCTGTTCGTCCATCCGGACGGCAGCCCGGGTCTTCTGGACCGCTACGAACCCGCCCCCCTGAGTCGCAGATCCGCCGAGGTCTCGCAACCGGCTCCCCCGGAGGCCACCGCCGGGGAGGAGCTGGAGGAGCAGCGGTTCGTGGTGGAGAATTCGGAGACGGCCGAAGAGCCGGCCCTGCAGGAGGAGATGGAGCTTTTGGCAACGGCGGAAGAGAGTGTAGGCCCCGGTCGAGGGGGAGCTCCCGCAGGTGTGGAAAGCATACACGTGGAGGCGCCGTTATCCGGAGCCGCCGATGAGGACCTGACCGAGATGGAGGGCCAGACTGCAAACGGTCGGGAAAGAACCGGGCGGCTTGACGATCTGACGGCGGATCGGGTTGTTGACGGAGTGGCCGGGGGGGCTGGCTCCACAGGTATGGGCGGGGTTTACTTCGAGGACGTTAATAGGGAGCTGGGTAGCGCCGACTCCGCGGATTCGGAAACCGAGCCGGTGGAGGAATCGGTCGGATTCGCCCAGCAATCCGTCGAGGCCGAGGCCTCGTCCGTATACTCCGTAAGTAGGGTTAACGAAGACTCCGGGCTGGAGTCGGTCGCCGAGCCGTCCGTCTCCGACTCGCTGTGGTCCCCCGACAAGAGCCTTGCGGCTGCTCTCGGGGATTCCGCGATCACTCTGGTTTTCGACAGCCTGGGCGTTCCCCGACCGGACGACCGCCTGGACTCGCTGTTCCCCGGATGGCGGGTTTCCATGGAAAGCCTTTACGTCGACACCTGCATCCGGATGGACCCGGCCCGCATCCGTCTGATCCTGGAGGAAGGCGTCGACTGACGTTCGTCGTTTGCACAGCATCACCGCCGTTGTTAGATTAATCCGCAACTTTCAACCCGCTGCCGAAAGGTCACCGGATGAGGCTGGTAATCCTTCTCCTGAGCGTTGGGGTCTTCCTTCCCGCGGCAGCATCGCTTCCCAGGCTGGGTCTTCTACCCCTGGACGTAAGCGAGGAGTACGACTCCCGGCTGCTGATGATGCGCCTGCAGCAGGAGCTCTCGGAGAGCGGCAGGTTCGATGCGGTCAACCTATTCGATGACAGTACGTCCGAGCTGACCCCCGAGAACCTACCATACAAGCTGGAGGAAATAGCTTCGGAGAGTAGCCTGGACGTACTTATGCTTCTGGAGGCGCGAAAACCTACGGTCAGGGAAAGAACCCGGTACACCGGCGATTCGCTTAGGACCACCGAGGAGCACACCGTAGAACTGTCCGGACGATTCTACTCCTCCACCGGCCGGCTGATAGGATCCATTTCCGACCGGGTAACCAGGGAGGTTAGTTTCCCCACCCGCCCGGACCTGCAGGCGATGTCGCTGACCGCGGCGGACCGCCTGGTCTCCAAAGCCTTGATACAGCTGTTTCCGGTAGAGATCAGCTTTAGCACGGAGGAGGGTTCCCTGGTCCGCTTGCCGGAAGGCAGCTCGGCGGGGATACGCAAGGGCATGGTGATGTCTGTGGTGGCCACGGCGGAGCGGCTGCCGACCCGGGAAGAGGACTACCAGCTGCTTCGCAGTCGGGGCCTGGTACAGATCACGGACGTGTCGACGGCCAGCTCGGCGGGAAGACTGCTGTCCGGGGAGCTGGTGCCCGGCGGCCCGGTCACTGCGGTGGAGACCGCAGCCCCCGCCATGGTAACAGTTTCCTATCAGGCCAGCCCCTGCAGTGTGGAGCCCGGAGAGGCCGAGGAAGCGGGCGACAGCGGCTCGCTTCTGGTGAGCAGGTTGAGGCTGCATGGCAGAACGTGCAGGTGGGGCCTGGGCTTCGGTGGGGCGCTCAACGCTTCCGCGGCCGACAATCTGTCCGCCATAGGGGTGGAGGTCTACGCCGGCCCCCGGATTCCGTTGAGGTCTCCCCAGCTGGCCCTGAGGCTGAACGGCGGGTTGGGAGTCGCCTTTCTGATGCAACGGACCGAGGGGGACGATGTGTCTACTGACGGCTCGGCGTTCACCTTCGGTGGAGTGGCCGACGTGGCGCTGGAGTACCTATTCTCTATGCACCTGGGAATGGAGGCCTCAGTGGTGGGAAGGCTTTACACCACGGCCGACACCTGGACGGTACAGAACGTCTACGGCGAAACCAGGGACGCCCGTCCCTCGGAGCTGTACTACACCGAGTTCAACGAGGCGCCGGTGAGTGGCAGCCTGGGTCTGTTCTATCTGATCTACTGATCGGTGGTCTTGGAAAGACTGCTCCAGGGCCTTCTGGCCATTCCCCTCTCCCAGATGATCTCCAGCGTGGACCAGGCCGCTATGGCGAATAACACCCCACCGATTATCCCAGAGATAGGGGTTTTGCCTATGATGCCAATGGCCAGGGCCGCCCCTCCCAGGACGGCGTTCGCCAGGGCCAGGATGGTAGCCGCCAGGGAAGAGGGTCCCCATTTTGATAGCACCCTTACCCTGGTTAGATGTATTCCCCATACTACGACCGGATAGCCCAGGGCTCCCTTAAGGCCCACCGGAAGGCCGGATACGAAGAAGCAGATCACCAACCATCCGGCCAGAGAGGGGAGGAAGAGCAGTATCGCCCGCCGGGACAAGGTGGAGATCCAACCCAGCTTCTCGCTTACGTCCCCCAGAGCGGTCCACAGGGCAACGCCGGCTGCCAGACCCACCACCAACGCCGTTCCCGTGTAGGGGATGAGACAGGCTACCACCGTTCCCCCGGCGCCGACTGCGAGCATGGAGCCGAAGAAGAGAACCGGCCCCACCCTGCCGGACTCCTGCATCCGTAGGAAGAGCTTGGTGCCCAGCATATGCAGAAAGATGAAAAAGGGGACCGTGGCCACCGCGAAGAAAGCCGCAACGATGTAATCCTTCGCAGGGTTGGGAATCCCCCATATGTAAGGCATAAGTCCTCCAGTGTCGGCTTGGGTGGGAAGCGGAGCCGCTTTCCGGGCGAATGTGGCCACTCGGCCCATACATGTCAACGGCTAGGAGTCTTTTCGTCCCGGTTGCCGGAATGGATGGTGGAGAACGCGTCGCACCTTGCTGCTCCGGGCCGGTTGGCGTACAATATCAGGCAAAACGACGGCCACGGCCGAGAACGCTCCTAGGCGGAACCGGGGAGGTGGAGTCATCCGTATCGTCCAGCTTGTGAAGCCGCTGGTATTCCTGGTCTCGTTGATGGCCGTAGTGGGCATCACGGGGTGCGGGAAACCCGCGGAGACCAGGCGCCAGAGCCGGGAAGAGGAAACCCTAACCCTGGAGGCCGGAAAGGGATGCGCGGTCGTTCTTCCCGTAACATCGGATATGCTTCTGGATACGTTGCAGGATGGAACCTCCCGCAGTTCCGCCCTGATCTCCATACCCCCGGACGTGGTGGCTCTCAGCGCCCTGGTAATACCCGACAACGGTCCCGGCGCGGAGTCTCGGCTCCAATTCCTATCCGAGTCCGGTATCGAGCAGGCGGAGATCGTGGATCGGCCCGGGGCCGGAGACGGTACGGGCGTAGAGCTCCTGACCTACGCCACCGCCGAGTCCTCGGTCGTGGAAAGGCTGTGGCCCAGAGGAGCCAACGAGGCCCTCGTATGCAGGGCCAAGATGGGTGGAAGGACCCCGGGGCTGCTTCTTAGCTACGCCGGTCCGCTTCTCGAGGAAGCCAGATACTATCCCTGGAGCCTGGAGAGGGGGGTCCGGCTCTCGGACCGAGACCGCGACCTGCTCGAGCTGGAGATGCAGGAGGTCGACGTATCTCCGCCTCCCGAGGTTTCCCACGATCTGCTTATCGACGTCGTGCCCTCCGAGCGCAGGCTGGTGGTGATCGATACCCTGAGGGTGGATTTCGCTCCCACCGGTGGGGATTCCCAATTGATCTTCTACGTTCCCGGGCTGGGAGAGCCCTCCTCGGGCAGGTTCCAGGCGCTCAGGGGCAGCGTCAGGCCCGTCTCTGACTCCGCCGTTTGCATCGCCGACAGCACCTTGCTGTTCGAGGGTCTGTACGAGAGAGACTACCAGAGCTTCAACCTGGATGCGGAGAGCGAGCGGTACGGCTTGCGGGGGCAGGTAAGGCTGACCAGCTCGTTTTGCTGTGGGGCCTGGTTCTATCCGGGAGTCGACGTTCCCGCCGACTATACGATAACGATAACCAGGCCAAACGGCCTGGACGTCTACGTTCCCCTAACCCGCTCGGACGAAGCGGGACCGGATACGTCCTCGCGGGTGGTGTACCGCTCGCGGGAGGGGGGTGTACGGGGGCCAGTGGCATGGGTGGTCGGCCCGTTCGAGAGCACCCCCGCCGCGGGGGGAAGAAGCACCATAATCCACCGCCCTCTGGGAGGGACCGACGAGGAGTTCACCACGGCTCTGAGGTGGACGGAGACCCTGGCGGAGGTGACGTGGGACAACCTGGGCTTCGACGGGGCCAGATTGGACGTGGTTCTGGTGGAGAGCCTGGATAGGCCCGTTCTACAGGTCGCTTCGGGATGCCTGGTGGTCTCCCCCCGGTTCCTACGGGGTTTGGCCGGTTACGACTCGTGGCCCGACTCCCTTCTGTCCGGAAACAGGGTGGACGATGTGTCGGTCGTCGCCAGGGCCGCCTCGGCGATGCTGCTCCGCTCAACCTACCTCGATCCGTCCCTGAGATCCGTGCTCTGCTCGTGGGCCGTCTACCTCTTCTACGACGACCTCGCCGAGAGCCCCGACAAGAAGGCCGATCTGCTGGAGGCCTACCGGAGGTACTATCTCTACTCCACAGAGCAAAGCGGCGGAGTGGAGCACGCCCTGGCCGACCCCCTCCTTCTTCGCAGCGACCTGGCGGAGCCGGTCCTGTTGGGAAAGGGTCCTTTGGTCATGACCATGCTCGAGAGAAGGGTTCCCCGTTTACGCTACGCCCTGCCCAGGGCCCTTTCCAATCTCCGACACAGTGGGAACTCCTACCTTAGATTGTTCTCCGCGTTGAGGCTGCAGGAGGGTGAGCGGGAGGCGGAGCTCTATTGGAAATGGCTGTTCTATCCGGGAGTACCCCAGATCAGGGTCGGGTGGTCCGACTCCGCCTCGGTTCTGATCCTGCAAGCCGATCAGTACCAACCGGGGAGAATTTTCCCGGTCTACCTCGAGAGAGTCGAGGTCGATTTCGCCGACGGCAGCTCGGAGATCCTGGAGCTGGACTCACCGGGCTTCGGTGGCAGGTTCACGGCCGGTCTGCCGGAGGACCGCGGAAAGGTCTGGGCCATCGATCTCAATCCGGACGAATATCTTCCCGTGGACTTCATCTACGAAAGGATTCGAAGAGATGAGGATTAACGTAGATTTTCAGGGCACGTTCGACCGGGCGGTTTTTGTCGCCGCCCTGGTCCTGCTACTTGGCGCCGCTTTTCTGCTGGGCCGTCTGACCGCTCCCGCCCCGGCCCTGGCGGAGTGGGACAGCTCCGGCTCCTTCGGGGACAGCTACTATCTGGAGCAGACCGCCTCCGCCGTGGAGTCGTGCGCCGACCGGCTTTCGGAGATATCCAGGACGCTGGAGGAGATCGAACGGGTTATGCCCTGAGTCAGCTCTTCTTTCTGAAATCCTCCATGAAGTCCACCAGGGCCTGAACCCCCTCGACGGGCATGGCGTTGTATATGGACGCCCTGCAGCCACCCACGGACCTATGGCCCTTAAGGCCTATCAGGTCGCGCTCCTCCGCCTCGGCCACGAACCTCTTCTCGAGGCCCTCCGAGGGGAGCCTGAAGGTGACGTTCATCTTGGACCGGCTGTCCTTCCGGACTACCCCGGAGTAAAAGCCGTCGCTTCCGTCGATAGCGTCGTATATCATCCCGGCCTTGCGGTCGTTCTTCTGCTGTACGCCTTCCAGCCCGCCGTTACGCTTTATCCATTGCATGACCAGGCCCACGACGAAAGTGTTGAAGACCGGCGGCGTGTTGAACACTGAGTTCTTGGAGAGGTGCGTACGGTAGGACATCATGGTGGGTATGCCCTCCTTGGACCGCTCTATCCAGGATTTTTTGATGACCACCGCCGTGACGCCCGCCGGGCCGATGTTCTTCTGGGCCCCGGCGTAGACCAGGTCGAACTTGCCGAAGTCGATGTTGCGGGAGAGGAAGTCGGAGGACATGTCGCTTACCAGCGGGACGTCGCCGGTCTGTGGAAACTCGAACATCTGGGTGCCGGCCACGGTGTTGTTGCTGGTTACGTGGACGTACTGCGCGTCCGGAGCAAGGTCGTACTCCCGAGGGACGTGCTTGAAATCCTCGGGCTCGCTGTCGGCGGCTAGATTCACGTTACCGAACAGCTTGGCCTCCTTTATGGCCTTAACTGCCCATCTACCGGTATTGACGTAGTCGGCCGTCTGGCCTTCGGACAGGAAGTTGTAAGGAATCATGAGAAACTGGGTGCTGGCGCCTCCTCCCAGGAAGAAGACCACGTACTCGTCCCCGGAGAGCCCCATCACGTCCAGCATGTCCTCCTGGGTGCGTTCCCACATCTGGTTGAAGGGCGCGCACCGGTGGGATATCTCCATTATTGACATGCCCAGGTCGTTGTAGTTCAGGCCCTTCTCGAAACTCTCCCGTACCACCTCGAACGGCAGGGTCGCCGGTCCGGGGTAGAAATTGTACACCCTATCAGGCATTGCATGCCTCCCGTTGATTCGGTTTTCGTACGCTAACGTATTTCTACATAAGACCGATCAGTGCGAGAAGAATAAACAGGATCACGGGTGGGCTGCAAGCCCTGACCGACCGGGAAGCGGGCTAAACGTTTCTGCCGGCGCGGAACAGGAGAAAAGCTCCCAGAGCCAGGTATACCGCATCCGCAAGCCCCGCGGCCAGCAGTGGATCGAGCGCGCCCTTGTGACCCAGGGTCTGACCGAACCTGACCAGCGAGAAGAACAGGAAGGCCAGGAATATGGCTATCCCTATGCTGGTGCTCTTGCCACTCCTGGGATTTCTGGTGGCCAGGGGAGCCCCGACCAGGACCATGATCAGGTTGGAGAGGGGAAAGAGGATCTTAAGGTACAACTCGACCCGGTCACCCCTGGTATCGCCGCCGGCCGCCCTTACCCTCTCGATGTAGCTCTGCAGCTCGAAGAAGTTCATCTCCTCGGGTGATTTCTGTCTGGTGGCGAAATCCGCCGGTCGCTCGGACAGGCCCTCGACGACCAGGGTGTCGACAGAGTTGTACAACACCGCGCCTCCGGGTCCGAACTCTCTCTCCACTACGTCACTGGCTATCCATGCGCCGTCGGACCACCACATCTTCCTGGCCTCCAAGCGTCTCTCCACCCTCGAGCTGTCGCCGAACCACTCGATGGATACCCTGGTCATCACTTTGTCGCGCCCGTTGTAGTGACCTATCTCCAGTATGGAACCGTCGACTGACCGGTAGGCGAAGTTGCTGCGTGAGCTATAGTTGACAGGGTCTTTATTCTCTATCTCCACCCTTTTGACCATGGCCTGGCTGTGCAGGGCTTCGGCCACCACGAAATCCCCCACCACCATTACGAACAGCGAGGACAGGAGCCCCACCACCACCAGGGGCAGGAAGATCCTGGGTATGCTGATGCCCGCGCACCGCATGGCCACCAGCTCGTTCCGCTTGGACAGGGAGGCCACCAGGAAGAGAGAGGAGAGAAGCACTGCCACCGGCATCACCAGGACCACCACGTACGGCAGCCCGTAGTAGTAGTACCGCAGGAATGTGCCCAGTCCGACGTCCCTGTCCACCCACCGGCTGAAGTGCTCGAAAGCATCCACGCTCACGAATATCACCACGAAAGAGGCGACGGCCATACCGATCATCTTGAGGAATCGTCCGCCCATGTAGAGGTCCAGCTTGCTAACCATGATCACTCCTTCGCCCCGGAACGGCCCGTGATCTTGCGCCAGATGAGCCGGAAGTTGGGCATGGGAATCGGATGTCCCTCATGCAGGCTCCTCATGGTCAGATAGCATCCCAGAGCGCCCAGGACGATGTTCGGGGCCCACATGGCGAGGAAGGGGGATACCCGGCCCCGATCGGCCAACTGCTCTCCTCCGATCAGAAACAGGTAGTACACCACAATGAACAGTAGGCTTACCCCCAGAGCGATGCCCGGGCTCCCCCTCCTGATGGACAGAGCCAATGGAACGCCCAGCAGCACGAACACTATGCAGGCGAAGGGAATAGAGTACTTCTTCTCTATTTCCACCTCGTACTTGTTTACGCTCTTTACCGTGGAGTTGATTAAGTCCCTTAGCATTCTCAGGTTGCTGGCCCTCTGGGCCACGAAGTTACGAATCTTGTTCGAGCGAACCCGGGGATGGAGTGACTGGTCCGGGGGAAACAGCGGCTCCGATCCATCCGGAGACTTGACGGGCCGCCCACCAATGATGGCCCTCAGAGGTTTTCTGCCCATGACGGAGAGGGAGTCCCTGAGGGAGTCGGCGGTTCGGGTGAGGGAGTCGACCAGCAATCTCATCTGGGAGGCGGACATCTCCCTGTCCCCTCTGTGCTCGCGCTCCCTGCGCATAAGCTCGGAGGATCTGGTCACCTGAACCGAGTAGGTCTCGAAGTCCAGCTTCCTGTATCCCGCCCCCCGGGCGTCCTCGTGTATCTGGCCGTCGTGAAGCACCAGCCTCATCCTGTTCGCGGAGACCGGCTCCATCTTGCCCCTCATGGCGGTAATGGTCCGCCTGGGACGCCCGGGAACGTTCTCGTGCACCACCACGTCGAAGAGATCTCCGGTTATGTCGTTCTTGGACTGAACGAGTATCCTGTAGTTCTCGATCTCATCGACGAACATCCCGGGCACTATCTTGGCGGCCGGACGCATGGTGCCGATGTCCAGCAGCAGGTTCTTGGCCATATGGTTGGCATCCGGAAGAACGCTGTTGTTGAACACGACGAGCATCCCGGCCAGCACCACGGCCACCACCAGCAGGGGAACCATGGGAGTGAATATGGATATCCCCGAAGCCTTCATGGCGGTTATCTCCAAATCGCCGGACAGTCTCCCCACCGCCATCAGGACCCCCGCCAGCACCCCCATCGGGACCACCACCGCTATCATCGACGGAAGCAGAAGCAGGAACACCTCCGCCACCGTGCGCAGGGGCACTCCCTTGCTGACGATCATCTCCAGCAGGTCCAGGAGCTTGTCCAGAAGGAGCACGAAGGTGAACACGGACAACGAGAGAAGGAACGGCCCCACGAACTCCTTCACCGTGTAAACTTGCAGCTTCTTCATAGTGGTCCCATGATAGGCATTCCATTCCCGGCGAACAACGTTCCATCCGGTCGAGGTTACTCACTGCGAGGGGAACAGGCCCGATGCTACGGGATATAACCCAAACGTGAAGAAAGTCTTCCCTTTTCTGTTGCTGCAGGCGCTTGTTGTCGTTTACACGTCCGCTATCGCCGGAATCGGGGTGTCTCCTCCCTCCCTGCTCCCCGACTACCCGTACCGGTTTCTGGACCGGGAGTTTCCAAGGATCTACGGAGACGTCGGCTACAGGGTCCTCGTAGTGCCCTCTGTTCGCAAAGAACTGCTCAACTTCAGGTTGTCCTACATGGGTCGCCCGGTGTCCCGAGCCCGCAGCTGGGGCGTCGACCCCTTGCTCTCCAGGCTCACCACCGAGGGCATGCTCCGGGTGTGGCGTAGGACCAACCGTGAGCATTCCATAAGAAGGGACAGGGAGGAGGGAACTCTGGTACCCACCATTTACCTTCCCCTGGACATGCCCACGGCGCTGGAGAGGACCATAGGCGAGGGAGGCCAGCTGGACATATCCGGCCATCAGAAGCTCACCCTGTCCGGAATCACCCACTACAGGCCCAACGCCGTTCTGGAGGAGGACGAGAGCAGGTCGCTCTTCCCCGATCTCAAGATGGAGCAGGAGCTGAGGATCAGGCTCCAGGGTACGATAGGGGAGAAGATACACGTGGACGTCGACCACGACAGCGAGCGCAGCCTGCAACCGGAGAGCAGCATCAGCCTTCGGTACGAGGGGTGGGACGACGAGATAATCCAGAGTGTGGAGATGGGAGACGTCAGCCTATCCATCACCGGGCCGGAGTTCGTCTCCTACAGCATACCGCACCAGGGGCTGTTCGGGGCCAAGGTCGAGGCCCAGGTGGGGCCTGTGGACGTTACCACCATAGCCAGCAAAGAGGCCAGCTCGACCGAGTCGGCGGAGTTTGTGGGCCAGGCGACCTTGTACTCCGACTCCCTGTTGGACATCCATCCCGCCCGGAACTACTTCTTCCTGACCGAGCCGGACACCGCCCCCCAGCCCAGGATAGTGAGCATCCGGGTCTTCCAGGACGACCTGGATGGAACCAACAACCTGGAAACCGGCGCCGTGGAGGGCGACTGGTTCCTTTCGGACACCACCGGCTCCGGACACTGGGACGAGCTGACCCAGGGATTGGACAACGACTTTGTTTTGGAGGACTCCACCTACATCAGGTTCATCTCGCCGATCTCGGAGTACTACCGGGTGGCCGTGTGGTACGTAACGGCCGAAGGCGATACGATGGGATTGGTTCCTTCCGGCGGTCCTTACGAGCTGAAGCTGATAAAGGATTCCAACCGCACCACGTCCAACCCGACCTGGTTCTACGAGCTTCGCAGCCGTTATTTCCTGGGGGCCAATAACATCGTTCGTGAGAGCTTCGAATGCGAGATCTATCTCGACCGGCCGGGGGAGGATCCGGTCTCAACCCAGGGAGACAGCACGTTCGTGCAGCTGCTGGGCCTGGACACCAACGGCGACGGCAGCATGGTCGATGAGGCGGATGCGGTGGATTGGGACAACGGATTCCTGGTCTTTCCCAAGCCCCGGCCCTTCGACAGCGAGGTGCTGGACGTAAGGAATCCCCAGGTTTACGAGAAACGCAACCCGCAGACCAGCGACAGCAAGTACTTCATCTCAGTGAGCTACAGGGCGGCATCGACCACATACACCCTGGGAAGGCTGGGCATAGTTCCGGGAAGCGAGAGGGTAACCCTATCCTCGCCCACCGAGACCATAACCCTTCAGCGGGACGTCGATTACACAATTATCTACGAAGCGGGCATGCTTACCCTGATGGGCGAGGCCGCCGAGAAGGCCCAGGACCCCACCTACGAATTGAGGGTGACCTTCGAGTACCTTCCCTTTATGGCGGCCCAACAGAAGCTGCTCTTCGGTACCAGAGCGGTGTACAATCTGGGGCAGCACTCCTGGGTGGGGACGACCATGATGTTCGAGGACGCCAGCACGCCGGACCAGAGACCCAGGGTGGGCGAGGAATCCAGCAGGACGTTCGTAACCGACGTCGATGCCCATCTGGAAGTCAGGCCGGGAATCCTTAACGACATCGCAAACGCCGTCCCCATGGTTAATACCGACGCCGAGAGCAGGCTGGTACTCTCCGGAGAGGTGGCGGCCAGCATTCCCAATCCCAACGTGGACGGCAAGGCCTACATCGACGACATGGAAGGAGCCGAGTCTTCCCTTCCTCTCGGCCAGAGCAGGCTGTCGTGGTCCCGAAGCAGCTTCCCGGAGAGCTCCTCGCCCATGCTGCATCCTCCCGGCAGGCTCAAATGGTACAACCCGTCCAAGAGGTGGAAGAGGGGAGACATAGTGCCCAACCTCTCCGAGGAGGATGCAGACGACTGGGCGCAGACCGTGCTGGAGCTTTGCTTCCGTCCTGCCGACGACAATCCCACCTCGTGGGGAGGGATCATGCGCTGCATCGACAGGTACGGTATGGACATGACCAGGAAGACCAGGATAAGGCTGTACGTCAGGCCTCCGCAGAACACCCAGGACGCGACCCTCTACATCGACATCGGCGAGAGGATCAACGAGGACGCCGTCTGGCTGGAGAGGGTGGGAGGAACCCTGCGGCGATGGGCGAACGGCGAGTTGGACACCGAAGACGTTGACGGAGACGGAATCTTCGAGCAATCCAGCGAGGATACAGGCCTGGACAACGTGTTCAGCAGCGGGGAGGAGGGGTACGATCCGGATACCCTGCCGGATCCCAACAAGGACGACCAGGGTCAGACCACGTATCCCTACGAGAGGATAAACGGTACCGAGGGCAACAAGCGCCTGGACACCGAGGACCTGAACGGCAACGGCGCCCTGGATGCCTCCAACTCCTTCTTCAGGATAGAGGTCCCGCTGTACGACGACGACTACGTGGTCTCGGAGAATCTGCAGACCGGCTGGAAGCTGATAGAGGTTCCCCTGGATGACAGCCTGATGGTGACCGTGCCGGAGAACGTGTCCGGCCAACCCACCTGGGAGAAGGTATCCTACGTCAGGCTCTGGACCGAGGGCTACACGACCCAGGATACCCTTCTGGTCTACGACATGTCCGTGGTGGGAAACAGGTGGGAGCAGAGGAACGTTACGGTCATCAGAGTTCCCGCACCCCCCGTGAAACCCTACGAGCAGTTGCTGGTCTCCACGGTCAACAACAAGGAAAACCCGGAGTACATAAACGATCCTCCCCCCGGAGTGGATCCCGGTGAGGACGAGAGAGGCGACCCCAAGCTGGAGCAGTCGATAAGGCTGAACTGTGTTTCGATGGAGCCCGGGCACGAGGGACGGGCCAAGCAGGTCTACTACTCCTCGGAGAGCTATACGGGCTACGGTAGCGTGCAGTTCCTGCTGCACGGAAGCGAGGACGCCCCGGGGGAGTTCTTCTACCGCCTGGGAAGCGACAGCCTCAATTACTACGAGATAAACGTGCCCTTGCGGCGGGGGTGGCAGGTGGTCAGGGTTAGCATGGAGGACCTGGTCGCTCTCAAGCAGCAGCTGCAGGGACAGGGCGGCGATTTCATCAGATCCGACGATCTTGCGATCAGGGGTACGCCCAACTTCGCGGACGTCGTGGAGATGAGCATAGGCATAAGAAACACCTCCAGCTCCACGTTGTCCACGGAGGTCTGGGTGAACGACATCACCCTTCACGACCCCCGCAGCGAGGCGGATCTGGCCCGCAGGATGACCGCGGAGGTTGATTTCGCGGATCTTCTTCTGCTGGACGGTGACTACCGCTGCGTGGGCGCGGACTTCCACGGGTTGGGAGAGCAGTCCGGCCAGGGCTACGAGTCGACCCGGTACACCACCGGGGGAACCCTGAACATGGAGCGTTTCACCCCGCCCCTGTGGTCGCTTTCGGCGCCCTTCGGCCTGGCGTGGACCAGAAAGACCACCGAGCCAGTTTTCCAGCCCAGCTCCGACGTGAGATTGAGCGACGAGGAGTCCTGGGCCAACCGGACGGATGTCCGTACCTTCGATACCAGTCTTCAGCTGGACAGAAACGCCCGCTCGGACAACGTCTGGCTACGCTACTTCGTCGACCCTCTTCGGTTCGCGCACAACTACGGAAGGTCCAACCGGCTTGCCCCCAACTCTCGGGACAGCTCGACCTCGCACCGGATAAGGCTGAGTTACAGCCTGTCACCCGGCCCCATGCGGCTGCTGGAGTTGCCCGTACTCAAGGAGCTGCGACTCCGGCCAACCAGCGTCGGCTGGTCGGCGGAAAGGTCTGCCGGTTGGAGTACCAGGTGGGAGACGTCGTCGGGGGAAGACGTGCAGACCCGCTACACCCTGAAGAGAGAGCTCAGGACCAACGGCTCGGCGGGATTCGCTTTCTGGACGGGGCAGAACACCAATTACTCGCTCAACGTAACCAGGGACCTTCTATATCCATGGGACAAGGCAACGCTGGTCAATGTGGGACGGGAGATAGCAAGGAGCCAGAGCGTCAGCCTATCCCAGGACGTAAACCTGTTCAGATATCTCCGTCCGAGGGTAAGCTTCGACTCCCACTACTCCTCCGCCCGGCCGGCCCCCCACACCAAGTCCGGCCAGGACAGCCTGGGGCTGCCGGATTACTCCCTTTCCACCACCAGAAGGTTGAGCCTGACGGTGGGTCTGGTCCATACGATACGCTCCCTGGCTCGTTTGAGGGACGAGCGTCTGGACGAGGAGGCGGAGCCGGGAAGCCCGAGGTGGCTGCTGGTCCAGCTGGAGAAGTACGCGGACAGAATATACGACCCCAACCTTACCATCAGTCGCTCCCTGGGTAGCGAGTACCGCGACATGCAGCACTATCCGGACCTGGAGTACCAGTTCGGACTGAGGACCGTTCTGGAGGACGAGGAGGCGTACGACCGCAGCAAGACCGACAACTTCCAGATAAACGGCGGGTTCCGCCCTCTGAGCATGATGTCGGTCCGGATGGAGTACAGCAACTCCGACAGCAGGAACTACTACGCCGGTTACTGGAACCGTCAGAAGTCAACCACCTGGCCCTCGGTCACCCTCTCCTGGTCCGGCCTGGAGCGCCTGGCCGCTTTCAGGGACCTTTTCAGAACCGGCACGATAAGCACCGGTTACAGCGTACAGACCACCGAAAGCGGAAGGTACGAGCAGGACAGCTACGTACCCACCTCCAAGACCGAGAACAGGAACTGGTCCCCTCTGTTTAGTTTAAATGCAACACTATACAATAGCGTCCAGGTTACGATTTCGGATAATCTTAGAACCACCAGAACCCGCAACTATACCGGGACCAACGCCCAGACCAAGAACAGCAGCAACAACCTCCAGTTCAAGCTCCAGTACGCCTTCAGCGCTCCCGGGGGATTGGCAATTCCGTTGCCGCTGCTGGATAGGTTGAGGGTTCGCTTCCGCAGCGATTTGACCACCAGCCTGAGCATCAGCGCCAGTACGTCGAAGAGCGAGATAATCGGTCTAAGCCAGGGAAGTGAGGTGCAGAGCGACATCGAGCAGTGGAGGATCGAGCCTGCGCTGAACTACGACTTCGGCTCCGTGGTGGCTGGTCTTACGGGTATATACGGTTGGAAGAAAGACAACGTGAACTCGCAGTACGACCAGAAGGACGTAGGTCTGAACGTCTGGGTCACCATAAACTTCTAGCAGGTCCCCCATGGTTTCCTCAACCTATGTAGTTGCAATATTCATAACGGCTCACAGAAGAGATATACCCATGACGGCTAAGATCGGGAGTCGCCGCATCGAATACCAATCGACGTGCATAGGCCTTGCGTGCTGCTCGAAGCTCTAATCACTTTCCGTTATTGACATAGACCGCCTGAAGAACAAAGGTTTACTTGTGTGGTGGGTGCGACCAACGATACTCAGGTCCAGTATGGAATTCTATCCATGAGGAGAGGACCAGAAGCAACATGAAGATAGGCCAGATGCTTCTCAACTCCGGCCTTATTACCAGAGAACAGCTGGAACAGGCGCTCCGCAAGCAGAGGGAGGAGGGGGGACGCATAGGCTACAACCTGGTGAAAATGCAGGCCATAAGCGAGGATGACCTCAACGACTACCTGGCCCGGCAACACCGAATAGAGTCGGTCAACATCGACGAGATCGAGATCGAGGATGACGTTGTCAATCTGATTCCCGGAGACATAGCCAGGCGGTACGAGGTGGTTCCCATTCAAAGGATGGGCAAGACCCTGGTGGTAGCCATGACCGACCCGGACAACCTGTTCGCCATAGACGACCTCAGGTTCTCTCTGGGCATGGAGATCGAGCCCCACATCTGCGCGTCCAGCATGGTAATGCGTGCCCTAAGGAAGTTCTACCCCGATTCCGAGTCCATGGTTTCTGTGGAGAAATCCGAGGCCATGATGGAACGTGAGGAGAAGGAGGAATCCGCTCCCAGCGCCGTGGACGAGCTCAAGGAGAAACTGGCGGAGGAAGATCTCATAGTCGGTGACGACGTCTTCGAATCCATGGTCGAGGAAGAGGAGGAGGAAGAAGAGGAGCTGGACATCGACATCGCCGACTCCCCCGTGGTAAAGCTGGTCAACAGCGTGATAGCCGACGCGGTAAGGAAGGGAGCCAGCGACATCCACTTCGAACCCTTCGAGAAGTACGTCAGGGTAAGGTTCAGGATCGATGGTGTCCTCCACGAGGTAATGCGGCCCAGCAGGAAGTACAGGCAGGCTATAGTCAGCCGCTTGAAGATTCTCGGGGGAATGAACATTGCAGAGAAGCATCTGCCCATGGACGGCAGACAGAAGGTCCGCGTGGGTGACCGCTTCGTAGACCTGAGGTTGTCCACCCTTCCCACGGTGTTTGGGGAGAAGGTCGAGGTAAGGCTTCTGGACAGGTCTCAGGTCATCCTCGACCTGAACGGCCTGGGAATCGAGGATGAAAGCCTGGCTCTTTTCAGAAAGTCCATCCACCGCCCATTCGGTATCGTCCTGGTTACCGGGCCCAGCGGCTCGGGCAAGACCACCACCCTGTACTCCGCCCTTACCGAGCTGAACGACGTCGGCGTCAACATCATGACCGCCGAGAACCCGGTCGAGTACAACCTGAAGGGCATAAACCAGGTACAGATGAACGACGAGGTGGGCCTGACCTTCGCCAGCGCGCTGAGATCCTACCTGAGGCAGGACCCGGATATAATCATGGTGGGAGAGATAAGGGACGAGGAGACCAGCTCCATAGCCATCCGAGCCGCTCTCACCGGCCACCTGGTCCTGTCCACCACCCATACCAACGACGCCCCCAGCACCATCAACCGGCTGGTGGACATAGGCACCGAGCCCTACATGCTCAGTACGTCCCTGGCCTGTGTCGCCTCCCAGAGGCTCATCCGCAAGGTGTGCCCTAACTGCAAGACTCCGGTGGAGGTTCCCGTGGAGTCCATGGAGGAGGCGGACATCAATCCGGACCGTTTCAAGGACGTCTCCTTCTACGAGGGAACAGGTTGCGGCAAGTGCAACAACACCGGTTACAAGGGCCGTACGGGCATCTTCGAGGTCATGCCCATAGACGAGGAGATACGCCAACTGGTAGAGACCGACGCCAACAGCATTCAGATAGAGAAGGCCGCCATTAGCCATGGAATGATAAACCTCAGGGAAGCGGCCCTGAGAAAGCTGGAACGCGGGATCACCACCTTCGAGGAGGTGGTCAGAGAGACCGTGGCCAACATCTAGGCTGGGATAAGATGCTGAACCGGCTAGCGATAATGCTCACGGAGGCCGGGATAATAACAAACGAGGATATCGACGAGATATCCCAGGAGTACGGTCCGGGAGAGACCGAGCTGGCGGAGATACTCGTCGCCACCGGAAAGGTCCCCGAGGAGCTGATAACGGAGTTCTTGTCCGACATCTACAGCGTTGATCCGGTCTACCTCAACGAGACCGAGATATCCCCCGAGCTGGCCAACAAGCTCACAGAGGAGATAGCCCGCCGCTTCATAGTCGCTCCGGTCAGGGAGTACGACGGCATGTTCCAGGTCGCCATGGCCAACCCGGCCAACCTCTACGCCATAGACGAGATCAAATTCAACGTGGGCAAGGAGGTTCTCCCCCTGGCGTCAGCCCCCTCCGCCATAAGGCGCACCCTGGACGAGATCTACGGCAAGGTCGACGACCTGGTTACCGTTGAGAACCAGCTGGACGACTACGACGAGGAGGACGACGACCTGGAGGTGGTGGACACTCTGGACTCAGACCTCGAGGAGGACGAGTTCGAAGAGGAGTACGCTACCGTCGACGAGAACGAGCCGGTGGTCAAATTCGTAAATCAACTGATTGCCAAGGCCGTTCTGACCGAGGTCAGCGACATACACGTCGAGCCTTACGAGAAGTACGTCAGGGTACGGTACCGACGGGACGGAACCTGCTTCGAGGTGGGAAGGCTGCCCAAAGCGGTGCAGGGCCCGATAATAAGCCGTCTCAAAATAATGTCCCACATGAATATAGCAGAGAGAAGAAAAACCCAGGACGGCAGGATAAAGGCCAACATCCAGGGTAGGTCGATAGATTTCAGGGTCAGCTGCGTCCCGGCGATCAACGGCGAGAAGATAGTCCTCAGGATTCTGGACCGGGGCAACCTGGAGTTCGACCTCAGGCAGCTGGGTTTCCCAGAAACGGCCCTGAAGGACTTCATGAAGGGCGTCAACTCCCCTTATGGCATAGTCCTGGTCACCGGCCCCACCGGAAGCGGGAAGACCACCACCCTGTACTCGGCCCTTTCCGGTCTCAGTACCCCGCACGTCAACGTTCACACCGCAGAGGACCCGGTCGAGTACAACATAGACGGCATCACCCAGACCCAGATAGATGCCGGGATCGGTTACGATTTCGCATTCGCGCTCAGGGCCATACTTCGCCAGGACCCCAACATCATCATGGTGGGCGAGATAAGAGACCTGGAGACCGCCTCTATAGCGGTGAAGGCCTCTCTCACCGGCCACCTGGTATTCTCCACCATTCACACCAACGACGCTCCCAGCACCATTACCAGGCTGGTAGACATAGGAATCAAGCCTTTCCTAGTGGCCTCATCCACCAGGGTGATAATGGCCCAGCGCCTGGTCAGAAAGGTCTGCGAGAACTGCAAGCGGCCCCACGAGTACAGCGAGGACGAGCTGGTCGCGGCCGGCGTGGACCCCCACAAGCTCAGGGATTGCACCACGTACGTGGGCGCAGGCTGCAAGAAGTGCGGCCACATAGGCTACAAGGGCAGGATAGGCCTGTTCGAGGTTCTCACCGTAGAGCGTGAGATCAAGCAGGCGATAATAGACCGCGCTTCCGCGGGCAAGCTGCGGGAGATGGCGGTGGAGAGAGGTATGAGAACCCTGCGCATGGACGCCGTCGACAAGCTGGCGAAGGGAATAACCACTCTGGAGGAGGTTACCAGGGTGACCGCGGAGGACGACGACGAGGTAAGGCTTGCAGAGCGTAAGTTTAAGGCTATTCAAAGGAAGAAGGCCCGGGAGACCAAGCGAACCAGCAAGACCCAGGCTGGATAGGAGGCCTGATGAACGTCAAGACGCTGCTAAAGGAGATGCTGGAGAGGAGGGCGACGGACCTCCACCTGACAGTTGGGGCACCTCCCACCATTAGGATCGATGGCGAGCTGGTCAGGATGGAGTACGACCCGCTCACTCCCCAGGAGACGCAGGACCTGGTCTACAGCCTGCTCAAGGACACTCAGAAGAAGAAGTTCGAGGAGAGCAAGGAGCTGGACCTCGCCTTCGGCATAAAGGGCTTGTCCAGGTTCCGTTCGAACGTATTTCAGCAGAGGGGATGCGTGGCCTGCGCCATAAGGGTGATCCCTTATGAGATATTAGGCTTCGACGAGCTGGGGCTGCCCTCCGTCGTAAAGAAATGGTCGCGCAAGAACCAGGGCCTGATTCTGGTTACCGGGCCCACCGGCTGCGGCAAAAGCACTACGCTGGCTTCGATAATCAGAAAGGTGAACTCAACCAAACCCGTTCACATAATTACGATCGAGGACCCGATAGAGTACGTTCACCATCACGACAAGGCCATAGTCAACCAACGGGAGATAGGGGAGGACACCACCACCTTCCACGACGCGCTGCGGTACATCCTAAGGCAGGACCCGGACGTGGTCCTGATAGGCGAGATGCGCGACATGGAGACCATGCAGACGGCCCTCAACATAGCCGAGACCGGCCACCTGACCATGGCCACCCTTCATACCAACTCCACTTACGAGTCTATAAACAGGATAATCGATACTTTCCCGTCGGAGAGCCAGGTACAGGTAAGGGGCCAGCTGTCGTTCGTTCTTATAGGCGTGATGACCCAGATGCTCCTTCCGCGAGCCAGAGGTAGCGGAAGAGTGCTTGCGGCGGAGGCTCTTGCATGCACGCCGGCCATCAGGGCCGCCATAAGGGAGGACAAGCTGCATCAGATCTACGGAATGATGCAGGCCGGCCACAAGTTCGGCATGCAGACCATGAATCAAGCACTTTACAATTTGTATATAAGAAGAGAGATTACAAAGGAGATGTGTCTTGAGCGGTCTCCGGACCCGATAGAGCTTGAAGAGATGATGGTCACCGGACGCGAGGTGCTTTAACGGAGGTCTGACATGGCGGAGTTTGCGTGGCAGGGAACCAACGTCCAGGGAAGGACGCTATCCGGCAGGATAACCGCCAAGAGCAAGCGCGAGGCCCGAAGCCTTCTCGAGCGCAGAGGGGTCGCGGTCGAGAAGATCCGGGGCAAAGGCTTCGATCTGAGCGCGCTGGGCAAGTTCGGGGCGGGAATAAAAGATACCGATCTGGCCCGGTTCACCAGGCAGTTCGCCACCATGATCGACGCCGGTCTGCCTCTGGTCAACTGCCTGCAGATACTGGCCAGGCAGACGGACAACAAAACCTTCTCCAACATAATATCCAACGTGACTCAAGAGGTGGAGAAGGGCGGTACGCTCGCCGATTCGATGGGCAAGCACGTCAACATTTTCAGCGAGCTGTACATCAACATGGTGGCCGCGGGTGAGCAGGGCGGTATTCTCGATACCATCCTACACCGGCTGGCTAACCACCTCGAGAAATCCGCGCAGCTCCGGCGCAAGATCAAGACGGCCATGATGTACCCCCTGATCGTCCTGATCGTGGTGTTACTGGCCACCGCTGCGCTTCTGCTGTTCGTCATCCCCATATTCGAGAGGATGTTCGCCGACTTCGGAAGCGAGCTCCCCGGTCCTACCCAGTTCGTCATCAGCCTCTCGCAATTCTTCCAGCACAACATACTGTTCATAATAGTAGGCGTGATCGGTCTTATAGTCCTCTACAACGTCTACTACAAGACCGACAACGGCAAGAAGGTAATAGATACCATCAAGCTGAAGATGCCCATCTTCGGGCCGCTGGTTCGCAAGATGGCTATTGCCCGGTTCACCAGAACGCTGGGAACGCTGGTATCGAGTGGTGTGGCCATCCTGGATGGGCTGAGCATAACCTCCAGGACCGCCGGCAACCGGGTGGTTGCCGACGCGATACTGGAGGCTCGGGTCAGCATCTCGGGGGGCGAGAACATATCCGACCCCCTGGAGGCCTCCGGGGTCTTCCCTACCATGGTTACCCAGATGATAGCGGTGGGCGAGGAGACGGGTGGCCTGGACGACATGCTCACCAAGGTGGCCGACTTCTACGAGGACGAGGTCGATACCTCCGTGGCGGGACTGACCTCCACCCTGGAGCCCATTATGATCGTCGTGCTGGGCGGCATAGTGGGTGGCATGGTGATAGCCATGTACCTTCCGATCTTCGACCTGATCGGTACGGTCGGAGGCGGTTAAGAAAAGGGGGTCTCGGCCCACGATCCTCGACACGGATAGAACGCCAACCAGAGACTTCGGGCGCCTCACCTGGCTGCAGGTGGGGCGCCTTTCCGTAATAGGCTCTCTCGCGGTTCTGGGAATCCTCTTCCTGGAAAGCAAGCTGGTTTCCGTCGTGTATGCGTCGGTTGGCGTTGCCGCGGTGGTCTCCGGACTTCTGGTCACTCTCTACCTGCGCAACTGCCCTGCCAAGAGGTGGCCGCTCCGCATGCAGTTCCTGCTGGACGCCTTCCTGCTGGGCCTTCTGATCCATTACGGGGGAGGTATAGACGGCCCTCTGGTGGTGTTCTTCTACCTCCACTCGGCCGCGGCTGGTCTTTACCTGGGCATGCTGGGAGGAGGAGGAATCGCTCTTCTGGACTCCCTGGTCATACTAGCTTCAGGGCTCTACTCCATAGCCGGGACCGGCGAACCAACCGGAAGCGTAACCCTTGAGGTGCTGGGAAGGACCGGCCTGATATCTCTTTCCTTCCGCTACGTACTCCTGAAAGCTCTGCTGGACTTCCTGATCCTGGCTGCGGTGGGTCTGGTCTCGGGCTACCTCTCCGAGCTTCTGGAGCGGGAGTCGGGAAGGGTTCAGAGCATACTCCATGCCCTGCGGGAGGTCCGCACCAGATCGCGGGAGATACTGGAGAGCATGGAGGACGGGGTGCTGGTCATAGACGACAGAGGCAATCCGATAAGCGTCAACGCCGCGGCCCGGCGCATTCTTTCCCTGGGCCGGGACTGGCAGGCGGACGTGAGGGAGACCGAGCTCTACAGGATGCTCTCCGATTACCTCAGCACGGGGGAGTTTCCGGAGAACATAGACCTGGTGATGGGCGAGAACATAGTCGAATGCAGGATGGCCAACTTTTTAAACGAATCCGGCGAGCCGGCCGGGGCCATGGCGGTCATGACGGACGTAACCGAGGTAAGGACGCTCAGGAGCCAGCTGGACGAGCAGGAGAAGCTGGCGGTGGTGGGAAGGCTGTCCTCCACCATGGCCCACGAGATACGCAACCCGCTGGCCTCGATGAGCGGAGCGGCGCAAATCCTGATGCAGGGAGGTACCGACGACCAGGGAACGGCCAGGATGACCCGACTGATAGTCAACCAGGCCAGACGGATCTCGGAGGTCATAGAGGGCTACCTGCAGATCTCCAGATCCTCCGGCCCCCCATCCATGGCCAAGTTGAACCTGGCCGACGTGGTTAGGGAAGCCGTTGAGAGCTCTAGCCACGGGATCGCCAGAGGGGTGGAGTTCGAGGTGGACGTCCCGGACGAAGTGGAGGTGGTAGGAAGCAGACCCCGTCTCTCGCAGATGCTCAACAACCTGATAAGGAACAGCGCAGAGGCTACGGAAAGCATGGACGAGAGATTGATATCGGTTCGGCTTCAAGCCCTTGAGGGCACCGGTACCGCCGAACTTGTCGTGGAGGACAACGGCCCGGGATTCCCCGATGACATAATGGACAGCGCCACCAGGCCCTTCGTCACCACCAAGGAGGAGGGAACCGGGCTGGGGCTGTACGTGGCCCGGAAGGTTGTACAGGATCACAAGGGACGCATGATATTACAGAGAAGCGATACCGGCAGCGCGAGAGTAAGGGTTATCCTGCCTCTTGCCGCTACCAGCGAAATAGCCGAGGAAGGTACAGATGCCGGCTGAGGATCTGCGGGTTTTCGTAGTCGACGACGAGGAGTCCATGCTGGAATGGCTGGGAGTCCTGCTGGATCAGAAGGGCTACCAGGTGGAGTGCTTCTCCGAACCGGAAGAGGCCCTGAAATCCGCTCGACGCGATCCCCCGGACATCCTTCTGGTGGACATAAAGATGCCCGGAATGAGCGGTCTGGAGCTCTTCTCCGGGGTTAAGGAAACGCAACCGGACGTCATTGGCATAGTCATGACCGCCTTCTCCAGCGTAGACACGGCGGTAAAAGCCATAAGGCAGGGCGCCAGCGATTACCTTATAAAGCCCTTCGAGGTAGACCAGCTGTCGGTCTCCCTGGAAAGGGCGTTGTGCCACAAGGAGATGGAGAACGAGAACCTCAAGCTGCGCAAACAGGTTCACCGCCGTTACGATTTCGAAAGCATAATCGGGAGCTCAGAGGCCATACTGCAAATGCTGGAGCAGATCAGAATGGTCGCCGATAAGAAAAGCACCGTGCTCATAACGGGGGAGAGTGGAACGGGCAAGGAGCTGGTGGCCAGAGCGCTGCACTATAACAGCTCCCGCTCGGAAGGGCCCTTTCTGGGAGTGAACTGCGGCAGCTTCACCCGCGATCTCCTGGCCAGCGAGCTGTTCGGTCACGTAAAGGGCTCGTTCACCGGAGCCCACAAGGACAAGGAGGGGTTGCTGGTGGCGGCCTCGGGCGGTACTTTCTTCCTCGACGAGGTCAGCGAGTTGCATCGCGATTTACAGGTGAAGCTCCTACGCACCCTACAGGAGCGTCAGGTTCTTCCGGTAGGCGGAACCTCCCCAAAATCCTTCGACGTAAGGCTGGTGGCGGCCACCAACCGCGACCTCCACAAAAAAGTGGAAGACGGCGATTTCCGGGCCGACCTCTACTACAGACTGAACGTTATCCCCATCCACGTTCCCCCTTTGAGGAAGCACAGAACCGACATCCCCGTACTGGTGGAGCGCTTCATAGCCGAGAACTGCTCGCGGCACGGCATAGACGCCAAGAAGATGGACGAGCAGGCCATGGCCGCCCTTACCCGCTACGATTGGCCGGGCAACGTCCGGGAGCTGGAGAACGTGGTGGAGCGGCTGTGCGTTATGACCAGGGCGTCGAGGATCACCAGAGACGACATACCGGATCATATACTGGAGAACGCCGCCACCGAAGAGCCGGCTGCATCCGAGGATAATACCTCTTCCGAAGCTCCGGCCGCTCAGCCGACCCTCAGGGAGATGGAAAAAGCCTACACGTACTACATCCTGGAGCACAAGGCAGGCGGCCAGAAACGCATGGCGGCCAAAATACTGGGAATAGATGAAAGCACCCTCCACAGAAGGCTGGAGAGGTACCGGTCCGAGGAGGAGGGTGACTGACCGCCCCCGGCCCGCTGGAATTCTTCGAAGTCTCACCAGGCGCAGCCGCGCGCAGGACCTGCTGGGGCTGATCCTGCTTTTCGTTCTTTCGCTGCGCCTGGGCCAGTCGGGAATTCCGGTGGAGGACGGAGCCGAGTTCCTGACTGTCGCCCGTCTGGGGGGCATCGCCCATCCTCCGGGGATGCCCATGCTGGCCCTGGCCTGCCGGGCGTCCTGGGTGCTTCTGGGAAGCTCATGCCTGAAGGTTCTGTACGGGTTGATGGCCTCCGTAGGCTTATGGTTGCTGGCCAGGAGGCAGGGGATCGCGGGATACCTGATGGCGGCGGCCGTTCTACTGCTTCCCTGCAGCAGGGAAAGGCTGCTCCTTTGGGACGCCTACTGTCCCCTTTTCCTGCTTCTGGCCGTAGCCTGGGAATGCAGGCCCCGCTCGCTTCCATGCGGCTACCTTACCGGGGTCGCTCTGTGCATCCACCCTCTGGGAATAGTATTACCGGCAATCTGTTTCTCCAGAAGGACGTGTCCCCTCCGCTTCGGGGGAGGGCTTCTGCTGGGACTGAGCCCCTACCTGGCCCTGCCCCTCCTCTCTGAGGGTGGGGCGATCGTGAACTGGGGCAATCCCTCGCAGTTTTCTCTCTTCGTAAGGCATGTGACGGCGGCCGGTTACAGGGAGGTTTACGGCCGCGCAATGGGAGCGGCCGGTTTCAATACCTTGCTGCTGCACGCCCGGGAGGTCTGGAGCATGCTGTCGCCGGCGGTGATACCCGCTGCGGTGATAGGAGCGGCTGTGGTCCTGCGCACCCGGCGAAGGGCCGTGTCTCTGGGTCTGCTTCTTGTACTGGAGCTGGCGTTCGTAATAGCCGTCAATCCAATGGCGGCAGGGACCTCACAGACCGGCGTACTGGCCTTGTTCGTTATCGTCGTCCTTTCCGTGGAATCGATCAGGCTGGTAGAGCCATATGTATCGCTTGCCCTCGCGCTGGCCATTGCCGGATGGGGCATTTTCTCCCCCGATCCCCTGATCGATCAGGGGCCAGTCGTCAGGGACGTCTACAGGAGGGCTCCAATAAGAACGGTGCTGTTCACCTCCGACAACGATCTTCTGTATGGTGGATGGCAGCTGAAGTACGTCCAGGACCGCCGGCCCGATATAGCTCCCCTGTCCACGGCCAACTTCTCGGGTTGGTTCGAGTGCATGGCCGAGAGGTACACCAGGGGGCTGGACCTATCCCGCAGCGTAACCGATGTGGGTGACCGCTCCATGCCCAGAGACAGCCTGGCGGCCCTGCTGGTTCGGGCCACCGCCGAGGACAATACGGACATGCGCATTGTAGTTATCCAGTAGGATTTTTGCAGCGTGCAATACCGTTTCCGCCGGCGCGTCAGCCGCCCCGGCCAAGAAGTCTAATTATATACCCAATTATACTGTAGAGTGCATGGAACGATATATGCTTCCCTATATGGTATAGGAGGGAAGAGATGAAAAAGGGATTTACGCTTATTGAATTGATGATCGTGGTGGTGATCATTGGAATCCTGGCCGCAATGGCCATTCCCAAGTTCACCAACGTCCAAGACCAGGCGAAAACCGCCGGCTGCAGGCAGAACATGAAGGTTATAGCTACCGCCGAGGCAGTCTATTTCGCCGTCTACGACTCGTACACAACCGCCTTGGCGAACCTGAACAAGATTCAGCCCAACGCCTCGCTGCTGCGCTGCCCCACCCAGTCCGGAACCTACACCTTATGGCTTCCCGGAGCCGGGGAGTACGCCGTGTCGTGTGACGATTATCCGGCCGTTTCCGAGCACGGTTCGGTCTACGAGGGAATAACCAGCTGGCAATGAGGCTACGTATCCCGCGCTTTGCGCATCGCAGGGCTTGCAGAATGCAACACATTGGTGTTTCCCCGTTCTATGCATTTCGTCTGGAAAAACATCAAACCCCAGTTAAGCGACCAGTTAGAGCACGATATGGGCTTTGGCACGCTTTATGCTCTTTTTTATGTTAGATAGTGCAACTAGAAACCCAAGCCGGAAAGGAGTGAAGATGAAGAAAGGCTTCACCCTGATCGAGCTGATGATCGTGGTGGTCATCATAGGCATTTTGGCCGCGATAGCCATCCCGAAGTTCAGCAACGTTCAGGAACAGGCGAAGAAGGTATCTTGCCAGGGCAACATGAGAACTCTGGCCACTGCCGAGCAGATGTACTACTCCGAGTACAACACCTACGGAACCCTCGCTCAGATCGATGCGAGCATGCAGGAGAACGCGGCCGAACTGAGATGTCCCGAGGACACTAACCTCGGCTCGTATAGCGTAACTGACGGAGGCGATTCGTACAGAATCGACTGCCCTTGGGATCCAACCTTGCATGGATCGATCGACGACGGAGTCATCAGCTGGCAGTAACCTAGGAGAGCCTTCGAAGGGAATGGCGGTGGAGATCCCACCGCCATCTCTTTGTCCCCTAAAGCAAGAGGAAGGTGCTAAAGAGAGGCTTCACCCCGATAGAGCCGGTAGTGGCGGTGGAAGTCCTGGCACTGCTCGCGTTGATAGCCGTTCCGCGTATCGCAGGACAGACAGAGGAGGCCGCCACGTTTTCCTGCCAGCGGAACATGATCGCCCTGGCCACGGCCGAATCGATGTACTTCGCCGAGTACGACTGCTACAAGGCACATATGCCAGATCTGGCCGTCATGCTTGATAACGCTCCCGATCTGCGCTGTCCCGAAGACGCCGGCGTTGGTCAGTACAACCTTGCCGGAACCGCCAGTGACGTATACGAGATCCGCTGCCCCTGGGATGCTACGGAGCACGGATCGATCGACGACGGAGTTGTCGGCTGGGATTAGCGGCCGGCTAGAGCTCGAAGCGGATCCGCATGTTCAGCACGGAGACCGCTTCCATCGTTACCCCGCCGCCCTCTAACCTGACCGTAGGAATGTCGTAAGCGATTCCCAGGTTATCGAATGCCGTAAACCGATATGTGCCCGGCTTTAGCGTCAGTGTCACCCAGTCCTGGGGCTCGGAGGGAAAATACTCTCGGCGGAAGTCATTCCGTCCCTCAACTAATATCTCATCCAGGTATTGCCCCGGAGGGAGGTCGTTCTTTACAAGCAGCGCCCCATGGCCGAAAGCGGGCCTTGCGACCCCGTCCGGCAGGCGTACGTCGACATCGGTAACCGGAATCGTGTCGGTGTGGGTCGATTCCGTATCGTATGCTCTACCCCTCTGATCTAAAGCGGTCAGGGCCGACAGCGTCTGGTCCGTCCAGAGGATCAGCTCCTCTCCCGGAAACAGCACGCGGCCCCCTAATAGTTCGGTGAACCCTTCCCGGGAATCGAGTCTGACCCGTATCTCCATAAGTCCCATGCCAGTCAAACTGTTGCGGATGGTAACGGCCCTGGTCCCCGTCCCTCTGTGAAAACGGGAGAAACCTTTTTGGGCGAGTGATACGTTTATCGAGCATGTTTCTCCGGAGCGCTGTGGCAGCCGCAGCAGGTACGACTCGCCCGACTCGTCGTAGGCTGCCAGGTGCTCCGACTCATCGGGAACGACAAGGATCATGGCCTTTCCAGCCGCAATATTGTCTTCCAACAGGTTGCCCGTGGACCGACCGTCCCGAAGAACCGCCAACACCCCGCTGACGACGTGCCCGGACAGCCGGTTCTCTACGGCAACAGAAAACGTGTCATCCGTCGGAAAGGCGTAACTGGTTGGTGGAGAGAACGCTTCTTCGGTGTCATCTCCCAGGTTGTCCGGGTTGAAGCTGCATAACACGAAGTGGTTCAGCACCAGTCTGGGAACCAGCACGTCACCCTTCCCGATCCTGTCCAGCAGCAATAATCCCTCCTCGGCGGAGAGGGGAAGAGGATCCTCTCTGCCGAAGACAACGTAATCCGTTCCCAGCGAGCGGAGTATCTCAATCTCGTCCCGGAGGGAGTTCTCCAGATAGATCGCTCTTACCCGGGGATGCCTCCAGGCGGCGACCCATTCGTGCTCACAGAAGTACCTTTTCGGTTCCCATAGGGAAACGATGCGGGTATCCTCCGGCAGGGATCGATTGGACCAGAGCTGCAGGGGTACGTTGGGGGGGATGTAAAGGTTCCTCTTTCCCTCCACCCGCCACCGGTAAGAAGCGAAGCTCTCCACCAGCTGGGTTCCCCTCGAGAGTTCCCATCTGGCGTGGGCGTATCCCTGTTTCGAGAAGAAAAGGAAGAACAGTACGAATGATGAGAGAAGATAGGCCACAGGCACCCATCCCCGGGCTGGTATCATTGTCGTTGCCCAGAGAGCGGCGAAGGGTATGGCCAGAACCGTGTACTTCGCTCCCCACCAGGGAGGCCAGAAGACCGCGACGCATAAGGCAAGGAATCCCAAGACACCTATAATTACAGGTAGGTGTCGCCTAAAAATCCTCCTTAGAAGAGCGGTTAGGGAAACAGCGAAAAAGAGGATGATCGGTATCTCCCACTGCCGCAGCAGCTCCAGAACGTTCCCCAGGAAACCGTAGGAGGGATAGAGCGACGACGTTCTGTCCACCATGCTGCGGAGCAGGGGATGGAGCTCGGGCATTCTCCATTCGGGCCTGGAAAGGAAGTCCAGGGCCAGGGTGGGATAGAAGGGGCTGCCGGTGTGCAGAGCAGTCCTGATTGCGAAAACGACCGGAAGGAAGAGCATCACCGCAATCCCCGGCATTATTCTAGCCCGACGGCGATTGGCCTGGTCGGATAACGCCAGAGCCGCAAAGGGCAGCAGCACTACGTAGGCGGTTAGCTTGGTTGCCAGGGCGGCGCCCATAAGAAGGAAAGCGGAGTAGTCCACGGTTGTACGTTTACGTTCCATGATCAGCAGGGAGAGGGCGAGAGTGCAGAAGAACAGGGCGGTCATGTCCACCTTGGCAGACCCGGAGATGCCGAAGAGCAGGTTGCAGGAGAGAACCGCGAAGAGGGCCAGAAGAAGCCTTCGACACCGCAGGCCGAGTATTGACGCGCCAATTAAGACGGCGAGGACCAGCAGGCACCTTTGGAAAAGCTGCAGCAGCACCAGCTGCTCCAGCATGTCCCCAGCCAGGGCCGCGGGCCATACGGAGACTATCTCCCCGAGCACGGGGAAGGCGGAGAAGACCGTTTCGTCCAGGAAGTATATCCTGCCCCGTTCCAGCCACCTGTCCGGCTGTACCGCGTAGGTTATCTGGGGGTCCCGTTCCTCCAGGTTGGGACGGCATGCACCCAGCGCTCCCAGCAACAGTAGCCACACCACGGGCAGGGCCAGGACCGAAGTAAACAGTTTTTCCTTATCCAGAGCTGTTCTTTTCAGCTTCGAGCGAGCCAAATCCATCAGATGCAGAAGGCCGAACAGGGCTCCGGGCAGGAGGAGCCATCCGAGAAGGCTCCTGTCCAGGGCACCCACCGCCGAAAGAAGGACCGCTATTGCGGCATGAAGAAGCATTCCCACCGCAAGGGAGGGACAGCTTTCCAGGCGGGTCCGGATAAGGGGCAATTTCTTGCCCAGCCACCCCAGGCCAAGCATGGAGAGAAGGGCCAAAGACACCTTCAGCAGCGACGATAGAACGAACCAGATACTCAACCAGTTCTGTTGTGGCATGGCCCCCTACCTGATGTACCCGAGGTCGCGCAGCTGGGTTTTTATGGCTTCGTCCATCTCCACCGCGGGCGGCTCTGCCAACGGAGGGGTGGACCAGTAGTCCAGAGCGGCCTGCAGCAGAGACTCGTCGGGGGGCAGAGGATCGGTTTCCCCGGCGTCTGCCGATAGATCGAACGCCTGGGAGACGTCTATGGCGGCATCCCAGATTACCTTTTTTTCCCCCCGAAGGACGCAGGCCTGTTTCTGGTTGCCCCACAATATCCCGCTGGAGGGAAGGATCCTGGACGAATCGGAAAGCAATGACAGATCAACTCCGTGCGAGGCGGAAGGCGCCTCCACTCCCAAGGCCGAAAGCACCGTAGGAAGGACGTCCAGCTGGGCCACGGTGGTGTGAATGGTCTGTCCGCCCCGAAAGCCCGGCCCACACAGGATCAACGGGACGTGCAGAAGCTCCTGGTACAGCGTGTGACCGTGCTCGATGCCTCCGTGATCCAGGAACTCCTCTCCATGATCGGCTATTACCGTCACCAGCGTGGAATCACCTCCGGTGGCTCTCACCTCGGCCAGCAGCCTTCCCAGCTCTCGGTCGGTGTACGCGATCTCCCCATCGTAGAGGTTTACCAGGTTGCGCAGACCCTCCGGGGGAATGGAATCCTCACCGGAGTTGACCCCCATGATCTGAGGCACGTGTCCCCAGCTGTTGTCGTACGGTCCTTCGTAGCCGGGATCGGTGAACAGGGTATCGAATGGAGGTGGAGGATCGTAGTTTATGTGCGGGTCGTAGAAGTGGACCGCCAGGAAGAACGGCTCGCCGGGCTCACGGTCGGCCAGCCAGGATATCGCCTGGTCGACGGTTTGACCGGCCGTCCTTCGGCTGTGGAAATCCGTCAGACCCGAGCAATCGAAATGGTCGAATCCCCTGTGAAGACCGAAATCGGCGTTCATGAAGACCACGTTGAAGAACGCCGTGGTTGCGTATCCCTGTGCAGAAAGGACCTCGGGCAGATAGGCAAGCTCGTAGCTAAGGCCGTGGAAGCGGTCGTTCCTTGCACCAGCTCCGTGCTGCCTGGGAGTCAGTCCGGTGAGGATGGTCACCATCGCGGGCAACGTCCAGGAACTCTGTGATTGGCAACGCTCGAACAATACACCCTCGGCGGCCAGGCTGTCTATGGTGGGAGAGGTATCGCGATGGTAGCCGTAGCAGCCCAGGTGGTCCGCCCTGAGGGTATCTATCAGAACGAGAACTATGCTAGGCCCGACCGGTCGCTTACCACATGAAGCTGCTAAAAGCAATACAATGATGGAAATGGCGGTTGCGATTCTCATTGATTCACCTTTCCGACGATTAGGTCGAGTAATCCTAGCCTAATAAAATATCCTTACTATCTGTTAGAACTCACTCCCAATATGTGTTCAATTCAGAAATAGGCAACGTAACTGGAGCGAGTTGACAGTATGGGGGGGGGTATGATGCAATTATGGCTTCCTAGTTCGCCTACCGGCCATAAGTTTTTTATTACTTACCTATCTTGTAGGATAAGGAGGGCCTGACATGGCTACTCTCCGAGCAAGCCTGCTGTGTCTCGTTATCGGCTGTTTTCTTGCTGCCGGGCCTGTGGCGGCAAACGATTGGGAGGAGGTAGAAACCACTAGCGGCAACTGGGCCAGACTCTTCGAGGTGTTCGATGATGATCATGCCATATTGGCCGGACATGGCGATTTTTTAGACGGTTGGCATGACGCCTTCGGCGCTACGGATGATGGTTTCAGCACCTGGCCTTCCGGTTCTGACCAGTATTACTTCAACGAAAAAACACTCGACAAGGTTCGAGCCATTTCCTTCCCGTCCGATAGCTGCGCCTACTGGGTCGAAAAAACAACTCTGTGGGTAAACAACGATAGCGTATACACTTACGATAGTTCCGATTGGGACAGCGTCTATACGTGGAGTGATTACGATGTCATTAGGAATATTCACTTCATAAGCAATGACGAGGGTTGGGTGCTTCTCAAGGATGGTGGGAAGACAATCCAATACTCGATCCAATACACCTCAGATGCTGGCAGCAGTTGGACCGAAGTCGATTTATGGAATCATAGCGTCGAATGGCCTGAGCACAGTGGAATGTACTGGGGACGTGGTGGCTATAGACTCATGGTGAATGACGATTACTATGGTGTAGTAACCGGAATGGGTTGCTTCAGATATACCACTGATGCCAGCGATTCCACAACCAGCTGGGCATTTGGAGCAATACCGAACAGCAGTCGGATATGGCGCGACAAGCACATAAATCAAACATGTTTTGGTCAGGCAGCTCTTGCAACCGATTCTACGCATAGGGGCTGGGTTGCACGATGGGGAATTTGGCCAGCATCGGTCCATTTTGGGCAGGTACTGGGATTCTCCCTCCCCAAGGCGCCAATCACCTTTTATTGGGAGGAAATCACTGAACTTGCCGATAGTGGGTCTATTTACTACAGCGTACTCCCGGAGGAGTTTACGTCCGGCTATGCCATTGGCCAGGCAGAAATAGGTAACAATGTAATCCATGCTATTGCAAGGCTTTACTATTCCCAAAGCAGTTGGCACAAGGACGTTGAATGGCAGGAAACGATCAACCGCATTACCATGCCAGCCTACGAGGGAGAGCCACTCCGCCTTATTTCGGATGTTGAAGATGCTGCCTATGCTCTGCTTTTGTTTGGTGACGTTAGCGGTAGAATACTACGAAGAGACCCGAACGACGCGTTGGTTGCGTGGAACGCTCCGAACAGTGCTACTGAGAGACATGAAGTCAGCACCGAGTTCCGAGCCGGACAATTACGTGTGATGATGGAACTGGACTACGCAGGATCGGCAACAATCGATGTATTCGATCTTGCAGGTCGAAAAGTCTGCGAATACTACGCCGAAGATCTAAGTCCAGGCATGAACAGCCTGTCAGTTCCCATACCCGAGGTGCCCTTCGGCGTATATTGCTATCGCATTAGCAATGATGATAATACTCTGGGAACCGGTAAGTTCTTGGTTTTTTAATAAGGTAGACTAACTGAAAGCCATTAACCTGAGAGAAGGCCGGGGAGAAATCCCCGGTCTTCTCACATAATTTGGCTATAAACCACTCCTGGCTAAGTGATCCGTGCAGTGCTTTTGGCTGTGCAAACGACGCCTTAACATTATCCAGGTGACGATTTAGTTTCTTGATGTTTGCTCGAATATCGTATTGACTGCCATGAGGGGGCGTTGACAACAGGCTATTTTCCCATGTTTGGGAATCGCATCTACAAGAAACGTAATCAATGACAGCGCAATCAATTTCGGAATCATAACCGCGGCGTATAGCTACTGATGCCAAATAGAATGCCGTACAATGAGATCGAAAACATAGGTGGCTTGGGTGTAGGGATGCCTTGGAACCTTCAGCGTCAGGATGACCAAAAGCGATAATGGGACCGCGGTTTGGCCTACACTGCGTGGGACGGTTTGTTTACGGAGGCAGAATAACCCAAAATATTCATTTATCCGAGTAGCCCAATAAAGATGTACGTAAGGAAACTAATCGCCGTACTTTATTAGTGAATGCAGGAGTTATGCGCACTGAAGGGGGCCGTCGGCCTTCAAGCTGTTGGAGGATCATCTACCTTGGGACTATCGTACTAACTGGGAAAAGGGGCGTCTCAAACATTCCTTAACAAAAAGAGAATGCATGGCGATTGGATCCCTGATAAACATGGCTGTAAGCGCTGTCGTTACTAGTTCAAAAGTATGCAGAATCTTGCTTTACGCTCTGATTCTGGTTACGGGTTTGATCTACCTCCCGACGCTTGGATTCGGTTTCCTTGGTTACGACGATCCTCACCAGGTCTACGACAACTACATCGTTACGGGTGGTCTAAGCCTGGAGACGGTCAAACAGTCGTTCACTTCGTTCGTCATAGCCCACTACCAGCCTCTGGTTACTCTATCGTTCGCCGTGGAGTACGCGCTGGTTGGGCCTTCTCCGCTATTGTACCATCTAACCAATGTTTTGCTGCACCTGCTGAACGTGGTGCTTCTGTACCTGCTGGCGCTGCGGATTGTCCGGAACAGAGCAGGAGCGCTGTTCGTTGCCGCCGCGTTCGCGCTGCATCCGATGAGGATGGAGTCGATCGCCTGGATAACCGAGCGCAAGGACGTCCTGGGTGGATTCTTCTACCTATCATCCTTTCTGTCATACGTTCGCTACAGAGAGGACAGGAGAGGGTGGCTCCTCGCCTGGAGCATCGTGCTCTTCATGTGCTCTCTTCTTTGCAAGGCAATGGCCGTGACACTGGCACCGGTGCTACTCGCCTACGAGCTGATACTCATCGAAAAAGGCCCCCGGAGATTAGGGAAGCTAGCTCTTAGGATGGTTCCCTTCGTCGTTTTGGCAGCCGGTGTCTCCCTGATGGCGGTCATTGCGCACGGCTGGATGGGAGGTTACGAACAGTTCTCCCGCATGGATTTCACCGGCAGGCTGCTCTTGATGTCCAGGAACGTCCTGTACTATCCTCTGAAACTGCTTATGCCCACTGGCCTTTGCGCATTCCACCCACTGCCCGAAGGCCCCACGGGAGTGCTACCCCTGACCTATAAGCTTGCGCCGATACCGCTTCTGGCGCTCCTGGCCATGTTGCTTGTCTTTGGCAGGCGCAACCGTCTACTACTGTTTGGGTCAATTTTCTACCTCGTGGCCATAATCCCTGTCTCTCAGGTGGTTTTGTTCGGCAGGGTGGTCGTGGCTGACCGCTTCACCTACCTGCCTTCAATTGGCCTTTTGGTGATGCTGTGGGCCCTCGCTCTGGCTCTGGTTCGTCGTTTCGGGAATCTCAGGCTTCCGCTGGTGGGCGCTGCCGTGGTCTGGCTTCTGCTAGTGGGCTACGCGAGTTCCGCCAGAGTAAGGGCATGGAGCAGCAATGTCAAGTTGTGGAGCGAGGTGATCCGGAAGTACCCCGACGAGCCATATCCGTACACTCTGAGAGCCTTCGCGTACAACGAGGAGGGGGAAACAGGGCTGGCTCTTCATGATTACCATACCGCCATCGCGCTCGATCCAAAGGATCCAAAACCCTACGAAACGGCGGCCTTCCTGTTGATAGGACTCGAGGAGTACGATCAGGCTACCGATCTTCTGGACGACGGTTTGCAGAGGGCTCCCGAAGACCCCCGCCTTTTTACCGCGATGGGCTACGTGTCGTTGGAATCGGGGCGACCGGGCGAGGCGATGGACTGGTTCGAGCAGTCGCTTGCGATCGATTCAACCAGCGAGTTGACCTTGTATGGCATGGCAGTCATTGCTGCAGAGGGAGGCGATCCTTCGAGTGCGGAGAGCATGGTTACGAAGGCCCTGAGATACGACCGTGATTTCCCCCGTGCCCTCAACCTACTGGGAAACCTGCTGTTGGATCGTGGAAAAGCGGACTCAGCCTTGATCTGCATGGAGAAAGCAGCACGGTTCGAAAGAGGCCGGAGAAGGCACGTGTATCTGGTCGACCTTGGAAGGGCCCGCATGGCCGTAGACAACGTTAGCGGAGCGATTGAGTCGTTCGAGCAAGCCCTGGAGCTGGACGAGGGGAGCTACGTGGCCCATTACAACCTGGGCAACGCGTTGATGAGGGCCGGACGGTTATCCGATGCGGTGCAATCCTACGATGCCGCGATCGCATTGAATCCCGAGCTTCCTCAACCTTATCTGAATAGAGGCAACGCGCTACTAGACCTTGGGCTGGTCGGAGATGCGCTAGAGAGCTATACATCGGCGATCGAGGCCGACTCGTCTTTCGCTATAGCTTGGGCCAATAGGGCACGGTTGCTGCACCACATTGGAAGCCATTCTGAGGCCCTCCGTGACATCCATACCGCTATCGAGCTTGGCTACTACGTGGATCCAGGCTTGCTTGTCGAGATAGAGGAAGCGGCTGGAGATGATGCTGGAACGGATACTTGATCAGCCCGAATAGTCGAGCCTGCATATGAGATAGATATCTGACTGGTGGATCGGTTCCAATACGCGCCCCTGACCGACGTGGTCCAGAATGGATAGGTTCTCCCGCATGGCATTCAGCGCTTCCCTTTCGGGCTTCCAGTAGTTCAGGTCTGCGATCGACGCGCACAAAGGGTCTCCTTGGACGAAGTAGACGTAGTCTACATCTAGCCTTTCAAGTATCTCCAACTCGCTTTCCAGCCCGTCGTCCAAAAACAGCCTTCTGGCGTAGGGATGGGTCCTGGCGCAGATCACCTTTTGGCCCGCGAAGTAGCGCTCCCCGCTGGATAAAGAGAGCAACACGGATTGTCGGGGTAGCTCTTTCGCGGCCCATTCCTGTATTTCCCTTGGCGTCCAGTAGGTGTCGGTGTCGAATCTCAGCTCTTCGGGAGAGGTTATGAAACCCGCCGTGAATCTCAATCTCGGCCAGATCGAACCTTCCAGTACCGTGAAGACCGCCAGGGCAATGGTGCAATAACCGAGTGCCTTACCGTTTCTGATCGCTGCCGTCCCGGAGGCTGCCAGAAGAGGAATTACAAAGAGGGTGTACTTGGCTCCCCACTGTAATGGGCTGAGAACGATGATGAATATTGTGGCAAGAACAGCTACGGCCACCAGGATCGGAAGCATTCTTCTCTTGAACCGTTTCGTTCGGAGCGTGTTCAGCAAACCCATGGCGAACATGAAGCCTGCGGCGTGCCATGAGGATACCAGCGCCCACACGTCGGTCAGCAAAGAAGCCCGTTGACGGCCGTAAAGGGCGTCCAGCGCCGGCACCGATGCTCGGTGCCAGAAATCGTCCGGACGAATCGGGAAAAAGCTCGAGTAAATCAGGGTACCCGAGTGTAGATACGTTCTCGCCATGTAGCAAAGGGGAAAGAGAAGCATGAGAAACAGGCACAATAATATCCGCTTACAGTTCAACCAGCGCCGGTCCCAGATGGCGAGCAACAGAAAAGACGGAAGAAGCATCCAGGCGGTCAGCTTAGTGGATAGCGCAAGGCCCATGGCCAAGAACGCAACCGTCGGCGGTGCGTTGCCATGGGCACGGTGTCGGTGCTCGATTACCTCGGTAAGCGCAACCGTACAGAAGAAGGCTAGTGTCATGTCTATCTTCGCCAACGCGCCCCATCCTGCTATCTTGGGAGCAACCAAAGCGGCCAGAAGAACTACCGGCAACGAGACGAGCCGTCCATCGAGTCTCTTCCATGCATAGTAAAGGGCAGCGATGATGAGCGACATTTGAAAACACTGTAACAGGCTTAGTCTATCTATTTTATCCAGAGCCAGGGACGCCGGCCATAACGAAAACGTTTCTCCAACCAGGGGCATGAGGGAGAAATGCGTTTCTTCCAGGAAGAAGATGCGTCCCTCGTCGAGCCATCTGTCTGGTTGTACGGCGTATGTTATAAGAGGATCCGAATGATCGTTGGGCCTTGCAGCTCTAAGAAAATTACTCAGAACGACCGTAAGGAGCAGAACTGTTGCAACGGCTGTGGCCATTCCCCTGAGGGAAGTAAGATATTGCTTTATCTTTACTGCCAGTTCAGGGAAAGGGCCTCTGAAGGATTTTTTAAGGCTCGCAATCAAGAACACCAGGACACCGAATCCCAGTACGATAGATAAGACCAGGGGTCTCAGCAGATGCAGGAGCGATATGGGAAAGGAGATCAGGTAAAGGAATAGAAGGCCATAAAAGAGGGAGATGGCTGGATCGTATCGTCGCCGACTCCCGACTACGTTGTGGAAGCACTTTCCATAGCCGGCAACGGCCGTCCAGAGCAATGCGATTCGAATCAGTACGAACAGGGAAGTCGGAAACCGAGGCATCTTCTCCCAGCTCTCGATTGGTTGCTGCGTCGAGTTAGACCAGGACCTCTACTGCTGGTATGTTGGGTATTATGAAGTCGATTGAAGGGTTGTCAAAAGGACCTATATCCACGTTCCTGGTGTTGATCGTAACGCTCCTGGCCACTTGCCTATTCTACCATCCGTATCCGTACGACAATGTAGTTACTAGATGGGCATTGACTTCCGGGTTAGCGGCGAGATCAAGCACCAGAATCGATCCTTACGCCCACATGACCAACGACAGAGCCGCCAGCGGCGGGCACTTCTACTGCGACAAGGCCGTTTTAACCTCAGCTGCTGGAGCGCTGGTTCTTGCTCCCGCTCAGTGGTTGGGATTACGTGATCTACCGGACGCTCTGCCCGTAGGGGGCGTAGGGCGATACCTGGTGGAGAGAGTCGTTTGCGGAATGGCTCTATTCCTTCTTCTGGTTCTGTTGAGAAGACACCTCAGACAGGAAGGCGGTCCCGCACTTGCTTCCATGGCCGCTTTGGGGCTCGGGAGCATTCTCCTGCCGTATTCAACCGTTCTCTACGGGCACGTTCCGGCTGCAACGTTGATCTTCGCATCTTATCATCTCCAGAGTAAAGGGAGGTATCTGGGGGCGGACGTGGCCGGGGCTCTGGCCTGTGGATTCGAGTTTCCCGTACTTCTTTTGTACGGGATTCTGCTTCTTTACAGGCCGAGGTCGTGCTGGAAGCCGATTTCTCTGATCAGAGTACCGGCCATTCTTTTACTGGCTCTTTCCCCCCAGATGATGCACAATTGGATCTCTTTCGGGGATCCAATCACCATGGGTTATTCGCTGGAGACCGAGAAAGCCTTCGAAGGGATGAGTGAGGGCTTTTTCGGCTTTACCTATCCCCGGTTGGTTGCGCTCAGGATGCTCCTGCTCTCGCCGGAGCGGGGTCTTCTGTTCTACATGCCATGGGTTGCTCTTGGATTCGCAGGATTCTTCGCCGGATCCTGCAACCCGATCGCGGTTTTTCGAAGGAATCCGTTGCCCATATGCATAGTGGCATACGTTTTGCTTTTTTCCGCCTACTACATGCCGGGCGGTGGTTGGGCCTTCGGACCCCGCCACGTGATCCCTGTTATCCCCTTTGCAGCCGTGGGATTGTCCAGTTACACCGCCTACTCGCCACGGAGACGCTTCGTCTCCTGGGTCCTCTTGCTTCCCGCGATCCTGCAAGCGCTTATAGGAACTTTCGGAGAGATACATCAACCCGTACACCCCGGCTTCGGCCCCCTAGCTCTGCCACAGATGGAGTTCGGAATCGGCATGATGCTGGACGGTCACCATTCGTACTGGTTGCTGGGCACTACGGGAGTAGCGTTGATGATCGCGGGAAGCCTAATCGTATGGTTTTTGATTTACGCGGGGAGCAAACCTACTTCATGGGGGGCATTGGGCTTGGCGGCCTGGTTTGTGGTATTTGCTCTCGGCTTCGAGGATTCAGGGGGGAAAGTAGACTACTACCGGGGCGTTATGGCGGAGCACAGAAGGGAGTACGAACTGGCCATCCAATACTATACGGACGCTCTGGAGGATCCCTCGGCGCCGGAGGGATATATTCTTCTCAGAATGCGTGGGTGCCAGTCGGAACTCGATGGATTGGTGGGTAAGTCGATATAGTGCTATTAGCGAAGCTGTCGGGTGTTCGCCGTGTGCCGGCATGAAATCGGGAACAGGCGGCCATAAGGATGAAGGTGTTGTTCGATATCGGTCATCCTGCCCACGTTCACCTCTTCAGGAATCCCCGAGAAATACTGCTGGATAGAGGCCATACGGTCCACATGGTAGCCAGAGAAAAGGAAATGGCCAGGTCCCTTCTCCGAACCTATGGAATCGATTTCTTCCCCGGCTCCACTCAACGGAACGGAATGGGGATGGTGCTGGAGCTTTTCGAGTGGTTTTATAGAGTCAGACGCTTAATCGGGGGGCTGGACATCGACGTGGTGGTCAGCGTGGGCTCGCCGGCCGGAGCATGGGCATCTCGCGTTCAAGGCATTCCCCATCTGGCCTTCAACGACACCGAGAGCGCCAGTCTGCAGAGGATTCTCTACAAACCTGTCGTCACCAGGATCTATACACCAAGTTGCTACTCCCTCGATTTAGGGAGGAAGCACGAGAGGTATGAAGGTTACCATGAATTGTCCTACCTTCGTCCGAGGTACTTCGATCCCGACCCGGAGGTTTTAGGTGAGCTTGGAGTGGAGGAGGGGGAGAGGTACACCATCCTGAGGTTCGTGGGTTGGCAGGCCAGTCATGATGTTGGTCACAAAGGTCTTTCGAATGACACCAAGCTTAGTGCGGTCGAACGCTTCGGTCGATTCGGCAAGGTATTCGTATCTTCCGAACGCCGGCTTTCCGGGAAGTTGGAGCGCTTCAAGATCGGCATTCCCCCAGAAAGAATCCACCACGCCCTGGCGTTCGCTACCCTCCTTTACGGCGAGAGCGCCACGATGGCCTCCGAGTGCTCGGTGCTGGGAACCCCCGCCATTTATCTGGACGACGATGGCCGCGGATATACGGATGAGCAGGAGAAGAGGTACGGCATGGTATTCAACTTCTCGGAATCCCGGAGTGATCAGGAAGCTTCCATATCCAAGGGTGAGGAAATATTGGAATGGAATAACGCTAAGCAGGAATGGGCGGCGAAGAGGGACAGATTGCTGGCTGAGAAGATAGACGTCGCAAGATACATAGCCGACCGGATAGAGGACACCGTCGAACGGAATTGAGGCCCTGAGAATACTAACTGCCTTGTCTAAGTCTTCGCACTTATCGAAGTAGGTATTATGGGAAAAGAAGAATACAGGCTTAGAAGAATGGCGACATTCGTAAGGGGAAAGCCGCGGGTTCTGGACATCGGCTGGACGGAGCTTCCAAACACTTATCTCGACAACGAGGAAGTCGTCGGACTGGATAGGGTGGAAGGTGATATGCCTTCCAACTACTCCGAATGCGTAACTGGCGATGCGACTGACCTCCCGGAGCCGTTCGGAAGGGAATCGTTCGACGCCTTAGTGGCCGGAGAGATAATCGAGCACATGGAAAGACCTGTGGATTTCCTGCGTGGCTGCCGCGCAGCGCTTTCTCCTGGCGGTGTCCTGGTGTTGTCAACGCCGAATCCGAACTCCCTCATCGAAAGAGCCCTAACGGTCTTTCTATGCAGGAAGCGTTTCTACACCGCTACTCATGTGATGCTCTATCCGCAAAGATGGCTCATCAGGATGTTGGAGAGAGCCGGATTCGCCGAAGTAGAGCTCCACTCGGGGGGATTTCCTCTGCCGCCCTTTGGCACCATTCCCTTTCCCCGCCCCTGGTGCTACCAGACGATAGCCGTCGCCAGGAAAGGTATCTAGGGACATGTTCGACAAGATCAAGCGTTTTGCCGGCAAAATACTCACTCTCGCAATCCTTGTATCGATCGTGATCTACGTTTACTCCAACGTGGAAGAGCTCAGAGATGCCGAGTTCGATCTGAGGATCGAGTACGTTTGCTTATCCTTCCTCTTTGCTTCCCTGGGCCATCTACTGAACATGCTGACCTGGTATAGGCTGGCCCACTCCTACGGCTTAAAGGCCGACCTGGTAACGACCGCCCGGGCGTGGATCCTATCCAGGCTGGGAAGGTACGTTCCGGGAAAGGTCGTCCTTCTCATCGTCAGGATGAATCTGTACAAGGGCATGTCCAAGAAGTCCGTGGGAATGGCGACCGTGACCGAGTACCTATCGTCACTCGCTGCAGCCGGAATCGTCCTTTCCGCCGCAATTGTAACCTATCCCGGAAAGTCCCCGCTATACTACCCGGCAGCGGTCATCACGGGTGTTGTCCTGTTGGCGATAGCGCTACATCCAAAAGTCTTGCAAAGGTTTGCAAACAAGTTGCTCCAACTCGCGAAGAGAAGACCGATCGAAGAATATCCCCCGTATACCAAAATCCTGGGGTACGTTGCCGCATACCTGCTTCCAATTGCAGCGCATGGATTGGGATTCTTCTTTCTCCTGAATGCTCTGCAGGAGGTATCCGGCCGATATATTCTTACACTTACGGGGATCTACTACGCTTCCTCATTGATTGGAATGGCTGCGGTCTTCGCTCCCAGCGGCATCGGGATCAGGGAGGGTATACTGTTTCTCATCCTCCCTCAGATAATCCCTAAACCGCTGGTAATCGTGGGTGCGGTGTCCATAAGACTCGTAGTGACGGCGGCGGAGCTCTTGCAAGCGGGCGTATTCTCGCTTTTTGCCAGAATGAGAGGGAGGGACTCCGTCAAGTCTATTGCCTCCGAATCACCTGAGTAGAATAAGATCTTTGTTAATCAGCTATTCCACAAGAATATCGTTCAGCTCGATGTAGCAGGTTTCCTCTTCGATACCAACGGTCAGTGAGTCCAGGAGATACGAGTCCGAATCCTCGTCCATCGCCCGTATCCGATAGGTTCCCGGACTCAGCCTGATCACCACCGATTCCATGTAATCCAGGGTATCGATTCCGATTACGTTTTCACTCCAGTCCGGTGAGCCCAGGGGTTTGAACCTCAGTTCGACAACGTCCCAGGAAGCCAGCCGGCTTACTATCTCCACAGCAGCCTCGCCTTCACCGTACGTGGCTATAATCTTAGAAGTGTCTCTGTCGGAAGCTTCCACGGTCAGCGAGGCACCGGTGGAGTCGACGGAGATTCCCCGGGAGGTGTAGGCGTTGCCGTCCTGGTCCTCCGCCACCACCCGGTAGCTGCCCTCCTCCACCCAGGCGGTCAGCACCTCATCGGGCCACAGCGTGTTCCACTGCAGATAGTCGGTCCATTCCTCCTCCGCGGGATCCGAGATCCGCAGGTAGTAGATGCAGGAGCCCTCCAGACCGTTGCGCACGTTCAGGGCGTAAGGGCCGTCTCCGTAGTGGAACCGGGTGGTGGAGATGTCGTCCAGGGTTACCGCCAGGGAGTCGTTCCCTCCTCTGGCAACGTTCGTGAACAGGTAACTGTCGCCGTCCTCGTCGAACAGCAGTACGCTGCTGAGGCTGTCTTGGAGGCTCACGGTCACCGAGGAGTCGGGGGGAAGGGCGTCCCGGAGCAGGTTCGAGCCCCTGTCCGCCGAGCCTTCGGCGTAGACGTAGACCCGGGTGATCACGAAGTCGTCCAGGCCGTTGACCACCGTGAGCGAAGCTCTCTCCTCGCCGCATCCAATCATGGCGAGGACCATAACGAGCGAAACGGAAACCAGGCTCTTGCTCACAGGCTCTCCCTCCATCGTCTTACCCTCTCCGGCCAGCGGCCCAGGACCAGGTTGCGGTGGCTCAGAGAGGTTCCCTCCAGAAAGAGGTCGACCTCTCTGCGCAGGGCCGGAGAAAGGTCCAGAAGCCAGCCGTCCTCCTGCCTGAGGAACACCAACGTGTCTCGCCCGCCCCTTTGCAGAAGGATCAACAGGGCGCTGTCCGTCCGGACCGCTACCCGCTCCACCTCACCCGCGGGAACCAGGCTCGAGTCGGCCAGGAAGGCCTCATAGAGGATGGTCTCCCGGTCCATGCGGCATCCGGGGCACAGCGTTTCCCATCCCTCCGCCATCGCTTGCAGGAGATGAAGCGAGGAGCTGTCCAGATAGGCCTCCAGGGAGTCCGTATCGCCGGCTAGAAGGCCGTCGCGGAAGGAGTGGTACTTCCGCTCGATCTCCGCCTCTTCCGGAGAGCCTCCGCATCCGGTCTGAATGGCGGCGTATACGACCGCGACAACCATAAGCTCTTTGTGCATAGATCCTCCCCGTTCGGACTGGATTGTTCTTTCAGGGAAGACTAGCCGGGAGGGCGGGCTCTGTCAACGAACGACGAGGTTCCTATCCGACTGGGCTGTGATTATCTTCCCCCTCGAGCCCTAAGGGTAGCTGTTGGCTACCGCCCATCTCGGCCGGCGAGGTTTATTCATGCTGTTGAAGAGAGCGGATTCCGACATCGAGAGGACCGACCTAGACGCGGTGACCGGCCTTCCTCCCAGAAATGCCCTGGATAACGAGCTACCCGAGTTTCTCAGAGCTATGGGAAGGAAGAGGCTGCCCCTGTCCGCCATCATGGTGGACGTAGACGACTTCAAAGCCTTCAACGACACCTACGGGCACGACGTGGGAGATCGGGTGCTCAGACATGTCTGCTCGCTTATCGGGGACTCCGTGCGCTACCGGGGAGAGGCCTACCGCTACGGGGGCGAGGAGATCACCGTGCTGCTGCCCAACGCAGATCCTGGCGAGGCCCTGGCCACCGCCACCAGAATATGCAGGGCCGTACGAGTAACGCCGCTGGTGCTGGACGGCGGGGACAGTGGAGATTCCGAAAAGGACCCCCTTCAGCTGACCGTTACCATCTCCCTGGGGGTGAGCAGCTTTCCCTCGGTATCCGGCGACCAGCTGCTGGTTACCGCGGACAGCGCCCTGCTGCAGGCCAAGAGGAACGGCAAGGACCAGGCCGTGTCCTACGAAGGAAAGCTGCGCTCACTGAGCGAGGAGCCCACCACCGTGATAAACGTCCGCTTTCCCGGGCTGATCGACATAAAGGACGGCGGCATCATCCTCCTCAGCAGGTGGTTCAGCCATCTGAACGACCCCACCGAGCTGGAGGCCAGAGAGATATCGCAGCCCGGCCGCAAAAAGAGGGACATGGTGGAGGGCCCGGCCCCCAAGGGGGGCATGGCCACATCCGAGATAAGGGGAAGGGCCAGCGACGTGGAGAGACAGGGGAAGTACACCTTCTTCAGCTTCGAGGTGGAGAGCGAGGTCCTGGAGCTGATAGTGGACGCCCTGAAGCATCTGAAATCATGATGCGGCTGCGGGCGCGGTGGATGTGGCCCGGTCCCGGGGGGAATGTGCGAAGCAACGTATCGGTATCGGTCGATTCCGGCCGCGTATCCTCCGTCGACCATGTTTCCTCCGCTCCGGAGGTTTTCATGATGCCCTCCTTCGTCGACGCCCACTGCCATTTCGTCCAGATGGGATTGAAGAGGGCCTGCCTGGACCTGTCGAATACCCGCTCCGCCCGGCAGCTTCTGGACGAGGCGGCCGCCGTCCGGTCCTCCGGTTCTGGAATCCTGCTGGGAGAGGGCTTCGATGACAGCACGTGGGACGACCCGGCGCTGCCCTCGCTGGGCGATATGGACGCGGCCTTCCCCGACCGGCCGGTGTTTCTCAGAAGGATTTGCGGTCACATGGCTCTGCTCAACTCCAGGATGATGGAGATCCTGCCCCCGGGGCTGGAGGGAGTGGACGAGGCCAGGGGAGTGGTCAGGGAGGAGCCCGTTCTCAGGTTCAGAGAGTTATTTCCCCCATCGGAAGAGGAGATAGATAAAGCCACGCGGGCGGCCTTCGGGATGTGCGCGGCCTCCGGGGTGACCGCCGTGGGGGCCCTGGAGACATTGAGCAGGGCGGCCGGGTTGGGCGAGCTGGTGCCGGACATGTCGTTCGCCTGCTACGTTCCCTACACCGATCTGGATGCGCTGAAGGAAGATCGCCCGGAATGGGTGAAGGGCGTCAAGTTCTTCCTTGACGGTTCCATCGGCGCCGAGACCGCGGCCACCGGATGCCGTTACCTGACGGGTGCCGAGCCTTCCCTGCTTTGGGATTCGACCGAGCTGGAGGAGGCTCTTGCGGAGGTGTACGCTGCCGGTCTGTACCCGGTGATGCATGCCATAGGTGCCAGGGCCATAGAGCAGGCCGGGAGGGCCAGTATAACCGCATGGGAAAGGTCCGGCGGCACCGAAAACCGAATAGCTAGAATCGAGCACGCGGAGGAGCTCTCTGCCGTTCCTACGGAAGCCCTGGATCCCTCCTTCCATCGGCTGTCCATGCAGCCCAACTTCGTTCTCAACTGGCAGGCCCGGGACCGTTTGTACGGTGCGAAGCTTCCCTGGGATGCCGTAGAGGAGCTGAATCCTTTCCGGTCGGTTCTGGAGAGGGGTTTTCGGCTGGCCTTCGGAAGCGACGGGATGCCTTTCGGGCCCCTGGCCGGTCTGGCGGGGGCCACTGACCATCCGAACCGGGCACAACGGATTAGTGTCCCGAAGGCGCTGGCCGCCTACACGACCGATGCCGCCGCGATGTGTGGTCTGGGGGAGCTTTCTACCCCCATCGGGCTCAATAGAAGAGCGGACTTGGTCCTGCTTTCCGCAAACCCGTTCGATTCCTCCTGGAGCGGGGTGGAAGTGGTGGCCACCGTCTCGGGCGGCAGGATCGTATACGGTGAGGAGTCGTTGGGGAGGGAGGTTTCGGTATGACCGGGTTCGAATGGTGGGACTACGAAGCAGTATTGAGATTGGTGATCAGCTCCGCCCTGGAGGAGGACGCCGCCCGGAGGGACGTTACCACCGGGGCCATGGGGAAGGCTGCCCAGGCCAGGCACCGGTGCGACCTGGTCGCCGGTGAGGAGCTGGTGGTCTGCGGATGGAGCGGCGTGGAGATGACCTACGACCTCCTGGGCTGCGGAGTCGAGGTACGGAAAGTAGTCTCCGAGGGACGCTCCGTCACCGAGGGAGGGCTTTTGGGAACCCTGACCGGGCCGGCCGGATGCCTGCTGCAAGGGGAAAGGGTCGCCCTTAACGTTCTGTGCCGCCTGTCCGGCGTGGCCACCCTTACCTCCCGGGTGATCTCGGCGGTGGAGGGCACGGGGGTGGACGTGTTGGACACCCGCAAGACCGTACCGGGCATGCGGGCCCTTCAGAGACACGCGGTCGGGGCGGGTGGAGGGCAGAACCACCGCTTCGACCTCGCCGGAATGGGGATGATCAAGGACAATCACATTCAGGCCATGGGAGGGATCGATAAGGTTTCCCGCCTGGTGGGAGCGATAGAGGAAGCCGGGGTTCCGGTGGAGGTTGAGGTGGACAGCATCTTCCAGTTGAAGAAGGTTCTTACCATGAGGCCGGACCGGATACTTCTGGACAACATGTCGCCCCGGGAGATATCGGAGGCGGTGTCCCTCAGCAGGGGAACGGGTATATACATCGAGGCCTCCGGGGGAATAGACGAGGAGAACGCCAGAGAGATCGCCGAAACCGGCGTGGACGGCATCTCCGTAGGCTCGCTGACCCATTCGGCCCCCGCGGTCGACATCTCCTTCGAATGGAGAGGCCCGTGCTGAGACTTGCCGCTGACGTGGGGAACACCCGAAGCTCCTTCGGTTTGTTCGACGACGGCTCGCTGGTCGGGCGGTGGAGGGTGGGAACCCGTCATTGGACCGCCGACGAGCTGTGGCTGATGGTAAGCGGCCTTCTGCGAACGGCAGAGGTCCCGAACCCGGAGTCGGTGGCCTTCGCCTGCGTGGTGCCCCAGTTGAGGCATGCCCTTCTGGAGATGTGCTCGGACCGGCTGAAGGTGGACGTGGTCGAGGTAGGTCCGGACACGGCGGGCATAGAGGTGGACTACCCCTTTCCCTCAGAGCTGGGAGCCGACCGCCTGAGCAACGCGGCGGCGGCGTTGAAGCTGGGCGCCTCCCCGGCCATCGTGGCCGATTTCGGCACCGCCACCACCTTCGACGTCATAGACGACGAGGGCAGGTACGTGGGGGGGGCCATAGCGCCCGGGATCGGGGTGTCGGCCAGCGAGTTGTTCAAGAAGGCGGAAAGGCTGAGCCCGGTGGACCTCCGGTTCCCGCCCTCCCCTCTGGGCAGGAGTACCGCGCAGGCCATACAGTCGGGCGTGCTTTTCGGGGCGGTGGGAGCGGCCGAGCGGATGGTTCGACTCCTCTCCAGCGAGCTGCGGGGAAATCCCACGTTGTGGGCGACCGGCGGATGGGCGGCGGGCATAGTAGCCCGTTGCGGCTACGAGTTCGAGGTGGTGCCCGAGCTTACCCTGATCGGTATAGACGAGATAGGCAGGCTTAACGAGGAGGTACTCTAACAGGATGGCGGATACGGATAGGGTTCTTTTGGGCATTACGGGAAGCGTGGCCGCCTTCAAGGGGGTCGCCCTGGCATCCTTGATGAGCGGCGAGGGTTGCGAGGTGGACTGTATTCTCTCCGATGGTGGAAGCAGGTTCGTCACCCCGTGGCAGGTTTCCGGGGTTACGGGCAGGCCCTGCAGGACAGAGCTCTTCGACCGCACCGACGTTGCTGTCTCGCCTCACCTGGAGCTGACCAGGCCGGCGAGGCTGATGGTCGTGGCTCCGGCCAGCGCGAACTTCCTGGCCGGGTTGGCGTGCGGGTTCGCCGGGCAGCTGCTGACGGCGGCGGCCCTGGCCTTCGAGGGACCTCTGGTAGTGGCGCCGGCCATGAACCATCGAATGTGGACCGCAAAAGCCACTCGGGAGAACGTAGAAAGGCTTAAAGGCAGGGGTGTGATGTTCGTCGGTCCGGTGGAGGGAAGGCTGGGCTGTGGCGAGGAGGGTCCGGGCAGGATGGCCGAGCCCCAAGCGGTATGGGCCGAGTGCCAGGGACTCCTGGCGCGATCCGGGAAAGCCTAGTCCGGCATGGAACCCATACCGACCCTGCGATGGGTGGACGGCTCGCTCCGTCTTCTGGATCAAAGGCTTCTGCCCGACGAGGAGAGGTACGTGGACTGCAGCCGGGTGGAGGAGCTGGTCCGGGCCATAAAGACCCTGACCGTGAGGGGAGCTCCGGCCATCGGGATAGCCGCCGCCTACGGTGCAGTGATCGCGGCCATGACCGCCGACGATGATGGATCTTTCCCGGATCGGGTATCAGCGGACCTAGACGCGCTGGAGAGCACCAGGCCCACCGCCGTGAACCTGTTCATCTGTATTCGGCGCCAGAGGGAGATATTGCAGCGGGCCGAGGGCAAGGACGAGGCGGTCGAGCTGCTCCTGGAGCAGGCGAATCGTTTCCTGGAAGAGGATCTGGAGTCCAGCAGGGCCATGGGAAGGTTCGGGGCCGATCTGCTGGAGCCGGATTCGGTCCTTCTTACCCATTGCAACGCCGGCGGGCTGGCGACGGCAGGTTTGGGAACGGCCCTGGCGGTGATTTACGAGGCCTCGGACAGAGGATGGGTCAGCCAGGTGTACGTCGACGAGACCAGACCGCTGCTACAGGGGGCCCGGCTGACCGCATGGGAGCTGTGCAGGGCGGGCGTCCCGGTGCGGGTGCTGCCCGATTCGGCCGCCCCCTCCCTGCTAAGGTCCGGAACGGTCGATGCGGTTCTGGTGGGCGCGGACAGGGTAGCAGTAAACGGAGACGTAGCCAACAAGATAGGTACGTATACTCTGGCTCTCGCCGCCATGAAGGCGGAGGTGCCGTTCTACGTGGTGGCCCCGCTTTCCAGCTTCGACCCGGAAACCCAGGACGGTGGGGGGATAGAGATAGAGCACCGCGGACGGGAGGAGCTGGAGCTGCTCGGTGACCGGAAAGTGCTGCCGGACAGGGCGGAGGTCTACAATCCGGCTTTCGACGTGACGCCCTCGGATATGGTCACCGCCTTGATTACGGAGAGAGGAATACTGAAGTAGCTACCAGCCATCGGGCGATCGGTTGTTGACAGATGAATGAGTTGACGGTACGTTTTCCCCGCAAGGAAGGGCCTTAGAACGGTCAAGAGAAGGTACTCGACAATGTACGAGGAGGAGCATCCATGGGAAGAGTAGTCGTTTTGTTCGCATGTCTACTCGCGGTGTCGGCGTTCGCCGACATGGGCGATATAGTGAAGCAATTCCCGGCCCCGATGGGTAACCCGGACGGTCTTACCTATCTGGACGGGTATCTCTGGATAACCAGCGACGTAGGGTTCACCATTTTCCAGGTGGACACGGTCGACGGCACGGTAGCCAACTACATCCCCGGTCACGGGGAAGGTAACCTCACCGGCCTGACCACCGACGAGACGGACCTCTACTCCTGCTGTACCGGCTCGCAGACCGCCTACATATACAGGAGGGAGATACCGTCCGGAACGGTTCTGGATTCGATCCCCGCGCCCCATAAGGACAGCGAGGGCCTGGCCTGGGACGGAACGTACTTGTGGAGCACCAACTACAAAACTGATTCCATATACAAGGTCGACCCCGCAAACGGAGACATCATAGAGAAGTTCTATCCCAACAACCCCGATGGGTCCACCGGGCTGGTTTACGACGGGTACTTCCTGTGGGCCACTTTCCAGAATAGCTGTATGATCTACAAGATGATTCCCGGGGATCCGGTCCCCGTGGCCTACTGTCTGGCCCCCTGCGAGATTCCCCAGGATCTCGCCTGGGATGGTCAGTACCTCTGGCTGACCGAGTACGTGGCGGACGATCCCCAGATATACATGGTAGATCCGGGTCCCCTGGGCCTTGACAGCTACACCTGGGGCAGCCTGAAGGCCAACTTCGAATAGGCCCGGGGCTGGAAATTCGCAGAGGAGGCGCATTTGGGTAGAGCCATAGGCATCGACCTCGGCACCACGAACTCCTGCATGGCGGTCTCCGACGGCTCGGAGATCATAGTCATCTCATCCGGAGAGGGCCCCAGGGTGATGCCTTCCGTGGTGGCCTTCACCTCCAAGGGTGAGCGGCTGGTGGGCCTGGTGGCCAAGAGGCAGGCCATAACCAATCCCCGCAACACCATTTCCAGTATAAAGCGGTTGATGGGCCGCAAGTACGAAGAGGTGGAGCAGGAGCGCCAGAACGTCGCCTACGAGATAAAGCCCAACGAGAAGGGCGATGCCTCCGTGCGTGTCTTCGACCGTTTGTATACCCCTCCGGAGATATCGGCGATCATCCTCCAGAGGCTCAAGGCCAGGGCCGAGGAATACCTCGGGGAGGAGGTCACCGACGCGGTCGTAACCGTTCCCGCCTACTTCAACGAGGTGCAGAGAGAAGCCACCAAGGCAGCGGGAAGAATAGCGGGTTTCGAGGTAAAGAGGGTGCTCAACGAGCCCACCGCCGCCTCCCTGGGCTTCATGGAGCCCACGGAGCGAAAGAACATAGCCGTATTCGACCTCGGCGGGGGCACTTTCGATATAAGCATCCTCCAGCTGGTCAACGGCATATTCGAGGTCAAGGCTACCAGCGGCAACACCCATCTGGGTGGAGACGACTTCGACCAGAGGATCGTGGAGTGGATCCTTGGCGAGTTCCGCAGGGACAATGACATGGATCTCAGCGAGGACCCCGTGGCTCTGCAGAGGGTTCGGGAAGCCGCCGAGAGGGCCAAATGCGAGCTGTCGTCGACCCTCGAGGCCAGAATCAACCTGCCGTTCATAGCCTCCGACGAAGAAGGTCCCAAGCATCTGGAGCTGTCGATAACCAGGGGCCTTTTGGAGAGCCTGATCGAGGATCTGGTGGAGCTGACCCGTCTGCCCTGCGAGGATGCTCTGCGGGAAGCGGAAAAGACGCCGGACGACATCGATCACGTAATACTGGTGGGCGGCTCCACGAGGGTTCCGTTGGTGCGGAAGCAGGTGGAGGAGATATTCCAACAACGGCCGGCGCACAACGTCAATCCCGACGAGGTGGTGGCGATCGGCGCTGCCGTCGAGGCTTCCGTGCTGACAGGGCAGCGGAAGGACCTGGTGCTTCTGGACGTAACGCCTTTGAGCCTCGGTGTGGAGACCCTGGGCGGCGTAATGGCTCCCATACTGGAGAAGAACAGCCCCATTCCCGCCAAGAAGAGCCGGATGTTCACCACCGCCGTGGACAACCAGCAGGTGGTTAACGTTCACGTGCTGCAGGGGGAAAGGGAGCTGGTGGAAGGCAACAGGAGCCTGGGCCGATTCGAGCTGGTGGGTATACCGCCGGCCAGAAGAGGGGTCCCCAGAATAGAGGTCTCCTTCGAGATAGACGCCAACGGCATACTGAACGTATCCGCCATGGACGCGGTGACCGGAAGGGCCCAGGGAATGAAGGTGAACCCCAGCGGGGGGCTTACCGAGGAGGAGATCAACGAGTTGATCCGGGAGGCCGCGGCCAATGCCGAGGAGGACCGCAACCGGATGAAGCTGGTCGAGGCCCGCAACGCCGCGGACCAGGTCATATACGATGCGGAAAAGGTCCTCGAGACGGCCAGGAAAGAGCTGGAAAAGGAGTCCTGGCAGGAGCTGGAGACTGCCGCGACATCGCTCAGGGAATGCCGGGACAGCGAAGATAGAATCAGGATAGCGAAGGAGACTAGCAGGACGTCCTCGCTCGTCTCACAGACCTCCAAGCTGCTGGATATCGTCCACAGCGGCTCGGTGGAGCAACAGGACGATGATGAGGTATACGTTCTGGAGGAGGATACGGAGGAGCAGGAGCAGTAGCCGGGCAACCGGCCCCACCGGCTCCTGCGGGTTCCTGAGAAGCACAGGCCAATTTACGACTCCTGCGAGCCCTGGCCATCAGCGTCGTTTTAGTCCGTAGGTGGCCCGGGGCTCGCTCGCAGTATTGGCCGATCGTAGAACTTGCGTAAGCGCAACCGGAGGGCAACCGTGACCGGCTTCGATCCCTACGAGGTATTGGAAGTAGATCGAAACGCCTCCAGCAGCGAGATAAAGAGTTCCTACAGACGTCTGGCCCTCAAGAATCATCCCGACAAGAACCCCGGCGACAAGGGTGCCGAGGATCGGTTCAAGCGCATATCCGAGGCCTACCAGATTCTCAGCGATCCGGTCAAGAGGGACCGCTACGATAGGTTCGGCACCGTCGAGAGTGGTCCGGACATGTCCGACATCTTCGGTGGTTTCGGGCTGGACGATGCGCTGAGGGCGTTCATGGAGAACTTCGGATTCGGAGGGTTCTCCACCACCAGGGCCCGGACGGCACGCAGAAGAAGAGGCCAGGACATAGTCGTCGATGTGGAGCTGGGAGTGGGGGAGGTCGCCTTGGGAGCGACCAGGGAGCTTACGGTGATGAGAGCCGAGCCTTGCCCCGAGTGCGGGGGAGATGGAGCCGATCCCTCCGAGGGGATGGAGGACTGTCCGGCCTGCGACGGCAGAGGCCGGGTGCGAACCACCAGAAGGACCTTTCTGGGGTCGATCCAGTCCGTGCACGTCTGCGACGACTGCGACGGAACGGGAAAAGTGCCCAAGAAGAAGTGTTCCGTATGCTCCGGTACGGGGGCCAAGTCCGTCAAACGCCGCATCAAGGTCGACATACCCGCGGGAATAGAGGAAGGACATTACCTGAAACTGGGCAGGCAGGGAGACTTCCCCGGCGCCAACGGGATCAGCGGGGATCTGATTGTACACGTGGAGTCGGTGGATTATACCCCTTTCGAGCGGGAGGGCGACGACCTGATTTACGATGCCGTCCTGTCCTTTCCCCAGGCCGCGCTGGGCACCAGGATCGAGGTTTCCATGGCCACCGGGGAGAGCAGGGAGGTGGAGGTCGACAGCGGCATGCAACCCGGAGATGTCATCCTATTGGAAGGTGAGGGAATCGGCAGGCTCCGCGGCCGGGGACGCGGAGACCTGAGGGTGGTTATCGACGTGCACGTTCCCCGCAAGCTCTCCAGGGAGGAGAAGAGGATCCTCTCCGACCTGTCCGAGTCCAAGCGTTTCAAGCCCGACTAGACCCCCGACTGCCTTAACCGTCCCACCGGGAGGCCCTTTTGAAGGATGCGCTTACAGAGCTCGAGCTGCAAGAGCTGCTACTAACCGTAAGCTCGAGATGCAAAAGCGGGAAGGGGGCCCGTCTGGTGCAGGGGCTCTCCCCTGGCTGGGACCGCGAAAGCTCCCTGAGGCTGCGAAGTGAGACCCTGTTCGCTTTGAGCCTGCTTCATAGGCAGGTGCCGTTTCCCGCCGATGACGTGGATCAGGTCCTGCAGATCGCGCGAAAGGTATCCGGGGGAGCGTTGGCCCTCGATCCTTCCGACCTGAGGTGTACCGGAAGGGCCCTGGCCGACTGGGCGGAGCTGCGGCTTCGGCTTTCGAAGGTAGGCGGCGAACAGGATGACCGTCCCCCCGTTCCGGAAAGACAGCTGGCCGTAGCCGCCGATTGGCTGGGAGGCATTCCCGATCTCGGCGATCTAGGCTCCTTTCTCATGCATCTGACCACGGAGGACGGGGAGCTCTCTCCAGATGCCTCGCCGGCACTGAAGCGTTTGCGCAAGAAGGTCCGAAAGCTTCGCGATAGGCTTCGGGGAAGGGTGGAGGATATCTCCCGGAGGTTGGGCAAGGCCGGATATCTCAGGGATACCCCGCCTTCCCTACGCAACGGTCGCTACGTACTGCCGGTGCTGGCCGGCAGCAGTGGCCACGTCAGGGGAATAGTCCATGACCGGTCCGATACGGGAGAGACCGTATACATGGAGCCCATTGAGATAACCGAAGATGGCAACCAGCTGCAACGGGCGCTTCTGGACCTGGAGGACGAGAGGAGAAGACTGCTCAGGGAAGCCACGACCAGGATCAGGGAAGCCCGGGAATCGGTGCTGGAAGGTGCCCGTACGATGGCTGAGATGGACGCGGTCTTGGCCCGGGCATCGTACCACGAGGACGAGGGCCTGTGCTTCCCCCGGACAGGTAGGCTCAGTCTATTGGGGCTGAGGCACTTGCTCATACCACCCGACGAGGTTGTTCCCAACGACGTCGATCTTCCGGAGTCCTGCAGGGTTTTGCTTATAAGCGGTCCCAACGCCGGGGGAAAGAGCGTGCTGCTCAAGGCGGTGGGCCTGGCGATAGCGGGTTCGCAGTCCGGTCTGGGAGCCGCTGTCAGGGAGGACTCCTCGCTGCCCCACTTCAGCGGGCTGATGGTATCGATAGGTGATCAGCAGTCCATCTCCGAGCACCTCAGCACGTACTCCGCCCGTCTCATGGAGGTGACCCGAATGCTCAGGCAGGCGGGTTCTTCCACCCTGGTTCTGATAGACGAGCCGGCGGCCGGTACCGATCCCGTGGCAGGATCGGCGCTGGCCTCGGTAGTGCTGGACAGCCTGGCCGACAAGGGCTGCATGACCATAGCCACCACGCATATGGGGGCTCTGAAGGCAATTGCCGCCGACCGTGAGGGCTTCTATAACGGAAGCATGTCTTTCGACGAGAAGAGCCTTCAGCCGGAGTACAGGTTCCGCCTGGGATTGCCGGGGTCTTCCTACACCATGCAGATAGCCCGCAGAATGGGATTCCCCGAGGATCTTCTGGACCGGGCCTTCGATCGGTCGGAGGGATATCTCCGCGCGGATGAGCTGCTGGCCGAGCTGGAAGGCCTGAGGGAGGACCTGGGACGTGAGCGCGCCCTTCTGCAAGATGAGAGGCGTGCCCTAAGGGACGGCAGGGAAAAGGCCAGCGTGGAGTTGAGCAGGGACAGGGCGGAGTTGGAAAGGCTAAGGGAATACCGGGCCGAAGAGACGGAACGCATGTTGAGGGAGCTGGAGTCCAGGGCGGATTCCCTGCTGCAAAAGCTGTCCAGGGCCGAGAGCCCGGACCAGAGAACGAGAGCCAGGCGAGAGATACGCGATTTGACCCGTAGTGAGGGTCCGAAAGGGGCCGACGTGGCCGTTTCCGGCGGGAAGCCGGAAGGTCTGAGGGAGGGCTCGTGGGTCAGCGTACGGGGATGGAAGGGAGTGGGGCGAATAGAGTCCATGGGGAGGAACAGGGCCCTTATCAGCTTCGGTAACCTGAGGTTGGAAAGGGAGCTGGATCAGCTTTCTCCGGCGCAACCGCCCGAGGAAGAGCCGGTGGCGGAGGTGCAGTGGGAAGATGCCGGTGGCGACCCGGAGATCGACCTGATCGGGCTGCACGTGGAGGAAGCCCTGGTGGAGCTCGACCGGTGGTTGGACGAGTGCGTCGCCGCCGGTCTCTCCCAGGTCAGGGTGATACACGGCAAGGGAACCTGGGCCCTGATGAGGGCGGTGTCCGATTTCCTCAGAGACGACGCCAGGATCGACTCCTTCCGCCAGGCCCCCGACCGGCGGGGAGGGGCTGGAGCGACGGTCGCCGATCTGCGTCCGGCCGGCGGTCGAAAGGACGGCGGCGGATGACCGGCGGTTCCCTCCATGGCTACGACGACGTGGAAAAGGTTCGTGACGCCAGCGACATAGCGGAGATCGTGGGTCGTTACGTGAACCTGGAAAGAAGCGGCCGCAGCCTGCGGGGCCTTTGCCCGTTCCATAAGGAGAAGACCCCGTCCTTCTTCGTCGCCCCCGAGAAACAGGTGTTCCACTGCTTCGGCTGCGGGGAGGGCGGGGACGTGTTCACCTTCCTTATGAAGTACTTCGGTATATCGTTCTCCGAGGCCCTGCGGGAGTTGGCCGACGAGGCCGGAATAACCCTCAGCCGGGGGCGGAAGGATAGCGACCGCTCCGAGCAGCTGCTGGAGATACTGCGGGAGAGCCGGGAATTCTTCTACTCCCATCTCTTCTCCGATACCGGGTCCGGGGCCAGGAGCTATCTTCAGGGCCGACAGATCTCCCTGGAAATCGCCCGCAGGCTGGGTATCGGTTGGGCGCCACCGGGAAACGTTCTTCTGGAGCACCTGCGGGAGATGGGCTACTCCGAGTCCACCATCGTGGAGACCGGGGTGGCGCGAAGGTCCAGGGACGGTCGGAGGGTCTACGATCTGATGAGGGAACGGATCGTTTTTCCCATCGGGGACCGCAGCGGCAGGACGGTTAGCTTCGGCGGCAGGGCCCTGGGGGACGGGGAACCAAAGTACCTCAACGGTCCCGAGACGTCCGTTTACCGCAAGGGGGCGCTTCTGTACGGATACCGGGAGGCCAGGGAGCCGGCCCGGGAGAGGGAGATGGTCATTCTCGTCGAGGGCTACTTCGATCATGCCCGGCTGTTCGAGTCCGGGTTCGAGTGCGTGGTGGCCACCTGCGGCACCGCGCTGACTCCTACCCAGGCCCGGCACGTGTCCTCCCTCTCACCCCACATATTGCTGTGCTTCGACAGCGACCGCTCCGGAAGGAGGTCCGCGGTGCGGGCCGCCGAAGTATTGCTCCAGGAGGGAGGCAATCCCCTGATGGTAGGGTTGCCCCAGGATATGGACCCGGACGATTTCCTTCAAAAGAAGGGTCCGGAGGCCTTCGAGAAGCTTCTCGGCTCAGCCATGAATCCCATCGATTACGGTCTGTGGGTGTTGGGAGGCTGGGAGGAGGTGGAGGGCACCAGAAGGCGGGTGGACGTGGTCAAGAGGTTGGTCGAGGTATCCATGTCCGCCTCGGACCCTGTGGTGAGGGAGACGCTTCTGCGTACCATAGGGGAGCGAACCGGCTACTCCATGGCTACCCTCAAGGAAGAGCTCGAGGAGATCTCCAGGCGCTCCCGCCCGGGGCGGAGAAGACGCAGGAAAGAGACCGACCGGCTCTCGCGGCGTGAATCCACGCTGCTCAGGGCTCTCCTCAGCTCTTCGGGCGAGTGCTTCGAGCGTCTGGCCTGCAACGTCCAGGTCGACGATTTCGAGTCCAGAGCGGGCAAAGAGCTGTTCGAGATGATAAGAAGGCAGGCGGAGGCAGGTTGTGACAGGGTTTCGCTTGGTGAGTTGGGCGATACATATTCGTCACTTTCGGCCAGATTGATGACCGATGGAAAGGCTCCCGAGGCGTCGGAGGTGGACAGGATACTGAGCAGCGTCGAGGTCCACAGGCTGGAGCGAAAGCGCAGGCAGCTTCGACGGGAGATGGAAGAGTTGTCGGACATGTCGAAGAGGGGGGAAATGCTTTCCAGGCTGGACAGACTGGGGAGAAGGATAGTCGAGCTGAAGAGCGGTCGGGACGATGACCGATAGGGCCCGGTCCCGGAACCTGGATCTTAACTCCAGCACGCTCTTCTACAAGCAGCTGGACGTGGTACCGCTGCTTACCGAGGAGGAGGAGAGGAGCCTGGTACAAAGCCAGGAGGAGAGCAGGCTTCGCATGCTGTCCGCTCTTATGAGCGTGCCTCCGGGAAGGAAGGCCGTGCTCCGGCCGCTGCAGAGACTGGCTGCGGGTAGAAGGGAGCCCGACGAGATACTTGACGCCTCCTACTGGGAGACCTCGAACGGCGTGCTCCCCCGGAAAAGAAGGGAAGAGCTGAGGAGCCGCCTGGAGGAGGCAGCGAAGGCGGGCGCACCCTCCGAGGCCATGGGTCGGGCCCGGCTGGACTGGCAGTACGTGGAGTCCGAAGGCAGGAGGGTGTTCGGTAGGCTGCGGGAATGCGAACAGCTCATGCAGGAACTGGAGTCCGCCCTGGAAGGTAGCGGCAAATCCGGTCAGACCATCGAGAGGGAGGCGCTGCAGTTCGAGACCGGCTGTAACAACGACGGGGAGCTGAGAAGGTCGTGGATACTCAGACACAGGTTGAGCGACCTCCGCAAGCGTCTGGCGTTGGTGGAGGCGGAATGCGGGGTGACCCTGGAGGAGCTGTTCGAGGCCGGAAGACGTTTCGAGAAGGCGTTCGGAGAGTACAGGTCCATACTGGAGAAGCTGGTGGAAGCCAACCTGAGGCTGGTCGTGAAATGGGTCAGGAAGTATTACCGCACGAACGCCATAGAGGAGATGGACCTGATACAGGAGGGTTGCAAGGGCTTGTTGAGAGCGGCCATGCGATACGACTGCAAGCGGGGGTGCCGGTTCTCCACCTACGCCGTGTGGTGGATAAGACAGGCCATTCTGAAGGCTCTGGTGGGCCAGTGCAGGATCATAAAGCTGCCCCCCAAGGCGGCAAGCAGGAACTCGGCCCTGAGGGACGCCATCCATGAGAGCGTGGTCCGAGACGGCAGACAGCCCAGCGTGTCCGAGTTGGCGGAAAAGCTACAGATCGATAGGGAACACGTGATCTGTCTGCAGGAGATGGGCGAGGTGCCGGTCTCCCTGGACGTGCCCGTAGGACGCGACGACGTTCCACTGGCCGATTACATAGCCTCCAGGTGCGTAACCCCGGAAGCGGAGGCTTTCGTCGACGATCAGAGAAGGAGGATCTACAAGGCATTGGCCAAGATATCGGAGAGGGAGAAGACCGTTATCTCGCTTCGGTTCGGCCTGGTCGACGGAGAACCGCAGACCCTGGAAGCGGTGGGGAAGGTGTTCGGGGTGAGCAGGGAGAGGATAAGGCAGATAGAAGCCAGGGCTCTGGCCAAGCTGCGCAGGGAGGGCATCCTGTTCATAGCCGACAGAGAGGACACCAGGGGATGAGAAGGGCCGTTGCTTTCACGGCGCTGGCATTGGTGGTCCTGTCCTGTTCCGGCGATAACGGGCCTTCCTCGGACCGGGACGACCGGCTGGTGGTCTTCGGTCCATCCCTGGTGGACATGTTCTGCCGCCTGGGCGGGCACCATAGAATAGTGGGAATGGATAGGTACTCCTCCTGGCGGGTCGACGCCCCCAGGCCGACGGACGTGGGTGGTTACCTGGACCCCAACCTGGAGGCCGTGGCTGCCCTTTCTCCAACCTCGATCCATACCGTCGGTCACAACAGGACCTTGCAGGATCTGTGCGAGGAGCTGGGAGTGCCGTACTACCATTATAGTTTCGACCGTCTGGATGACGTGATCGCTTCGGCGGAGAGCTTGTGCTCGAGGTACGGGCTTGCCGCCGATACCTTCAAGATCGAGCTCTACAGAACCCTGGACTCTCTGCGCGAATCGGGAGAGGGGGTCAGGGCAATGCTGGTGGTGGACCACCTTCCGGGAACCTCGACGGTTACCCTGGCCGGAAGGAAGACCTTCCTCGGCGACCTGGTGGAGGCCGTCGGATCGGAGCTGGCCGCGCCGGAGAGCGGAGCTTATCCCAGGCTCTCCATCGAGGGTGTGCTGGACCTGGAGCCGGAGCGGATCCTATACCTCGCTCCCTCCGTGTCGGACACGGCGGCTTTTCGGCGGTCGGTGAAGCAACAGTGGTCATCGGTCGGGTTCCCTTCCGCTCACGTCAGGTGCTTGTTCCAGGATTATCTTCTCGTACCGGGCGCCAGGCTGGGCGCCACGGCCAGGGAAATAGTAAGGTGCCTGAGATCCTAGAGGTATCGGACGTTTCCCTGGGTTACGGCGGGGACGCCGTTCTCAGGGAGGTCGATCTGAGTTTGGACAGGGGCGACATCTGTGGGATAATAGGCCCCAATGGTGCCGGCAAAACCAGCCTTATCAAGGCGATACTGGACCTGGACGTTTGGTGGGATGGGAACATTTCCATCTCGGGGAAGGCCAACGACACCCTGAGCAGGACGGAACGGGCCAGGCTGGTATCCTACGTTCCGCAGAGCTACTCCCAGGGCGCAGAGCTTACGGTTGAGGAGTCCGTCCTGCTGGGCCGCTACCCTCACCGCAGGTCATGGTCCAGAGACTCCGGAGAGGATCTGGAGATCGCCGCCCGATGCATGAGGGCCACCGATACCTGGCGGCTGCGATCCAGGTTGTACACCCGTCTGTCCGGAGGAGAGAAGAGGCTGGTTCTAATCGCTTCGGCGTTGGCACAGCAGCCCGTTCTACTTCTGCTGGACGAGCCTGCGGCCGCCCTGGACTTCAGGCACCAGGTCGAGCTGTGGTTGCTTCTGAACCGGCTGGCCTCCGAGGGGCTTACCATTCTCCTGAGCACACACGAGATAGGAATTGCCAGTGGCTTTCTGACCAAAATAATGGTGCTTGCGGAGTCCCGTTGCGTGGCCTCGGGAAGGCCGGACCAGGTCCTCAGGTCCGACCTGCTCTCCGAGGTATTCGGCCTCGGTCTGAGCGTGGAAAAGCATTCCGGCGGCAGCTACGTGGTTCTTCCCAGGATGGAGTAGAATGGCCGAACCTCAAGGGCCCGGAATTCTATGGCCCGTACTGGGAGCCTTTCTGGTAGGCGGTTTCCTGCTGTCCCTGGCCGTGGGGCCGATGGGGTTGAGCGAAGGCTGGGTGGTGATGCGCCTCCGCCTGCCCAGGGCTCTTCTGGCTGTGCTGGCCGGCTCCTCCCTGGCGGCCTCGGGTTGCGTTCTGCAGTCGATCCTTCGCAACGAGCTGGCCACTCCCTACACCCTGGGTATCTCCGCCGGGGCGGCTCTGGCCGCCGGAGCACTGATAGTGTCCAACCTGGTCGTCTCCTCCCTGGCCCTGGTGGCTACGGGGACGCTGGGGGCCCTGGTGGCCGTCGCCGTCGTTTACCTTCTGGCCAGAAGGGGGTCGGGCAGTGCCGGAGTAAGGCTGCTACTGGCCGGCATCACGGTCAACCTGGTGGGTGCGTCGATACTGATGCTTTTCGAGTACTTCAGCCCGGCCTCCCGGCTGGTGGAGATAGTAAGGTGGCTGATGGGCAGTCTGGCCGCGGTCGATACGACCGTACCGGTATTCTTGTTGCTGTTCGTGGTGCCGGGAATGGCCATAGTCCTGGCCAACACTGGAACCCTGAACCAGCTGGCCTCGGGAGAGACGGTCGCAGCCAGCAGGGGAGTAACCGTGGGCAGAAAGAGAAACGTTCTACTAATTGCATCCGCCCTTCTGGCCGGAGGATCGGTGGGAGCGATCGGTCCGGTGGGCTTCGTGGGCCTGGTGGTTCCGCACATCATGAGAAAGCTGGTCGGGGGGGATTACAGAAGGCTGGTTCCGGCATCGGCCGTAGCCGGAATGGTCGCGCTGCTGTTGGCCGATTCGATCGCCAGGATCGTCATCAGTCCCGCCGAGCTTCCGATAGGTGTAGTCATGTCTTTGGTGGGCGGGCCGTTCTTCCTGTTCCTCCTGCTCAGATCCGGGCGCTACTGAGAGGTTTCCCTTTCCTGCCGGGCCTCCCCCCTGGTCCGGGCCAGGGAATCCATCCTGGCGAAGCACTCCTCCCTCAGGTCGACGACCTCTCCTCTCTTTTTCTCCATGCTGAGGACCTGGTCCATGAATCCCTGGTGGTATGCGGACTGAAGGGAGAGGTATCTGGGGGCGAGAAGCTCGGGGTTGTTGGGCATGGGAATGGGATTTCGAGAGAATACCTCGGCCACGGCCGCCCCTTGCTCGACCGGGTAGGGGCCGATTGGCTCCAGCAAGGGCGCGGTGATGGCGTCTACGGCGAACTCCTCGGTGGATAGCAATGCCGACGGGTCTCCGGGGGAGAAGCGCGCGGATTGCCTGACCCTGACCGAGGTGAACTCGGGAGTGGAATCGACGGCCATCGACTCCGTCTCCGCGTAAGCGCTCAGGGAGAGGCCGGAGGAACGCATCTCTTCCAGGGCCTCCTCGGCGGCGAGGAGGGACCTCTCCATGGTGAGATGACGGTGGGCCCTGGTGAAAAGCAGGCCGCTCATCAGAGCCTCCCGGAACTCGATGGGCCCTCCGGGGTCGGTGGATATCTTTCTGGCCACCACGAAGGCGGGAAACCCTCCCCTGTAGCTGGGCACGTAGAAGACCGGTCCCGTATCGCTCGCCCACAGGGAATCCAGGGCGAAGGTCTTCATGGCCTCGGGGAAATCGGAGGTAACCGGAGTACTCTCGGTTACGGTCACTACGTCCCAGTCAACGACCAGGAGAGAGTCCTGGAGCGGTGGATCGTCCTCCAGCAGACGGTCGATCGAGTCCTGTACGTCCCAGAGGGTTTGCCGGACCGTTTCCTCCCCGGGGACCACCGGGATCTCCCAATGGGCAAGGACCAGAGTGTCCGTAGCGCTTTCGGCGGAGACGGAGACCAGCTTCATCTCATGGTAGGACGAGAATCCGGAGGGACCATGGAGCGTGGGAGCGCGGAACGGATCGGTGTAGTCGCCCGGCTGCAGATCGGTATCTTCGCCCACGAAATTGGACAGCTCTTGCGGGGTCAGCCTGAGCGTATCTGGCCTGCCGGCGTTGGAAAGAGCAAGGGAATCTACCTTCCAGCTGGCCCGTTCCTCGTCCTGCCGTTGGGGCTGAACCAGAACCGCGGTGTATCTGAGAACCGCGCTGGGCTCTTGCACGAAGAGGTCCGGGTGCTCCTCGTAGAACCTGTGGAGCCTCTCCTCGGTGAGGGAGTCGGGGGAGCTGACGAAGGTGACGTATCTGGCCCTGAGGGGGGTCATCGATTCCAGCAGATTGTACTCCAGGTGCATTCCGGACATCATACACTGCAGCCTGGTGTCGGCCGGAAAACGCATGTCCGTAGCGGTAAGCAGAAGCTGGTACAGGACGCGTCTGTAACTGGGATCGTCTTTGTACCGGTTCATCAGCTGCTCTGGGTCCTCGCTTCCGGAGAGCTCTATCTGGGCCTTGAGGAGCGCCTCCGCGTGATCGGTTTTAAGGCGGGGCCAATCGTGCGAGGAGAGGTAGTCCTCCCTGAGCGCCTGGTTGACCAGCTCGTCGAAGGCCGACTCCCAGACCTCCTCCGACATTACGGCCAGCTCGTTCTCCGGGGCCGGATGCCCGGACTGGATCATCCGTTGTTTGATCCTGCTGTAGGTGTTACGATGCGCACTTTCCAGCTGCTCGGGAGTGAGTTTCCTGCCGTTGACCTTGGCTACCACCAGCTCTCCGGACCCGCCTTCGGAAAGCTGCCCGGAACCCCAGTTCACGAAAATAAGCAGCACGAATGTGACAATGACCGCTATCAGGAATATCTTTGCGTTGTCTCTCAGCCAGGTCAGCATGTTCAGGTTCCCCCTGAAGATAAAGAGTGTACGCAAGAACGTCGGGGTACAATAAGGCGGGACCCGGAACGCTGCAAGCCCGGAAGGAAATGGCCCGCGATGCGCGTCAGGAGCTTCGCCGAGATGGAGCAGCTGCTGCGTGGAGCCTCGGAGGGAAAGGCGTTTCTCATAGGAGGAACCGAACTCTATCAGAGAAACAGGTTGGAGTCGCTGGCCATCGAGTCCTGTTCCTCATCCGCGAGTCTGGAACCTATCCGGGGCAGATGCTCGGAGATGGACGCGGGCGCCGTGGGCAGGATGTTCACGGAAGGGTCGTTGTTCGCTTCCGGCAAGATGATCGTTCTGGAGGAGCCGGACGACCTGTCACGGGAAGCCAGAGAGGTCTTACTTTCCAATCTTCAACGCATGGACCGGAACGCCCTGCTGCTGACCACCGACAGAAGCAGGTTCAACACCAGCTTCTACAGAAAGCTCAGCAAAGCCACCTACTACTACGTATGTTACGATCCATTCGACTGGGACCTGCCCAAGTGGGCGCACAGGCTCAGCAGGGAGGAAGGGGTGAGGCTTGACGGCGGCGGTACAACGGTTTTGCAGGCCTACGCCTCGGGTAGCCTGGTCCGCCTTGCTTCGGCGGTCAGGACTCTGTCGCTTTATTACGGCCCGGACTCGTCGCTGTCCCGGGCCGAGGTGGCCGAGGTGCTTACGGGTAGGGGAGACCACGACATCTTCGATTTGAGCGACTCCCTGTTCGGCAACGTCAGGGCCGACTCGCTGGCCGCCACCTGGTCGCTGCTCCTTTCCGGGGAGGAGCCGACGAGCATGTTGGCGTTCCTGTTCGCCCACTGGCAAAGGATGCGGGCCGCCAGGGAGATTTTATCCTCGGGGGGCGGCAAATCGGAGGTCTCCAAGAGGCTGGGTGCGGGTAAGTTATTGACAAATAAGCTAGTAGAGCACGCAAAACGGGCGAAAGATCTCCCGATTGGTGATGTGGTGGAGCTGTTCGCGTCGACCGACGAGGCACTGAAGACCGGCGAGGACCCTTTCATCGCGATATCCGGGCTGATATTCGCCTTGACATCGAGGCCCGTATAGACGACTATTGTTCTGAATTCTGAGGATCCAGGGACGTTTTTCCACGAGAGGAGGGGAAATGGCCGAAGTCCTGGAAGGCAAGATACAGGATCTGTTGGCCCAGCGCTCCGAGCTCGCAGACCGACTGGAGAATCTTGAGAAGCTCAAGGCCGAGACCAATCAAAGGGTCTACAAGAGGATAAGGGGAGATTACGACGAGAAGCTCCAGAATATCCTGGCGCAGATCAACGATCAGCGCGGGACCCTGGAAAAGAAGGTCGAAGAGCTCAAGAAAAGCATCGACGAGAAGGAAAGCCTTCACACAACCAAGTCCGATCTTGTCGACGAGCTCCAGATGAGGGCGAGGCTGAAGGAGTACGACGAGAACGACGCCGAATTCAAGAAAGAGCTCAACGAGGCGAAGAAGCAGCGCAACGACATAGCCGACGAGTTGGAGTCGCTTCGATCCGAGCTGGCAGATCTGAACAAGGTCCTGAAGGACGTCGACGTAGCTACGGTGGAGGGCGGCACGGCGGCATCCACCCCCGAGGTCGAGGAGGAGATCGAAGAGCCGGCTGCCGAAGCAGCAGAGATCGAGGAGATAGAGGATCTGGAGCTCGAGGAAGACCTCGAGTTGGAGGAGGCCGATACGGAGGAAGGCGTGAAATGCCCCTCATGCGGCCATACGAACCCTCCCCAGAAACTCTTCTGCGAGGAGTGCGGTAGCTCTCTGGACGAAGAGGAAGACCTCGACGAGGATTTCGACCTCATAGACGACGACCTGGATCTCTAACAACCCGCAACGACGGCGGGCGGTCGGTTGTGCGAGCCGGAAGAACGATGGCCAGCTTCTGGGCGTCTAAATCGCCTCTGAGGCCAGGATCTCTTCGGCTATCTGTACTGCGTTGAGGGCTGCACCTTTCCTCAGATTATCCGCAGTGATCCAGAATTGGACCACGTTGGCGTGGTGGGGATGGCGGCGTATCCTGCCCACGAACACCTCGTCCTTACCGGTGGCTTCCGAGGGGGATAAACCTCCGCTGGAAGCGCGCACTCCCGCCGTTTCGTCCAACACCGAGTACGCGTCTTCCGGATCTACCGGGCCCGCGAAGCAAACGGTTACCGACTCCGTATGTCCCACCGGTACCGGAACCCTGGCCGCCGCGGGGAACACCGGGAATTCCTGTCGTAGTATCTTGGCGGTCTCTCGGATCAACTTGGTCTCCTCCCGGCAGTATCCGTCATCCTCTGGAGTCCCTATCTCGGTGAGCACGTTTCGATGGTAGACGGGCGCCCCCTCGCTGCATTCCTCTCCGGCCTCCTGGCTGAACAAGTCCTCCATGGCCTGCCTGCCGGAACCGGAAACGGACTGGTAGGTGGAGACACATACCCACTCGATCGGGGAAAGATCACTGAGCGGGGCGAGGACCATGACCAATTGAATGGTGGAGCAGTTGGGATTGGCTACGATCCCCTTGTGGCCTACCAGAGCGTGGGCGTTGACCTCGGGGACCACCAGGGGGACGTCGTCGTCCATCCTGTAGGCGGAGGAGTTGTCCACGACCACGGCGCCTTTCTCCACGCATTCGGGCACCCATCGCAGAGCAACCTCGGCCTCGGTCGCCCCGAGGAGTACGGTCCCGGGCTCTATGGTTTCCGTCTGCAGGCGCTCGACCGATACTTCCCGGTCACCGAGTTGGACGGTGGTGCCGGCGGAGCTGGCGGATGCGAAGGCGCTGATCCGGAATCCGTCGAATACATTCCTTTGATGGATGATCTCCATCATCTTGGTACCGACCAGCCCCGTCGCTCCCACTATTCCGATGGATCCCATCCGCACCGCCCTCCTTCCGTGCTTCTCCGTGCCGCTTTGGCCCTGATGATGCTCGCCCTTCCCACCTGCTCGGGAATAAGGGCGGGAAAGGTCGACAAGAGCCAGATTATAAACCGGAGCGCCCCCTCGGTGGAAGTGCGTACCAGTCTTCCGGTGGGTCGAGGAATCAGCGCTGGCGGCCCCGCTTCCACCCTGGATGGGGAGATGCTCTCCGGCTCGATGGACGTAAGCGACATACGATACTCTCCCAGAGACTTTCCCGCCTCCGCGGGTCTGAAGAGAATGATAGAGCGGATTCTGGACTCGGAAGGCATTCCCAGAGATATGGGTGCCCTTCCATGGGTGGAAAGCGACTACAACGTGGGCTGCTTCTCCCGGATGGGAGCGGCGGGCCCCTGGCAGTTCGTACCGGAGACCGCCAGGCAGTTCGGGCTGAACGTCACCGAGGAGTTGGACGAGCGCTACTCCTGGGAGCACTCGACCAGAGCCGCGGCCCGGTACCTCCGCTACCTGCACGATCGGTTGGGAAGCTGGCCCCGGGCCATTGCCGCCTACAACTGCGGCGAGGGCGCGGTCAGCTCCGCCCTCCGGAGATCGGCCGGTACGGGAGCCTGGAACGCCGAGCTGCCCTCAGAGACCAGGGTATTCCTGCCCCGGGTGTCCCACGCCATAGGCGCGTACAGAGAGGTGGACGAGCGGGGAGACGACCTGGCGCTGGTCATGGTACCGGCCGGAATAGACCTGCGGATAATGGCCTACGAGCTATCGATTCCCGTAGACAGCATGATGGAGCTCAACGGTTGTTTCCTCAAGGCCCGAATCCCTTCTGATAGAAGGACATGGAACGTTCTGGTCCCACTTGCCAAAGCGGCGGAGGCCTTTTCAATCGCCTGGGATGGTAACCCCGACAGTTACCTGGTCAAACCCGGCGACACCTGGAGCTCGCTTTCGGTGGGGATGGGTGTGGATCGGGAGGAGCTGGTGCAGCTCAACGGATCGGGCGACCTGGTGGCCGGAACCCGCATACGCCTGCCGGAGGTGGACCGTTCGGCTTACACGGCAACGGCGAGTTGCAGAGTGTACGAGGTCAGGACCGGAGACACTCTATCGGAGATCGGGGAGACTGTTGGCGTAAACTCAAGGGAGGTAGCAAGGTGGAACGGAATGTCTCCCGACGCCACCATATACCCCGGGCAGAAGCTGATTCTTAGAACGGGCTCGGCGGACGAGGTGGGAGTTGCCACGGACGAAGAACCGGAGATAATAAGGGGTGGCAGGATAGAGCATCGGGTCGTAGAGGGAGATACCCTCTGGGACCTCGCGACGAGGTACGGTGTCACCGTAGAGCAGATAATGTATCTTAACTCCAAGGACGATTCGCATCTCAGTATAGGGGAAGTTCTTCTAATAAGACCGGAATAGGAAAGAGCGATGGCAATCTTCGAATCCAAATCGAGGCGATTGTTCAAGAGCGTACAGAAGATGGCCTCCGACAACATGGTGGATCAGGCGGCCGCGAAGGTTCAGGAGGATTTCGGAACCCTGATAGAGGAACGGGACGTCGCCAGGGAGCTGGTTGCGTTTCTGATGGACATCGCCTATCCCGATTTGGCCGCCAAGATGGTGGAAGAGGTGGTTCGGGTTCACAAAGACCTGGCCGCACCCTTGTACCGGCTTCTGGAGGACCGGCACGGGGAGTTTCCCAGATCCTTCGAGATGCTTCGTACCCTTTGGCAGAACAAGATCCGGCAGAGAGACTTCGACGGTTGCGTCGAGCTTTTGGATAGGGTCGACCGCCTGGCAGAGTCCAAGCTCATGGACTCGCTGAAGACCGCCGCTCAGACCGCCGAGAAGTTCGCCGGGGAGAGGCTTTTGGAGGGCGATATAGACAGGCTCCTGGCCTGGAGCCTGGGGCTTTACAGGCAGGGGAGGATGGACGACGCCCTGGAGTTGCTTCTCAGGGCCACCCAGAGGGCCCAGAGGCCGGACGAGAGGATTCCCCTCCTTGTGGAGTGGATGGCCACCAGGAAGGGGGTGCGGGATCCCAAGGCCGTTCTTTACCTGATCCGGATATACCTGGAGATGGATAACGTGGAAAATGCCCTGATCAACGTACCCGAGCTGCTCGAAGCTCCCCAGGAGATCCAGGACGAGGCGATATCGGTTATTGAGAAAGGTTTGGTACCCAAAGACTTCGGAAAGAAATCCCGGGTCTATCTGGGCAGGCTCCTGGCAGCCGCCGGCAGAATCGACGATTCCTCCCGGGTTCTGGGTCAGCTGATAGAGGAGGGAGAGCTGGGAGCGGACATGGACACCGCGCTAAGGGAGCTGGTCGGATACGCTCCGGGAAGCTCCAGGCCGCTCATACTCCAGGCGAAGCTGAAGAAGGAAAGGGGAGAGAAGACGGCCGCCATGGATGCTCTGGAAGCATCCTTCGACGGCGAGGACGCAGAGTCGGCGCCCCTGCTGGAAGTTTGCCGGGACTTCCTCCAGGAGGGTCTGGACCGGGATAACGCCATAGCCATGAAACTGGCGGAGCATTTGGTGGAGCACGGTACCATATCCGACGCCGTATCCTCGCTAACCAGGCTGGTCGAAGAGCATCCGGACTGGGTGACGGCACAGTTGCAAGTGCTGCTGAAGAGGGAGAGGCAGAGTGCGGAGATCCTTTCGCTGTTGGCGGTGGCGATGCTGATACAGGGCCGCGAGGCCCAGGCCGAGGCCGCCATAAAGCACCTGCGCACCAGGAAGGACAGCAAGTCCAGAGAGGACATCCTGGCGGTTCTGGACGAGTTCGACGACCTGATGGATCGATACCCCGTCCTCAGGAAGATACGGGCCATAACCAGGACCGAGGCCGGCAGGGAGCGGATGGCCGCCGACGACTGGTTCGAGTTGCTTCTCCACGGCGACCGGATTCCATCCAAGGGCCTTCTGGAGGTTGCCAGGGCCCATCTTCCCAAGGACAGGGCCGAGGATTTGATGGAATCGGAGTTCGAGCCGTCAAAGCCCCTGGAAGCCATGTTGGGGGGAATCGCCGCCATCGAGGTGGGGAAGTTCGAAAAGGCGGGTGACTGGCTGGCTTCCGCGGCCGAGAACGAGAACCTGGCCGAAAAGGTGGCCGAGGAGATATCGGTGCTACCCGACGATGCAATCGCGCAGATGGACCTGGAGAGGCTTCTGCCGCTTCTGTCTCACGGCAAGGCCGCCAAACACGCAGCGGACATAGTCATGCGTACGTCGGGATCCGAGCCCTGGCGCATGTCACTGGTGCCCCAGCTCAGGTGGGGCGATCCGGAGGGCGAGTTGCTGTTCAGGCTCAGGGCTTTCATCAGCGAGGGTAAGATAGCGCTGGCCGGCTCCGCCACAGACGGCCTGGACGTAGAGGGCTCGGTTCTGGTGAGACTGGCCGAGGGTTGTCGAAAAATGACTTCGAACGACATAAGCGGTGCCCTGGAGAACCTGGCGGAGGCGGCATCGGACAGACGCACCAGCTTGCTGGCCAGAAAGGTCCTGGAGGATGCCCGGCAGCACGGTAAGGGCGAGGAAGAGGAGATTCTTATACTGATAGCCCGGACCCATGAATCGGAGCACGACCTACAGAGCGTGGCGGACGTGCTGGAACCGGTCGCCAGCCGCAAGAAAGTGGTCGACGAGCTGGAGAGGATAACCAGAGACAACGGCGGGCACCCCGAGCCGCTGCGGCTTCTGGTGAAGGCCTTCGCGGACCGTGACCAGTACACCGATTTCGTAAAGAGGTCGTCGACCCTGGTGGATCTGGTGCCCGAGGAGGCACCGGGCATGATGAAGATGGCGGAGGAGATCGGGCGTCGGAAGGGCGAGGGGCAGCTCCTGGCCTATGCCGCGGAGCTTTCCGACAGGTACCATCTTCCCCGTGATCCGGAGGACCTGTTGTCCGAGGCGGTTCTGGCCGAGCCCTCGGTAGCGGGGGCGCTCTCCAAGAAGAGCGGAATGGGCCCCGGCTTCAAGGCATTGTGCGCGGCGGCCTCGGGAGACGCCAGCACCTTCACCGATGTACTGAGGCGACGGCCCAGCCTGGACGTCCGCATCAACGATCAGATAATCGAATCCGCCGTAGAACGGTGGACGCCGGGCCAGGATGACGAGGCCCTGTCCCTTCTGGCCGAGGTCAGCCTGAGGGAGGGATTCGGTGAGCAAGCCTCCACCATACTGAGCCTCGTAGCAAGAGAGGGGATCGGAGACTGGAGGTCCAAGGCCTCCCAGAGGCTCTTGGACGAGGTCAATCAGGGAGGGCTTCCCGCCCGTCTCCTGTGGGAATCGGTCCGAGACCCGGTGGTTCTCGGTCAGGCCCTGGAGAGGAACGTATCCGGTGATCTGGCTGGGATACCGGCCGACGAGATGGCGACCATGGTTAACGCGCTTACCGGTTCGGGCATGGACCTCGAGATAATCCTGGACTTCGCCGTGAAGCTTATGGATGCCCGAAAGGACTTCGAAGAAGACCTTCTGCTGCAGATGGGGAGCTATTGCTACGACAAACTGCGGGAGAGGGACAGAAAGCTCTCCGGTCGGGACGGGACGAACCTGGTCAAGCTGCTACTTAGAGCCAACATGATCGCCGAGGCTTCCAGGGTGGCGGTCGACCTGGGGATCAGCGAATTGCTGGGAACCGTCAGAGAGAGTCTTCAGGATTACAGGGCGACGAAGACCGATATGCCCTCCAGGGTCAGGGCCGAGCACCTGATTCTCCTGGGAAGGCCCTCGGAGGCTCTTTCCGTGCTCGGCGACTCATCGCCGGACGAGCCGGTTGAGGTATCCGATTTAAGGGCCAGGGCGCTGTGGGACGCCGGCCAACGGCAGGCAGCGGTATCGACCTGGCTTTCCTGCTACCGCAGGAGCGGCAAGGGCCTGTACCTGGGCAGGGTGATGTGGGCGCTGGACAGGAACGGCAACCAACTGGAGCGAACGGCGGTGAAGCGGGTGGTTGCAGAGAGGCATCCGCATCTGGTAAGCTCGAGCAGGGAAGACCCGGATAGAGAGTACAGGCTGGGTACCATCTCCGGTCTGTGAAGTTATATTGCGGCTGACTACTCAAAGATCTTCTAGGAGCTGAAATGGCAGAGAACAACAAAGCGTCGAACTCCGATGAGCGAACGACTCAAGAGGTGCTCAAGGCGTTGGGGCAGGTGGTCTACGCCCAGAGCAAACATCTGGAGTCGATCGTGGAGAAAGTTACATCGATAGAGAAAGGCATTACCGAGGACCTACCCAAGAAGCTGGACGAGCTCAAGGAGGCCCTCAGCGGTTTACGGGTCGCCGGCCCCGCCCAGCCTCGGCCACCGGCCCCGCCGGCCGGGGAAGGACGGCAGCCGCAGCAGCCCGATTCACCGGCACCGGGGGCTGACCAGGCCGGTAAGATAGTGGAGAGCCTGGAGAAAGGCTTCGAGAGGCTGTCGACCCTCGACGAGAAGCTGGGCAAGATAGAGTCGGTGGTCACCGAGACCGGCGATTCGGTGGGGAAAAGGCTGGATGCCACCTCCGACAAGCTGTCCGAGATCTCCGAGCTGGCCTCGTCCATAGTAAAGGTTCTGGGTGGAGAGAAGGCCGCGGAGGGCAAACCCATGATGGACGTTGTAAGGGAGTCCACTTCCGAGCTGGCGCAATCCCTGCAGAAGGGCCTGGAGCATCTGGAGGCCCTGAAGGACGAAACCGGTTCCCTTTCGAAGCTTCTCACCGAGGCCACCTCTGCCACCTCGGGCGAGATTCAGAAGCTGGCCGAGAGTTTCGCCGGAAGCGTAGATGCCCTGAAGGAAAGCCTCTCCGATCTCTCACAGACCGCGGGATCCATCCTGGCCAAGAGCGATGCGGTGGAGAAGGACCTACCGGAGCTGAGGACCAGCCTGGAAGCAGTAATATCGGAGATAAAGACCGGGGCGGAGAGCATGAGCGTCTCCCTGGAGAAGCTCAACGAGGAGCAGAAGACCCTGCTGGACGAGAAATCGGCCCTGGTGGCGGAGAAGCTCGACACCATCCCCGGGTCCCTTGGTGAGGTCGGCAGCACCGTATCCAGTGAGATAGAGACCCTCCGGAAGTCGACCGAGGATCATCTGCAGGAGGTCTCCAAGGCGGTGGACCTGAACGCCGATCAGATAAAGCATGTGGGAAGATCGGTGGAGGACGCCTCCGAGACACAGAGGGAGAGGCTGGAGCAGATGTCCGAGCTTCTTCTGGTTCATAAGGAGGCGGTTACCAGGTCCGAGGTCGAGGAGCTCAACCGCAAGGCGATCGGGCATTTCAGCAACGGAGAGTACGGCAAAGCCATAGAGGTTTTGGAGAAGGCGATGTCCATGGAGGGAGAGCGGCCGGAGCTCTTGACCAACCTGGGGCACATCCATGCGGCCATGGGCGATCTGGAGAAATCGGAGGAGAGCTTCAGAAAGGCCCTGAGGCTGGACCCGGAGCTGCAGCCGACCCTCTCGGCGCTGGGCACGCTGCTGGTGGAGGCCGGCAGGGCCGACGAGACCCTGGAGTTCCTGCGGAGGTTCGTGGAGGACGAGACTCCTTCCATTCCGGTAATGATCTCCTACTCCCGGGCCCTGGTCTCGGAGGGAAGGCATTCCGACGCCCTGGAGCTCATCAAGAAGGCCCGGGAGATAGAACCTCACAATCCAGAGGTAGAGAAGGAGTACGCCAAGTATTCCGAGAATGCCTAGATCGGTAATTGCCGGGGTCCTCTCGGCTCTGCTGCTCTCGGGCTGCGGAAGCCTTTCCGGTAAAGACCGCGAGGGCTCGGCATCCACGTATCCGGACCTGAGCCGTCTTTCTCCCCGTCACGCCGACTCCGTGCTAGAAGCCGGCGACACCGCGAGCACCGTCTCCCTTCTGGTGAGGAGCGCCCTGCTCAGGCCCCCAGGCGATCCGGACAGAGCGGCAATGGCCAGAAGAGCCGCCCGGATGGCCCGGCCACCGAACCCGGTCCTGGCCCGTCTGCTTCTGGAGGAACCCGACTCTTTGGCCCCATTCCAGGCCCTTCGCCTGGGGGGTACGGACGTCGCCGATCTCCTGACCGAAGGCATGGAGGAAGGTAGGTTTGCTCTTCCGGAGTACGTGGCGCTTTTCGCGGCCCGGACCTTCCTGGATGTCGGACGCGCCGATCTGGCTCTCCGGTTCGCCCGGACGGTTCCGGTGGGGCTTCCCCGCACTGCCGACCGGGACAGGAGCGCGGCCCTTTACGAGGCCGCCCTGCTGACCGCGCAGGACAGCCTGGCGACGATCCAGCTGGACAGGGCGAGAGTACTGGACGATTCCGAGCTGTTGGCCAGGCTTTACCACCTTCGGGGTCTGGTGGGGCGTCAAAGGAGGGCGCACGGCTGGCGCAAGGACCTGATGCGGTCCTTCAAGCTGTGGCCGGCGGCCGATTTCCATGCCCGGGCCTACGCCCTTCTCCGCGATACCCTGCTCGCTGACAGCTCACTGGCCGCAGAGGTGGCCGATCCCTTTTACTCCGGAGGTCTATGGAACGAGCTTTACGACCTGGCCTCGCGGTCGGCCTCGCCTGCGGCGCACCTCTACTACCTGGCGGCCAGGACCAGGGACCGCCTGGGATTCTACAACCGGGCGGTGGAGATGCTGGAGAGCTACCTGGATACCTGGCCCGAAGGTAACGATGCTCCTCTCGCCCTTCTCTATCTGGGTCTGGACAGAGCCAGAGGTGGATTTCCGGATGCCGGCCTGGCCACTCTGGACCTTTTCGAGAGCCGCTATCCCCGCAATCCCAGAACGGGCAACGTCCCCTGGTACCGCGGCAGCATATTGACGGAGAGCGGCAGGTGGGAGGAGGCGCTGGCTCATTTTCGCAGAACGGTTAGCCACCACCCGGGTAACGTGACGGCCGACGACGCCCACTTCTACCTGTGTCTGGGCCTGTACAGGCTCGGGCATCGCAACGAGGCCGCCCGGAGCTTCGCCGGTTTCCTCGACAGATGGAGCAGAAGCGTATACCGCAACGCCGCCCGGTACTGGCTGGGGAGAACGCTGCTGGAGACGGGCGACCCGGAGGGCAGGGAGATCCTCCTTTCACTGATCTCCGAGCAGGAACGATCGCTTCCGGCGTCTTTCGCCCGGTCCTACCTGGGAATGCCCGGATGGAGACCCCGGTTCAGCCCTCTGGACCTGGAGAGCTGGATGGACTCGGTGGGAGTGAGCCCGGCGGAGCCTCCCCAGTCGGCGTTGAGGGGCAGGATCCTACAGAGATGTGGTATGCGCGACTGGGCGGTGGGGGAGTACCTGAGGGCGGAAGAGGAGGTGGGAGGGCCGGCGCCGCTGGCTCCCTTCTACCTGGCCAACGAGGTCTGGGAGAGGATGCCCTCGGCGGCCTGGAGGATGTGGTCCCTGGGGGAGGACCTGGGCAGGCCCCGCGGGCTGTGGACCCTTCGCTACCCCAGGGCGTGGGAGTCGTTGGTGGTGTCGGTGTGCGACCGTTACGGTTTCGATCCGCTCCTGGCCTGGTCCATAATGAAGCAGGAGAGCGCGTTTCAGCCCTCTTGCTACTCGACCGCCGGGGCCAGGGGATTGATCCAGATGATACCCAGCACGTCGGAGTACCTGGCCGAGGAGAGGGATTGGAGCGATTACTCCCCGGACAAGCTCTACCTGCCCGAGGTTTCCATTGAGTACGGGGTGGCCTACCTGTCGGAGGTGGCGGTTGGCTTCGACCGCACGCTGGAAACCCTTGCCGCCTACAACGGAGGGCCTCACAACGCAATGAGATGGGGCGCTCGCCGGGAGAGCCCCGAAGGCTTCTTCAGCCGGATAACTTACAACGAGACCAAGCTGTATGCCGAGATAGTATCACACAACTACGAGGTTTACAAGAGCATATACGGCTCTGACGAAGCCCTGACCCGGGCGTCCCCGGACTCCATCTAGGGCAGGACATCCCACAGCCCCACGCGGGACTCGCCGCATATTACGTTGTCCTCGGTCTCAAAGCTTCGCAGATGAACCAGGTCGGGCCGGGCATTTCGCAACAGGTCGGAGTACTGCTCGGGGAAAGCCAGCAGATAGTCCGCCCTCTCCCTGATCCAGCTCCAGCCCCGCACCCGGCGACAGGGATTGCGCTCGGGGGTTACCAGACCGTCCAGATCGATCACGTACAGGTCAGTAAGCCATCCCGGCGCTCCCACGTCGGCCGCGGCGACCGTGTCGCCCTGCCCCGCGATCTCCGCCAGATAAAGCGCGGGCCGAGTGTCTATGGACAGAACGTTGGCGGACGCCCTCACCCTTCGGGAGCCGAACACCAGAAGGCCCGGCAGCAGTGAAAGAACGATCAGGATTCTCATCCACCGCTTCCAGGAGCAGGATACGCCGGCGGCGCAAAGGCCCAGAACGACCAGCCCCGGAACGTGGTACCGCATCTGGAAGAACGAGTTGGGCTGAAGCAGGAGGGAGGTCAGGGGAACCAGAGAGAAAAGACCGAGAGGGCATTTCCTCCGCAGAAGGTGATAGATGCCGGCCAGCCCAGTTACCCCCAGAAGGGGAGATACGATGACCATCTCCCTGCACAAACCGCGTAAGCCGGCCAGCAAACCGAACCCCACCGCCCCGGCCTGCTTGGCGTAGAAGCTGGACGGCAGGGGACAGCCGGAGGCCCAGACGTTCCAGGACACCCATAGGATGCCCACCACCGCGGGAGGGAGAAGGACCTTGGCGGTTTGGGCTAAATCGGGCCTTCCGGCGGAGAACAGAAGCGGGATGGCGATAACGCAAAGCTCGGGCCTGGTGATGAGCATGGCAGCCAGAAGCAATCCTTGCCCGATTCCGGGAGGCCGGCTCCGGGATACGCTGCGCCAGGCAATTACCACCAGCAGAACGGCCAGGGAGGTCTCCATGCCACTGGGGCCATGGAACAGCAGGGGCCCGGACAGAAGAAGCAGCGAGGAGTAGACCGACCCGGCCAGGAGCAGCGATATCGTCCCTGCGATCAGAGACAGCACCATGAGCAGGGTTACGGCCGTCTGCCCACCGGTAAGGGCGAGGGGTCCGGAAAGCGCCACCCAGAGGGGACTGGTTGCTCCACTGGAGGGTAGGCCCGGATTGAACTCCAGCTGGCCGGACAGCATGAGGTTTCTTCCGAATACCAGATGGATGTAGGTATCGTCCATGGGAGGGACTCCGTATGCCGAAAAGATCAGAAGCAGGGCCCCGGCAACGGCCAGGACCGCTGCGGCGACTATTCCCGTATCGCTTATTCCTGACATGATGGCTTGAGAATCCACTTCCGTATGGTTATCGTCAAGCCGTCCGATCGATGGCAATGAATGGGAAAGTGGCTTTTCTCCGACCAAGCCACCCGAAAGGAGAGGTGAAAGATGTCGAAGAAGCTGATGGCGGACCTCCGTGGCAAACTGGAGGAGCTGAAGGAGGAAGGGCTCTACAAGAAGGAGAGGATCATCGAGTCCGAGCAGGGACCGGAGATAGAGGTCTCGGGGGGCAAGAAGGTCCTCAATTTCTGTGCCAACAACTATCTGGGGCTCTCCAGCCATCCGGAGGTTCTAAAGGCCGCCAAGGAAATGATCGATCACCGGGGGTACGGGCTTTCCAGCGTCCGCTTCATATGCGGTACCCAGGATATCCACAGGGACCTGGAGAAGCGGATGTCCGACTTTCTGGGGACCGACGACACCATACTGTACGCCGCCTGCTTCGACGCCAACGGAGGGGTGTTCGACCCGTTCCTGGACAGGGAATGCGCCATCATAGCAGACCAGCTCAATCACGCGTCCATCATAGACGGCGTGCGGCTCTGCAAGGCCAAGAGGTTCATCTATTCGCACTGCAATATGGGCAAGGGCGAGCACGAGTTCGACGGCAAGACCCTGCCCGGTTTGGAAGAGGTCCTCTCCTCCCCCGAGGCCCGGGAGGCCAAGTACCGCATGATCTGCACCGACGGCGTCTTCAGCATGAACGGGGACATGGCTCCGATAAACGATATCGTCGATCTAGCCGACAGGTACGACGCCATAGTCATGGTCGACGACGCGCATGCGACCGGATTCGTGGGAGAGACCGGTAGGGGTACGCCGGAGTACTTCGGCGTTCATGGCGAGGTGGATTTGGTAACCACCACCTTCGGCAAGGCCCTGGGTGGGGCCAGCGGCGGATGCACCACCGGAAAGCAGGAGCTTATCGACTGGCTTCGCCAGGCTTCCCGGCCCTACCTGTTCTCCAACACTCTCGCTCCCTCCGTGGTCGGGGGTACGCTAAAGGTGCTGGACCTTCTGTCGAAGACCACCGACCTGCGGGACCGGGTTGAAAAGAACCAGAAGTATTTCCGGCGGAGAATGGCCGAGGAGGGTTTCGAGATCCTGGAGGGCGACCATCCCATCGTTCCCATAATGTTCGGCAAGTATCCCAACGACGCCGCACTGGCCCAGCAGTTCGCCGATGATCTTCTGAAGGAGGGCATCTACGTGATCGGCTTCTTCTACCCCGTGGTGGCCAGGGGCCAATCGAGGATACGGGTACAACTCAGCGCGGCCCATACCATGGAGCACATAGACAAGGCCATCGAGGCCTTCGTGAAGGTGGGGAAGAAGCACGGCATCCTGTAGGTTGGCGAACTAGGGCCGGTAGACGGAAGCCCCTGGGGAAAGGAAGAAAAATGGCCCCGGTGTTTCGTTTCAGGGCGATCAAGGTCGGCAAGCTGGTGCTGGGTGTGGTGGGTCTGGCCTTGATACTTTCCTTCTTCCTGGCCGACTCCCTGGGGCTTACCATGGGCTCATATCCCTCCAGATACGTGGTTCTGGTAAGCGGATTGGGCTGCATCCTGGCTGCTCTTCTGGGTTACCGGTTCGGCAACTTCTGGAAGGCGATAGGTATCGTTTTGATAGGTGTCGTCTCCCTGCTGGTGGTGTTGGAGACGGTATCGCTGTACCTTATCGACGTACTGGAAGAGGTGGAGACCACGCTTTCGGTCCCGGTCCTGCGGCATTCCCGCCCCGGGCTCTTCAAGCTGGAGCCCTACGTGGGAAGGAGAACGAAGCCGGGCCTGACCGGGGATCTGACCACCGACATCATGGGGTTCAGAAAGGTGCCCGGGGTCCCGCCGGACAGCGTGGATGCCATGGAGGTGTGGCTGTTCGGGGGAGACCAGGTCTGGGGAGAGGGTCTTCCGGGCGAATCAACCGTGGCGGCAATGCTCCAGGAAAAGCTGGACGACGCGACATCCAGGCCGGTACGAGTCAGAAACATGGGGCAGCCCGGATACGTATCCACGCAGGAGCTGCTTCTGTTCATGACCATGCTGAGGAAGGACGAGTACCCGGTGGTCGTGGTTCGTCTCGACGGTTATGAGGAGGTGTTCTCCGCCTTCTGTAACGGAACGGCGGGCGATCCCATAGGGTACTTCGGAAGAGCGGTGGAATCCCAGGAGGGTCGGCTGGCCACCGAGTCGGCTCTCGCAGGGTTACGAAGGCAGACGGCGGTCGGAAAGCTGTACACCGCCCTTATTCCGCAGGGGGATGAAGAGGAATCCTTCACCACGGGGGCCAGATCGTTCTACGGGGGCATCAACGTACGCCCGGAGGTGCTGTCGGAAAAGGTGGCGGAGATCTACGTCCAGAACGAGATCTTCTTCGAGGAGCTGGCCGGCCTTTACGGAATACGCCATTACTGCTTCTGGCAACCGAACGTGTGGTGTTGCGACAAACCCTTGACCCCGTCCGAGGAGGATCTGAGGGAGACCTTGCCCGTCGATTGTGACGAGAGGGGCGAGAGGATCTTCAGGGATCTGCTGACCATGACCGACGACACGCTCAGGACCATGGCCGGCCAGAGGTCGAGCCTGTACTATCTGGGAGAGGGCTACGGGGACGTTGAGGAAACCATGTTCTCCTCCGGATGGGTTCTGAGTCCCGGGGGCAACGAGCTTCTGGCGGAACGGATAGCCAGGGTTCTCAGGCAGAGGGAGAGCTGGCTCTAACCGTCCTCTATCGCCCTTCTGCTGGTCTTTATGGCGCACAGCCTGCTGCACATGGAGCAGACGTCCGAGTCCGAGGGTAGCGACTGTCCCCTCTCCTCCCTGGCCCTGGCCGGATCCAGGGCCAGCTCGTACTGCCGGTCCCAGTCGAAGTCGTGACGCGCCTTCGCCATCTGGTCGTCGCTGTCCGACGCCCCCGGATGGCCCCTAGCTATATCGGCGGCATGTGCAGCTATCCTGCTGGCTACGACCCCCCGCCGCACGTCATCGGCATCGGGCAGACGGAGGTGCTCGGCCGGAGTCACGTAGCACAGAAAGTCGGCGCCGTACCAGGCGGCCAGGGCTCCACCGATCGCCGAGGTTATGTCATCGTAACCGGGAGCCACGTCGGTTACTATGGGGCCCAGGACGTAGAACGGGGCACCGTTGCAGACGCTCTTCTGCATCCTTACGTTCTCGGCTATCCTGTCCATCGCCACGTGGCCGGGGCCCTCGATCATCACCTGGACTCCCGCCTGGAGAGATCTCTTCTGAAGCTCGCCCAGGGTCAGGAGCTCCTCGATCTGGGCTCTGTCGGAGGCGTCGGAGATGCATCCCGGCCGCAAGCCGTCGCCCAGAGAGAAGGTCGCGTCGTACCGGTGAAGGATCTCCACCAGCCGATCGAAGTGCTCGTACAGAGGATTCTCGCGTTGGTTCCCATGCATCCACTCGGCCAGGAGGGAACCTCCCCTGGACACGATTCCCAGCTTTCGGCCCTGATCCTTCAGCAACTCCACAGCCCTGCGGGTGACTCCGCAATGCAGGGTGAGGAAATCCACTCCCGTCCGGCAATGGTCCTCCACCGCCTCGAACATCTCGTCCTCGGTTACCTCCGGGATCGCCCGGCCCTCCCTGACCGCCTTGCTGAAAACCTCGTAGAGGGGAACGGTACCCACGGGCAGGGGACTGTTTCGGAGGACCTGTTCCAGGGTCTCCCGCCAGCGGGCCCCGGTGGACAGGTCCATCACCGTGTCCGAACCGAAGGCGACCGCGGCACGCAGCTTTTCCAGCTCGTCCTCGATCGAGTCCACGTCCTCCGAGCTTCCGATGTTGGCGTTGATCTTCACCGACAGCCCCCGCCCTATGGCGCAGGGCCGTCGAAGCTTCCTGGTATTGTTCGCCGGTACCACTATCGTTCCGTCCGCCAGTCCCTGCAGGATGAAGTCGGGAGGGCAGCCTTCCGTTCGGGCCGCGGCGTCTATAACCTCGCTCGATTTTCCCCGGAGGGAGTTCTCTATGTTGGTAGCCATTGCTTCCCTTCATGCACCTACACGTTTTGTTTATTTGTCGGGGAGTCGCTTCTCTCCCTGCGCCGGCATTAACCGGATCAGGTTCAACGGGTCTGATCTCAGCCCGGAGGGCACCCCGGTATGACTATTGCTTTCAAGGTCTAGCACTAACCCGGTACCGGATACGGTGTCAAGAGGCCGTTGGCCTTTACCGTATGGGAATGCATGTTTCGGAGTGAAAAGTTCCCCGAACCGGAGGTAATCGGTTTGAAGGACGACGAGCGCCTGGCGGTCGTGTACAAGGCTGAGACGGAGATGGACGCCATCACCATCAGCGCCCTTCTGGAACAGAACGATATCAAGGCTGCGGTGCGTAGCAGGCAGATACCGATGTACGACGGAATAGCGAAGATCTTCGATCCGGTATGGGGAGAGGTCCTGGTGTTCGAGAGCGACCTGGAAGAGGCCCGTCAGCTGGTGGCCGACTATTTACGGGCCTGGGAGGAGGAGCGATGAGCGGTCTGAGCTTGATCGTCCTCCTGCTTCTGTCGCCCGTTTCCTGGCGTACTTCCGAAGAGCCTCCCGGCAGGGGGCAGTACATGGAGGAGTTGTCTCGGGAGCCATGGAGGACTCTTCTTTACACCGTCCGGACCGGCTTCGCCCCCGGCGGGAGCCGTACCATCGGGGAGATACGGCGACTGGCGGGAGAAGGCGGGAAAACGGCCAGGCTTGCGTGCTGGGCCCTGATGGTACTGGAAGAGAGCGCACCGGCCCAATCCACCCCGGCGGCGATCGAGTTCTGCCTTCCGACAGAGTTGCCGGACCCGGAGCGGGCAATTGAAGATCCTACCCTTCGATACTCCCTGCTTCTTCGTGTTCTGCACTCGATCGCCTGGGAGGAGCCCGATTCGCTGTGGGAGGGGCTTTATCGCCCGGTGGCAGAGGCCTGGCCCCGGATGCCGGACAGCACGAGGGCCCTGGCCCTGGAAGTATTCGGGAAGCTGGGCAGGGCGGACCTGGTGGGAGCCCTCGAATCCTGCCCCGGGAACCTTCCGGCACACGTCAGGCTCAGGTACCTGTCGGAGGTGGGAGTAGAACGGAGCTTTTCCATTGGGGGTGAGCTCACCCCCCTGGGGGCGACCTACATGGCCCGCTGCGTACCGGCAGCCGATCTGGAGCCGTACCTGGAAAGTCCCTACTGGGCCGTACGGCACACCGTATGCAAAAGAGCGGACCTCGCCCTTACGATATCCCTTCTTTCCGATCCGGTGGCCTGTGTGGCGCTGCAGGCGGCTCTCAGAAGGGCCGAGGCCGGTTACCCGGACGGAAGGGAAGCGCTGACGGCGATCGCCGATTCCATGCCCGGGCCTCTGGGAAACCGTGCGGCAAGGGAACTTTCGGCGGGTGACTCCCTCCTGCTTGCAGAGTTGCTCGAGCACCCCCAACCGGGAAGACGTCTGGCTGCGCAGGAAGCCTGGCTCGATTCGGGTCTCGAGGTGGACTCAGCCCTGGCCCGAAGGTGGGAGACCGATCCCTACTGGCTGGTGCCCGTGGTCTGGGTTTACCATCTGGAGGCAAGCGGGGAGCTGGGCAGAGCGCGGACCACGGCCGAGCGGATAGCCGGGCGGGCGGAATGCGTGGACAGACCGCAGCGGCTGTTGTCCTTTTTGGAGGAGATAGTCACCGGCGGGCCCGCCGGCGCAACGGAGATGGAAGAAGGGGGACCTCCCGATCTTCCTTTCGATCCGGACACCATGCGCCGGCCTTCGGAAGTTACCATCCATACGGAGGAGGGAGATCTGCGAGTGTCGCTCATGTGGGACGTCGCCCCCCTGGCCTGCTCGGGCTTCGTCCATCTGGCCGAAAGGGATTTCTACGACGGTATATACTTTCACCGGGTGGAACCCGGTTTCGTAGTCCAGGCCGGATGTCCCCAGAGCAACGGGATGGGCGGCCCCGGATACACCCTTCCCAACGAGCGCAGCCTCGTACGTTACGACAGGGGGGTGGTGGGGATGGCCGATGCCGGTCTGAACACCGCCGGAAGCCAGTTCTTCGTGATGCTCGACTCGCACGGAAGGCTGGACACCAGGTACACCGCGTTCGGGCGGCTGGAGGAAGGCTGGGACGTACTGGACCGGATAAGCGTAGGAACCAGAATAATCGACGTATCGATATGATCTAATCTTGTGCGCCGGAACCGGTATTTGTAGTTTCTGCCTTCCCGGAACTCGGCGGCAGACAGCTTACAATCCACGGAGGGAGCCCAAATGGCTAAGGATTCTAAGAGTATCCTGGTCACCGGAGCGGTCGGCCAGATAGGAAGCGAGCTCACCATGGCCCTCAGGGAGCGCTACGGAGCCGACAACGTGGTAGCGACCGGAAGAAAGACCGAGCCCGGCCCCGAGCTGAGGGAGTCCGGGCCCTTCTACTTCATAGACGTTACCGAACGGGCCAGCCTGGACGTGGTCGTAAAGAAGCATGACATAGACACCGTGTACCACATGGCTGCCATACTCAGCGCGGTGGGGGAGAAGAAGCCGCTCCTCTGCTGGGACGTCAACATGAACGGAACCATCAACGTACTCCGGGCGGCCATGGACTTCGATATGAACACCGTCATCATTCCCAGCTCCATAGCCGCCTTCGGTCCGGAGACCCCCAAGGAGAACACCCCCCAGGAGACCGTCCTTCGTCCCACCACCATGTACGGGGTGACCAAGGTGGCCGGGGAGCTCCTCTGCGATTACTACGTCGGGAGATTCGGGCTGGACATCCGGGGTTTGCGCTACCCGGGGATTATATCCTCGGAGACCCTTCCCGGAGGAGGGACCACCGACTACGCGGTGGAGATCTACTACAAGGCGGTGGAGGAGGGCAGCTACGAGTGCTTCGTGAGGGAAGACACCAGGCTGCCCATGATGTACATGCCCGACTGCATCAAGTCCACCATAGATCTGGCAGAGGCCGATTTCGAGAACCTCAAGCACCACAGCGACTTCAACGTGGGCTCGATGTCCTTCACGGCCAAGGAGCTGGAGGATAGCATAAGGAAGCACATCCCGGACTTCACCTGCACGTACAAGCCGGACTACCGCCAGGAGATAGCGGACAGCTGGCCCAGCAGCATAGACGACTCCGCCGCCCGGGAGGAGTGGGGCTGGGAGCCGGTGTGGGACCTGAACGCCATGACCGAGGACATGCTCAAAAAGCTTCGCCGGCGACACGAGGAAGGCAGGCTTTACGGCTAGTTCCGCCCGGACCCGGTTCATCCGAGAGTAGGTGATCAAAGTGGGTCGATTCGCGAAACGTTCCGGACCGCTCCTGCTGCTGGCAATCTGCATCGCCTGCGGCCGGAGATGCGAGCACCGGCCCAATCTGCTGCTCGTAATCGTCGATACTCTGGCCGCCGATCACCTGTCGTGCTACGGGTACGACCGCCGGACCGCGCCCACGGTAGACAGTCTGGCCGGAGAGGGCCTTTTCTTCCAGAACCTTCAGGCCCAGGCCCCCTGGACCCTTCCCGCCATGGCCAGCATATACACCGGGCTCACGGTGAGGAGCCACGGCTGCCGCCAGAGCGAAGGTGTCAACTGGGGGCTGGACCCCGCGGTCCCCACCATGGCTACCATTCTTAGTAAGGAAGGCTTCAGCACCGCCGGCTTCGTCAACGTCGCTTTTCTGGGCCCTGTCTTCGGGATGTCCAAGGGCTTCGACGTCTTCCACTGGCGCATCGCCGGCCACGGAAAGGCCGCCCAGACCGTCGACGAGGTGATCCAATGGATGGACTCGGAAGATTTCGAGGAGCCCTTCTTTCTGGTTTTCCACGTTTACGACCCCCACATTCCCTACGAGCCGCCTTCTCCCTTCGATACCCTTTACTGCGGTGAGGGGATCAACGACCATTCCGACTGGGAAACGAACGAGGCCGGGCAATTCTACCCCGAGCAGCGCACGCATCTGGTAGACCTGTACGACTCGGAGATCAGGTGGACGGACGGCCAGTTGAGCCGGCTTTTGGGAGAGATCAGGTCACGCGGTCTGGCCGACAGCACGCTCCTGGTTTTCACCGCCGATCACGGCGAGGAATTTCTGGAGCACGGCGCCGTAACCCATGGGACCAACCTCTACCAGAACGTCATTCACGTCCCCATGATAATCTGCGGGCCGGGTATCGAACCGGATACCGTATCCACCGTGGTGGGGCAGTACGATATCCTGCCCACCGTTCTGACGTACTACGGCATCGAGGTCCCGGAGCATGTGGAGGGAATCGACCTATTGGGGGATTCGATTCCCGAGGAGCGCCCGGTTCCCTCCAGCGGGGTGGAGATGGTGTCGGACAGCTTCCAGGCCGCGGTGCGCGTAGAAATGGACAAGGTGATATGGAGCCCCGTAGGCGACGTCTCCGAATCCTTCGATCTACGGTCCGACCCCTCCGAGCAGAATCCCATACCCACCGATTCGGTGATGTTGCAACTGGTCCTCGACTACTGGGCTACGCCCTGCAATTACCAGCCGACCAACCTGGAGGCCCCGCTGATCCAGAACAAAACCCTGCGTGATCTGGGCTACATACGCTGAAGGGATCCAAGATCCAATGGACAGTATCATAGCGGTGCGCGACCTTACTCTGAACCTGGGCGGTGACAGAATCCTGGACGACATGACCCTGGACCTCTGGCCCGGGCACGTGCACGCCGTCGTAGGGCCGAACGGTGCCGGTAAATCCACGTTGGCCTCCTGCATCATGGGTCTTCCCGGTTATCGGGGCTACGAGGGAAGGATTCTCTTCGAAGGCCGGGACATGGCAGATATGGGCGTCGATGAGAGGGCACATCTGGGCATAACCATGGCCTGGCAGGAGCCGGCCAGGTTCGAGGGGCTTTCGGTTCGCAAGTTCGTCCTCTGCGGCTCTCCGCGGGACGACGAGGAGACGGCGGCCGAAGCGTTGGAGCTGGTCGGTCTCAGCCCCGACACCTACCTGGAGCGGGCCGTTGACGACACCCTTTCGGGGGGGGAGCGCAAGAGGATAGAGCTGGCCTCCATACTGACTATGCAACCCAAGCTGGTCATGATGGACGAGCCGGACTCGGGCATCGACGTGGAGGCTCTCCGCAGGATATTCGAGGCCATGCGTGAGCTGAGAGCGAAGGGTGCCACCGTGCTTCTGATTACGCATAGCGTCACTGTCTTGGAGCAGGCGGATCATGCCTTCCTCATGTGCTGCGGAAGAATTCTGGAGAAGGGCGAGACCGAGGAGATAAAGAAGTTCTTCGGCGAGAAGTGTCTTCCCTGCGATCACCAGAACCGCCCGGAGGAGGGGGGAAGATGACCGATCTGGTCGAGAAGATGTACGCCACGCTGGGGGAGACCTGTGCCACCGACCCCGGGGTGGCGCATATCGAGATACATGGCAACGAGGTGCTGGGGCTCCAGCTGGTGCCCGGCCTGAACGTGGTCGCGGACGAGCGTGAGGACGGCGTAGACGCCCGGGTGGTGCTCGACGCCGGAGTGGCTCTGGAGAACCCGGTACGGATCTGCTTCGGCCTGCTTCCCGAGAGGGGCGTTCAACGCATAAACATGGAGATAGACCTGGGTGAGGATTCACGAATGGCGGTGGTATCCAGCTGCACATTCCCCAACGCAATCGACGTGCTGCATACGATGGATGCCGATATCACCTTGGGGAGGAACGCGGAGTACGCCTACCTGGAAAGGCACGTCCACGGATCCGCCGGTGGCGTGGAGGTAGTACCCGACGCCAGGGTGAGGTTGGAGGAGGGAGCGCGGTTCAGAACGGACTTCGAGCTGCTGGAGGGAAGGGCGGGAAGTATCGCCATCGACTACGAAGCGGTTTGCATGGCCCGAAGCGTGCTGGAGATGTCGGCCCGGATAAGCGGAAGCGGCAACGACAGCATAAAGATACACGAGAAGGCCACTCTGGTGGGGGAGAGAGCAAGGGGCGTTCTCACCACCAGCATAGCGGTGCGGGACCAGGCCGCGGCGGAGGTTAAGAACACCCTGAGGGCCGAAGCCGCCTACGCCAGGGGCCACGTGGACTGCAAGGAGATCATCAGGGACCACGGCCGGGCCATGGCCGTGCCCATCGTCGAGGTGCTTCATCCGCGGGCCCACGTTACTCATGAGGCCGCCATAGGCAGCGTGGACGCCAAGCAGTTACAGACCCTGATGGCCCACGGTTTGAGTGAGGACCGGGCCACTGATCTGATAATAGAGGGGTTGCTCTCTCCATCCTACGGGGGAAGGGATTGAGGAATCTGGTCCCCAGACATCTGTGCAGCCTTCCCCTGGACGGGAACTGCTCGGACAGTATGGACTGCAGTTGTCTTCTGCTGGACGTGGCGGGTTTCACTGCGGTAACCGAGCAGCTGCTCAAGAAGGGCCAGAGCGGGGCCGAGGAGCTGTCGCACCACCTCAACGGCGTTTTCGGACCCATGGTCGATTCCGTCCTGGACAGGGGCGGCTTCGTGGCCGGCTACGCCGGAGACGCCCTGACGGCGGTATTTCCCCCGGACGCTTTCGACAAGGCCGAGGACTCCGCCAGATGCGTCATCGAGAATCTTCGCAGCCGGGAAGGGGTGCGAACCAGCACCGGAACGTTCTCCCTGACGGCGAGCGCCGCTCTGGACAGAGGCAGGCTGTCCTGGTCCTTCGTCCAGTACGAAGGGGGGTATGCCTGGTTCTACCTGGGAGACATCGTCAGGTCCTGCGCCGACCTCCTTGATCGCGGCGAGCGGGGTAAACTCACCATATCCCGAAGCCCCGAGGCCTCCTGGACCCGGCCGTCCTGTTTCCAAGAGCTGCCATCGGTGGTACCGGAGAGCACGGACCGAATGCTGAGATCGGACCACCTGGTCAACCTGCCCATGCCGGGGGAGTTCAGACCGGTGGCATCGGTGTTCGCCAGGGCCGAGATACCCGACGGGGAGATGCCCCGGATCCTGGGGGAGATAATGGAGCGGTGCGCGGCCTACGGCGGGTACTTCAACGTGGTGGAGGGAAAATCCGAATGGCCTCTGGTCTCCGTTCTGTTCGGAGCCCCCAGGTCCTGGGAGGACGATTTGACCAGGGCCGTCGAGTTCGCCCTGGAGGTTCGGGGCCGTTTCGAGACCCGGTTGGCGATGGGCGTTACCTACGGCTCGGTATACGCCGGTGCGATAGGAAGCGAGAGGCGATGCACGTACAGCGTGCTGGGTCACCAGGTCAACATGGCGGCTCGACTGGCTTCCATGGCCCCCGGAGGTACGATTCTGCTGCCGGAGTACCTGGCCGACGAGCTGGAACCGGATTACGTCTCGTCTCCTCTGGGTAGCCACGCGTTGAAGGGGGTGTCCGGGTCGATCCGGGTGTTCGCCCTGGAAGGGAGACCCGGCAGGACGCTGCTATCCGGTGAGGAGATACCCCTCATAGGAAGGAACAGGGAAAGAAAGGTCCTGGTCGATCACTGCCGAAGAGCGGCCGGAGGTAGCTCTCCGGGTGTGCTTTACGTTTACGGCGAAGCGGGAACCAGCAAGTCCAGGCTGGTATCGGAGCTGGATAGCTTTCTGGGAAGCGATTTCAGGGTGGTCTCTCTGCGGAGCGAGAGGGCCGGGGGAGGGCGGTCGGGCACAGAAGATTGGATGACCGGCTTCTTCCCCCGACCGATGGGGCGCCAAGGGCCAGACGAATCGGCGGATCTGGCCGATTGGCTGGAGGAAACCCTCTTCGACGCCGGGCTGGACGCCAGGTCTACCGCGGCGGCTATCGACCGCCTGGCTCCCATGGAGGGGGAGCTTAAGGCGCTGCTCGGCACCACACCGATGACGGAGTATCTCTCGAAGGCGGCGGACACGGACGTTCTGAACAGGTTGGCAACAGCGACCGCCACTTACCTCCAGTTGTTCAGCAGCGGTACCCCGATCGTTTTGGTGCTGGAGAACCTGGATTCGGTGGAGGCGGACAAGAAAAGGCTCTTCGAGCTGGTGGCAGGCAGGCTGAGAGAGTCGCCGGTGGCAGTGGTGGTGACCTCACGACCCCTGGACGATGGTACGATGCCGGTACTTGAATTGGAAGCCCAAATACCCATGGGAAGGCTTGTTCTGGGAAATCTTAGCCCGGAGGAGACAGCGGTGCTCCTGGAGGAGCTTTTAGGGCTCCGGCCCGGAAAGGATTTGGTCTCCCTGGTCTACGACAGGGCGGGAGGAAATCCCTTGTTCACAGAGCAGCTCTGCGCATACCTCTCCGAGAGCGAGCTGTTGCTCTCCCTCGACGAGGAGGGGGCGGTGGAGATTACCGAAACCGAGGGAAACGATCCGGGAAGCGTTTCCGGAGTGATGGTGGCCCGGTTGGACCGGTTGCCCACCAGGATAAAGCTGCTGGCGGGAATGGCGAGCGTACTGGCTCAGCCGTTCGACGCCCGGGTCCTCTCCGGCATGTGGAACGCAGACGACTTCCACGCTCTTTTGAGCGAGGGCAGCCGGTTGCTTCTCTGGAGAAACATGGGTGAGCAGCGGTACGAGTTCGTTCATCCCATGCTTCGGGATACGGCCTATGGCATGCAGTTACCCGGAAGCCGCCGCCGGCTTCACAGGTTGGCGGCTCGGGCCATGCTGGACGCTCTGGGAGAGGAAGGGCCGCACCTCCCCGAGTTGGCCGGGCACCTGGAACAGGCCGGAGACCCGTGGGCCTCGCGCCAGTACCTGAAGAAGGCGGCGCAGGCCGCTCTTTCCCAGTGGAGAAACCACGAGGCCGCGGAGCTTTTCGAAAGGCTGATGCGAACCGTTCCCAGGGTATCGGAAGATTGGCTGGCCTTCGCCTTCGAAAGGATCGGAGCACTGCACAAGGCCGGGCAGTGGGATCGCATGGCCGGGCTGGCCGAAGAGGTCCGGGAGCTGTCCGAGAAGCGATCGAGCAGGGCCGGAGGATGTTTGTGGCTGGGAAGGGCGCTTAAGGCGAGAGGAGATTCGGCCGGTGCGGTAGAGGTGCTGAAGGAGGGAATCGAGCTGGCCCAAAAGGCCGGCCGGAGAAGCCTGGAGATAATGCTTCTTTCGGAGTACGGAGACTGCCTGTCGTACCTGGGAGAGAGCGATCGGGAAAGGGAGGTCAGGAAGAGGCAGCTGCAGCTGGCACGTGAGCTGGCCGACCCGAAGTTGCTTCTGGATACCGAGGTGTCCAGGGGATACCTATTCCTGGGAACGGGGGAGTACGAACGGGCGTTAGAGAGCTTCGAGAGCGCGCTGGGCGGAGCGAAGACTCTGGATGCCCCCGCCTTGCTCCAGAGGATCTTCTCCGGTTTGGGCAACACCTACTGGTTCAAAGGTGACCTCGACGGTGCAGAGTCGTACTACTGCAAAGCGATAGAGCTGGCGGAGAGGATAGGGGACAGAAGAGGGATCGGGGCGGCGGCCACCAATTTGGGTAACATCCGACTGTCCCGCGGTCGTTACGCCGAGGCCCTGGAATGCTATCGAAAAAGGTTGAGGCTGGCCACCGAGCTGGGAGACCGCAGGGGCATAGCAAATGCGCTGGGCAACGAGGGATCGGTTCTTTACAAGATGTCCAGGCCGTCTGACGCCGGGGATTGCTTCGAGCGTATGCTGGGAATATCCGAAGAGCTGAGCTACACCAAGGGCGAGTCCATAGCCCTGGGAAACCTGGCCACGTTGGCCCTGGACGACGGCGATTGCAGGACCGCCATGCAACTGGCCCGGCGGAAACTTTCCATATGCGAAAGTACGGGCGATCGGGCCGGCAAGGCTTTCGCCCTGGGTCGGCTGGCATCGGTAAGCAGGTTCATGGGAAGGTTCGAGCAGGCCGAGGAGTACGACTCCGAAAGGTTGAAGATACTGCGAAGGCTGGGAAACGAGCGGAAGCAGGCAAGCTGTCTGTTCGATTACTCGGTGACTCTGCAGATGCAGCGAAGAGGGGAAGAGGCGCTGAACAAATGCGAACGGGGGCTGGACCTGATGGCCGACATGGAGAGGGGCGAGCTTTACTGTATGCTTCAGAACCAGGCGGCCAGGCTGCTTCTGGATATGGGCAGGATGGAAGAGGCCCGGGCCCGCAGCGACCGGGCCGTGAGATTGGCCGAAGACCTCCGGATGGACAAGCTGCTTCGAGACGCTCTGGAGACAAGGGCCCGGCTGGTATCCAGGACGAGCTCCTCGGAGGCGCTGGGTATTCTGCAGGGCCTTATGGAGAGCAGTGAGGATACCGCCGACAGGGCCAACTGCCTGTACTGGATGGTCAAAATCCAGCCGGATCCCGACCGGGCCGGGGAGGCGCTGGATCTCTACAGACGGCTGGTCAACGATGCCGGATGGCGTTTCTTCGAGGAAAGGATCACCGAGCTGGAGGGCATGCTGCAGCGCTGCCTATAGCCGCCGGGCCAGAACCACCACCTCGACGGCCTCCCTTACCTCACCGTCGTCTCTCTCGGACAGAACGTAGACCACGTACCTTCCGACGCTCTGCCCCGAACCTCTGTCGCTTCGCCCGTCCCATTCGTAGATGATGGTCCCGCTCACGCTTTCGCCGTCGGAGAGCCTTCTAACCAGTCTGCCCTGAACGTTGTAGACCTCCAGGGTCAAGCGGGAAGGTCCCCTCGGGCTCACGGTTACGGTAAGGCGGTCATCCCTGCCGTCGCCGTCGGGTGAGAAAGGATTGGGGCTAAGCACCAGAAGCTCTCCATCGGCCGTTTGCCCACCCGTGCTGTTTGGGATTCCCGGAGTACCCGTATCACGGCAACCCGCCCAATTGGACGGCAGATACCCCCGGTCCATGGGATCCACCCTCTCCAGGCTCACCCCTTCGGCGCCCCCCCAGGAGTCGCTGTAGGGGACCCAGTCCTCCGTCCTCCCGGTGGAAGTGTAAAGCCTTACGTTGTCGGCCCACTCGGCACCCTGGGAGGGGGAGTTGTTCAGAACGGGCCATCCATCGGGAACCAGGATCTCACAGGCAGCGTCGGGCCATGCGGCCCGGAACGCCTCCCGGTCTGGAGCCAGGACGGCGAACGAATGGGGCCGAATGACGTAACAGCTTTCGGCCATCGAGTGCCCGGATAAGGCGTCGGCCACCATCCATCCGGTCAGCTCCACGGGACCGGCCGAGGGATTGTACAGCTCGATCCACTCCGGGTCGCCGGGTAGTGGATGGTACATCAGCTCGTTTATTATCACCCGACTGGCGGGGTTGAAACAGGTCCGCAGGGTGTCGTTGCCGGGGAAGGAGTCGATGTCGCATTCGGCCAGGGATATCAGGCCCGTGCAGCCCGGTGTCGAGAGCCACTCCAGGGTCACCGTGGAAGTGTCCGACGGTTCCATCCCCGGTGGGGAGACCTTGCCCAGGAGTTCGTTTTGGCCCGGCAGGGAGTCGCCGTCCAGATCCTGGAAGAAGCAGATGCGAAGGTCTGGGGAGGAGATTTCGGCGTTACCCCGGTTGGCGACCCTGACGGACAAAGACACCGGCTCGGCCGTGGGGGACATCGGAGGATCGACCTCGAACCACTCCAGGGAAGCGTCGGGGCCCGAGTGGATCTCGGGGGGTGGAGCTCCCGGGGTCGGGCCCGAGGAAGCAGATCCCCAGTTGGACTGCCGGTCCGGCCCATCCAGCCTCAGCCGATGTACGCTGTTGTTCTGCCCCGGATCGTAGGGGATTCCGTCCAGCCCGTCGTCGTCCCGCAGCAGGGGATCGTCTGAATCCAACGGGGTTCCGTAGGTGGACACCACGTGTTCTGACGTGGTGCCCCCGGGGCGATAAAGGGTAATCGGGTCGTTGCCGGCAAGGCCGTCCCCCAGGGTGGTGTTGGACGTGGTCAGGACCACGGTGCTCTCCGGGAGGTCGTAGGGTTGCATGCCGGAGGCGTACTCGCTGTCCAGAATCAGGGCGTAGTGGCCTGCGGGGACGTAGGGACGGGCCAGAGCGTTGGGGTCGGTTATCTCCCCGCTGGAAGGGTTCCAGCGGATAATCGAATCCAGCGCGTCTCCGTCGGTGAATCTGTATCCGGTTACGTCCAGGATCCCCGGTCCGGGATAGTGGATCTCGATCATCTCATCGCGATCCTCGTCCGAAGGGTTGCACAGTACCTCGGTGATGATCGGACGGACGCCGTTGCCGGTTCGGAAACTCTTGGCGGCGTGGTCGTTGGTCGTATCCCGGTCGGAGGGATGCCCGCAGGAAGCCGCGGCCAGGTAGCACCCCAGAGCGAGGACGGTATCGGCCGAAAGGGTATCGGACTCCCCGGGGGCCAGGTCTATGCTGGAGGAGAGCAGAACCTCGGCCGGAGAGGCGGAGGAGTCGGCGTTGCCGTCCAGGAACAGGGTCGCGTCGATGCCCTGCATCAAGGTCAGACCGCAGTTCAAAAAGACGGCGCGGAGAGAGAAGCTCAGGCCGGGATCCGGAGGGTCGGGGATGACCACGACGGAGACGACCGCCGCGTCGGTGGAGTCCACCAGGTGGGAGAAGGCGCCCGGGGAGCCTCCGGGCGCGGACGTCCCCCAGCTTTCCTCGGCGTCCGAAAGGTGGGGAGAGAGGCGCTCCACGCTCAGCCCGTCTCCCGGATCGTAGGGGATTCCATCCAGGCCGTCGTCGTCCCTGTCCTCCCATACGTCCGAGGGATGAGGGGTACCGTAGGTGCTTACGGCGTTGCTGTCCGCCGTTCCCTCCGCGCAGAACAGGGTCAGCGGATCGGAGAGAGCGGAGAGACCGTTGCAGATGGCGTGGTCTGCGGTAGTCAGCACCACCGTACCGGCGGGCAGATCGTAGCTGGGGTGAGCAGGGTAATCAAGCTCGAAGAGAACGGCGAAACCTCCGGAGGGGATAGTATCGGTACCGGTCACTCCGTCCGGATCGGGAAAGGCTCCGTGGGCGGACTCTTCCCAGGCCAGGACCGGATCCAGGGCGTCGCCGTCGCAGACATGGAACCCGGCCACCGTGATTGCCGAATCGCCCGGATTGTAAAGCTCGACGTATTCAGCGGCGGTCTCCACCTCCGGATTGGCCATGACCTCGGTGATGACCGGCCGGCCGTTGCAGCATAGGGCGAGAAGGACGTACAGGGACAGCATCTTCCCTGTTAGGTTACCCTCTCCGGCCGATCATTTCAAGGTCTTGACATCCAACCTCAGGTTCCGCCCATGCGGGGCCAGGGCTCGGGAAGGGCCGCCAGCGCGTCCATCAGTATCTCCGAAGCCCCGATAACCTTCCAGCATTCGCCGATCCTTACCGCCTTGATCCCGTACTCCAGCGTTCGGCCCGGGGTACGCACGACCGCCTTCAGGCTGGCCGCGCTGTCCCCCCGACTGGATGGCTCCACGTGCAGCGAGCACGAGGAGAGGTAATCCGCGTGGGCGGGAGAGTACACCAGGAGTTCCAGGCAATCCAGGGGCTCCCAGAGAGATACCTCCCCCGGAGCCGCCTCCAGCCTTACCGACGCGAACAACCGCCCCAGACTCAGATCGTCCATGGTAGAAAGACTGTCCAGCAACGCCCCGGATATTTCCAGAACCGTGGAGCGCTCCAGCGGAGCCAGGGTGTTCAGAAGCTGCCTGGCGTTGCCTTCGGTGACAGCCTCCCAGGTAAACATGACCGCGTCGGTGGGGGTGGATGGTGGCGGGCCTGGAATCTGAAGCGTGAGGATCGGAACGATCAGGTAGATCATGGACAAGCCTCTACACCTCCTTTATTCCTCTATCTCGAAGGTAACAGTTACGTCTACCCCCACGGAAAAGGCACCCGGAGATACTGCCGGCTCCCCCATGGCGTCGTAGTATCCTCCGTAGCCGTAGTCCGTCGGGTAGTAGCTGGTGTACTCGCTGACGTTGGTAGCCGGCCCCAGGGTCAGGCCCAACTCCCCGGCAAGCTCCCTGGCCTTGCTTTCGGCGTTGTCCACGGCGTTTCTGCGGGCCCGGCTGAGGAGCTCGGTACGATCTTCCACGCTGAACGAGACCCCGCTTACCGTATTGGCGCCGGCTTCCACTACCGCGGCGAGGAACTCTCCCACCCTGTCCATGTCCCGCACCTTGGCCGTGAGCCTGTGCGAAACGTGGTAGGCCAACTCGTCGGTCTCCTCGTAGGTGACGGGGTCGTAGACGGGCTCGATCCACATGCTGTAGGACGAGGTGTGGATATCGTCTTCGTCTACGTCGATCCCGGATGACGCGGCCAGGGCCGAGTCCACCCTGGCCGCCGCCTCGGATACCGCCTCCGCAGGGTCCTCGGCGGACAGTTCGACCCCGAAGGTGACGGATGCCAGGTCGGGCTCCGCGCTGGCCTTGCCGTTGCCGGTTACCGTAAGCTGGTTCCCGTATTGGCCGGATTGGGGATAGCAGTTGATGTTGTTGGTGTCGGAGTCGCATCCAATGGTCAGAACGGTCATGGCGAGCAGCGCAAATAGGTAGCGCATCATGCTCCTTTCGAAAGGTTGGCCCTCGAACCGGTCTTTGGATGTAGAATATACCCTCCCTTTCTTCGGGTAGCACTACGTGACAGAACCCCGGTTGTTCCTGCATTGTTTGGCCCGGAACCAATGCGGTCAACCGGATGGGAGAGGATATGTTCGACCGATTAGCGAAGCGATGGGACCTGGAGAGCGTCTACGAGGGCGGAAGCGGCTCCGAGCGGTTGATCAGCGATCTGCAGAGGGCCGTAAAGATGGCCGATGCCTGTATGGACAGGGCCGCCCGACTGGAGGTTCCCCGGGGGCCGGACGACCTGGAAGATATCCGAAGGACCGTGTTGGAGCTGGGAGATGCCATGATGCTCACCGCCCAGCTGGGATCTTTCGCCGGCTGCCTCACCGCGCAGGACGATAGTGACGAAAGGGCCAAGGAGCGCTCGGAGCAGGTGTCCTCCGTGTGGGCCAGGCTGGGCAACGCCGTGGAGGCGCTGGGTTCGATAATGGCCGAAATGGACCGAAAGACTTGGGCCTCGTTCCTGGAGTCTGCGGACATGGAAGAGATCGCCTTCCGCCTGGACGAGTTTCGCAGGAGGTCCCGGGACAGGATGGATGTGGAGCTGGAGACGCTGGCCAACGATCTGGCGACCGACGGCTACCACGGCTGGTCCCGGATGTACGACGCCATAGTGGGGAAAACACGGGTGGAGTACGAGGAGGACGGAAGGACCCGCAGCCTGTCCGTCGGCCAGGCGTACAACATGATGAGGCATCCCGACAGGGAGGTTCGAACCGCCGTCTTCGACGCCTGGGAGAAAGCCTGGGAGGAGAGGAGGGATCTTCACGCCCAGGTGCTCAACCATCTGGCTGGTTTCAGAATAAAACTTTACGAAAGAAGGGGATGGACCTCGATTCTTCACGAGACGCTCGATGACAACAGGGTCGATGCGGATACCCTGGACGTAATGTGGAGGGTGGTGGAGTCCAACACGGGGCCCCTGCTGCGCTTCCTGGCCAGAAAGAGCGAGCTTTTGGGTCTGGACGGGTTGTCCTGGCACGATGTCCCCGCCCCGCTTCCGGGGGAGGAGAGAGAGCTGAGCTTCGAGCAGGCGGCCTCCTTCGTGGTGGAGCATCTGGGACGCTTCGACCCTGTCATGGCCGAATTTGCGGAGAGGGCCTTCCGGAACCGGTGGATCGAGGCGGAGGACAGGAAGGGGAAGAAGCCCGGCGCGTTCTGCACCTCCCTTCCGGTTCTGGGGGAGTCGCGGGTATTCATGACCTTCGACGGTCGAATGTCGTCCGTGGCCACCCTGGCCCACGAGTTGGGTCACGCCTACCACGGCTGGGTTCTCTCGGAGAAGCCATACCTGGCCCGCAGGTACAGCATGAGCGTGGCCGAGACGGCTTCCACCTTCTCGGAGAACCTGGTGGTCGACGCCGCGCTGTCCCAGGCCGGCCGCAAGGCGGACAGGGTGTCGCTTCTGCAGGACAAGCTCCAGAGGGCCGCTGCCTTCTTTTTCGACCTGCACTCCAGATTCCTGTTCGAGACCAGGTTCTACGAGACACGCCGCCGCAGGAGCTTCGTTCCCGCCCAGGAGCTGGGCGAGATGATGAGAGAGGCCCAGAGGGAGGCCTTCGGCGATTCTCTGGAGCGGTACCATCCCACGTTCTGGTGCTCGAAGGGACACTTCTACGCCACCGGAGCGCCGTTTTACAACTGGCCCTACACCTTCGGATACCTATTCAGCACGGGCATATACGCCAGGGCCAGGAGCCGGGGTTCCGATTTCGCCGACAGCTACAGAGCGCTTCTGGCCGACACGGGAAGCGCCACCGCCGAGCAGCTGGCGGAAAGGCACCTCGGGACCGACCTCACCGAGACGGCTTTCTGGCAGGAGGCCTGCGATGAGGTGGGGAGACAGGTGGAAGACTTCTTGCGAGAGAGCGCCGAGTCTTAGTCACCTATTATCTTGACCATCACCCTCTTGCGCCTGCGGCCATCGAACTCTCCGTAAAATATCTGCTCCCAAGGGCCTAGATCCAGGCGGCCCTCGGTAACGGCCACCACGACCTCCCGGCCCATGACCTGCCTTTTGAGATGGGCGTCGGCGTTGTCCTCGCCGTTGTTGTGGCGGTACTGGTCGACCGGTTCGTGCGGCGCCAGCCTTTCCAGCCAGTCATCGTAGTCACGCAAAAGACCCTGCTCGTCGTCGTTGATGTACACACTCGCGGTTATGTGCATGGCGTTTACCAGAACCAGGCCTTCCCTGATTCCGCTCTTCTCCAGGTGTTCCTCCACCCGGGGGGTTATGTTTGTGTAGTCGCGCCTGTGCGGGGTGTCGAACCAGAGGTACTCCCTGTAACTTCTCATCGCCTTACCTCCATATCCTCGAACTGGTAAACTTCTCTATCCACGCCGACGGTCTCCCACCTCGGATCGTGGACCAGCCGGCACGCCCCATCCATCATCGACGAGGCCCTGGAGGCCGACCCGGAAATGCAGCCGATCGCTATCCAGGCTCTTTGGACCATGTTCGTCGGGCCCACCACCGCCACTGAGAATCCCCGTTTCCGGAGCCTGTCCATCAATGACTTCAGCGGGGCTCGCCGTTCCTTGAGGGACCTGTAGCCGGGAAAGTACATCTCCACGACCGCGACCCCCATGAATACGCCTATCTGGGACATCGAACCTCCCGAAGGGTCTTAGGCCTAGAAGATAATGGCCAGCCCCAGGCCCAGAAGCAGGAGGTAGCCGAAGGAGTCGGTGAAGGCGGTGACTATGATGTTGCTGCCCAGGGCAGGATCACGGCCGATCGCCCTGAGTAGAAGGGGTATGGTGGCCCCTACGATTCCGGCCAGGGCCAGGTTGAGTACCATCGCGCAGAAGACGACCATGCCCAGGAGGAGGGAGCGTTCACCGCCGGTGGTCAGCACGGCGATCACTGCTGCCGCCGTTCCTCCCACCAGCCCCAAAAACAGCCCCACCGCCGCCTCCTTAAGGATGGCTTTGAGGCCGGAGGAGAACTCCAACTCTCCCAGGGCGATTCCTCTGGTGATCACTATGAGGGACTGGTTTCCCGCGTTGCCGCCCATACCGGCCACCACCGGCATGAAGGCGGCCAGGGTGGCGAACTGGGCTATAGTGCTCTCGAACAGCCTGACCACGGTGGAGGCCAAGAAGGCGGTCCCCAGGTTGATCCAAAGCCAGGGGAACCGCTTCATGAAAGCGGTGGAGACGGGGGTGAAGACGCGGTCGGCCTCGGACAGCCCGGCCAGGCGATACATGTCCTCGGTCGCCTCTTTCTCCATCACGTCGAACAGGCTGTCTCCGGGTATCACGCCCACCAGCTTGTGGGAGTCATCAACGACCGGAACGGCCAACAAGTTGTAACGCTTAGCTATGGATGCGGCCTCCTCCCGGTCGGTGTGCACGTGGACAGTGAACGGATCGGTGAGCATAAGCTCCCGCACCGGAGTGTTCGGAGGGCAGGTGACCATTCTTCTCAGGGGTATCACCCCGGCCAGCTTGCCGTCCTCCTCCAGCACGTAGACGTACAGCGGAGCCTCCACCCGCTCGCTCTGCTGTCTGATCTCCTCCACCGCCTCCCTGGCGGTGGTGGTGGTGCTGACGGACATGAAGCTGTTGGTCATCCAGTGGCCGGAGGAGTCTTCGGGATATATGAGCAACTGCTCCAGTGAGTTGCGGGTGGAGGCGGCAAGTTTGTCCAGTATTTTCTCATGCCGCTCGACGGGAATGGTGGATAGGAATTGCAGGGCGTCGTTGGGATCGAGGTTCTCCAGGATGCGGACGATCCTCTCGTCCTCCAATTGCTCCAGGACGTCCTGTAGGATGCCCTCGGGTAGCTCGGCCAGAACCTCCCCCGCCTTCTTCTGGCCAAACAGCACGCTGAGGAGGGTCGCGGTCTCTGTGGTGGCCAGGCTGGCGAATATCTCCGCGATGTCCGCGGGGTGGAGCTTGCCGAGCGCTACCGCGGCCCGATTGACAGCACCGCTGGCCAGCAGCTTCCGGATGTAATCGACGTGCGTATGCGTAAGCCTCATCGGACGTCCCTTTCGCAGGTCAACGTAACGTACTCAATGGAGGAGCACTGTCAACGAGGGAGACCGACCGGCTAGCGGAGAGGGCCGAGGATGCTTATAGATTACCCTTGGGTTGTATAGGCGGTTGTCCACCCTTTGTCCGATTCTTCCCGAAAGGAGAGTAGATGGAGTACTCTTCCCTCATAGACAAGGTCAAGATGGTGATAACCAAGCCCAGAGACTTCTTCGAGAGGGCGGTCGGAGAGCCCGTCACCCTCCCCGAGCTGATCCGGAGCTACGTGGTCGTGCTGGCCGCCGTCCCGGCCGTAGGGCACCTGATCGGTCTGGGAGTTGTAGGCAGGTCTTTCATGGGGCACCACGTGACCCTGGGCATGAAGTATACCATCCCTTACGTGATTCTCTGGTACCTGCTGACGGTGGTCATGGCGGGCGTGGTGTCCTTCCTTTCCTCGAAGCTGGCCCCCAACTTCGGGGGAAAGGAAGACCTGGCCTCCTCGGCCAAGGCCGTTATCTACTCCTACACCCCGGCCTGGGTGGCCGGCGTGTTCTACATCATCCCCGCCCTGGGCTGGATAGCCCTGGTGGCGGGGCTGTACTCCCTGTACCTGCTGTATTTGTCCGCGGGTATCGTGATAGGAGTGCCGGAGAACAAGAAGGTCGGCTTCGTGGTCATACTGGTGGTGGCGTCCGTAGTCGCCTGGATACTGGTGGGCGCGATAGCGCAGGCCACGATGCCCGGACCGGCGCGGCACGTCTTCTGAAACCCTGTCGACGACGGTCATTGACAGGTTCGGAGGCCAGGCGGTAACGTAGACTAGTACTCATCCCGTAAGGAGTTGCGATGGCCCAATCCAACACCGAGGATCGGCGTCATTATCCGCGCGCTGACCTGGAGTTCGATGTCAGCATAGACAGCGCCGAGATGCCGGAGCTGCCGGTGAAGGCTCTCAACCTCAGCGCCTCGGGCATATACTGCGTAAGCACGGAGCGACTCGGGGAACTGACCAGGGTGAATCTGGCTTTAAGAATCGAGGATGAGGATATGGAGATAAAGGCCCGGGCGGTGGTCATCCGTGAGGAGCAGCTGCCCAACGGCAATTACGGTATAGGGATGTTCTTCACCAGCATAGCCGACGAAGACAGAGCGACCATAGCCGAGCTGGTCGCGGAGATAACCCAGGAGCCTGATTGAGCGAAATGAGAGAGAAGCTGATCATCGTATCGTCCATACTGGTGCTTGCGGGCCTTGTGCGGGCCGACAAGTACGCCGGAGAGTTCATGTACATCGGTGCCGGGGCCCGGGCCCTGGCCATGGGGGGAACCTTCACCGCCCTGGCCGACGACGCGACGGCCGGATACTGGAATCCGGCCGGTCTGGTACATCTGAAGGGCAGGCAGGCTCAGCTGATGCACTCCGAGCGCTTCGGAGGCCTGATAAGCTACGACTATCTGTCCTACGCCGGGTCGATGGGAGGCAGCTCGGTGGGCGCCAGCCTGTTCAGGACCGACGCGGGAGACGTCGCCAACACTACCCGGCTGGACTTCTACGACACCGGCTCCGACGGCGTGTTCGGGGAGGACGGAACGGGTGAGCCCGGAGACGCCGGCAACGACGACTACGACCCCGAGACCAACCCGGAAGGCACCGAGGGCAACGGGCAATGGGATCCCGGGGAGGAGCTGATCTACGACGAGGGCAGAATAACCTACCAGAGTTGCGTCGATTGGGCGCTCTACCTGTCCTGGTCCAGAAACTTTCTGGAGAACTTCTCCGCCGGGTCCTCGGTCAAGCTGATTCGAAGAGGGATAATGGACCACAGCGCCTGGGGGATGGGATTGGACCTGGGTGCCCAGTGGAGGCCCTCCGAGGTCCTCTCCACCGGGATCACCGTGCAGGACGTCTTCGGAACCTATCTATTCTACGACAACGGTCACAGCGAGACCGTCACCCCGACGGTGAAGCTGGGTCTGGCTACCACCTGGCCCATTCGCAGATTCGGTTCTTCCATCACCTTCTCCATGGACGGGGACTTCCGGTTCGAGGGTAGAAGGGCCACCTCGCAGTACCACTTGGGCGGTATGAGCCTGGACACCCATCTGGGCCTGGAGATACTGATCAAGGATGCGGTGGGGCTTCGCCTGGGGTCGTCCGAGGGAAGCATGACCGCCGGCCTGGGTCTCACGATCGGCCTTATGGGCCACCCGGTCTCCGTGGACTACGCATTCCTCGGACACGAGGAGCTGGACAACACCCACCGGGTCTCTCTAGGGGTGGGATTCTAGCTATCCCCGGATGATCGAGTACAGGGGAGAGGTCCTTCGCAAAGCGATTCACGTAGGATCCATAGTGATCCCCGTGGCCGTTGCTCTCATGAGCAAGACCCTGGTGGTCATGATCCTGGCCGCCATAGCCCTGGCCCTCCTTATGTTCGATCTGTTAAAGGCCCATCACAGACCCTTCAAGAGCCTTTTTCTGGCCGTTTTCGGGAAAATGCTCAGAAGGCGGGAGGAGGAAGGCTCCATGACCGCCTCCACCATAGTGGTGGCCTCCGCCGCTCTCACCGTTTTCGTGTTTCGCCAGGAGATCGCGGTGGCGGCCCTGGCGTACCTGAGCCTGGGTGACAGCGCGGCAGCCCTAGTAGGAAGGAACTGGGGACGAGTGAGCCTGGTGGGAGGAAGGACCCTGGAGGGTAGCCTCGCCGCCCTGATCTCCTGTCTTCTGATCAGTGTCTTCCTGCTCCTTCTCAATCCGGTGATGGGCTGGAACCTCACTCCACTGGGTCTTCTGGCGGGATCGGTGACGGCCACCCTGGCCGAGCTGGTGGACCTTCCACTGGACGACAACCTGCGCATACCGATACTGGCGGGCATAGCCATGGAGCTCGTGGTACCCGGATAGATGTCTGCTTCCCCCGGCAGCTATTTCATCGATGTGTACGGATGCCAGATGAACGTCCGGGACGCCGAGCTGATCCGGGGCATACTGGAAGAGGCCGGTCTGCAGGAGACCGAGGATTCGCGGACCGCGGACGTGATCCTGCTGGTGAGTTGTGCGGTCAGGGAGCATGCGGAGACCAGGGTGCTGGGAAGGCTTACCCAGCTGGCATCTCTGAGAAAGAAGGCCGGGGGTCCATCATGCATCTGCCTGTGCGGCTGCGTGGCTCGGGAGCACGGAGACGATCTACTGGACAGATTTCCCGGGCTGGACCTGGTGGTCGGGCCCGATTGCTACAGGGATCTGCCGGGCCTTATCCGTTCGGGTACCCGGGAAGCGGTCGCGCAATCACGCCGGGAGCATTACGAGAACGTGCCTTCGGTGGGAAGGGCTTTTCCCAGGGCGTTCGTGACCGTGATGCGGGGCTGTGACAACTACTGCGCGTACTGCATAGTCCCGTTGGTGAGGGGAAGGGAGAGAAGCCGAAGCTTTTCGATGATCCTGGCAGAGGTGGAGGAGCTCCGTGAGAGGGGCTTCGGCGAGGTTGCGCTGCTGGGTCAGAACGTGAACTCCTACCGCTACCGGGGAACCGGATTCCCCCGGCTGCTGGACTCGGTCGCGGAGCGTGCGGGAAGAATGTGGGTGAGATTCGTCACCAGCCATCCCAAGGATTTCTCCCAGAACCTGGTGGAGGTCATCGCCGCAAGGCCCAACGTCTGCAACCAGGTACATCTACCCGTACAGTCGGGAAGCTCTGAGATACTGCGGAGGATGGGCAGGGGCTATACCAGGGAGGATTACCTCTCCAAGGTCCGAATGCTGCGGCGGGCCGTACCGGACGTGGTTATCTCCACGGACATGATGGCCGGCTTTCCCGGGGAGACCGAGGAGGATTTCCGTAGCAGCGTGACGTTGCTGGAGGAGGTGGCGTTCGATTACGCGTTCCTGTTCCGCTACTCGGAGCGGAAAGGCACCCGTGCCTGCGGAATGGAGAACGCCGTGCCGGAGGAGGAGAGGCTGGGGCGTCTGCACGTTCTACAGGAGGTTCAGCGAGGTATCACCCTACGCAGATCCCGCCGGCTGGTGGGCGGCCACAGGAAAGTATTGGTGACGGGAGAGGGCAAGATGCCCGGACAACGGATCGGCAGGACGGAAGGGAACCGGGTGGTGGTGCTGGAGGAACCTTCCCTGGATCCGGGCAGTTTCGCGGAGGTCAGAATAACCGGCGCCGACGGCTGGACGCACATGGGCAGCCTGGAGAGGGTCTGCGATCGCTGAGTGCCTGCAATCATGCCCCTCATGGGGGCAGGGCTAGTCCTCTTCCTTGCCGGCCGCGGCATCTGGCTGCAGGTCTGCCAGTACTTCCTTAACGGTCATCTCCGTGTCCCGCAGGCGTTTGCGGAGCGATTTTATCAACTCTGCCGCCCGCTTGACCTTGCTCTCCAGCTCGTCTATGGGGCAGTCACTTCTTCCTATCTGGTCGACTATCCGGGTGAGCTCCTCCATCTGATCCTCGTAACGCTCTTCGCTGTCGTCGGTCATTCCACCTCTCCCGCCTTCTCTTCCGATACGTTTTCTACTCTGGTGGATACGCTACCGTCGGAAACGGTTACGTCCAACCGGTCACCCTCGCCTATCCCACTGACGCTTCTGACCAGCGTGCCGTCGGAGCGGCGAACCACGGACCAGCCCAGAGCCAGCATGTCCTCCGGGCTCCTCCTGCGGACCTCCGATTCCAGCCTTTCCGTGAGAAGCCGCTGTTCGGAGATCCTCTGACGGAGAGCGCTCTCCAGCCTTTCCCCGAGGGAGTGGAGCCTTTGCCGTTCCATGTCCATCCTGCCCGCCGGAACCAGGTAAGCCAGTCGCTCCACCTCCGTGTCCACTCGTTTCTCCATCCCCCGGATCTCCCCGGCGACGGAGTCGCCCAGCCGGTGGAGCAGGCCGTCCAGACCGGCCAGGTCCGTCCTGATCCCGATCTCTGTCAGTTCCCTCAGTCTTTCCGCCGTCGCCTTCAGCGATGACGACGCCCCGGCCAACCTGGGTAGGCAGATGCTTTGCAGGAGGGACGCCAGCGACTCCACGTCGGTCAGGAATCCCCCGACATGATCGACCAGGAGGGAGGCGGCATGGGTGGGGGTCTTGGCGCAGGTGTGGGCCGCATAATCGGGAAGAGTGCTGTCTATCTCGTGTCCGATCGCGCTTACCACGGGTCGTGGGCAGGCGGCCACCGCTGTTCCTATGAGCTCATCGTTCAGCCAGTCCAAATCGGCTTGTGAGCCCCCTCCCCTGGTAAGGACCACCACGTCCAGGGGAGGATCGATGGTGGCCAGCGCTCTCAGGGATGCCCGTACGGTATCGGCGGCGTCCCTACCCTGCATCGACGCCCAGGAGGCGAATACCTCGAATGGGAGGTCACTCTCGTCGAGAGTCTTCAGGAAATCTTTGGCAGCGGCGGAGTCCCGGGAGGTAACCAGGCCCACCCTGAGAGGCAGAGAGGACAGCTCCAGGGAGGGATTCTTCTCCAGCAGACCCTCCCTGCGCAGACGGTCCAGAAGCTTCCGCAGGGCCAACGCGCGCTTGCCGGTGGTCCAGGCCGGGTCAACCTTGATTACGTTGAACTGGTACCTTCCACCCCGGGCCCACAGGTCCACCCGACCCAGGACCCTTACGCTCATTCCCTCCACCGGATTGAACGAGATTCCCTCCCGGGCGAGATCCCTTACCACCTGAGCCTTGGAGCCGGCGAACAGCGCGCAGTCTATCGATGCCTCCGGGAATCCTCCCTCCACCGAGGGATCCACCAGCTGGAAGTACATGTGTCCCCTTCCGGTGACCCTGGGATTCCCGGAGATCTCTCCCCTGAGCCATACCGGATAGGGGAAAGCGGTTTCCAGCAGCTCTTTGACCCTTTGGTTCAAGGACAGAACGGTGTAATCGGTGCGGTGGTCAGTAGAGTTCGAGAAGGTATCCTCCACCGGTTTCCCCGACGTCGTGTATAACCAGATAGGCCGTTCCGGTGTACGGAGCGGTGAGCGTGAAGTCTTCCGGGCCTTCCCTGATCCCCTCGGCTATGGCGTGCTCTCTGGCGTAGTGGTAATCCTCGCGGTAGGGCAGGGACATGAATCGGTCGAGGTCCATCTCCCGGGATGCCACCACCAGGTCGAAGTCTTGTTCAGTACGGTCCAGATGAAGGATGACCCAGTAGTCAATGCCCTCCACCATGGAGACCGCGTATATGCAGGTGGCCCCGGGTTGGATGGTGTCCTCCGCCGAGAGCAGGGGGGAGGCGGAGGCAACGATGCAGATCGTAGTAAGGATCGGAGCCATATTACATCCTCCGGTAGGTTACGGGAGTAATCATCTGTACTGAGCCGGTCGCGGTCAAGCTCCCAAACCTCGTCGGGCGGGAAAATTCGGAGTGGATTAACCAATAATACACCATAATATGGTTAGTTAACCTTGGGAAGGAAGCGCACGAAGTTTAGTTTCCCATTCTTAAGGAGCACGAGGGTAGGTATTAAAGCATGATGTTTTAATACTATATTAAACTCGGCTATTCACAACCTCCAACAGATTATGTCCGCTTTATAGGCATTGGTTGGATTGAGCGCATCTTTGCGGTCGCCGCGTTAGATGATTCTCGGCCATGTAGGGAATGGTAATGGGGTAAAGGGCCATCCCAAGAGAAAATAAATGAGCCAACTATGCTTTCTCGGTAGTGGAAGACCGTTTTCTTTCCGGCACATTCGCGGTTCCTCTTCTTGTCAGAAGAACGTGTGGTTGCATACTTGTAGGTACCGGTGGTTATAGGATTCCCACCTCGACCGCGATGCACGGGAGATGGAAATGACGAGAGATCTGGCGCCGGGAGACGTTGTGGCTAAGATCGATGACTCGGGAGTAATTGTTCACCTGGGAGAAGACCTGCCTGACGAAGCCGGGGCTGAGAAGGTAAGGGCCGGAACGGGCGAGGGGCGCGAGGCGTACAGAAGAGGGCTGATTCTGGCCCTGGATCAGGCGGTAAGGAGGGCGTTTCCCACATCGCGGTTGTGGGTGGAGCATTCCATATCCCTGGGGTACAGATGCCGTCTGGAGAACGCTCCGGACCTTTCGGCCGAGGAGATAGTCAGGGTTCTTTCGGAGAACCTGAGGCGGGTGGTCAACGAGGACCTGCCCATAGAATGGGTAGAGGTTGACGGTGGCGAGGTTCCCTCCTCTTACGATGACCTCCCCCCATGGCGCGAAGGGAGAAAGCCGCTGATGCTCAACAAGCTGGGCGACAGCTGCACCTTCGCCATGGGTCCCTGCGTGCCCCGGACCCGCTGGCTGGGAACCTGGGAGTTAAGGCCCCAGCGGGATAGTTTCGTTCTCAGGTTTCCCGGGTCCGTCTCCTGGCCGGAGATAGAGCCCTGGCATCCGCGCCCCAAGTTGTCGCGGGAGTTCGACATGGAGGAAAAGCACGGGGCCAGGATGCGGGTGCGGACGGTGAGTGAGCTGAACGCCAGGATCGAGGAGGACGGGGGCAGGGAGGTGGTGGTGATGAGCCATTTCTACCAGAACTACAAGCTGGTGGGAATGGTCAACGTGCTGGAGCGCGACTTCCCGGACAAGAGGATAGTGATGATAGCCGGTCCCTCCTCCAGCGGTAAGACCACCGTGGCCCGCCTGCTGGGAACCTATCTTAAAGCGATGGGCTTCGGTGTGTTGACGGTGAGCATAGACGATTACTTCAAGAATCGCACGGAGACTCCGGTGGACTCCGGAGGAAAAATGGATTTCGAATGCCTGGAGGCCATTGAGACGGACCTGTTTGCCCGGGACATACGAAGGCTTCTGGCGGGGGAGGAGATTAGGATTCCCACCTTCGACTTTCCCTCCGGCACCAGGCGGGAGGGGACGGAAACGGTGAGTCTGGGAGAGAGGGATTTCCTGCTCATTGAAGGGATACACGGTCTGAACGACGAGCTGACCCCGGGCATCGACCCCTCCATCAAGTACAAGATATACGTATCCGCGCTTACCCAGCTCAACATCGATCGCCTGACCAGGATGTCCACCTCCGACAGCCGGTTGCTGCGGAGGATAGTCAGGGACAGCCCCAGGCGCGGCTACACCGCTGAGGAGACCATAGGCAACTGGCCGATGGTCAGGAGGGGGGAGAGGAAGTACATCTTCCCCTTCCAGGAGAAGGCGGACGTCATGTTCAACTCGGCTCTTCCCTACGAGCTGCCGGTCCTGAAGAGGTACGCCCTGCCGTTGCTGGAAGAGGTGACCGTGGGATCGTCGGCCTACCACACGGCCGACCGTCTGCTGAGATTGTTGGATTGCGTCAGGACTTTGAACGAGTCGCTGGTTCCGGGTTTCAGTCTATTGAGAGAGTTCATAGGTGGATCTGCTTTCGAAGACGGGGAGGATGGATAATGAGTTACGTATTGCTGGTGCTGGCCCTGGTGGTTGCGCCCAGGCATCCGGTAGACAACGCCGCCTGGCGCAGGCCGCTGGTGCCCATGGGTCCGGTCGGTGGCGAGGAGCCCCTGCAGCACGATTTCGATGCCGTTCACTACGACCTGGATATAGAGGTCTTTCCGGAGCTGGAGGAGATAGAGGGCGTGACTACGGTCAGGCTGACTCCCGATGGGAGTACGATCAGCCAGATAAAGCTGGACCTGGTTCAGCTGGCGGTAGACTCGGTCTGGGACTCATCGGGGCCGCTGTCCTACACCCAGGAGGGCGATTCCATAATCGTCGACCTGGGACAGCCTCTCAACCCGGGAGATACGACCGACGTCTACGTCTCTTACGGGGGAACCCCCTGGAACGAAGGTCCGGGCAGGTTCGGCGGCTTCTGGTTCCAGGTCTACGTCTTCTACCAGATGGGCGTGGGGATATACACCGACCCTCCGTCCGTGGGCAGGGCGATGTTCCCCTGCTGGGACCATCCGGCGGACAAGGCGACTTTCGACTTCCATGTAACCTGCGCCGATACCCTGTACGCGGTAGCCAACGGTGATCTGGTAAGCATAGACCGCCACGACGGCAGGGCCGTCTACAACTGGGAGCTGGACCAGCCTATGTCCACCTACCTGGCGGCCATCTCGGTATCGGATTACACCGTGCTTACCGATTCCACTTACGACTGGATCAAGTACTACGTCTATCCCTGGGAGGTGGAGGACGCCAGGGGAAGCTTCGTGGACGTGGACAAGATGATGGATCAGTTCGAGAGCCACTACGGGCCCTATCCCTGGAACTGCAAGTTCAGCTACGTCGAGACCCCCAAGGGCAGCATGGAGCACACCAGCGAGGTCTATCTCATCGCCTCCTCCATAAACGGGACGACCAACTGGAACCATCTTTTCGCCCATGAGATGAGCCATATGTGGTGGGGAGACTGCGTCACCGAGGCCGAGTGGTCCGACGTATGGCTCTCCGAGGGCTTCGCCACCTACAGCGAGGCGCTGTGGTCGGAGTACTACAGCGACTCGGCGTACACGGAGTACATGGTGGAGAACATCATGATACCCTACCTCCGCAGCGGTGAGACCTTTCCCCTGACCGCCCCGGGCGAGCCGTCGGAGTACTGGAGCTACACCACCTACGAGAAGGGGGCCAGCGTTCTGCACATGCTCAGGTACGTGTTGGGAGACACGAACTTCTACAACGCCCTGGCGCACTACTTCGACCACCATAGCTTCCGGACCGCTACCACCGTTGATCTGATGGAGCACATGGAGGTGGAGTACGGGGACACCCTGGACTGGTTCTTTGACAGCTGGGCCTACGGCGAGGGATACCCGATCTACGACTTCGACTACTCCTGGCAGCAGTCCGGCAGCGACTGGGAGCTGACGATCGGTGTCGATCAAATCCAGAGCTTCTCCACGTTCTTCACCATGCCCCTGGAGTTCCTGGTCCTGGGAACCTCCATGGAGGACTCCGTGGTGGTGATGTGGAACGACGAGTGGTCCGACACAGAGACCTTCCTGCTGCCGTACGAGCCGCAGATGGTTCTCTTCGACCCCTACTACCACATCCTATCTACGGCTCTGCTGGGAGTGGAGGACAGTCCGACCCCACCCAGTGGGGGCACCAGGCCCATATCCATACATCCGAATCCCACGACCAGCTGGGCGGAGATCGAGTGGACCGGGGTCGAGGACCGCAGCGGGTCGGTGCTGATCTTCGATCTCAGCGGCAGGCTGATGATGGACAAAGATCTGGTCGGAGGGAGATGTACCATCGACGTAACCTCGTTGCCCTCCGGAACCTATCTTATAGAGGCCAGGGCGGAGGGCAATCTGCGCCAGGTCCACAGGCTGGTGGTAGTCAGGTAGCCTCAGTCGGCGGGGAGTAGCCCCAGCAGGGAAGCCACCCGGCCGAAGACTGCGTCTGGACGCTCCACGACTGCGGCTCCAGCCTCCTCCAGGAGCCGTCTCTTGGCGGAGTACGTGTCCGCCTCGGCCCGGACTATGGCCCCCGCGTGGCTCTGGGCCACGCCGGACTTGGTGAACTTCCCGCCCAGGAAGACCACCACCGGTTTGGTTATCTCACCGGCCGCGACCGCCCCGGCCAGGTCGTTCTCCTGCCTGGTCCCGGTCTCTCCGTAGACCGCGATTACCCTGGTCCTGGTGTCCGCCTGGAAGGCCCTGGCGGCATCCAGCATGGATACGCCGGGAACCGGATCACCGCCTATGCAGACCACCGCGGAGACCCCCGGAGGCTGCTCGCCCCAGACCGGTCCGTAGGTACCGTCGGGCCGGGGAGCTGGCAGGTGGGGGCGACAATGGAACGCGCCCAGAAGCTGGGAGAGGCCGCCGGAGCGGGAGATGACCCCTATGCAACCGGGCTGGTAGCTCTTTCGGGCCCAGCTGGTCCTTCCGCCCAGCATTCCGAAGAGGTAGCCCGAGGTGTCTACCATACCTACCGTATTGGGCCCCAAAAATTTGGCCTGGTGAGGCCGGGCCCTTTCCGCAACGACTATAGCATCGTGGGTGGGCACGCCGTCGGCCGTGACGACCAGGAACTTGATACCGGCCTCCAAGGCCTCCGATGCGGCGGAGAGAACCGCCCGCGCCGGGACGAAAAGAACCGCGGCGTTAAGGTCCGGGAAACGTTCCAGGGCCTCCGCCGCGTTGTCGAACACCGGAGTTCCATCCACCTCCTGGCCGCCCTTGCCGGGGGTACAACCCGCCAGGATCCTGGTACCGAAGCCGGTCATCAACCGGGAGCTTCTTCTTCCCTGCCGCCCGGTCATGCCGAACACCAGGACCCGGGGCTCGGATATTCCGCACAGATGCTCCAGCAGACCGCTCATTGGGCCGTCTCCCATGGTATGCGCAGGTGGATCAGCAGTTCAGACTCCCCTTCCAGGATAGCGTGGGTCTCGCACATCAGACATCCGATGCACCGGGCCTCGGGGGAGGGAACGATGGTTTGCCGTTCCCGGTCCCACTGCAGAAACCCGGTGGGACAGACGTCCACGCATCCGGGACGCTTTCCGTCACATCTCTCGGGGTAGAAGTAGAAATCCCCGGGGGGATTTTCTACGCTGAAGACGGGGTCGCCGGGAGGGGGCGGAGGCGTATCGACAGCCTCCCTGGAGTCTACCGCGACCTCCGGTATATCGTCTACCATAGCGTTGGGGAACACCGTGGCCGGGTAATGTCCGACCTGTACGGGAAGGGAGGGCGATACCCGCTCGAAAAGGCGATGGGCCAGGTCCTCGTCCGTTCCGCCGAAACGCAGCAGCGAGGGAAGCGGGGTGGGGGACCCCCGCAGGGCCTTCCATACCGCCGCCGCCAGATGATGCTGGTTCTGGAAGGCCATTCCGGATCCGGTCAGAAGCAGAACCTGCGCGTTCTCCTGAGAGAGAATCACCCTCAGTATGCGATAGCTCTTGAAGGCCGAGAGGCCGCCGGAGGTATCCGACTCGTTGAGGGCGTACAGGTCCCTTCTGTTCCCGGTGGCCATTTCCCAGAGCATCTTGCCCCCTCCGCCGCAGAGGTTGGTGGCCACCTTCCACGAGCCTTCCGGGGCCGGCTCTCGGTTCTGTCTGAAGAAGCCGGTTCCCGAGGGGTCCTGCTGGTTTATCCGCTCCACGGTCCTCTCCAGGGAGGTTAGATCGGAGGCTCTGGATGTCCGGACCCCGAACAGCGAGCTGTGGTCCTCGGGGACTGCGCGAGTCTCGTACTCGGCCCTGCAATCCACAACCAGGGGGTTTCCGTCTTTGGTTACGCCTATGGGATTGACCTCCAGCACCAGCAGCTTGAACCTGCAAAAGACGCTGACCATGCTCTGAAGGAACTCGCACAATCTTTCTCCCCCCTTGATCCGGGGAATGCTCTTCTCTATTCGGGCGGCCGAAGGGGGAGTTTGTAGCGAGAAATCGATCCTGACCAGGCTGTCGGCCCTCTCCTCGACGCCGCTGCCCCCCCTGGGGTTGAACAGAAGTAGCCCGCCCGCCGGACGGCCTTCTCCGCCCAGCTCCAGCGTGCAGGCGGCGTAGTACTCGGCGTAAAGATCTACGGGCTCGGTAACCAGGACCCCTTCCAGATTGGCATCTTCCGCCCTGCTCTGGATATCCCTCAGCCCGACCGATAGCTCCTCGGCTTCCTCGACCAGCCTGACCAGCCCCTTGCTCGCCCTGCTGGTGACTCCCGGGATCTGGGCCTTGAGGTAGGCGGGAACGGGCAAGGGCTGCTCCGGAGCCTCGCCCCGAGGCAGGAAGGTGCCCTTTACCATGGGCAGCTTCTCGGTTCCCAGCAGCTCCCTGGTTCTGTGTTCGGTCAGAGCGGGCATGGACGGTATCCTTCCATTCTAGAGTTGTTCCTTTCCTCGGGCATGCTCCTTCATCGCCCTGTCGGTTCTCCTTACGGCCCGGTGCCATTCCAGGCCCACCCCGGGGCTCAGGCCGTACAGGTAGTTGTACTCGGTGTAGCAGGAGGCGGTGCATGCCTGGCAGGGAAGCTCGGCGGTGGCTTTGAAAGCCCGTTCGAAGCCTACCTCCAGGGCGTTGAGCGCCTCGGGATACGTTCCGATAAGCAGCGAACAGGGATAGACCCTGCCGTCGACGTCCACGTTGCAGTAGGCCCGACCGGCCTTGCAAGATACCCCGTGGTAGGCCCGCTCCAGCCTGGTACGGGAGTAGTCCGGCCAGCCGGCCAGGCTCTCCAGGTAGCGAACGGAGTTGGCTATGGGGGCTCCGTTCCTCTTCATTCGGGACAGCTTCATCAGGGCTTTCGAGTACTCCTCCCGGGTGGGCATCATGGAGGAGGTGTCACCTCCCAGTAGCTCGTTGTGATGGAGGGTCTGGAAGGTGGTGAGGAATCCGTACCTATCGGCCGTCCGCATGATGTAATCCAAATGATCGAGATTATGTTTGGTCAAAACGGTTATGCTCCACAGCCTGATCCTGCCCGATGCCGTCTCGAACGCTCTGACGGCCTTGTCGAAACTTCCTTCCTCGCGGTTCGCGTCGTGAGCCTCCCGGGGGCCGTCGAAGGCCAGAACCAGGTGGTCGGCGTGGTCCATTATCTCCGGCCTGTCCGGCAGCAGGTATCCGTTGGTGTCTATGCTGACGTAGATGCCCAGTTTCCTCATGTGACGGCAGAGCTCGACGATGTCCGGCCTGGTGAGAGGCTCCCCGCCCCAAACCCCGATTCTCTGGGTGCCGGCCTTCCTCATCTGGGTAATCAGGTCCATCCACACCTCGGTGGACAGGTCGGGCCTGTTCTGCTCGGGTATCCGGCAGTAGGAGCACCGGCTGGGGCAGTGATCGGTTACGCTGGCCATCACGTTGAGCGGCCTTCTCCTTCCCAGCACCGCCAGGAGAGCGCCCAACCCCATCTTTAGCTGGCCCATCAGGTTCACTCCGCACCATCCTCTGGAAGCCCCCTCCACTGGGGGCCATACCTGGGATCATCCATCCATCGTTCGGCTTCGGCCTTCTGGCCCAGAAGGCGGTAGGCGATCCGGTACCACAGCCTGGCACCCCTCTTGAGAGCGCCCATCAACGGACCGTCGGTCTTGGGCTCGGTTCTACGCCCCCTGAGAAGCCCTTCCACCCGGGCCACGAAGTTGGGTCTGGCCGGCTCGAACTCGTACCTCGGGACCTTCTCCATTGGAGAAAGGCAGATCTCGCGGGGGTTCGGTGCGTCCCCCAGAACCCCGTCCGCCGAGGCAATGAGGGGGATTCGGGCGGGGTCGAGACCCATCACCCGGGCCAGGGAGGAGTCGATGGCCACCCTGTCCGTGGAGGCCGAGAGGAAGTCCGTACGCAGAGGCTTGCCGGGCTTGGGGCCTCCGCCCTCCAGACTTACCGTGCCGTCGGCCAGAGTAAATACGACGGGGACGGCCTTGTTCACCGCAACGGCGTAATCGGTCAGCCTGTAGTGGTAGTTGTGACGGTTGTCGTCCAGGCAGCCGTACTGGTTCTTCAGGGCGATGGAAAGGACGGACCTGTAGTGCGTCTTCACCACCGGCAGGGAAACGACCGGCATCCGGGCGCACACCCGGGGAATGGAGAAGGACAAACCGTCCACCACGCGCTCTTCCCAGCTTTCCTTGGAGAAATCGTGCCAGACCAGTCCATTTCGATCGACCACATCTGCCATCCTAGTGTTGACCAACGCATCGGTAGCGTCCACCAGGATCTGGCTGGACTCGCCCACGTGGATCGTTCCGCAGTGCCCGGCCAGAACCCGGGCCACCGCGTCCACCACCCATGGTGAGGTTACCACGCCGGGACGGAGGTAATCCCAGGTCAGGTTGATCTTCAGCAGAACGTCCTGCCCCGCGGGAAGCAAAGAGGTGAAGTCCAGGGCCTTTAGCAAACGTTCGACGGACCGGAGCACACTAGGCTCGGGCTTGGTGTAAAAAACGTCCGACAAGCTCGGAATCCCTTCTGCTGCAGTAGTGGATATTATACAAGCCGGACGAAGAGGTACAGGTCCACGCCCTTTCCGGGTATTTCCGGAAATGCTTGCGGTGGGATTTCGAGGCTGGAACCGGTGAGGAGGCGCTGCGTAGAGCTATTGACACCAAATCCCCGAAAAGTAGGATGTTCGAGAACCAAAACGATGGGAGGTAGGAATGAATAAGTTGCTGGTTGTTCTGGGGCTCGTGATCCTCGTCGGGTCGGCCTATCCGGCTACGGTCAGAATCACCAACAACACCGGCGGGTACGACATCTGGTACGTTTACATGTCCTCCACCTCCGACACCGACTGGGGAGGCGATTGGCTGGGTGACGAGATCCTGTACTCCGGTGAGACGTACTCTTTCACCGTTCCTGATGGCGACTTCGACTTCAAGCTGGTAGACGAGGACGGCGACGAGTACATTCGGTGGGACGTTCCGGTAAGCGGTACCTACAGCTGGAGCGTCACCCTGGACGATCTGGGGGAGGCCACCATAGGGAGTGGCTCCGGCGTGGCCCCGGTACCCGGTGGCTCGGCGCCGGTTACCATTGCCAACGAGTTGGGCGACTGGACCATCTACTACGTATACTGCAGCCAGAGCTCTCTTACCACGTGGGGCGAGGACAGGCTGGGGTCGGAGATAATTCCTGCCGGTGAGTCCTTCACGTTCTACGTCCAGCCGGGTGCGGATTACGACATCCAGCTAGAGGACGAAGACGGCGACACTTACAGCAGGTTCGATGTACCGATGACGGACTCCGGCTACTACTGGGCGGTTACCCTGGACGACCTGGACTAGAGGCGTCCGAAAGCTCGCATTGAGGAGGGCTCCATCGCGGAGCCCTTCGCCTTATTTGCCTTTTCTTCCCACTCCCCGGTGAGGGCAGAAGTCGTCGAACACGCAGGACGCACAGGCCGGTTTCCTGGCGTGACAGACCTGCCTGCCGTGGAATCCCAGCTGATGGCTGAACGAAGTTCTTCGGGCCGGAGGGACGTGCTCGGCCAGGTCCCGTTCCACCAGGTCCGGGTTCTTCTTCCTGGTCAGGTCCAGTCTGAGGCTTAACCGCCGGACGTGGGTGTCCACGATTAGCGCCGGCTTTCCGAAAGCTTCCCCCAGCACCACGTTGGCGGTCTTCCTTCCCACCCCGGGGATGCTCAGAAGCCCGGACATGCTTGGGGGCACTCTTCCTCCGAAATCCACCGCAACCCGCTCTGCGGCCCTCGCGACAGCCCTGGCCTTGTTCCTGAAAAAACCCAGGGGATGGACTATCCTCTCCAACTCATCCGAAGGCGCGTCGGCCAGCTCGGCGGGGCTTCCATAGCGGCTCCACAGCTTGGGGGTGACCTCGTTCACCTTCCGGTCCGTAGTCTGGGCGGCCAGGATGGTGGAGATCAAAAGCCTGAAGGGAGAGCCATCGTAGTCCAGCAGGCATCGGGCGTCCGGGTACAAGACCGGAAGCATCCCGAAGAGGTTCTCGAACCTCTGTTTCCTGGTCATGGGGGCTCCGTCCCCGAATGGAGTTCTTGACGATCACCTGGAGGTCCAATCTAGTTGTATTGGAAACTTTGGCAACACCCTGGGACGGAGGATAAACGTGTTGTCCCCAGACAGGTCTCGGGAGCGCATCCAAGGCGTCCTGAGATTGAAGCTACCCGCATTCGAGGACGGCAGGGGTCGGATGCTGGAGGCATTTCGGAGGGAATGGAAGGATTCGGTCTTCGGTGACGAGCTGCAGGTGAACTGCTCGTACTCCAAAGAGGGAGTGGTCAGAGGGCTTCACTTCCACGTCCGACAGACCGATTACTGGTTGCCGATCCAGGGTAGAATGAAGATCGCGCTGTTCGACGTCAGACCTGCATCCCCTTCCCACCGGCTGTGCATTACGATGAACCTGTCATCCGAAAAGCCGGAAGGCTTGCTCATTCCTCCCGGCGTGGCTCACGGTTTTGCCGCGCTGAGCGACCTGCATCTACTCTACGTGGTAAACCGGTACTACACGGGGGCCGACGAGTACGGCATCGCCTGGGACGATCCCGAGCTGGGCATCGACTGGGGCCTGGAGAGAGATCCGGTTCTCTCCGAAAGGGACCTTTCCAACACCCGCTTCGAGAGGATCGAGGAGAAGCAACTCGGGGAATGGTTCGGCTCGAAAGCCTAGGAACATACGAAAGGCTGCGGAGCCTTGGCCACCGCAGCCATGCTGGTACCGAAGGGGGGATTCGAACCCCCACGAGGTTGCCCTCACTGCGCCCTGAACGCAGCGCGTCTGCCAGTTCCGCCACTTCGGCCCGATCGCTGCGCGATACTAGGTAGATGCCCCATTGTCGTCAATGCCCCCTGGTCCGATATATGTTTCGCACCACGGTATAGGTCTACGGCGGGAAGGGAATTGTTCCTCTTGAGCGGCGAAATCGTGGCCCGGAACAGGAAAGCCAGGTACGATTACGAGATAGTCTCCAGCCTGGAGGTGGGGATAGAGCTGCAGGGATCGGAGATAAAGTCCATCCGGGAGGGAAAGGTGAACCTGAAGGGTTCCTACGCCACCTTCGATTCGCGGGGTGAGCTCTGGGTGGTGGACATGCACGTGGCGGAGTACGCCAACGCCCGGGACAACCATGTTCCGGACCGGCAGCGGAAGCTGCTCGCGCACTCCCATGAGCTCTCACGGCTGAGAAGGAAGGTGGAGGAGAAGGGAGTTACGCTGGTTCCTTTGGACGTGCATATGGAGAGGGGAAGGGCCAAGATCCAGTTGGGAGTGTGCAGGGGAAAGAGGCAGTACGACAAGAGGCGGGAGATAGCAAAAAGGGAGCAGCAGAGAAGGATGAGGGCGGCCATGAAAAGGAGCGAGCATGATTACTGAGCTTCTTGCGGTGCTCCTGATGACTCTTCCGCAGGCTCGGGGTGAGTTACAGTTGTATCCCCGGCGGGACGGGCTGCTGCTGGAGCTGTCCGCCGACCGGCAACTCGATCCACGGGTGGAGGTGGACGGGTACGTTCTGAGGATCGAGCCTGGCTGCAGCATCTCACGACCGGACCTCGACCCCAGCATCTGGGTGTTGGACTACCGTCTCGCGGAGGACTCCTCCGGAATATCTGTATTGATGGATACCACCATAGCCTCCGTGGACTACGCCCTGAGCCCGGACAGCGCCACGCTGTTGGCCTTCATGAGGGCGGCCGAGCCCCTCGATTTCCCCAAGCTGGCCTGGGAGGGGCCTCCTCCGGACACCCTCGGCGAGACCCGGGAGGTTCCTACCTACAGCGATTCCCTCCTTCTGGCTTCTTTCGAGAGCGGCGCCCACTCTCCCTGGCTGGAGGAGTTCGACTGCATAGTCATCGATCCCGGGCACGGAGGGAGGGACCCGGGGGCCATCGGCCCCGGAGGGACCTACGAGAAGGACAGGACGCTGGAGATAGCCCTCATGGCCAGAGACCTCCTGAGCATAAGGATGCCGGAGCTTAAGGTGGTCATGACCAGGGAGGAGGACGACTACGTCTCCCTGGGGGAGCGAACCAGAATAGCCAACAGGGAGCACGCCGACCTGTTCGTAAGCATTCACTGCAACGCCAGCACCAACCGGACGGCGCACGGCTTCGAGACTTTCTTCCTCTCCCGGGCCAGGACGGACGATGCCCGGGCGGTGGCCGCCCTGGAGAACGGAGCGATAAGGTACGACGAGGAGGAATCGGTCCATCCCACCGACCCGCTTTCGTTCCTACTGGCGGACATAGCCCAGAAGCTGTACCTGGACCAGAGCAGCAGGCTGGCCGCGACCGTCCAGAAGTCCATGAAGGTGGCCAGGCCCGGAGCGAGTGACAGGGGGGTGAAGCAGGCCGGATTCTACGTGCTGCGCGGTGCCTTCATGCCCGCGATACTGGTGGAGGTCGCTTTCATATCCAACCACGATGAGGAGAGGCTGCTGCATACCCTTGACTTCCGTTACCGGCTGGCCGAGGCTATTGTCTCCGCGGTGATGGAGTACTCCGGAAACCGGGGCTGACGACCCTGGCTGGAAGGGAGCCGGCTTGAGCAGGATCCAGAGAGGGCTGTTGATCGAGCTCTGCATAGTGCTGGTCCTGGCCGCGGCAGTCGCCCTGGGATTAAAGGCCTTCAACAGGAAGCTGGGTCCGCAACCCTCCTCCCGGGACCGGGAACGGACCGAGGCCTATCCGGCTGCCGAGGATACCCTGATGCTGCCCGAGATGGAGCCCGTGGTCCCCCGCGCCGACACCACGATGAAAAGCGGCCCGGAAACCTCTTGGGAGGCCACTCCCTGTTCGATATTCACGTCGGTGGACCCTGGTCTTCTGGTGGATACCCTTCCCCAGGCCCCCGGGTCGGGCCGGCGGCCCTACGAGGCTCAGTTGATAGTAAGGAGGTGGGCCGAGGCCAACGGATTGTCCGGCGACCGGTTGGACGAGGTCTACGTTTTCAACCGCAGCGATACTCTCTACGTGGACGTTCCCATGCGGATGGACGTCTCCACGCTCAAGAGAACCGTGGAGAGCCGTTTCGTGTGCTTCACCCGTCTTTACCTCCTGGTCTCGGGCAACCTGCAGACCGGCCTGGAGGACGGGATCGCCCTCCGTGGTGTGCCCGGAGCGATATAACCGAATGAGCGCCGACCCGATAGGCGTTTTCGATTCCGGCATAGGGGGCCTGACCGTGGTAAGGGCCATAAAAGAGCTTCTTCCGGCGGAGTCGGTGGTCTATTTCGGCGATACGGCCAGAGTGCCCTACGGGTCGAAATCGCCCCAGACGGTCGTCAGGTTCTCCCTGGAGAACGCGGCCTTTCTACAGACGAAGCACGTAAAGCTCCTGGTCGTTGCCTGCAACACGGCGTCGTCGGTCAGCATGCCCGCTCTGGGAGAGAGGTTCGACATTCCGTTCACGGGGGTGATTGAACCGGGAGTGAGGGCGGCCGCCGGTCTTACCAAGAATGGAGTGGTGGGCGTTATAGGTACCCTGGGAACCATAGGTAGTGGTGCCTACCAGAAGGCCCTGAAGAGGTACGAAGCCATATCCAGAGTGGTCGCCCAGCCCAGTCCGTTACTGGTTCCCCTGGTGGAGGAGGGTTGGCTGGATCACCGAATTACCAGGGCGGTGGTCGAGGAGTACACGGCGCCTTTGGTGCGAGAGGGCATCGATACTCTGGTCCTGGGATGTACCCACTACCCCTTGATAAAGAAGGTTCTGATGGACGTGGTTGGAGAGTCTGTGACCCTGGTCGACTCGGCCGAGGCCACGGCCTCCGAAGTATCCTCCATGTTGGAATCGAAAGGTTTGAGCTCCGATTCGGATAGGGGAGAGAGCAGCTACTACGTGAGCGACATTCCGTTGAAGTTTCAGGAGATAGCTCAACGCTTCCTGGGAAGGTCGGTTCCACTGGTGACCCAGGTGGAGGTGGGAGAATAGCCAGCAAAGCGAGGTGTGCCATGCGCGTTGACGGAAGGGCGACCGACGAGCTGAGGGAGATCGAGATAGAGACCGGTTACCAGCCCCTTCCGGAGGGTAGCGCCCTCATCACCTGGGGTGAGACCAGAGTCCTATGTGCCGCTACCGTGGAGGACAGGACTCCTCCGTTCCTCTCCGGAAAGTCTTCGGGTTGGGTGACCGCCGAGTACTCCATGCTTCCCGGAAGCGGCAACCGGAGGGTACGCAGGAACAGAACGGGCGGAGCGGGAGGCCGCACCCACGAGATACAAAGGCTGGTGGGAAGAAGCCTTAGGCAGACCGTGGACCTTCAGAGGCTGGGGGAGAGGACCGTGGTAGTGGATTGCGACGTTCTGGTGGCGGACGGCGGAACCAGGGTGGCCTCCATTACCGGCGGGGCCGTGGCCCTGCGGTTGGCAATCAACAGGCTCATAGTCGAGGGCAAGCTGGAGGTAGACCCTTTCGAGAGATTCGTGGCCGCGGTGAGCCTGGGACTGGTCGAGGACGAATGCCTTCTCGACCTCTGCTACCACGAGGATTCCCGGGCGGCAATAGACATGAACGTGGTGGCAACCGAGTCCGGCGAGCTGGTAGAGCTGCAGGCCTCGGCGGAGAGGGATACGGTAACCCTCCAGAAGCTAACCGAGATGGCCCGCGGCGCGATCGAGACCATAACCGAGAGCATCGTACCGGCCCAGAAGCGAGTGGTGAACGAATGAGCACCCTGGTTCTGGCTTCGGCGAATCCGGACAAGCTGGAGGAGATGAGAGTACTACTGGGAGACCTGGAGATCGAGGTGGTCGCGGTAAGCTCTTTGGTTTCGGATTGGCGGGTGGAGGAGGACGGGATCACCCTTAAAGCCAACGCCTCGAAGAAGGCCGAAATGGCAACCCAAGCCACCGGCCTGCCCTCGGTTGCCGACGATACGGGGTTGTTCGTGAGAGGCCTGGGAGGGGCACCCGGGGTTCTCTCGGCTCGGTACGCCGGGGCCGGGTGCAGCTACGCGGACAACGTAGGAAAGCTGCTCAGGAACCTGCGGGGGGAGACGGGGAACATGAGACGGGCTCTGTTCAAAACCGTTGCCGTTTTGACCTCACCGGTTTCGGAGGGGCTGATCGTAGGGGGCGAGATCGGCGGAAGCATATCATGCGAACCTAAGGGCACCGGGGGGTTCGGTTACGATCCGATCTTCGTGGTGGACGGGCTGGGCAAGACCTTTGCGGAATGCTCGGCGGACGAGAAGAACCGGCTCAGCCATCGCGGCCGGGCGCTGAGGGCCCTGAAGGAGCAGCTGGCAGAGGCCATGCTCAGTTCGGGCTGAGCCTGCCCCTCACAAATCCTCACTGAGCTCGATGTGAACGGACAGGTGCATCTCATCAATTAGCCGCTGAAGTTCGTCCTGGTCCACCTCTTCCTGGTTCTCTTCCATGGACAGCGAAAGAGCGTCGTCCGCTATTCGGAGTCTGTAGGTAACTATTCGGGCCAGCCCGAGAACCAGGGCCAGGGCAGTGTCCGGGCTTCTGCTCATAAGCCCCGGAAGCTCATCGTGCCCTATCTTCAGGGCCGAACCGTCCACGGCGGCCCTTACCGACGCCGAACGGGGCTCGCCATCCAGAAACGACATCTCGCCGAATATGTCGCCCCTGTGAAGCAGGGCCAGAACCAGGTCCTCTCCACGTTCGTCGTCGAAGACCTTGTACTCGCCGTCGGTTATTATGTACAGATCCCTGGATAGCTCTCCCTTGCACACCAGCAGGCTGCCGGCCCTGGTCCTCACCGGGTTGCAGGCAGCCAGCACCGCTGCCTCCTGCTCTCTGGTAAGGAAACTGAATACTTTCCTCGCCACCATGCCTCACCGCCTTCGGGTTCGGTTTACGTTTCGGCGCGGAGCCACAGCGAAACTACTACGAAATCATCGTATCCAGGTCAAAACCCCATCGTTCGCAGGGTTGACCCGATCGGTCGGAACGGAAGATATACTTCGCTCATCTAATAGTGTCCGATCGTTGCCTCGGGGGAAGCCATGGATGACCTCGACTCGAGCTTTCGCGAAAGGCTGGACAGGGCCTACGAGGAGCTGGGCAGACTGAGACGGGAGAACCAGAGGCTCAGGGCGAAGCTCTCCCGGATGGAGCTGGTGTTCCGAAACTCGGTGGACCTTCTGGTCATGGTCGATCCACTGTCCGGCTCGATCGTCAGGGTAAGCGATGCGGCGGAGGCCGTCCTGGGCTACCGCCGGGGCCGGCTGGTGGGTCGGGATTTGGATGAGTTGCTTCCCACGGAGGAGGAGAGCCGGTCGGTGAGCGGCTCTAAAAAACCTCCGGAGATCATGGACGGGATCTTCGTGGACCAGACCGTGAGATGCGCGGACGGCTCGACCATAGAGATGGACATGACCACCAGCCTGGTGAGTGGTAAGGGTGGCAGCGCCATACTGATAACGCTCAGAGACACCACCGAGCGCAAGAGGTACCAGAGGGAGATGAAGCGCAAGAACAGCGCTCTGGATGCCGCGCTGAGCCCCATGCTGGTGGCCGACCAGGGGTGGAACCTCCTGTATTCTAACCGCAGGGCGAACGACTCATGGAGGTTCGTGGGAGAACCTCAGGAGGATCTCGAAGTTCGCTCCATGCTGTGGCGGCAGGAAGACTTCGAGAACCTCAGGAGGAGCGTGGAGTCCACCGGCAGCTGGGAGGGTGAGGTCGCATGTAGAAGGTTGGACGGTACCTGGTTCTTCTCCCAGGCGACGGCTACGGTGGTAGACGAGGGATCGGGGAGCGAGGAAGAGCGATCGTACGTCCTATCCTTTCTGGACATATCCCGCAGGGTGGAATTGGAGTCCAGGCTCAGGGAGCTTTCGCTGCGGGACAGCATGACCGGGCTCTACAACCGGAGAGGATTCATGACCATCGCCCGACAGCTCATCGAGTCATCCAGAAGGCGGGAAGCCGGGGTGGGCCTACTGTTCATCGATCTGGACGGTCTGAAGAGAATAAACGACGAATTCGGCCACTCGGTCGGAGACGTTGCGATAACCAAGACCGCAGAGGTTCTCCGAAGCGCCTTCCGGGACTCGGACGTTTTGGCCAGGATGGGCGGCGACGAGTTCGTTGTCCTCTTCATGGACCCGTCCGATCTGAGCGAAAGAGAGCTGCGGCGAAGGCTGGAGGGACAGCTGAAGAAGCTGGAGGTCTCCGGGGACGTACCTTTCGACCTGTGCATGAGCTGCGGTTACAGCTCCTCGGTAATCGGTGAGGATACCGGCCTGAGTGATCTGCTCAGAAGGGCCGACGATCGGATGTACGTGGACAAGCAGCGCCGAAGGGAGTGGGGGGAGAGCTCGGTCGGGGAGAGTTCCGGTTGACCGCCATCGAGAGGGAGGAGCTCGACATCAGGGAGGCATCGGAGGGCGATCTCCCGGCCTTGAGGGAGATATCCTCTCAGACCTGGGACGGGGAGGACTACCTAGCCCAGGTCGCTGCCGGGTGGATGAACGACGGGGGCTTGTACGTGGGCCTTCTGAACGAAGCCGTGGTGGGAGCCGTGAAGGTGTCCCTTCTTCCCTGTGGGGTGGTCTGGCTGGAAGGCTTAAGGGTGCATCCCCGGTACCGGGGAAGAGGATTCGGCAAAATCCTGGCCGAGTACTCAATGCACCGGGCGTTAGAGCTGATGCGCAATGGCGAGGCGGAGCTGGTGGAGTTCGTTACCTACGTCAAGAACGACATCAGCATCGGCATCTCAAGGAAGCTCGGATTCCGCCTGCAGGAGAGATTCTTCGTGCTGTCCAGGCCCACCTTGGCCTCCGGGCGGGAATGCAGGGCGATCGATGAGCTGCGAAAGGAGGACCTGGCCTGTTTTCCCGGCCACATTCCCGCAGGATGGGTGATGGTTCTAAAGTGCCCGGAGAGCCTGGCCTGGCTGCGTTCGAGGATGACCGTCCATGGTTTTGGAGAAGCGAGATTCATGTTCACCCGTGGCGACAGCTACTTCGTACCTCTTGGAAGCTCTCTGGACGATCCCGGGGATTTCCTGCGGGGCTGTAACGCCTGCGCGGCGGCAGCGGACATGGATAGGCACGACGTAGTGCTGCACGAGTCGATGCGCCCGTTGCTGGCGGAGGCCCGTCGGGCCGGCTTCGGGATGTGGGAGGAGGTCGACGGGCCGAACATGCTCCTGTTCAGGTTCTCCCAGGAGTTCCTCAGGGGTTGAGGAACCTTCTCAGCGAAGCGTTCCGATCGGCATGACCGTCGTATAGCCTGCTTATGCGCCGGTTGTGCGCCCGGGAGGAATGCGTCTCGAATATCTCCGAGAGCCCGATCAGCGCGTTGGACTCGTTCCATGGTGATTCCGGATCTCCCCGATGTCTCCTGACCATTCCAAGATACTTCCAGAACGCCTTCTCCTTTTCCCTGACGCCGACCGTCTCCAGGTCGGCCTTCCACGAGATCACCGCCCGCTCCCAGTACAGGGCGAGGTTCCGGGGAGAGTTTCTGATGCCCCTGCGGAGAAGATCGAGGCCTTCCCGTGGCTGGTCCAGGTTCACCGCCAGATGGTAAGCTCCGTCTACGTAGGCCTGGACGAAATCGGGTCTGAGGGTCACCACCAGCCATATCATGGGGAGGTAGTCGGTGGCGGTGGTCCAGGTGTGGCCCTGGTACATCCACAGATGGTGGTAATCGTCTATTCTCAGGTATAGAGCGTTGGCCGTTATGGATTTAAGGCTCTTAATGCCCGATTCGAAGACCTCCATGGAGGTGGATTCGTGCCGGCTGCGCATGCGGGATGCAGCCAACCCGGCCAGTATCGCCGCCAACAGAAGAGCCAGGGACAGCGTGGGCAGGAGGAACCTCTTGTATCTCAGCTCCATCGTCTGGAATGGACGTGCCGGCTTAGCAGCAAAAGTAGGATCGCCAGTCCCACCAGAATGGCGGAATCCCTAAGTATCTTGCTCCATATGAACCGAGCCGCCCAGGGCTGGTTGAAGAACCACATGGTACCATGATTGCGTACCCCGGGGGTATGTACGTGTCCCCGGGCGCCGGTCATCTGCTCAGCGGATTCGGCCCCGTGCTGGTCATGCTGATGGTGTGGATGCTCGTCGGGGCCGGAGAGGTGCTCGGGGGGCGCGACCTCGCCCACGTCGTAGTCGATTCTCTTTCCGCATCCGGAAGCTGCCAGGGATAGGATCGCGACGCACAGCACGGTGGCGAGGGGTAACCTCATAGATCACGCTCCCTGAAAACGGCCAGGGCTACCGAAAGCATGAACGAGGTGTAGGCCAGGCCGTAGAGACATGCCAGCAGGAAGTAGAGCAGGGGGACGGACTCCCCATGGGCTATGGGATCCTTCACGTGGAAAACGTCCATGTGGGGAAGGAGAAGCCTGAGCAATCTCATAAGGGAGGGGGCCTGGGGGAAGAGTCCCACGAATTCCCTGACGCTCATCTGGGCCAGTACGAACAGGGCCAAGGTGAGGGGAACGTTGAGCGGCGGTGAGGTCCAGAAGCTGAAGAAGAAGACCACCGCCAGCAGGAACAGCCCTTCCACCAGCAGCAGGAGGGTTCCGGGAAGCAACGTGGACGGTATGGAAAGGTCGTTCAGAATCAGTATGACCATCAGTCCGACGCATCCGACCAGAAGGGCCACGATCTGCACCAGCGCCGAACCCAGGAACCTTCCCATCAGGTACTGCCCCCTGGAGATCGGTACCGCGACCAGGGGAAGGATGGTCCCGCTCTCCCTGTCCCGTGGGTAGAGGTTGACCGCCAGCCCCAAAGCCATCAGCAGAGCCCCAATCTCCAGGCCGAACAGGCCGAACTCCAGCACGAACCGGCCCTCGGTCTGGACGTTGAATGACGGCACATGCCCGATCGCGATCAGCCCCAGCAGGACGACGATGAGGATCCCCCACACCGTCCTCCTGCGCAGCAGACTCCGAACCGTCATCCTGGCGAAGGCCCAAACCGCTCTCATCGCTCCTCACCCGTAACCTCGAGGAAGACCTCTTCCAGGCTCCTGCCGGTTCTCTCAACGGCCAGTATGGTTCCGTCCCTGCGACGTATGGAGTCGATCTCCTTCTGTAGCTCGCTCTCTCCGCCCTCCAGCCGTTTCTCGACCGGAGTGGAGCCCGGCAGGCTGAATCTTATCGTGTACGGGCTCTTCTTCCGCAGAAGCTCTTCCATGGAGCCCTCGCTGACCTTTCTTCCCTGGGAGAGGATGACCGCTCGGTCGCAAATCGCCTCCACCTCGGAGAGCAGATGGGAGGAGAGGAACACCGCGGCGCCCCTTCGGCTCTCCTCCAGGATGATGTCGCGAAACTCTTTCCTGGCCAGCGGATCCAACCCCCCCGTGGGCTCGTCCAACACCAGAACGTCGGGCTGCGACTGCAGGGCGAGAGCCAGGCTGAGCCTCTGTCTCATCCCTTTGGAAAAACGGTCGATCCTGGTGGTCTCCCAACCCGAGAGCCCCACCCTCCCCAGCAGGCCGAGCATGAAGTCGGAGCCCTGATCCAGGCCACGCATCTCCGAGAAGGTTCGGAGGAACTCCAGGGGGGTGAAACAGCTCTCGTAGGTGGGGTTCTCCGGGACGAAGCCGATCCGTTGGCGCACCTTCGCCGCCGCCGGCGGCTCACCCCAGAGCCTTACGCTGCCGGAGGTGGGCCGTAGCAGGCCCAGTATGCATTTGATCGTGGTGGTCTTGCCTGCGCCGTTGGGGCCGAGAAAGCCCAATATATCGCCGTTGCGAAGGGAGAAGGAGATGCCCTCTACCGCGCGGATCCTCCGCAGACCCATCCTGGTCGGATAGTGCTTCTGCAGGTCTACGACCTCAATGCACGAACCAGACATTCTGCGCAGTTATCTCCCTCCCTTTGCAGTTCACGGACACGCAGATTATAGAAACCTACCCATGGGATTGGCAAAGACTACTTGGGCGTAGGGGAAGGTGGCGGTATGGCCCGATCCGGTGAGCGCCGCCTGAAGGCGGTTCTGGATGATATCACCACCCTGGAGGTGGACGCGGTGGTCAACGCGGCCAACGCGGCCCTGGTCTCGGGGGGAGGGGTGGATGGAGCCATACACCGGGCGGCCGGCCCCCGGCTGGCCGATGAATGTGCAGCAATCGGGGGATGCCCCGTCGGAGGGGCCCGGGTAACGGCCGGATACGCTCTTCCCGCTTCGTGGGTCATACATACCGTGGGCCCCGTATGGAGGGGGGGAGGCTCCGGAGAGGCCGGTTTGCTCAGGGCATGCTATCTCAGCTCCCTTCAAGAGGGCCGGCGTATCGGTGCCCGGACCGTGGCCTTCCCGGCGATAAGCACCGGAGCCTACGGCTATCCTCTGCGGAAGGCCGCCGAGGTGGCGTGCAGCGCCGTGACCGATCATATATCCACCAACAGTCTGCCGGAGAAGGTTATGCTGGTTTGTTTCGACGATCGCGCCTACCGGGTGTTTTCCGAGGAGATCGAAAGAGCGTATAATACCTGATCGATTCGCCTTTTCTGCTCCTCCCGTTACGAAAGGACAGCCCCGATGCTCGTTCCCCCGCATGGCGGCAGACTTGTCGACAGACAGCTGGATGAAGATCAGGCCACGGACCTGATCGAATCCGCCGAATCTCTAGGCTCCCTCACCCTTAACGAGCGGGAGAGAAACGACCTGGAGATGATAGGCAACGGCGCCATGAGCCCGTTGGAGGGTTTCATGGGCAGACACGATTACAGATCGGTCGTCGACCTGATGCACCTTTCCTCCGGTCCCGGCTGGAGCATCCCCATAACCCTCTCGACCAAGTCCGACGATCCGGAAGTAAGCCCCGGGGACAGGGTCGCTCTGCGGGACGAGGAAGGTCTTCTGTGGGGCGACATGCTGGTGGAAGACGTATTCCAGGCCGATCTGGAGGCCGAGGCGGAGAAAGTATTGGGCACCAAAGACCCCTCCCATCCGGGGGTGGCTTACCTGGAAGGCCTCTCCGGAACCTACGTGGGTGGAGCCGTGCGTTCCATCCGCAGGAGAGAATGGGAGGAGTTCGCCCGCTATCGACTGGATCCCAAGGAGACCAGGGTGCTCTTCCGGGCCAGGGGATGGAACACGGTGGTGGCGTTTCAAACCCGCAACCCGGTGCATCGGGCGCACGAGTACATTCAGAAATGCGCGCTGGAGATGGTGGACGGGCTGTTGCTCCATCCGCTGGTCGGCCAGACCAAGAAGGGGGACGTACCGGCGGAGGTCAGGATGTTCTGTTACGAGACCATACTCCGGTGCTACTACCCGGAGACCAGGGTGACCATGAGCGTTTTTCCCTCGGCGATGAGGTACGCCGGGCCCCGGGAGGCCGTCCTGCATGCGATAATGAGAAAGAATTACGGCTGCAGCCATTTCATAGTGGGTCGTGATCATGCGGGGGTGGGCGATTTCTACGGAACCTACGACGCTCAGATGATCTTCGACCGATTCGATGCAGACGAGCTGGGAATAGTTCCGTTGAAGTTCGAGCACGCCTTCTACTGTAGAAAATGTCAGGGAATGGCCACCATGAAGACGTGTCCGCACGACTCGAACCAGCACGTGTTTCTGTCCGGGACCAGGGTCAGGGAGATGCTGGGCCGGGGGGAGCTTCCGCCCCCGGAGTTCACCCGCCCGGAGATAGCAGAGATACTTCTGGAGTCAATGAAGAGCAGGGAGAGCGAATAATGGGAGTCGTCATATGGATCTCCGATGGGGGCAGTAGAGCGAACGAGCTGGCCGACGGCCTGAAGGTGGAGATGACCTCTCGGGGCGGAAAGGTCGAGTTGCTCGACGCAGAGGCCTTGGGCAGGCTGGGAGCCGGCGGTAATCACGGCGGAACCGCAGCTGCCTGCGACATGCTGGCCCGACACGGAGCAATAGTGATAGTGATAGGGAAGGCGACGCTGCACTGCGATCTCCATGACGTGGAAGTCCAGGAGATCACCTCGGAGATGATTGCCTCGGAGGACGCGATACAGCGGTTCTTGAGAAAGCTGGAGCTGTCCGGGCTTTTGCCTCCACCCAAGCACGACGTGCACCCGGACGAGGAAGAGGAGATAAGGAAGAAACTTTCCGACCTGGGATATCTGTAGCTCTCAGGAGATGTAGCCCAGACCCTCCATCTTCCTGCGGATCTCCTCCTCCGACTCCGCGGTGTCGGGGTCCAGCTTGTCCAGCTCCCTGCCTAGTACGTGGATCACGAACTCCCCGTAGGAGGAGTAGCCGCCGGCCTTGGCCACTTTGCGGATCCGCTCCATCATCTGCTTGTCTACCTTGATTTTCAGCTTGGGCATATACCATTACCTCCCGATCATATCTTTACCTTCAGCACGAACGCTCCAACCACCCCGGTAGCGCTGGAGACGACCAGGAATACCGCCAACCAGGACCACCGGCCGCCTAGCACGTGGTAGCGGGCGTCCGGGAGCACGACCGCCCCTCCGACCGGAGACCGGGGTGAGTCGCCCCGAACCCTCTCCACCCAGGGCTTAAGGAGGGAGAGCACGCTCCAGGAGTCGTCGTACTCCCAGCGATGTACCGCGCCGGCACCTTCCCTGGACCTTCCCACGGTAAGCCGCGATCCCATCACGCTGAGGGCCCTGGGGGGTCCTCCGGTCACCACGGCCCTGAAGCTGACCTGACGAAGCGTATCCACGAACACGAACGGCCGGATGAGATCCAGCCCGGAAAGGCTTGCTACCTCCAGGTCGTCCCGGGCCGGAAGATCCTCGAACTCGACCGTCACCGTCGTCGTCTGGCCGGCCCCGAGGGGAGCTCTGGAGTAACGGGCCTCGAGTTGGGAATAGACGACCATAAAGGGAATGGCGATCACCAGAAGAGGCTTCACCACCAGGGCCAAATAACGGAAGTTGCTCCATAGAAGCCCCCCGGCCAACCTGATAACGTTCGAAGGATTGTCCATGAAGAGCAGCATTCCCAGGGCCTGTGACCCCATCCTTCTGCGAATCCTGGCTATGGCCTCCTGTGGTGAGGCGGCCCTGAATAGAATGATCAGGCCGATCCCGCAGATCACCGATACGAAGCACAGCCCCCACAGTGGCTGCAGCCCGGAGAAGGGGTAGGTCAAGACGTCGAAGACAGCGTTAAAGACTACGATTATCGGACCCATGAAGAATTACCCGGAGCTTTCAAAGACGTTCCTTCCCCCGGGGGGCAACTCGGGCACCTCGAAGAGGCCGGCGATGCTTCGCCCCATGTCGGCCAGGCGGGGGTCTTCGATGACCAGGGGCACCGTCGATATCAGGGTTCCGGGCACCACGTCGGGATTCACGCAGTGCGTGCCGCTCCAGGGGTCGAGGTTGTCCGTCACCACTTCCTCCGGATAATCGCCCAGAGTGGTCTCCCAGGAGGCTCTGTAGCCCCTGGAGTAACCGACTACGATGTCCGGGGCCCAGGGGGGCTGGTGGGGGCCGAAAACCTCTGAGGTAAGGTAGGCCCGGCTTACTATCCGCCGTCCGGTCAGGGGATCGGTGGCGGCCTCCAGGTCCCTCTTTATCCTCCGCAGCACCGCGTCGGCCTCGGAGGGGTCGACGGATCCACCTTCCTCCCGTCCCCTCAGGTTCAGGTAGAGGCCGTTGAGGCCCAGGCCGTAAGCTGCGGTGGCCGACCAGTCCGTGGCGCTGAACATGTCTCTGCCCATGGACCTGGATGACCCCAGGCTGGCGTATCCCTCCCGGGCCAGCCAGGAGTTGAGGTTGAACGATCTCCGGAAGGGGGCGAATCCGTGGTCGGAGATCGCTAGCAGCTCCGTCCTTTCGTCCAGGTGCTCCATGGCCATCCCGATCGCGCGGTCCATCTTGGAGTACAGCTCCCGGACTATGGTACCGAACCTCTCCAGGTTCGTGGTTTCGTACAGCGGGTTCCGGGGGTCGATGGTCCGGTAGAACATGTGCACGTTAAGATCCAGAGAGCTGAAGTAGAAGAACAGGAGGCCGTCGTCGAAGCGCTGCAACTGGTGATCAAGCAACCTGACCCTCTCCTCCAGAACTATCATGGCCTGCTGCAGGTACTCCCGGTCATCCAGGATACCCCGGGAGCGGGCCTTGGTGTCCTCGGGAAAGCCCTGGGTGTAGAACGGCCCCAGGTCCTCGGCCAGACGTCGGCTCAGGGAGTCCGGATGGGAGATGGGAAGGGCCGGGTCGGCGGGATCCATGTTTACCGGCGTTACGTAGAGCTTGAGATGGGGGGTGGTCTGCTTGAGATAGAACCTGACGATTCCGCTTACGCTGGAAAGACCGGGGATGGCATCGAAACTCAGCCTTACCCAGGGGCTCCACTCGCCCTCGCCCAAAACCGCCCTGCTTCCACAGACGTCTATCCTCACCGCCTTGGATACCCGATCTATCCAAACGTCCGCGTTCACTTCCATATCCGGATTGCCCTCTATCATGGTGTTCTCCGGTCCGATTATCCGGCATTGGTAGCGGCCGTCTCCGTAGTCCCTTACCGGGACCACCACTCCCCCGGAGGTGTCGTCGGAAAGCGATCTGGGATCGTCGGTGAAGAACGTGAAGCTGCCCTGGCTCCCCTTGAGGTCGGGGGTTCCCAGGCCGGATAGGATTCTGGCCCGGCCCTCGGGGGGAGGGAAATCCACGGGCAACTTGATCATGGATACCGGAATCCCCTGGGAGGTTATTGAGGTCCAGAAGGGCTCACCCTTCCGGAGAAGCTCCACCTTCGCTCCGGACAGAGGGAGGCGCCACTTGCCCAGGTTCAGGAACTTGTCCGTTCCCTGGACCCTGGACGTGGCCAGGTAGGGAGATCTGGTGGCGGGATCGCGGTGAATAAAGTCGTAGATCCCGTGCACTTCCGGCCCGCGGCCGGTAATGAACCCCGACCAGGCGACCGGGCTCTGGGGGGGGATGGTGGTGCCCAGAGGGCTTATCTGAGCCATTCGCAATAGTCTGGAGACGTTGGGCATATATCCTTCTCTGGCGAACTTGCCCACCAGCTGGGGGTCCAATCCGTCGATTCCCAGCACGATGACTCTCCTGGCCGCCGGGCGATGGTTTCCACAGCCCAGCTTCAGCGCGGCCAGGGCCGCCGGAGCCAGGGCGGCGGTTCTGAGGAAGTCACGCCTGTTCAATGCTCTCCTCCGTCCCGGAGGATGGCTCGAGGGTCAGCGCCTTGCCCTCCATGTACTCCGGAGGCTCTACGCCCAGGAGGGAAAGAACCGTAGGACCCACGTCAAAGATGGCCGGATCCTCGTCCCTCAACGACCAGTTGCTGGCGAGTATGCCCGGCACAAGGTGGTGGTCGTGGCAGTGGTCGCCGTTCCAGTGCATGGTGTTCGGGTAGAGCACGGTGGGCCCCAGCCCTCCCGTCACGCATCTCCATCCGGCCCGAAAGCCTTCGTGGGTTCCGACCACCAGGTCAGGCCCCTGTTCCATGTACGGGCCCTGGTAGATCTCTGCGGCCTTCCAGGCTCGACTGACTACGGGGGCGCCTTCGTCGTCCCTCAATTGCAAAAGGCCCGAAGCTATCTCATCCAGCACGGCCTCCGACTCGGCTCCGGGTCTCACTATTCCCTGCGACTCCCTTCCGGCCAGGTTGAGCATTATTCCCGCCAGACCCATGGAGTAGGCCCTGGTTCTGTTCCAGTCCACCCCCTTGAAGTTCCTCTCGATGGTTTCCACTCCATCCTCGAGGCCCAGAAAACCCGCCTCGTACAACCATCTGTTCAGATCCAGGCAGGTGTGGAAAGAGGTGAACCCATGGTCCGAAACCACGATCAAAACGTCCTTTCGACGCAGCTCTTTCAGGGTCTGCCCGATCAGCTCGTCCATCCTCTCGTACATCTCCCGCATCGGGCTGCCCTCGTCCAGCCCGCGGTCGAAGAACATGTGCTGTATACGGTCGGAAGTGTCGAACACGCAAGCCACCAGACCGCGTTTGTTTCGGCGCAGGGCATCGAAGTACATCGATCGCCGCTCTTCGAATATGGACCACGCCTGTTCCAGGAAGGTGTCCTCGTCGATGACGTCGTTGCTGAGGGCCCAGGTATCCTCCGCCAGGCCCAGAGTGGCGAACGGGCCCTGCATCCCGGCCAGGTATCGGGAGTAGTACACCGGATGGGAGATCGGAAGCGCCGGCGACAGAGGGTCCACGTTCAAGGCCGTCGCGTAGAGCCGCGGACCGTCTTCTTCGGTATACAGGCAGAACCTGGCTATCGCCCGGACCTTCTTCCTGCCTTCCCTGAAGACGATCCTTACCCAGTCCGATAGTCGGGAGGGACGAAGCTCGATACTCTCACCCGCTACCTCCAGCGCGTTCCTCTCTCCGGTGGTGAGCCTCAAAGGTACGGTTACGGGGCCATCGTCCGATCCCCCGGGTCCGGGGAGGTCCGCCGACCAGATATTCTCGCCGCAGGGGCTCAGGGGGACCCACTGTCCCCCGGTCATGCTTCCGGGGTCGCTCTGCGACAGAAGGGTGTAACTGCCCTGGGTTCCCCTGACGTCGGGCACGCACATTCCGCTGAGCAGCTGACCGTCCAGGGGCTCGGGAGGATAGGTTATGGGAACCCTAAGGACGGAGGATTTTATTCCGAACCTTCCCAGGTGCTCCCAGAAAGGTTTGCTCCTGCGTAACAGCCTGGCGTAGGCTTTTCGGTCCTTGCCGGCACCCGTCTTGACCGATGACAAAACTGGAAGGTAGCGTTGGCGGTCTATCTTGAGAAAATCGAAGATGGCGTGCTTGGCGGGATTTACCGAGGTCTGGAAGGAGGACCAGGCGACGGGGGAGATGCCCGGACAGGTGGTACGAAGCTCGGTCATCGTACCTTCCCGGGAGAGGCGGGTCAGATTCTCCAGCTTCCCCTGGCTCAAAAGCCCTGAGGCCAGCTTGGGCGAAAAGCCGTCCAGGCCCAGGATCACCACCCGTCCGGCCCGGGGCTTCAGGGGCAGACGGGCCCTTCTCAAAAGCCTGATAAGAACTCTCACCGGCCAGATCAGAAGCGATAGAAGCGATATGAGCAACGCGTTGAGAAAAACGACGAAGGAGGTGAGAATGCCGAACCCGGCGCCCGGGCCAACGTAGCCATGGGCCAGATCGGGCAGGAGCAAAACCACCAGGAAAAGGGGAATCACCAGACCATACGAACGTGTCACTCGGGTATTCAAAGAATATGTCTCTCTCTTTTTCGTCGTTACGGGAGTACGTCGAACACGAAAGACCCACAATTGTAACCAAAACGCAATACGAAGAAAACCGTTCCCGTCCGTACGGGTATTCACAAGAGCCGGTTATTTGCTTAGAGTACTGCCGAGCGGTTGAAGGGAGCTGCGATGAAGAAGTTTCTGGTCCTGTCGGTTATCATTGCGTTGGGTTGCGGCGACGGAACCCGGATCGAACTCAGAAACTCGACCGGTGCGGCCATCAGCGACGTTACGATTACCGTCGGTGCGGTAACCTTGTCCTGGGACAGCCTGGGAATGGGCGAGTCTGTCTCGGGCAAGTTGTCCCGAGTGTACGATGACTCCATGGTCATACGGTGGAACCGGGGTTCCAGGAACGCACGGGAGGAAGTTCAGCTGATCGAGCGCGCAGCGGAGGCCCAGAGGATAAACATCGTTCTTTCCACCGGGGGTCTCCATCTGGACTACTCCTTCTGACGGACGCCTCGGCGTTGCCCGCTCTCCGCGGGCCCTGTACGTAGGCTCTTCCAACCTGCACGTGTGTATCCCGCCATCTCCGGAGGGGTGATGTCTAGACCCACGATCGGAATCGACATGGGATCGATCAGCACCAAGCTGGTCGTGATGGGCGAGGAAGGAATCGAGCAAGCCTTCTACGAGAGACATATGGGTCGACCGGCGGAGGCCCTGGCGATATTCCTGTCGAAGATCGAAGACTGGCCCGGATGCCGGGCAGCCTTTACCGGCTCCGCTGCACGTCAGGCCGCCGGGGTCCTGGACGCCCGGCCGGTAAACGAGGTGGTTGCGCTGGCGGCGGCGGTCGATCGTCTGTTGCCAGAGGAAAGATCGGTGATAGACATCGGCGGACAGGACTCGAAGCTCCTGCTCTTCAAGAAAGGTCGGGGGACGGGCGGGTTGGAGCTCGACGATTTCGCCATGAACTCCATCTGCGCCGCGGGAACCGGATCGTTCCTCGACCAGCAGGCTCTCCGTTTGGGGCTGGAGCTGGACTCACTCGGAGAACGGGTTCTGCATTGCGAGAACCCTCCCAGAATTGCCGGACGGTGCAGCGTTTTCGCCAAGTCCGACATGATCCACCTCCAGCAGATCGGTACGCCGGTAGAAGAGATCTTCGCCGGGCTTTGCTACGCCGTGGCCAGGAATTTCAAGAGCTCGATAGCTTCCGGGAAAGACTTCAGGTCGCCGGTGGCCCTGACCGGAGGGGTGGCCGCCAACCAGGGCATAGTCAAGGCTTTCGAGGAGATTCTGGGAAAGGGCCGGAAGCTGTTCGTCCCCCGGAATTTCAACTGTCTCACCGCCGCGGGCGCCCTCTTCGCGGCTACGGAGAAGAATGCGGCAAGACTTCCGGAAGACTTCATTGAGAGGTTGGGAAGCCGCACCCCCCTTCCCGGTTCCAAAGATCCCCTGCCGTCGCTGGAGATCGTAGGCTCCCCACCCGAAGGTTCTTCGGGGACCGCCGACCCTGAGAGCGGGGTGTTCCTGGGCATAGACGTGGGCTCGATAAGCACCAACGCGGTGGCCTTATCCGGCCGAAACGGCGGACTGGTCGCCAAGCGGTACCTGATGACCGCCGGCAAGCCCTTGGAAGCCGTCAAGAAGGCTTTGTCGGGCCTGCGGAAGGAGTTGCCCGAGGATGTCGAGGTCCTGGGGGCGGGTACGACCGGGTCGGGAAGGTACATGGTCGGGGATTTCGTGGGAGCCGACGTGGTGAGAAACGAGATAACCGCTCAGGCCAGGGCCGCCCTGGAGGTGGATCCCGAGGTGGATACGGTGTTCGAGATCGGGGGGCAGGATTCCAAGTACATCTCGCTTCGAAACGGCCGGGTGGTCGACTTCGAGATGAACAAGGTATGCGCCGCGGGTACCGGCTCCTTCCTGGAGGAACAGGCGGAGAGACTGGGTATGAAGATCTCCGACTTCGGAGACATAGCCCTGGACGCCTCACGGCCAGCGCCTCTGGGGGAGAGATGCACGGTGTTCATGGAGAGCGACGTCATAGCCCACCAGGCGGCCGGGACCCAGACCGACTCCATAGTGGCCGGTCTATGCTATTCCATCGTAAAGAACTACCTCAACAGAGTGGTGGGGGACAAGCCGGTGGGGAATCGTATCTTCTTCCAGGGCGGTACGGCGTTCAACCGGGGAGTGGTGGCCGCTTTCAACGCTGTTCTGGACGACGGCGTTACGGTCCGGGTCCCTTCCCACCACGACGTTACCGGAGCCATAGGCGCGGCCTTGCTGGCCCGGGAGAACGCAAAGGGCCGGAAATCCGGGTTCCGGGGATTCTCGTCCCTCTCCGAGGCCGGCTACAGCCAGGAGACTTTCGTATGCGATCAATGCAGCAACAACTGCGAGATCCACAGGGTCAGCCTCGCGGACGGTAGAGTCCTCCACTACGGTAGCAGGTGCGAGCGCTACGAGCAGGGCCGGGCCACGGCCAGAGGTAAGAGCTACTTCCCGGAGAAGGAGAGATTGCTGCTGGACGGTTGGTCGCCGCCGGAGGACCATCGAGGTATCGTGGTGGGCATTCCCAGGGCATTGTGGTTCTGGGAGCTGTTTCCGTTCTTCAGGGCGTTCTTCGAGGAGCTGGGGATCTCGGTGCAGTTGTCGAAGACATCCAATCCCCGTTTGGTACACACTGGCGTGGAGAACGTGGCCGCCGAATCCTGTTTCCCGGTGAAGATCGCCCATGGGCACGTAGCAGACCTGCTGGGGAAGGATGTTGATTACCTCTTCCTGCCGTCGATCCAGCGCTCCGCGGCGCGGGGAGGGTTCACCGAGAGCTACAACTGCCCCTACATCCAGGCCTCCCCATACATGATAGATGCCGGGCTGAGTCTTTCCCAGAACTCCTCAGCCGGGGTTCTGAAGCCCCTTCTGGACCTATCCGCTCCCAGAGGAAAGTGGTGCGCTTCCCTGAGGGAGATGTGTGCTCCCCTGGGGCTCTCCGCCTCGGCAGTCAGAAGGGCCTGCAGGGCCGCCGAGGCTGCCCAAAAGCGTTATCGCAATAGGCTACTGAAGGCCGGGAAGAAAGCCCTGGCCGAAGCTTCCGACGACCGTCCCACCCTGGTGGTGGTCAGCAGACCATACAACGGATCCGACGGCATGGTGAGCATGGACATACCCCGCAAGCTGGCCAGGCTGGGGGCCAACGTGATACCCATGGAGTACCTGGACCTGCCTATGGACGATGCCAGCAGCTTCCATCCCAACATGTACTGGCTTTACGGCCAGAGGATACTGGCCGCCGCGCTTCACGTAAGGCGCACCAGGCGTTTGAACGCGGTATACTTGACCAACTTCGGTTGCGGTCCGGACTCGTTCATACAGCATACCTTCGCCGAGGTGATGGGGGAGAAGCCCTACCTGACCATAGAGGTGGACGAGCATGCGGCCGACGCGGGCATAGTGACCAGGTGCGAGGCCTTCCTGGACGCAATATCCGGCAGAAGGGACCACGGCACCTCCCCCTACGGCGGAAGGATGCCGGGTTCGGCGGGGAGGGACCCGTCGAGAAGGCTTTGGGTACCCCTGATGAGCGACGCCAGTCGAATGGTGGTCGCCGCCGCGCGTAAGAGGGGCCTCGATGCCCGGGCCATGCCTCCCACCGACGCCCGTTCGGTTGCCCTGGGTAGGCGGGTGACGACGGGAAGGGAATGCTACCCCGCCATAATCACCGCCGGGAACATGCTCTCCACACTGGAGAGGGAGGATCCCGAGCGCACAACCTTCTTCATGGCCACTGCCTGCGGACCGTGCCGCTTCGGCCAGTACTGCAGCTTTCACCGCCTGATGCTGGACAAGTGCGGCTACCGGGACGTACCCATCGTCACCGCCTCCTCCAGCGATTCGTACACCAGCATCAAGGGATATTCGGCGCTGGGCCTGCAATTGGATCTGCTCAGGGGAACGGTTGCCGCGGACGTATTGAAGAGAGCCCTCCTCAGGTTGAGGCCCTACGAGCTGCACCCCGGCCGCATGGACGAGCTGTACACGGAGCATGTGCGAGCGCTGGCGGAGGCCATGGAGTCCGGGAGTAGGCTCAAGCCCGTCCTACGGGGGGCGGCGGAGAGCATGGGCGAGGTCCCGCTGTCCGACCGGAGCAGGCCGGTTGTTTACGTGTTCGGCGAGATCTACATAAGGAACGACCCCTACGCCAACGATTTTACCGAGGATCACGTGGAGCGGCTGGGGGGAGAGGTGATGCCCACTCCGATCATGGAGTGGCTGGAGTTCGTAAACCTTTGTTATCTCAGAAGGTCGCTGAAGTCTCTGAAGCCCGTTTCCGCGGCCCGGGCCTGGCTCAAAGGCAGGATGATGCGCCTGGTCAGGGAGAGCTTCGAGGAGCCGTTCGGGGAGATTCTGGGCGATAGGGAGCCTTCCGAGCCCGCCGAGATACTGCGTTCCGCCTCGCCTTACATGCGCCAGAATCCAGGGGGGGAGGCCATACTCAGCGTAGGGGCCCCGGTGTCGCTGGCCCGGAAGAAGGCCATAGATGGGGCGATCAACATCCTGCCGTTCACCTGTCTTCCCGGCACCATAGTGACCGCGATCTCCAAAAGCCTGCGCAGGGACTTTCCCGACCTTCCCTGGCTCAACCTGGCTTTCGACGGACAGGAGGATACGGATAACCTGGTCCGACTTGAGGCCTTCATGTACCAGGTGAGAAGGAACCACGACCGGGAAGCCGGTCGTACGAGAGCCCGCCGCTCCAAGCCCTTCAGGGCGGCGGCTTCCAGCAGCATGGAGTATCAGAAATGAATGACGAAAAAGGCTACCTGGACGATCTGCTTCGCTTTCTCAGCTCTTCACCGACCGCGGCCCATGCGGTGGCTAAGGTTTCCGATTCCCTGCTGGCCGCCGGTTTTAGGCGTGTGGACGAGAGAGAGGCCTGGGACCTGGTTCCCGGCGACGGGTTCTTCGTGACCAGGTCGGCCAGCTCGTTGATCGCCGGAAGGTTGGGGACCGGCCGCGAGGAAAAGCACGGTTTCAGGATCGTGGGGGCCCACACCGACTCTCCCGGCCTGCGGGTGAAGCCACAACCCCAACGGCGGGGGGAAGGGCTGACCAGGCTGGGAGTGGAGGTGTACGGCTCGCCCATACTGGCCACATGGTTCGACCGGGACCTCTCCGCTGCCGGCTATCTGGTGGTTAGGGAGGACGACCGGTACATCCGCATCCTGTTCGATCTGGGTGGTCCTCTGTGCAGGATTGCCACCCCCGCGCTGCACATCCATAGAGAAATGAATACCAAGGGATTCAAGATAAACCCCGAGAAGCATCTACCTCCGATCCTGGGTGGCCCCGAAGCCGGTTACGAGGATCTGGTGGAAATGGCGGCTGACCGGGCGGGAGTGGACGGATCGCGGGTGGTTCTGGCCCACGCGGAGCTGTACGACCCCCAACCGGCCACCGTAGGCGGGCTGGACGGGTCTCTCCTGCTCGGTGGCAGAATAGACAACCTGGCCATGTGTCATGCGGCCGTTAAGGCCCTAGAGGCCTCCGAGAGCGCCACCTCATCGCAGATAATCTGCCTTTTCGACAGTGAGGAGGTCGGGTCGAGAACCCTGAACGGGGCCGATTCCACCTTCCTGCAGACGGTGCTGGAGAGAATCGCGGGATCCAGGGAATCCCTCCTGAGGTCCCTTTCGTCTTCGTTGTTGGTCTCCGCCGATGGAGCGCATGCGGTGCATCCGGCCTACGCCGACAAGCACGACCCCCAGAGCCGGCCGGTTCTCAACGGCGGGCCGGTTATCAAGATAAACGCAAAGCAGCGTTACATCTCGTCGGCTTCCACGACCGCATACTTCAAGGATTGTGTGGAGAGGGCCGGTTTTTCGTGTCAGTACTTCGTAAGCAGAAACGACTTGCGATGCGGCACCACCATCGGCCCGCTGACCGCCTCCCGGCTGGGAGTTCCGGGAGTGGATGCGGGTAATCCCATGATATCCATGCATTCTATTCGGGAGATGGCGGGGACCTCGGACCACGGGGCGATGATCGGCGCCCTCCGCGAGCACCTGGGCAGCGGAGCGACCATCGAGCCCTGAACAGGCGGCTACGGCAGGTCGATCCTGGCGAAGTACCAGTAGCCCAGACCCACTATCGCGCAAATCCACAGCACGGGGTATACGATGTCCCACGATCCCGGGGTGGCCGTAACCCCAATGAAGGCCAGCCCCTCCGTAACCACGCTTTCCCGGGGAGCCAGACCGTAGAGCAGTCCCCTGAAGGCGGTGTCCGACGGAAAGACGTACCTGAGGGCCTGGGCCACCTTGACGAAGCCGTGGGTCTCGGCGTCGGGAACTATCCCGGCCACCTGGACCACCCCTCCGGAGAAACCGGCCATGCCGCAGAGGGCGAAGGCCAGGAGCATGGAGGGGATCTTCTTGAGAAGAAGCGATAGGGTGGTCACCGCCGCCCAGATGACACCCAACCACATTGCCAGGCAGAGAAACGCCAGAGAAACGCTGGTGGGGGTGAAATCGAGGTAGACGGAAGTCACCACCAGCACCCCGGCGAAGAGGAAAAGGGCGAGGGCATAGCTGCAGGCGAGAGCGGGAAGCGTGGTGCCCAGGTAGAGCGAGAGTCGGGGTATGGGAAGGGCGGCCCAGAACGACATTCTGCCGTGGGATATCTCGTCGGGGAGGATGGATACGCTCAACAGGATGACCAGGGCGGTGAGAAGGGTGGACGCGACCGCGCCGGCGGAGAAGACCGCCAGCATGGCAGCCTCCGCGGGACCGGGAGCCTGTGAGGACTGGAAGTCTATGGAAGCGACCGCCTTGGATATGGAGAGCCAGAACAGGAGGATGAAGGCCAGAGCGGCGAGCATTGCCACCAGCAGGATCTTGCGTCTGAAGAGCTGCTCAAGGCTGTTGAGAAACATCGTCCTCCTCCGTCTCGGACATTACTCTTAGGAAGATGTCCTCCAGGGACTCCTTCATCAGCCGGATTCCCGTGAACCCGATATCCGAACGGAGAACCTCCTCCGTCAGGCGCTGGAAGTCGTCTTTCGGTCCCAACTTCACCCTTAGCGTCCTCCCCTCGGCATCGACTGCGCATCGGTACCTGCTCTCCAGGTGGGCCCTCAGCTCCTGCGTATCGGTGGTTTCCACCTCGACCTGACCCGTGGATCTGGACATCTCGGCCAGCCTGCCGTGTCCAATCAGCCGTCCGTCCCTGATGAAGGCCGCGGTGCTGCAGACGCTCTCGACCTCTCCCAGCAGGTGGGAGTTGAGCATCGTAGTCACTCCCTGGGAGGTCTTTCTCCTCAGCAGGTTCCTGACCATGATGCGGCCCTCCGGGTCCAGGCCGGTGGAAGGCTCGTCCAGCATCAGAAGGCGGGGCTTGCCACAGCTGACCAGAGCCAGCGCCACCCTCTGTCTCTGTCCGCGGGACATCTTGCCCGTCGGTCGTTCCAGAAGCTTGTCGCAGCCCAGCTCGGAGCAGCTCTGAAGGAAATCCCTCGGATCGGTCTCTCCCCGGAGTCTCTCTACCTGTCTGTAGAGTATCCCGGGGGTTGCCCAGGGGGGGAAGGAGACGTGCTCCGGAAGGTACCTGACTCCCCGGCGGGAGATGGATCGGGAGGAAGCCAGCCCGTTGAGGAGAACCTCGCCCCGGTCGGGCCTGACCAGGTCCAGCGCTATCTTCATAAGGGTGGTCTTGCCGGCTCCGTTTCGCCCCAGGAGCGCGAAGGAAGCGCCGTCCTCGATATCGATGGAGACTGGCTTGAGGGCCTCGACTCTACCGAAAGTCTTGGAGATGTTTCGTATTTCGATCATAATTTGATTCTTGTAGCGAGGTTTCACCGGAAAGACCTGGAGAAAGGAAACCAGCAATTAGCCCGGACTATCTGAAATGAGAGGCAGGCTGGCAAGGGCCGTGGGGGGGATCCTGCTCGGGGCCCTCCTTACTTACGTTCTACTGCGGAGCACGGGTGATGCGGGAGAGGCGGTCTCCCGTATCGTGTCCCGAGTCGCCCGAACCTCGCCCAGGTACCTGATGATCGGCTTTTGCCTATTCGTGGCCAGCCAGATCATGCGGTCCTTTCGGTGGAAGGTGCTGGCCTTCAGAAGAGACGTGCGCATGAGCGCTTCGATCCCCATAACTGCGGCGCATATAGGATTGAGCCATATCCTCCCGGTAAGATTGTCCGAGGTGGCCCTGCTGGGGATGTTCAGGTACTACGGAGACCTGCCGGTGGGGGACGGAATGGCCATGGTCATACTGTCGAAGCTTACCGACCTGCTGGCGATGGGAGTGGTCATAGGGGGCGCGGTGGCAGCCGGGTTGTCCGGTACCCCCGTTCTGGCCGCGTCCATCCTTGTCGTGGCCGGTTTTGCGGGTATACTGATGCTTCCCTGGCTGCTCGAGGTATCGTACAGACCACTGGCCTCAATCTTCCTGAGGATGAGACTGGGCAGGGGCGGGGTACGGTGGCTGCGGGATCTGCGATGCGCGGCCAGCATCAAAGGGCAGGGGAAAAGAATGGCCTCGGCCATGGCTCTATCCGTGTTGGCCTGGGGGCTGAAGCTGTGGATGTTCAGCTTTCTGCTGATGGCGGTGGGAGTCAGGGGAGTTCCCCTATGGAAGGTATTCTTCGCCAGCGGGTTCATGGACCTTACCCTGGTGCTTCCGGTCCATGGGTTGCTCAGCCTGGGTACCGCGGAGGCCGGATGGGCGGCCGGGTTCGCCATCGTAGGGATTACCGGGATCGTGGAGGAAGGATTCAGCGTCCATCTCCTCTGGCTTTCCATGGCGATCTTCCTGATGCTGCTGGCTCTACCGTTTCTGGCCTCCATCAGGGGATTGAAGGCGCCTCTTACCGACGGGGGAGAAGCTTGAGCGGAAAGATTCTGGTGGTGGGGGCCGGGGTTGCCGGCCTGACCCTGGCGGAGAGAATGCTGGCTCGGGAGAGCGCGGAGTCCCTGGTATTGGTGGAGCGGGGGGACAGGGTCGGAGGTCTGGCCAGGAGCTTCCAGGTAGAGGGGTACACGTTCGACATAGGCCCCCACCGTTTCCACACCGCCTACCCGGAGGTCGAGAGCTACGTACGGAAGGTTCTTGCCGGAGGCTATCTCACCATACCAAGGGCGAGTAGCGTATATCTGCTCGGCAGGTACCACGACTGGCCTCTCACCCTGAGTTCGGTCTTGAGGCTCCCCCCGCGGATACTCCTGCCCAGCGTGCTGGATCTGCTCAGGCGCAACAGGATAACCTCGCGGACATCCTTCGCCGACCATATTCGGGCCCGGTACGGCGAGAATCTCTACCAGTTCTTCTTCCGCGATTACACCAGGAAGTTCACGGGCACGGACGCCGAGCAGCTCCATCTGGATTGGGCGGAGGCCGGGGTGAACAGAGCGGTGATCGACCGCAAGGTGAACGCGGACAGCCTGGCGGCTATACTGAGGGGCCTCTTTTCGCCCAAACAGGCCACCACCCAGTTCATTTATCCGGAGTCCGGAGGAATCCAGGCCTTCGCGGACGGGCTGGCCCGGAGGATACGGAGCATGGGGGGGAAGATCAAGCTGAACTGCGAGGCCCGGGGAGTCACCACCTCGGGAGAAAGGGTTACCGGGATAGAGCTGACGAATGGCGAGCGCATTCCTGCCGACCGCGTCTACTGGTCGGCTCCCCTGACCGTTCTGTTCCCGGACAGGGGACTTTCGTTCATACACACCGTGCTGTACTTTCTGGGCCTGGGTAAGAGAAGGAGCAATCCCTACCAGTGGTGCTACTTCGGAGAGAAGGATGTGATATTCAGCCGGACCACCGTACCCCGCAATTTCTTCCCCGGCGCCGTTCCGGAAGGCAGGGACAGCATTGCAGCCGAGATAACCTGCCCGGTTGGCTCGGACGTATGGAAGAATCCGGAGCGATTCGAGCAGAGGGTGATGGAGGACCTGGCCAGGGTGGGGGCCATTGACCCGGACCGGGTGGAGTTCGTAACCACCAGGCGTATAAGGGAGACCTATCCGGTCTACGATCTGCGATACGTCGAGCATCTGCGCTCCATTCAGTCGCCGGAGGGACTGGTGCTGTTGGGAAGGTGCGGCACCTTCTGGTACAACAACATGGACCATTCGATAGCTCAGGCCCTCGCTCTGTCCAGGGGGGAGAGCTTCGAGCGGGACTTCTGGCGCTGAGGGGACGGCGGACAACATGAGGTGCGATCTCCACGTGCACTCGAAGTACAGCCGGGACACCTCGTTGTGGGTGTTGCGAACCCTAAACGTCCCGGAGAGCTTCACCCCGCCCCAGCACGTCTACGATCAGGCCGTGGAGCGGGGCATGGACCTGGTAACCATTACCGATATAAACACCATAGAGGGCGTGCTGGAGATATCCGACCGTCCCGGCGTATTTCTGAGCGAGGAGGTGACCGCGCTGTTGCCGGAGAGCAGGGCCGTAGTTCACCTGCTCGTCTTCGGCATCACCGAGACCCAGCACGAAGAGATTTCGAAGCTGAGGGAAGATCTGAACCGGCTGGTCGACTATCTCAGGGACCGGGGGATTCCCTACTCCCTGGCCCACCCCTTCCATTTCCCGGGCTCTCCCCTGAGTCTGGACGAGTTCCGCTACGTCTTAGACAGGATGCAGATGGTGGAGTCGCTCAGCGGAAGCAGGAGTCGGGTAGAGAACGAAGCGGTACCGCAGGTGGTAAGGGCCATAAGATCCGCCCCCGGGTTCGACGGTTTCACGGGGGGGTCGGACGACCACTGCGGCCGCTTCCTGGGGTTGACCTGGACCACCGTGCCCGGGGCGGGTTCGATGGAGGACTACCTGGAGGGCCTGCGGGAGGGAGACGTGGTTCCGCAAGGGCGTCACGGCAGTGCGATAAGGTCCGCCTACTCGGTCTACTCCATAGCCTACTCGTTCTACAGGGACCGAATGCTGTCCCGAAAGCTGCCCAGGTATACCACCGACGCCGCCGACCGCTTCTTCAAACCGGGAACGGGAAGCGAGGCCGAGCCCACCCTCTGGCACAAGGCGGACTACCTGGTCAGGAAGCTGCTGGGAAGAGCCTCGGCCTCCTCGGATCTGGAAGAGGTGATCCACACCCAGCTCCTGGAGATAGGAAGGGATCTGTGGATAGACAGCAGACAGCCGGGAGAGAGCATAGACCAGCGGACCTTCGAGATTCTGAGCAACCTGACCAACAGGCTGACCGACAGATTGATAAGCCTTCTGTTCAAGAGTTTTCGTGACGGAAATCTGCTGCAGTCCATCGAGGCTACCACCGCCCTGGCCCCCGTATTGCTGGCCACCTCTCCCTATCCCTTGTTCTATTTCGTATCCAGGCGGGGAAGGGAGGCCGTAAGCCGGGTGTCCAGAGCCACCGTCGGCGAGGATCTGGGCAGGAGGGATCCGGGAAAGAGAGCCTGGTTTACGGATACCATAGACGACCTGAACGGGGTGTCCCGAACCCTGCAGAGGTTCAGCGATTTGGCCATGAACGCCGGGCGCAGGATGGCCGTCGTCGCCTGCCAGAAAAGGCCGTTATCCTTCCCCGGTTGGGTGGTCAACTTCCCGCCTATAAAGGAGTTCCCCATTCCGGACTACACATCGAAGACCCTGTCGGTACCCCCATTTCTGGAGGTGCTCCGATTCATAGACGAGAATCAGTTCGGTATGCTCTACGTGTCCACCCCCGGACCGGTGGGGCTGGTGGCGCTTCTGGCCGGAAAGCTGCTCGGAATCCCCTGCGTGGGAATACACCACACCGATTTCACCAGGCACGTAACCCATATAGTCCAGGACGCGCGGATGGGGGAGATGGCCAGCGCCTATACGGGCTGGTTCTTCTCCAGCATGGACAGGGTCCTGGTTCCCAGCCGGTTCTACATGGAAGACCTGCGCCTGCAGGGGGTTCCCGCCGAAAGCATGCGGATATTCCCCAGAGGGATAGATACCGACAAGTTCTCCCCCCGATGGAGGAGCGAGGAATTCTTCGGGGAGTATGGGGCAAGTGGGAGCTCGACCAGGCTGATATACGTGGGCCGGGTCTCCCGGGAGAAGGACCTGGACGTGCTTGCCGAGGCGCTGCTACGACTTAGAGGCGACGGCAGGAACGTGGAGCTGTTCGTGGTGGGTGACGGACCCTACCTGCGTGAGCTGGTGGGGTGGATGAGCGGAAAGGGCTGCTTCTTCACCGGTGTTCTGAGAGGTGAGCGTCTGTCCAGGGCCTACGCCTCGGGTGACGTATTCGTCTTTCCCAGTACCACGGACACTTTCGGTAACGTGGTTCTGGAGGCGCACGCATCCGGTGTGCCGGCGGTGGTCACGGACAAGGGTGGGCCCCAGGAGATAATAGAGAACGGGAAGACCGGTCTGGTCGCGAGGGGAAGAGACGTTGAGGACCTGGTGGAGAAGATAGACATCCTGCTCGACGACCCCGGGCGGAGGGCCAAGATGGGAAAGGCCGCCCGCAAGCTAGCCCTGTCCCGCACCTGGGAAAGCGCCTTCGACAGGATCTGGGGAGAGCAGGTGCAGGGCCTTCTGGACTGAGTTTGGTCGGGGCGGCCGGATTTGAACCGGCGACCCCCTGCTCCCAAAGCAGGTGCGCTACCGAGCTGCGCCACGCCCCGAGCAACGTCCTGAATCCTATCCCATGTACATCGAACGTGCAAGTAGAGCGAGCCGGCCGCCCAAGGGTTGTCATACCGTGCGGCGCGGGTATTTTATGTTTTAGCTGACAATGTTTTTCATGGTTCTGAATTTTTCCGGAAGGAAGATCGATGCTACGCATCATGGCGGTGGCGCTGGCGGTCGTGGTAGCTCTTTCGGAAGCGTCCGATTACAGGTCGGTGATAGTAGGACCGATCGATCGAGACGGCGTGGCCGGGCTGGTCTCGGAGGGCTTCGACCTGGAAAGGTTCGACCACCACTACGCCCGTTTCTACGTCGACGACGCACAATTGAACAGGCTGCGAGCTCTGGGCTACAGCCCGATGGTGGAGCCCGTGCCCGAGCCGCTGGAACCCTATCCGAGCCTCTCAGAGATATTCGCTTCCATGGACGCTGTGGTAAGCGCCCACCCGGACATATGCCGCCACGAGTACATCGGGACCACCGTGGAAGGCAGAGACATAAGAGCGGTGGTGGTATCGGACAACGTGGGCCAGGAGGAGGTGGAGCCCGAGCTGCGGATCCAGTCCACCATCCACGGCGACGAGCCGGTGGCGGCGACCACGACCATGCATTTCCTGGAAACCCTGACCGATCATTACCCGGACAGCCCGACCTGCCAGTACGTTGTGGACACCGCCGAGCTCTGGGTCATACCCGTCCTCAACGCCGACGGTTACGTGGACGGTAGCAGGTACAACGCCAACGGAATAGATCTTAACAGGAACTGCAGCTACATGGGTCCTGGAGGGGGGGGAGGCAGCACGGCCTTCTCCGAGCCGGAAACCCAGTCTCTGCGGGACGTAACCATGAAGAGCTGGCCGGAGATAGAGAACTTCGAGAACAACTTCGCCACCGGCCTGTCCCTCCACAGCGGCGCCCAGTGCGTCAATACGGTGTGGAACTACACGGAGGACCCGCTGCCGGAGGACTACGACCTGCTGGAGAACCAGGGGGAGTCCTACATCTATGACCCGGAGATCCTGGATTATTACGAGGGCGATTTCATCCTCTGGCTCCCCGGGGCCAGCTGGTACGTAACCAACGGGGACGTCAACGACTGGAGCTACGGCGAGTGCGGCACCGTGGACTACACGATCGAGCTGAGCCATACCAAGGCGCCGTCCAACTGGCCGGACTACGATCATGCCAACTACCACGCCATGCTCGATTTCATGGTAACCAGCTGCTACGGCATATACGGAACGGTGAAGAACAACCTGGGCAATCCTCTGGACGCCCGAATAGAGGTATCCATACCTTCCGACGATGGTTTCGATTCCCAACCGTTGCGGTTCTGTCGCACCGACGTGACCATGGGCGACTACCACAAGACCCTGCTCCCGGGAACCTACGACGTTAAGGCTACTGTCGACGGTTACGCCCCCCAGACGGTGGAAGGGGTGACCCTGGGGGCGGAGGAGCGGGTCGAGGTCAGCTTCGTGTTCGGAACCGGCGTGCCCAGGAGCGGGGCGGCTATGAGGGGAAGAGGGTCCCGGCTCGCGGTATACCCCAATCCCGCCCGGAGCTACTGCAGCATAACGCTCCCCTCGCAGGGGGTTGAAGGTAAGCTCGAAATCTACGATATATACGGTCGCTTGATCGAGAGCGTCGATGTCCAGTCCAGCGTGGCATCGGTACAATGGGATTGCAGAAACTCTACGGGCAGCCCTTTGAGCCCGGGAGCGTATCTGGTACGATTCCGGACCGACGGCGAGAGTTACAGCACGAGGTTGATCGTTTCGGATTAGATAAGGCTCTCCCCTCGGACACGGCGGATACCTGTCGGGGACAGGCTGCTCCTTCTGCGGAAAGGCAAAGAGATGGCTCACAAGAAATCGGCCAGCAGCTCCAGGAACGGCCGAGACTCGGCGGGACGACGCCTAGGCGTCAAGGCGTCCGCCGGTAGAACCGTAACTGCGGGTTCCATCATAGTCAGGCAGCGTGGAACCAGAATACATCCCGGAATCAATGTGGGCAGGGGCTCGGACGATACGCTGTTCGCCAAGGCCGACGGCCGGATTAGGTTCCATAGGATGAGCGGCAGGAAGGTCGCGTCAGTACTACCTACAGACAGCTAGGCTGCACCGGCGCTAATGGTTACAGCCGACTTCCTCCTGGTTCACGCCGGAGAGCTTTTGACCCTAGCCGGACCGGCCGCTCCCCGCAAGGGGCGGCTCTCCGATGAGCTGGGTATGATTCTGGACGGCTCGCTGGCCTCTATGGAGGGCCGAATCGTCTGGGTGGGGCCCTCCGATCAGGTCCCGGACAACGTCCAGCTTACCCCCCACGCCACGGAGTTCGATGTACAGTCCAAAGTTATCACTCCCGGCCTCGTAGATTGCCATACCCATCCGGTGTTCAGCGGAACCAGGCAGGCGGAGTTCGCCATGCGGGCCAGGGGGGAGGATTACGAGGAGATAGCCAGAAAAGGCGGGGGGATCCTCAACAGCGTGGAGCGTACTCGCCAGGCATCGACGGAGGACCTTTTCAACACCGCCCTGAGACACGCCGGAACCATGCTGGCTCACGGAACTACAACTCTAGAAGCGAAGAGCGGATACGGCTTGGATCTAGACACGGAGCTGAGGAGCCTGGAGGTGCTGAGAGACCTTCCTGGATTCACGGGTCAAACCGTGGTTCCAACCTATCTGGGCGCCCACGAGGTTCCCGCGGAGTACCGCGATGAGCCCGACGCCTACGTGGAGCTGATCGTAGAAAGGGTCATGCCCCTGGTTGCGGAGAAGGGTCTGGCCAGGTTCGTGGACGTTTTCTGTGAGAGAGGGGTTTTCTCCGTCGCGCAGAGCCGGCGGATACTGCAAAGGGCGGAGGAACTCGGACTGGGCCTTAAGATACATGCCGACGAGTTCAGCGATACCGGAGCGTCCGCCCTGGCCGTGGAGCTGGGGGCCACCAGCGCGGACCATCTTCTCGCTTCCGGCGACCAAAGCGTTTCCCTTCTGGCCGAAAGCGACACGGTGGCTACACTATTGCCGGGGACCGCGCTTTTCCTGGCCAAGCCCTTTCCGGATGGCCGGAGGTTCATGGATAGGGGTGCGGCGGTGGCAATTGCCACCGACTTCAATCCCGGAAGCTGTTTCTGCGAGTCCATGCCCTTCATTATCAACCTGGCGGTGTGCGAATGCGGCCTGAACGTGGAGCAGGCGCTGGTCTCGGCTACGATCAACGGCGCCTTCGCGGTGGGGCTGGGAGACGCCAAGGGAAGCTTGGAGGTGGGGAAGGACTGCGACCTTCTGGTGTGGAACGCCGACGATTACAGAAGCATTGCGTATCATCTGGCGGTGGATGATATAGACAGGGTGTACATTTCTGCTAAGCAGGCCGTTTCCAGGGAGAGAAAGGTGAAGAGCGTTTCTTTGGAGGACGACCGCTGATGGCTGACGTAACCCTGAAGAAGAAGGCCCACGATCTTCTTCAGAAAGGTAAGCTGGACAGTGCCTTGAGAGCCTTCAAGCTTCTTCTGAAGGAGGATCCCGAGGAGGCATCCATCCACAACAGCACCGGGGACGTGCTCTTGAAGATGGATCGCGACGAGGAAGCCCTGGAGGAGTTCATCAAGGCTGCCGAGCTCTACCTGCGGGACGGTCTGCACATGGTTGCCATCTCCGTCAGCAGAAAGGCACTGCGGGTTAACCCCAAGCTGGGGGCCGCCCACTACCTGATGGGTCGCTGCTTCTGCGAGCAGGATAAGGACGATCAAGCGGCGCGGTCCCTGGTGGAGTTCCTTAAAACCAAGCCCGACAAGAAGGATCCCCGGGTTCTATCCGCGTTGAAGATGTTGACCGGCGTCGATCCCCAGGAGGACGGTTGGGTGATCAAGCTGGCAAAGCTTGCCTTCCTGCGGAAGGATCTGGGCACCATGGATCAGTGTCTTTCCCTGGCCGCAGAAAGGAATCTCAAGCAACAGAACAAGATATCCAAGATGTTGCAGCAGCTGCGACAGGATCTGGGGGCCGCCTCATCCGAGCCGGAGCCGGTGGCCGCAGCGGAGGAAACGGTGGAGGCGGAGGAGCCGGAGGTGGAGGAAGAGGAGTTCGAGATCCCCGAAGAGACGGTGGAGGTGACCCACGACACCAGGGACCTGGGAGAGCCGGCCTCCGAAGAGGAGCTGGAGGGATTGGAGGAGTTTCAGATCGGCTCCGAGCAGGCGGAGGAGGTTCCCAAAAGGAAGAGGTTGGGCGAGTATCTGGTAACCGACGACCTGCTGAAGGCGGACGACGTTCTGAAAGCATTAGAGGTTCAATCCTCCAGCGGGGAGGACACCCGGCTGGGTGACGTGCTGGTGGACATGGGCATGGTGTCCAGGCGCCAGGTACGGGAAGCCCTGTCCAGACAGATCTCGGACATGAAGAAGCGCCTGGAGAAGACGCCCGACGATCCCCTGGGCTACGTGGAGCTGGGAAACCTTCTTCTGGACGTGGGCGACTTTTACGGGGCGGTGGAGTTCTATCTCCGGGCCGCCAGCATCTACCGCTCCTCGGGCCGGGAGAAGATGGTATTCGAGCTTCTGGAGGGGGTCCTGGACATTTGTCCGGAGTCCCTGGCCGCGGCCAGGGAGTTGGCCCGAATAAGGAATTACTTCGGTCACGAAGGTCAGGCCAGGGCATTGTACAGGCTGGCCGTGGCCTACCTTCTCAACGACAGCCCGCACGAGTCGCTGGCCGCCCTGGAGGCTTCCCTGGATGCGGATCCCGACTTCGAGATGGCCGGGCAGCTGTTCAAGGGAATCAGGCCCGGGATCGCCGGAATGAACGGTTACGCCGATATAGCCTCCATACTTGCCGACATAGACAAGATGTTCGACAGCAACTCCGCAAAGGCGCTGGCCGATCTGATAAGGGAGTTCCAGGACGGAATCGACTCGGCGGTCTCTCCGGACGACTTCAACACCCATTACGATCTGGGAATCGCCTACCACGAGATGGGGCTGCTCAGAGAGGCGGTCAACGAGCTGGAGAAAGTGCTCGCCAGCCCCTCCCATCGCCTTAAGTCGCGGGAGATGCTGGGGCGCTGCTATCTGAGGATGCAGAGATTCGACGAGTCGGAGGAGCAGTTCCATAAGGGTCTGTCCCTGGCCGCCGACAACCACGAGGCCCTGATCGGATTCCACCTCCAGCTGGCCAAGGTGTACGCGGTGACGGGCCGCAAGCATCAGGCTGAGCAGGAACTGGAAGCGGCCAGAAAGATCGATCCCATCCTGGTCCGCCTGCAGGACGTTCTGGAGTAGGATGCCTGAAAAGCGGAAAATCGATATCCAGAAAGCATTGGAAACGGCGGCCGGGAGAGAGGCGAGCGACCTCCACCTCAAGCCCGGCCAGCCTCCCCTGTTGAGGATATCGGGGAGGCTAAATCGAATGGACCAGCCTCCCCTGACCAGGGAGGATACCTTTCGCATAGCCTACGACCTGATGAGCGACGAGCACAGGGGGCAGTTCCAGCGTCGCAACGAGGTCGATTTCTCGTTCCAGATAGAGGATATCTCCAGGTTCAGGGCCAACGTGTTCCGCTCCCGGGACATGGTCCAGATAACCGTAAGGCTCATTCCACTTAGAATTCCCGGGCTGAAGGATCTCAATCTTCCCTCGAAGTTGGCGGACATCGCTCTGCTCAAGCAGGGCCTGGTTCTGGTTACCGGTCCCACGGGCTCGGGGAAATCGACCACGCTGGCCGCGATGACGGAGATCATAAATACGAACAGATCGTCGCATGTGGTCACCCTCGAAGACCCCATCGAGTTCCTGTTCGAGGAGAAGAAGTCCATAATCACCCAGCGGGAGATAGGGCGGGACAGTATGAGCATGCAGACCGCCCTGAACAACGTTTTCAGGGAGGACCCCGACGTTCTCCTAATAGGCGAGATACGATCCAGGGAGACCCTGGAAACCGCCCTGGTGGCTTCCGAGACCGGCCATCTGGTTCTGAGCACCCTTCATACCAGCGGGGCGGCAGCTACCGTAAGCCGAGTAATAGACATGTTTCCCGGTTACCAGTCGCAGCAGATAAGGAGCCAGCTTTCCGGTGTGCTTCAGGCGATATTCTCCATGAAGCTGCTTCCCAGGATGGACATGACCGCTTTGATACCAGCGGTCGAGCTGCTCATAGCAACCCCGCTGGTCAAGGACCTCATCCTGGAGCCCGGAAGGGAAAGAGAGCTGCCGGAGGCCATGGAGAGGGGCCGAAGCCAGTACGGGATGCTTACCCTGGACAACGAGCTGGCTCGCCTGTACCGCAGCGGCATTATCTCCGAGGAAGAGGCCCTGTCGGCGGCCCTCAATCCCAGCGACCTGGCTCTCAAGATCAGCGGTCTGGTATCGCATGGCTCCAGTTGAGGATAGCCGAGAAAAAACACCTCTTGCCCTGCACCGGCCCGTTCGTGAGGTCCTGAGCGAGACATTGCAACCCGTGGGCCCCCTGCACGCCGTGCTGGAGGCCATGGGTCCCCCGGCGGCCCTGGACGCGGTCGATCATCCCCGGACGGTACCTCCCGTTTTCGCAAGCAAAGCATTGTTGGTAAAAGCACTGTCTCTGATGCTCCATGGGCCCTGGGAAGAAGGTTCGGACCGGGAAGGACCGAGATTGATGATCAGGGTTTCCCGGTACGATGTCGGAATGGAGCTCGGCCTGCCCGAACGGCCCTGTCGGGAGAGCCTGGCCAAGGCGGAGGACGTGGTCCGTTCCATGGGAGGCGGTTTTCATTCGGACCAGACCGAAAGCGGCGCGCAGGTACGGCTAACCCTGGCCCGGGCTGGTTGCATGGGAAGGAATTATTCGGAGCCGGAAGTCTCGTGGCGCCGGAAACCGTGTCGCGACCTTACCGCCTGTTCGGATCCCGTTTGCAGCATCGACCTCCCTGGAAGGCCTTGTTGGCTGGCAACGGACCCCTCCGAGCGGATCTCGGAGTGCCCGGACTGCCCGGTGATGAGGGCGGACGTCTCTCTCCTTCAGAGCATGCCTTCGCTGGTATTGCTGGTGAGCGGGTCGCAGCCGGTCCTGTACAACTTTTCCCGCGTACTGCACCGGATACCCGGTTGCGTGGTGGTTCCGCTGGACCGTGGAACCCGCGCTCTGGAGATAGCCCGATCCCTGAGGCCACAACTGGTGGTGATAGACGTTCGGATCGGGGACGTCGATCCCGCGGTGCTCTGCCAGAGCTTGTCCAACTCTCTGAAACCCGACGGGATAAATGTGCTGGAGATGAGCTACCCGGAGGAGCGCCGGGTGGGGGAGACGACGCTGGTTACGGAGGTGGTTCGGGGATTGAACGAGAGTTCGAGCTGGCGGAGCAGGCGCTCCGACATCCCCCCGGTGGCCCTGTTCGAGGCGGAGAGTGGACAGGACCGGGACATGTTGTGCCGGATACTGTTATCGATGGGCATTCTCCCCGTAGGTGCCGAGGGCTGGATGGACTTGGTCCGGAGGGCGGAGCGGCTGAGACCGGATCTGGTATGCGTTACGGAGGGAGATAGCTCCCCGGACATGGCCAGCGCCCTGGCAATGATGGGCGGGGACCGGAATCTTCGGGACGTTCCCCTTCTTCTCATAGGAGGCGACCGGGAATGGTCGAGCGGGATCTTCTCGGTTCGGCTGGAAAAGGGATGCCATCCCTGCGAGATAGAGAACGCGGTTAGGAAGTTGATGACCCACAGCGGGCTGTTGCGGCCTCCCGTCCTGTTCATGGAGAGCCCCTGGCTCCTGCGGCTGTTGAGTGACGCTCTTCTGGATCGTTACGGGTACCGTCCCCTGATCGCCCACGGGCAGCCTACGCCGCAGCAGCTGGCGTCCACGGACACGATCGTATACCAATCGAGCCGGCCCCCGTCCGAGGAACAGCTCCGGTCGTGGGAACATGGTCGGGTGGTGCGAATCGGGAGCCGGGACTCGGACGAGGCCGGGGGAGTAAACGTGGTCACGATTCCTCCGGACGAGTTCACCCTGGCCCGGTTCTGGCAGGTACTGGAGGAAGATTAGGTGCATTACGTTCCGCTTCCCCTGGCCGCGGGGCTGGTTGCGTTGCTGCTCCTGGGGCTGGAGCTGCTGAGGCGGAGGTTGATCCGTTACAGGCGGGACCTGGAGAGCACCAGGAAGGACCTTCTGGAGACCAAGCGGGAGCTCTCACGCCTGGAGAAGGCCCGGTCCGGCCTACTGGCCAGGATCGGCTCGGCCGTGCACGCGCCTCTCTCGGCGGTGAGGAACACCACCGACGAGCTTACTCTGCCGGCGGAGTTGTCCTCGACCGAGCTGAAGAGCAAGATAGCCGTTCTCAGCAGCTCGGTGGAGAAGATAGACGACTTCCTTCTCACGTTGGGAGAGATGGCTTCGCTGGACAACATGGCATCCGAGGAGGGCGCTGACCCCCTGCGGGAAACGGGAACGGAGCTCAAGCTCGACGACGTGGTCTCCTCCGTTCTGCAGTCACTGAGCGAAGAGATGTCCTCCGAAGGGCTCAATCTGACGGTAGCCATGGAGGGGTCGGTTCCTATTAAGGGAGACCAGCGATACCTCAGGCAGGCCCTGGACAGTCTGTTCACGGAGACCTTGCAGTCGGCTCCCAGGGACAGCATCGTCAGCGTTAACCTCAGCCGTACCCATAACTCGGCCAGGCTTGCCATAGACTACAGGGGGGAGTGTGCCTGCGACCGGGAGGAGGAGGATCTGGGGGTCGAGTTGGCGCGCCAGATACTGGGGGCCCACGGAGGATGGATTAGCAGCGCGGGCAAGCGGGGGGAGTTCAATCTCGGATTGCCGCTGCGCGATGAAAACGAGGACAGCGAGAGGCAAGGCTGATATGAAGGACTCGATATTCAGGAAGTACGACATTCGAGGCGTATTCCCGGACGACCTGGACAGGCAAACCGTAAGGAGACTGGGGCACGTCCTGGGCCGGGAAGCCGGGTCGTGCATGGCCGTAGGAAGGGACGTAAGGGACTCGGGTATCCAGCTTCTGCAGTGGATCTCCGAAGGCGCGGGATACGCCGGGTGCCGGGTGATCGATCTGGGCGTTCAGACCACTCCCATGACCTACTACGCCGCCCACATCCTCCAGAAGCCGGTTACGGTGATGATAACCGGCAGTCACAACCCACCCGAGTACAATGGCTTCAAGGTGATGAAGGGGCTGCATACGCTGTTCGGCGAAGAGATCGAACAGCTCAGACGGAAGATTCTGGACGCATCGTACGAGGGTACCGAGGAGTCCTCGGCGGAGATGGAGAAGGTCTCCCTGCACGATGGTTACGTGGAGAGGTTGCTCTCCGAGTTCTGCCTGGACCGGGCCCTCAAGGTGGTCGTAGACGGTGGAAACGGAACCGGGGGAGAGGTGGCCTGCGAGGTGTTGGAAAATCTCGGCTGCCGGGTGTTGCCCCTGTACTGCGAGATGGACGGGAGCTTCCCCAACCACCATCCCGATCCCACGGTGGAATCCAACCTCCAGGAGCTGATCAGTACTGTGGTCTCGGAGCGGGCAGATCTGGGCATAGCGTTCGACGGAGACGCTGACCGGCTGGGGGTGGTGGACGATAGGGGCGGCATAGTCTGGGGGGACAGAGTGCTTACTCTTCTTGCCAGGTCCGTTCTCAGCGAGCATCCGGGCGCCACGGTGATCTCCGAGGTCAAGGCCTCCAGGCTGTTCTTCGACCAAGTGGAGAAGGCGGGAGGCCGCCCGGTGATGTCTCCGACCGGTCATTCGATAATAAAGCAGACCATGCAGAGGGAGGACGCGCTGCTGGCCGGGGAGATGAGCGGGCACATCTTTTTCCGTGACCGCTACTACGGCTACGACGACGCTCTCTACGCCGCGCTCAGGCTGATCGAGCTATTGGGCGGTTCGGAGCGAACGCTGTCGGAGATGCTCTCCGACCTTCCCGAAACACTCTCCACCCCCGAGATGAGGGAACCCTGCAGGGAGGAACAAAAGTTCGCCATAGTGGATATAGTCAAGCGAAATCTAAAGGCTACCGGGTTCTACCGGGTCATAGACGTGGACGGCGTAAGGGTCGAGTTCGACGAGGGCTGGGCCCTTCTCAGGGCTTCCAACACCCAGCCCGTTCTGGTAATGCGTTTCGAGGCCGATACGGCGGAGAGGCTGAAGGAGTACGAGCAGTTGATTCGCAGGAACGTTGAGATCGCCGGGGAGGAGCTAGATGACCAGGGAGGCAGTTGAGGAGCTGGAAAGACGGATAGAGGACTCTTCGGAGCAGCTGGAAGGTCTCCGTGCGGAGTTCTCCAAAGCGGTGGTCGGGCAGCGGGATTTCAGGGACGGGCTGATCACCGGTCTTTTATGCGATGGCCACGTGCTCATAGAAGGTGTACCGGGACTGGCCAAGACCATGGCGGCCAGAACGCTCTCCCTATGCCTCGACGCCACCTTCTCCCGGATACAGTTCACCCCGGACCTTCTTCCGGCGGACCTCACCGGTACGCTGATATACCAGCCCGAGACGGCTACATTCACCACCCGGAAAGGCCCCGTTTTCGCCCAGATCATACTGGCCGACGAGATAAACCGGGCCCCGGCCAAGGTACAGAGCGCTCTTCTGGAGGCCATGCAGGAAAGACAGGTAACCATAGGGGGGGGAACCCATCCCCTTCCCAGGCCCTTCTGCGTTATGGCCACCCAGAACCCCATCGAACAGGAAGGCACATACCCCCTTCCGGAGGCCCAGGTGGACAGGTTCCTCCTCAAGCTCAGGATAGACTATCCCTCGGCGGAGGAAGAGATGGAGATTCTGGCCCGGATGGGCGGTCACGGCGACCCCAGGGTAGGCCCCGTCGTCCGGCCCGAGCAGGTCATAGAGCTGCAGGGAATCACCGACAAGGTGGTGGCCGAGCCCAGCGTTATGAATTACATGGTCAGGCTGGTGGGAGCCACCAGGCATCCCGGGCAGGTCGGCATGAGGGAGCTCGGCGACCTGATCAGCTTCGGTGCCAGTCCCCGGGCGACGCTGGCCCTGCTGGCTGCGGCCAGAGCGTCCGCCCTGCTCCGGGGCAGAGCTTACGTAACCCCCGACGATGTAAAGGACGTGGCGCACGACGTGTTGCGACACCGCATCATTCGCTCCTTCGAGGCCGAGGCGGAGGAGATCGGTGTTGAAGAGATGATCGACACCATTCTGAGCAAGGTCCCCGTCAAATAAACGATCACGGCAGGCCATGGACGAGCGTCACAAGCTGTTTCATCGCGTAAGCCGCATAGAGATCCGTACCCGCAAGCTGGTGGAGCAGCTGGTGGGTGGTGACTACAGGTCCGTCTTCCGGGGCAGAGGGGTGGAGTTCTCCGAGTTCAGGGAGTACATAGAGGGGGACGACCCCCGGCTCATAGATTGGAACGTAACCGCCCGGACGGGTTACCCCCACGTAAAGTTGCTCACCGAGGAGAGAGAGCTGTCCGCCCTGCTGATGGTGGACCTGTCGGGAAGCCTCAGGTTCGGATCGGTACGCCTGACCAAGCTGGAGCGGGTGGCCGAGGTGGCGGCGGTGCTGGCGCTGTCCGCCGTCAGAAGCAACGATAGGGTGGGGCTGCTCAGCTTTGCCGACGACGTGGTGGATTACGTACCGCCGGACAAGGGAAGGGCCCACGCTCTCAGAACGGTGGGAGCGATCCTCCAGTCCGAGGGGCGGGCCGTTCCCGCGAACGTCGACCGTGCCCTCAGGTACGCCGGAAGGACACTGCATAGAAGATCTTTGCTGTTCCTGATAAGTGATTTCAGGTTCAGCAGGGAAGGCAGCAGGCTTCTGGGGGCGATGTCCAGAAGGCACGACGTGGTGGCCATTCACGTGTTCGATCCCCGCGAGGTCCACATGCCGCCCCTGGGCCTTATGACCTTCAGAGACCCGGAGTCGGGAAGAACCAGGACCGTGAACACGTCCTCCGGGGCCTGGAGGGAGGATTTCGGAAAGAGGGTGGAGAGCGACCGCAAAGCCCGGGAGGAGCTCTGCCGGAAGTACAGGTTGGACCTGGTGAGCATCTCCACCGCGGACGATCTCATTCTGCCTTTGAGAAAGTTCTTCATGCTCCGCAAGCGCCGGAGGAGACACTAGTGTCGCTCGTTTGCTGCATCCTGTGGGCGCTCTGCGCGGCCCCCGCCGCCGATTCGCTGCCGGCCAGGCTGGGGATCCCGCTTTCGTTGCGCTTCGATGTTCCCGAGGGTTGGTCCGTGGGAGAGCTGCCCGAAGATTCGACCTACACGGTTCTGAGCCAGGACGGCCCTCTGGTCACCGTAGTTCCTCTGTTGCCGGGAACCCTGAGCGTGCATCCCCTTAGAGCCTGGTCGGGATCGGACACGACCAGCTTCTCCGTTCCGCCCGTGCCCGTCGAGCCCAGGTTCGCCGATACCCTGTACAACGTCGCCCCGGGGGTATTTCCCGTTGGCGTTGACCTTCCCGAGGGAAGACCGGAGGACTATCTGAGGCGCCTGCAATTCTGGGAGGTCTGGGGAGGAGATCCGGGGGGAGTTACCAAATGGATAATAGTGGGAGCATGCCTGGTTCTTCTGGCCGTCGCCGCCACTCTCCATCTTGCCCGCCGTCGGCGGCGGGCGGTGGAGCCCTCCGGTACCCCGGAGCCCCCCGGAGGGCTGAGGGAGGATATACTCGCCCTCCTAGAGCATCCATCCTACGGGGCTGCCGACTGGGCGGAGTTCTACCGCAGGTACGAGGAGCTCATGCGCATGCTGGTTGCCAGAAAGTCGGGTATAGCCGACCGATCGCTGACCTACCGGCAACTTCGCGATCGTCTCCGGGACGGCGTGAAGGGCGCCGATCTCTACGATAGGCTGTCGCCGCTGGTCAGGGAGACGGAGATGCAGAGGTACGCCGGATGGGGCTCCACCCGAGACAGGGCCGCCCGGTTCGTCAGGTCACTGGCCGAGCTGGCCGGAGAAGGCGGGGAACGATGATTCGGTTCCAATTCTGGCCCGCCCTTCTTCTTCCGGTGGGGTTTTTAATGGCGTATCTAATCACCGGAAGACGATTTAAGGGAACTAGAGCCCAGACGTTCACCGGCCCGTTCCTCTTCGGTTCCGACCTTTCTGCCCTGATGGGCCTGCCCAAAGTACTGCTCTGGCTGGGCCTTTCGCTCCTGAGCGTGGCTCTGGCCCGCCCCCAGAGCGGCCGTCGCAGGCTTCCCGGCCCCACGGAGGGAGTGGACGTAGTGCTTACGCTGGACATCTCCACCAGCATGCTGGCCAAAGACTACAGACCCAATCGCCTACAGGCGGCCAAGAGAGCGGCGCTGGAGTTCATAAAGGACAGACCCAACGACCGGATCGGGCTGGTGGTTTACGCCGGAGAGGCCTGCACTCTCTGTCCGGCCACCTTCGACCACTCCACGGTGGAACGTCTCATGTCCAGAGCCGACCCGGGCTTTCTGCAGGACGGCACCGCCATAGGCCAGGGTCTGGCCGTAGCCGCCTCCGGGCTGGATTACTCCCGGGCGGAGCGCAGGGTGATAATTCTCCTGTCCGACGGGGTGGAGACGTCCGGGACCATAGATCCCCTGACCGTAGCCCAGGCTCTGAACGTGCTGCACGGGGACAGCCTTAGGGTCTACACCGTGGCCATAGGGACCACCGACCCGGCCGTGGGCTACGAGGTGGACAGAAGGACCCTGTCGGAGGTGGCTTCCATGAACGGAGGCCGGCTCTTCGACGTCTACTCTGAGAAAGACCTGCAGGAGGTATACGCCTCCATCGACTCCCTGGAGGCTTCGACCATTCCTCCGGAGGAGCTGGTTCTGATGAAGGATCACCATCTACCCTTCCTCTGGTGGGGCCTGGTGCTTTTGGTCGCGGGCTCGCTCCTCAGATGGAGGTTCCTTCGGGCGGTGGGAACATGACCGGCCTGTGGTTCGAGAGCCCCTGGTTGTTGCTGCTGGCCCTCCTGGGACCGCTCTACTGGTTCTTGCGCAAGAGATGGCTGGAGGGAGAGCGCAGAAGGCTCCGGAGGTTCGTAAGACCGGCGCTCTGGAAGAAGGTGGACGTGTCTCCGCCGCCCTCCAGAGCCGTATCGCGTACTCTGTGGTCCGTGGGGCTTCTCCTGTGCGGTATCGCTCTCAGCGGGCCTGTATGGGGCCTGGAGGAGGCGCTGGTGCCCTCCGGGGGGAGGAACCTGGTGGTGGCTCTGGACGTGTCCGCATCCATGGCCTGCCGGGACGAGGTGCCCACCAGGCTGCGTCGGGCGGTGGCGGAGCTGTCGCGGCTCAGGAGCGAGCTTCCGGACGTCAGGATGAGCCTGGTGCTGTTCTCCGACCGGGCGAGGCTGGCGGTGCCTCTCACCACGGACGAGCGTTTCTTCGTCGAGAGGCTGCCCGGAACGCCCTGGGCGGTGTCGGACCTTCGACTCGGAACCCGGCTGGGCTCACTGGTCGACGTTATGGCGGCGGCTCTTCCTGAAAGGGGCCTGGAGGCTCGTCTGGGCCTGCTCTTGAGCGACGGCGGCTTCCATGACTTCTCGGTTCAAAGCAGTGCCCAAAGGGCCAGGGACGCCGGTCTTCGTCTGCTCACGGTGGGTTTGGGTGGGGACGACCCGGTACCGGTACCGGACCGCAACGGCGGCCCCCTTACCACCGCGGGGGGGGACACGGTGAGAACGGCCCTGGAAGATGAGCAGTTGAAGGCTCTGGCCGAGCAAACCGACGGCTTCTACACCCGGCTGTCCGATGTGGATGACCTGGCATCGCTGGTTAACGATATGCTCAGCCCCCTGGAGACCGCAGAAGAGATGCCGGAGGAAGCCGCGGCCCCGGCCCGCAGATACCAGTACTTCCTGGGTGCCGCTCTATTGTGTTTTCTGGTCGGGGTAGTCCTGGAGAGGAGAAGGCTATGATCGCCCGGCTCCTGCTGGCGGTCCTGCTCTCGACCGGAGGGTCGACGGTGAGCGAGCTGAACAGGGCCGCCCTCCGTGCGCTCTCAGAGAACCGGTTCGAGGAGGCACTGGAGCTTCTCTCGCAGCTCCATCAGCGGGTTCCGGAGAACGGACGCATCTCCTACAACCTGGCCTCGGCCCTTTTCGGGACCGAGTCCTACGCGGCCGCAGAGAGCCTCTCGGCGGTTGCCGAAAACGTGGGAGCCGACACCCTGAGCTCCGCCCGGGCGGCCAGCGGTCTGGCGGCCGCCATCCGGGAGGGCGATTACGCCGGGGTGAGAGCGGCCGCGGATACGCTGCGCAGACTCCTGGGGGAAGGATCTGCGGTGAGTGGCTACGATGCGGCCAATTACGAGACGGCCTTGAACTGGTTGCGCAACCACGAACCGCCGGACAGCGAGGGTCAGGGAGGCCGTAGCGAGGACTCGCCCCAGCCGCGGCAGGAGGAGGAGCAGCAGCAGACCGGGGAGGAGCCACCCTCCGGGGGCGAGGAGGAGGCCCGGGAGGAGCCGGGGGAAGACCGGCCTGCGCCCATGCCCCGGGAGGAGATGACCAGGGAGATGGCCAGTAGAATACTGGATCTGGTTCGGGAGGCGGCTCCCCCCGACAGCTCGGGCCGCACCAAGGGAGTCGTGGGAGGAGGCCGGCCCTGGTAGCCATCCTGCTGTCATTGGCCCTCGCCGGGTCGCTGGAGGTGAGTCTACAGCTGCCCGATTCGGTCGAGATGGGGGAGAGGTTCTACGCGGATGTACTCTGCAGCGGCTCCGGAAGCGAGCTGGTATCCGTCGAGCCCAGATCCAGCGCCGGTCTGGCCTTTCTGGGAAGCACACGATCCAGCTCCTACACCAGCAGCTACATAGGCTCCAGAAGGACCTTCCAGAGCTCGTCTACCGTAAGGTTCCTGTTCGAGGCGCTGAGGGAGGGAGAGCAGACGGTGGGTCCTCTGGAGGTGGTGCTGGGGGACACGGTCTACACATTGCCCGTGGATACGGTAGTGATTACGGCCGGGGACACGGTCTCAAGTATGTCCCGGCCTTCGGTATCTTCGTCGCAGGAAGCGATATGGATAACCACCGTGCCCCAGGAGGGACCCTACTATCCGGGCAGAACGTTTAGTGTAAAGTACTATCTATACACAAAGGTTCCTCTGGAGAATATCCAGCAACAGTGGACCTGCCCCCAAAACGGCGTGGCTTCCCTGGTGGACGGCGCGGACATTCTGCAGTGGAGAAGCGCTCCAGGAGGTGCCAGCAGAGCGTGGATACTGGAACTGGAGGTGGCACCCGCGCTTCCCGGCCCCATGCAGCTGCCCCGGGTAGAGATTTTAGCCAGGCGGTTCTCAACCAGTCCGTTTCAGAGGGGCAGAAACTACCATGTCCGAAGCGAGCCGGTGGTGGTGGAAGTGTACTCGTTTCCCGAATCGTCCATGCCGGAGAATTTCACGGGAATAGCCGACAGCATATCGCTTGGCCTGTCCGTACCCAACGATTGCAGGGGCCAGCGGGGCGAGGTGCATGCCCGCCTGACCGCGTCCGGCCCGGGGGCGCACTCCATTAGTGGAATGCCATACGTGTCGGTAAACGGTCCGGGGGAGATATCGGCTACCACCCGTACCCGGAGTGACGGCACGGTAACCTGGGACCTGGTGATGCGTTCCACGGATACCGGCGTTATAAAGCTGGGGCCGGACAGCGTGTCTTGGTTCGACGTGGAGGAGGGATCGTACAGACAGGCGGTGGCGGAGGCCTGCTCGGTATCGGTCGAGCTAACGCGGAGGTCGTCCCCCGCCGGAGGCCATGCATGGACCGACCGAGGCGAAGGCGGTGCGACGGAGCTCTTGGCCGCGGCCGTGCTGATAGCCATCCTGGTGGCGGCCGCTCTGGCGGCCGTGGTGGGAAAGGTACATAGACGCAGGTTGCCCCGCAGGGCTCTGGAGAAGGCCTGCGACGAGGAGGAGCTGCTGTCGGCCCTGGAGAACCGCCTGTCGCTCATGCTGCGGGGCCGGTCGGGCTTCATGGGGGTGGAGGAGCTGCAGGACGCAATGGATGAGAGGAAGGTAGACCCGCTCCTTTCCCGTCGGGTGGTGCGACTCTGCAAGACCCTGCAGGGGATTTTGGCCGACGGATCGGCCAGGGACCGGTCCCTGGAGGATCTCAGGGCCAAGGCTCTGGGTCTGTTGGACGAGCTTGAGGAGCGGTTGTAAGCAAGTTGATCTGTTGTTATAACTCAATAGCAAGTCAAAGGGATAATGCCCTTTACAATAGCCGTGAAGCCGTCGAATGAACGTGGGGGACAGGGGGATGAGAGATAAAGCCGCGCCTTGGGGGCCGTTGTACCTTCTCCTATCTGCCAACGGATCCATACTGTCTACAAGTCGTTCCCTTATAGAAATATGTGATGTATCCAGCGACCAGAGCTGGACCGATCTGTTCGCACAGGACGGTCGGGACAAGCTGATCGGAGCGATGCGGAGCGTAGGGACCCAGGAATCCGCCGGATCCGTACCGGTCTTCGCAGAGCTTCTCACCCCGGACAAACGCCTGCCGTGCCTGGTCAGGATGGTGGGCATGGCGGGTGAGGAATCCCCCGGACGGATTCTGCTGAGGGCTCAACCATTGGAAGAGCCCAGGGATAGTGACCTGTGGGACTCCTCCGAGGCCGAAAACGAGCCCAGATCGCTACAGGGGAGAGCAATAGTAAAGGGAACACCGCCTCGGATAGTCTTCGCCAACGACGCGATGGTGAGAATACTGGGTTACACCCCCGGCGAGCTGATGGCCATGTCTCCCGAGGAGTTGAGGGAGCTGGTACACCCAGAAGACCGGAACGAGTTCTTCGACAGGTACGAAAGTAGGATAAAGGGCGAGAACGCCGAAACCCACTACGAGATCCGGGGGGTTACGAAGGACGGCCAGATCAGGGATATGCTGTTCCTCGCCAACCTGATAAGCCATGAGGGGCAGCCGGCCGTACAGGTTGTCTTCCTGGACGTTACGGACAGGAAGCGTACGGAGACCGCTTTGCAAAGGAGCGAGAGGCTGTATCGAACCCTGGTGGAGAACGCTTTCGACGGCATCTACCTGCTGAACGACAGGCACTTCGATTACGTAAATCCAAGGATGGCCGAGATAACCGGATACGACTGCGAGGAGATGATCTCCCCGGACTTCGATTTCGGGGTGCTGCTGTCAGAAGAGTCGCGGGAGCAGATAGAGAAAAGGTACCGGGCCAGCAGCGAAGGCTCGCCCATGGACGGCCCCTACACCACCGAGATCGTGAGGAAGAACGGCGAAAAGGCCGTGATAGAGGTCAACGGGGTTCCTCTGGGTGATCCGTCGGAGATGAGGGCCCAGGGCGTCATCAGGGACGTCACCCGGCGGTCGGAGATGGAGAAAGAGCTCCAGGAGAGCAAAAGGATGCTGTCCAACATCATGGGCAGCATTCCGGGAATGGTGTACAGGTGCAAATGCGACCAGAGCTGGACCATGGTATTCGTAAGCGAGGGTGCGAAGGACCTTACCGGCTACTCCCCGCGGGACCTTATCGACAACGCGGCCGTGTCCTACGCGGACATCATACATCCCGACGACAGGGGAATAGGCCTGCAAGGCATAGCGGAGGCCCTGGATGAACACGAGCACTTCGAGCTTGTCTACCGCATTATTACCGCCGACGGGTCGGTGAAGTGGGTATGGGAGAAGGGTGCCGGCATGTACTCCGAGAGCGGAGAGGCGGATATGCTGGAAGGCATCGTGGTGGACGTCACCGACCTGAAGATCACCCAGGAGAAGCTGCGGGAATCCGAGGGCCGGCTGCAGAGCATACTCTCGTCCATGCAGGACCTGGTGTTCGCCTACGACAGCGAAGGCAGGTTCACCTTCACCCACGCCCCGGACGAGTCGCAGTACTACACGCCGCCGGAGACCTTCCTGGGCGAGCACTACAGAAAAGTTCTTCCCGACCCCGTGGCCGGCCAGGTTGACAAAGCCTTCGAAAAAGCCAGACAGGGCTCCATCTCGGAGTTCGAGTACGAGATGGAGATGAACGGAAAGCGCCGCTACTATTCCGCCAAGAACTCCCCGCTGCTCATAGATGGAGAGTTCAACGGGATGCTGTCCGTATGCAGGGAGATAACCGGCAGGGTGAGGTACGAGCGGGAGCAGAGGCGTCGGGACATGGAGCTGCAGAAGCTTCAGAAGCTGGAGAGCCTGGGAATACTGGCCGGAGGAATAGCCCACGACTTCAACAACCTCCTGGTGGGAATCATGGGCAACGCCGAGCTCACCCTTTCAGAGCTGCCGAAGGACTCCCCGTACAGAGCCGCCCTGGAGAAGATAAGGAAGTGCGCGGAGCAGGCCGCCGGGCTCAGCGGCGAGATGCTCGCCTACTCGGGCCGGGGCAGCCTGAGAAGGGAGGCTCTGCAGCTGAACGATATCGTGGGGGAAATGAAGGGCTTGCTGCGATCGACGGTTCCCTCCTACGTACCCCTCGATTTCAAGCTCACCGAAGACTCACCCCTGATCAAGGGCGACGCGGCCCAGATCGAGCAGGTGCTGATGAACCTGGTAACCAACGCCGCGGAAGCCATCGGGGACAGCCACGGCTCGATTACCGTGGCCACCGGAGCGGGCAGCTTCGACAGCGGCTACCTCTCCGAGTCCTACATAGATTACCATCTCTCGGAGGGAACCTACGTGTGGCTGGAGGTGGCGGATACCGGCTCCGGTATGGACTCCCGCACCTCCGAGAAGATATTCGATCCATTCTACACCACGAAGTTCACCGGCAGAGGCCTGGGTCTGGCTGCCGTCCTGGGAATAGTCCGGGCCCACAAGGGGACCATCAAGGTCGATTC
>WJMA01000018.1 GCA_014728175.1 Candidatus Fermentibacterota bacterium
GCTGGAGGATGACTACAGGCAGTACTACTGCACCATTCAGCTTCCCCAGGGTGGCTACATGGCCGCTGGAGCGGTCTACGGCGGAGGAGCCTACCTTGCCCGTTACGCTCCGGAAACGGGGATCGGTGAGGAGTCGCCCGGATCTGAGAGTCCGCTTCTCCAGGTCGGTCCCAACCCGTTCTGCTCTTACTGTGCGGTCAGCTTCGAGTTGTCTCGGGGCTGCGTTGCCAGGCTGGAGCTTTACGACCTTTCGGGCAGGCTGGTTGATACGTTGATGGACGGGCATGTAGGTGCCGGCAGCCACGAGGCGCGGATCGAAGGCTCCGGCCTGGCACCGGGAGTGTACCTGCTGAGACTTAGGGCGGAGGATCAGAACCTGGTGCGAAGGGTGGTTCTGGTCAGGTAACGGAGTTGCTCGTGTTAGGAGGAGTGATGTACAGGATTATTGCCGCTGTGTTGGTGCTGCCTCTGTTGCTCGCAACCGGACTTGCCTGGGCCATGGATCCTCCCGAGAAGATGTGGGAGAGGGAGTATGAGACGGGAACGTTCCACGATTTAGAGCTTACCGACAGCAACGAGCTTGCCATTGCCGGATATGGGATGCTTCTGCTTGATCTGGAGGGGAATATCCTGTGGACGGCAGATGACAGCACCTTGGGTACCAGCAACCGCGATGTGGATGTTCTAGAAGATGGTGGGTTCATAATAGTGGGAATGTGTAATAACGGCTCCTTTGGGCTCACACTCCAGCGCGTAGATGAGGAAGGCAATCTACTCTGGACGAAGGTGTACGATTACCCGGACTACAGAGACGTAGGCTACTCGATCACCCAGCTTCCCGATGGGGGTTTTGCAGTGGCCGGGAAGGTTTTCGGTGAGGGGCTAGTCGAAGGCCAGGCCTGGATCCTCCGGACGGATGCCAACGGAGATACTCTTTGGACGGATGTGTGGGGTACGCATACGGTCAACTTCGCTACTGGGGTCGAATACGATGCTAATAGCGATTGGATAGTCGTAGCTACATACGGTAAGTCCGAAAACCTGGAGACGATTGGTACGCACCTTCTATTCTATTCCCTGAATGGGGAGTACCTGTTCGGAACGGACTATCCTGACTTATACCAACATGACCCCATAGATCTATGCACATCCACTGCTGACGGTGGGTACACGTTTGCCAGCCAGTATCTGGCGGCTGATGAGAGCATCAGTCACACGGATTCGGTGGGCAACTTGATATGGACCAGGTCAGGACAGTTTGCAGCTCTTGCCCTGGGCTTCGACCGCGCCCTGCTGGACGACGGCTACCTTCACAGTGGCTGGAGCGGTGTGAGTTTTAACGATTCGGCTTCGATCGGTTGGCCAACGCTGCCCGAGGACCTGGTGGTGCACGCCAATCTTGTTCGCTGGAGCGGGGGCGGAGTTCTGCTCTGGGAGCTGGAGGATGACTACAGGCAGTACTACTGCACCATTCAGCTTCCCCAGGGTGGCTACATGGCCGCTGGAGCGGTCTACGGCGGAGGAGCCTACCTTGCCCGTTACGCTCCGGAAACGGGGATCGGTGAGGAGCCGCCCGGATCTGAGAGTCCGCTTCTCCAGGTCGGTCCCAACCCGTTCTGCTCTTACTGCGCGGTCAGCTTCGAGTTGTCTCGGGGCTGCGTTGCCAGGCTGGATCTGTACGACCTTTCGGGCAGGCTGGTCGACACGGTGCTGGACGAGCATGTAGGTGCCGGCAGCCACGAGGCGCTGATGGATGGCTCCGGCCTGGCGCCGGGAGTGTACCTGCTGAGACTTAGGGCGGGGGATCAAAACCTGGTGCGAAGGGTTGTTCTGGTAAAGTAGAGGCAAGCCCCTCGTCGCGATGTTAGGATGATTCCCTCCGGAGCTTGCGAAGCTGCCTTTCGGTGATGATCTGTCTGTCCCAGTGGTCGCCCAACGCTTCAATCCTCTCCAGAGTCTTCTCGGGTAGTTTCAGCAAGCACAGCCACTGGGTGATCCTGTCGGAGGAGATTCCGTGTCGTTGGGCAAGCTGCCTCCGGGTCAGGTTGTCTCTGACCACTTCTGCGTGGAGTTCCTGAGCGTAGATCACCGGATTGCGGTAGGTCTTCTTCTGTTTTGGGTTCGTATGAAGGTTTAAACTACCATCTATCGATATAAGACGGCGTTTTGCATTTTGCTGGGATATTGGGTCGGTGTACCAACTCGGCGGGCGAAGCCAGGGACGTTCCTAGCTTTTTTGGCAAAAAGAGAGTCTTACGGATGTTGCATCGCGGGTGTTAGAGGTTACCTCTCGCTTACTACGGTTGGGTTTTTTGTTTTTTTGAAAAACGTCCCGGAGGGTGCGGGCGTTTGGGGGGGCGTTGCAGGCAACGTCGTTATTGAAGAAGATGAACGCCTTCTCCGCTCCCCGGGAGCTCATTTCGCGGGCCACGCCGGCCACCTCGGAGAGTTCTTCGTCGGAGTAGTCGTGGACGTACCAGTCGTCTTTCCCGTGCAGCCTCACGTAACCGACCTTCGATGTAAGCCAGCCCCGCAGGTTTTCCTCAGGGGAGTCCACGTCGCAGAAGGTTGCGCCCTTTTCTGTCAGGAATTCCCTGGTCTGATCGCAGAACCAGCTTTGATGCCTGAACTCGACGGCCAGCCGCGACGGGTCGTCCATGCAGTCGATAATGGTACCCAGCCGATCCAGGTATTTTCCCAATGAAGGAGGAAGCTGGAGCAGGAGCACGCCCAGCTTTTCCTCCAGCAGGGCGGTTTGGCGAAGGAAGTCGCTCATTAGCTCCTGGCAATCGTTGAGCTTCTTTAGGTGGCTTATCAGCCTGGGAACCTTGAAAACGTATACGAATCCTTCCGGGGCCTTGTCCTTCCAGTTGCGAAAGGTCTTATCCTGGAATCGGCGGTAGAAGGTGGCGTTGACCTCGACCGTGTTGAAATGCTCGGCGTAGTAGGAAAAGAACCGGCTCTTGGGGAGATCGTCGGGATAGAAACGCCCCTTCCAGCCGTCGTAGCTCCAGCCGGACGTTCCCACCATGTAATCGGTTCGGTCGGCACTCATGAAGTCGTTTCCTGCCCCTCCGCTGTTTTGGCTCTGGTGGCTTACGACGAACCTTCGTATTGAATAAATTCCGGGCGGTTGGCGGAGTCAATGGCCGGGTGCGACGAGTGGGTAATCAAGGTTGGTTGCGCTTGCGTATTGCAGACCAAATGCTTATATTAACTTCTTCTTTCGTACTATTAAAAACGCAACCCGGAGGATCTCTATGAGGGTAATGCTTGTAGGCAGATGGGGCAAGGCGCATGCCCTGGCCAAGGCCATCGCCAAGAGGGCTGACGTGCATCTAACCGCCGTCATGGACAAGGTGAATCCGGGAATAGAGTCGGTGGCGGACGAGGTGGAGGTGTTCAGTCTCACCGACGCGGAAGGCCTGGCCGAGCTTGCCCGGAGTCGGAAAGCGGATTTCGTGGTGGTGAGCCCCGAGATGACCCTGAAGCAGGGCATCAGAAGGATTCTTGCCGGAATGGGCATTCCCTGCTTCGGCCCTCCAGCCAAATGTACCCTCCTGGAGGCGGATAAGGTCTTCGCCCGGGACCTGCTGAGCAGGAGGGGCCTGGGGGTGTCTCCGCGCTACCGGTCGTTCGACGATCCCGAGGAGGCAGTGGCCCATCTGAGAGCGACCGACTACCCGGTGGCGGTCAAGCCGGCCGGGGTGACCGAGGGCGACGGGGTCAAGGTGATGGGCCTCCAGCTGGAAGGCTGCGATGAGGCCGCCGACTACGTAAGAGAGGTTTTCGCCCGCAACATCGGCGGTCGGCCGTCGGTGATAATCGAGGAGAAGATAAGCGGCGAGGAGTTCAGCCTGCAGGCCTTCCTGGACGGCCGGCACGTGGTGGGAATGCCTCTGGTAAGGGACTACAAGCTCCTGGAGGAGGGCGAGGGCGGATCCAACACCCCGGGCATGGGCTCCTACTCCATGCCCGACCATCTGCTACCGACGGTGGACCGGGACACTTACGAACAGGGGCTTCGAGTGATCGAGGACGCAATGATGGCCATGCGGGAGGAGTTCGGCGAGAGCTACAAGGGGATAATCACCGGCCAGTTCATGCTGGCGGAATCGGGGTTGAGGTTGGTGGAGTTCAACGTAAGGGCCGGGGACTCGGAGATACTCAACCTCCAGCCCCTGCTGCAGACGGACTTCATGGAGATATGCCGGACGATAGAGGACCAGGAATTGGATAGGATTGATATCCGGTTCGAAAACAAGGCCACCGTCTGCAA
>WJMA01000019.1 GCA_014728175.1 Candidatus Fermentibacterota bacterium
CGTAAAGGACGAAATCTCCTTTAGCGGCCTGAAGGGGGAAGTATCTGGGCGTTATCTCCGAGGAGCTCTTCCAGGGCTCTGTGTCGTCGACGGGCTGGGGTATGGGGTATCCGGGGCCTACGGCCTCCACCCAACCGCTGGTGACCTTCCTGCCGTCCGCGGCCGACTCGGGAAGGTACAAGCCCGACCGGGTCCTCTCCTCCGGGCTGACCGGCGAGACCAGCAGACGGTCCCCGGTTACTATCAACTGCTTCTCCCCGATGATGCAGGAATCATCCATGCCTGTCTCCGAGCGATGCCCAATTGCCGGCCGGTCCCGAACGTGTTGGACGCCCGGGAGTGAGCGCCCTGGCGGAGGACCGGGGAATCGAACCCCGAAGGGCGTATGCCCGGCGGATTTCAAGTCCGCTGCCTTACCAGTTAGACTAGTCCTCCGCAGGCGTGGAATTTAAGTTATGTTGAATTTTGGGTCAAATCTATTTACAAGGTGGAGTACCGTCGGAACATGGAAACCGAGCTGAAGTTCGAGGTCACAGATCCGGGGTCGCTGAGGGCGAGGCTCGGGCAGCTGGGCGTCGTTTTGGGTGAGGAGGTGCCGGAGGATAACAGGCTCTACGATACCCCTTCGGCAGGCCTTCGGGAGCGGGGGCTTATGCTCAGGTTGAGGAGCACTCCGGAACGCCTGCTGCTTACGGTCAAGAAAACGCTCCCGGGAAATCGGGCGAAGGTAAGGCGGGAGGAAGAGGTCGAGCTTGGTTGCTCACTCCGGGAGGCCGAGAGGCTGTTGGCCCTGCTGGGCCTCGTCCGACGCTTCCGATACGAAAAGGTCAGGAGCAGCGGTAACCTGGGAGAGGTGGTGGTCTGTCTGGACAGGCTGGACATCGGCTGCTTCTTGGAGATCGAGGCCCGATCCGAAAAAGAGGTTTTGGAAGCGGCCGCCATCCTGGGCTTCGATCCCGGTTCGGGGATAACCGACAGCTACCCGGGTCTTATATCCGGAAAACCCGAGGAGCGTTGATGGAGATATTTCCCGGTCGGAAGATCGAGAGGAGGATGGCCTTAACGGCCGTAGTCTGCGCCCTGGCCTCGCTTCCCGGTCTTCTGAGGGGAGGGCGGGCGCTGATCACCGTTCCCGTGGTCTGGGTGGGGGGGGCAATCTACTTCGTTCTGTTCAGGCGCCGGTACGTTCGGCGGAGAAGACTGGCTGAAATGGGCCTGGACGACTGGGCAAGAAAGATCCTGGAGGACAGGGTGAGCTTCTACAGGTCCCTGCCGGATTCGGAGCGCAAAAGGTACGAGGCGGAGATCGCGGTGTTCCTCGACGAGCACAGGATAGTGGGGGTCGACGACGTGGAGGTAACCCCTGAGGCCCGGGTGCTGGTTGCCGCCTCGGGGGTAAGACTCACCTTCGGGCGGCCGTCCTGGGAGTATCCCGATTTCGGTGAGATCCTGCTGTATCCGGGGAGGTTCAGACCGGACAGAACCTTCTCCACGGACGTGGCGAAAGGCGAACCGGCGGCCTCGGGGCTGGTTCACGGCGGGGGAGGGGTGATAATATCGCTGCCCGACCTGCTTAAGAGCTTCGAGGGGCCCAAGGACGGGTACAACGTCGGCTACCACGAGTTCGCGCACCTGCTGGACGGTTTTCCCAAGCCCAGCGGGGTACCCTGCAACCTTTCGCTGGGAGCGTACAGGGGATGGATAGAGGTAATGCAGAAGGAGTTCGACCGGACCAGACAAGGGGACTCCCCGCTGCGGTCCTACGCAGGAACCGACCCCGCCGAGTTCTTCGCCTGCGCCACCGAGGCTTTCTTCGAAAGCCCCGAGCGCCTCAGGGCCAACTCTCCCGATCTGTACCGCGAGCTGGCGGCCTACTTCAACCAGGAGCCCCGGTCGGCTTGGAGCCAGAGCGAGCCACGGGGCAATTGACCGTGGTGGTGGTGATCGAATATCGAATTAGATTGAGTTCTATTTGCGATGGAACGAGCCTATCCGGGGGAGCTTGGTTCGATTGAAAATACTGATAGCGGACGATGATCCTATCTCGCTGAGAATGCTCAGCAAACTGGTTCAGGGACTGGGGCACGACCCGGTGTGCTTCGAGAACGGGATACGGGCCTACCGCCATCTTCGGGAGGGATCGGTACGGATCGCCGTGCTGGACTGGATGATGCCGGGAATGACCGGGCCGGAGATATGCAACAGGCTGAGGTCGGAGAATCCCTCCAGGATTCTGTACATCATCATAGTCACCGCCATGGAAGGTGCGGACGAGGTAAGCAGGGCTCTGGAGAAGGGAGCCAGCGATTACGTGACCAAGCCGTTCGAGCGAAGTGAGCTGAAGGCTAGGATAGGCGTGGGGGTGAGGACCGTCAGCCTGGAGATGCAGCTGGAGGAGCTGAACCGCCGGCTGGCCAGGCTGGCCCGCACCGACAGCCTGACCGGGCTTCTCAACCATGCCGCCATTCTCGGCGAGCTTCGAGAGCAGCTGGAGTCGGCCGGCACAGGCAATCCCCCTACCAGCGTCCTGATGTTCGACCTGGACCGGTTCAAGAAGATCAACGACTCCTTCGGTCACCAGGCCGGCGATAAGATTCTGGTAAGGCTGGCCGAGGCCCTGCTGAGGGCATGCAGAGAGAACGACAGCGTGGGGAGGTACGGCGGGGAGGAGTTCCTGATGATCCTTCCCCGGACCGGCTCGGAGGAGGCTCTGGAGATGGGTGACCGGATCCGGTTGGGGATCCAGGAGATGGATCACGGAGACCTCGACGAAGAGCTTACCACCACGGTAAGCGTAGGCGTGGCCACCTCGAAGTCTTCGTCTCCCGCCTCGGAGAATCTGGTCAGTCGGGCGGACTCGGCTCTTTACAAGGCCAAGCAGGACGGAAGGAACCTGGTTCGGCTGGACGGGGGAGGGTAGAGGTCAAACCGACTTCCGGGACGATCCGGGCGTGCTGAGAGGCACGCCCTTTTCGCACAGGGGACACTCGTCCGGGGGCCAGCTCTCGGCGGTGACCGTCAGGAGGGCGCGGTAGGGCAAGCCCAGCTGAAGACGACCGCCCGTCCTGTCCACCAGCAGCCCCACCATACGTACCGAGGCGCCCCGCTCCTCCAGTACCTCGCATGACTCCCGTATGCTGCCACCGGTGGTGGTAACGTCCTCCACCAGAAGTACCCGCGAGCCCGCCTCGATGACCGTGAAGCCGCTTCTGATCCCCATCCTGCCCTCACGGTCCCGATGCAGAAAAACGAACGGCTTGCCCATCTCCAGGGCGGTGGCGAAACCGAAGACGATGGCTCCGAAGGCCGGGGCGCACACCAGGTCCACCTCGGAGGATACGTCGCACATTCTCTCCGCCATCAGCATTCCCAGGCGAGCCACCAACGAAGGCCTCTGGGCGACCATGATCTTCTCGAAGTACAGGTCTCCGTGTCTGCCGGAGGTGAAGCGAAAATGGCCCTCCAAGAGAGCGCCGGACTCCTCGAACATCTTCCGGACCTCTTCTGCGGTTGATTCTACCATCGTCCCTCCATCCCAGTTGCCGTTCGTCCATCGTTCGGGCCGAGTTCCTAATCTCTGTGCTGGTAGGGGAGGACGCAAGGTCGTACCCCCAGCAGTCATCCATTGACATGGCAAGGCGGGGTATGTCTACTCTATCCCCCCGATAAACGACCTCCTGCTTCGAGACAGCGGTCTTGCTTTTGTTCGAGCGGCGGTTGTTGGTGAGTGGGCGGCTGCCATGACCGAAAGGCGGGTTCTTTCCATTGGAGTTTGCGTACATCCCCTGTAAGCTCCTTATAATCCGTTGCGCATGAAGCGCACCACGCAGCGGTTCATGCCCTAACTCAGAGAAATCTGAAAGTGGGACGTATTCTGCAAGAACTCGCGATATCGATCCGGCTTTTTTCGACTTGACCTATTCATCGACATGAATGAATATGAAGCAGATCAACTGGGTGCAGCTGACTGAGAACGCTGGCGGTTCTCCCAGCAACTCGCCCCGGCGTTGTACGTTCATGGAGGAGCATGGATGAAGGACATCTTCGTGCTGGACAATCTCAAGCAGGTAAAGGCCCTGGCTGCCCCCCTGAGGGTGGACATAGTGAAGCTCCTGGGAAAACAATGCCTGACCACCACCCAGGCGGCGAAAAAGCTGGGGGTGAAGCCCAACAAGCTCTACTACCACGTCACCGAGCTGCAGAAGGCCGGGCTGCTGGAGGTGGTGAAGACCAGGCAGAGGGGGAACATGGTCGAAAAGTTCTACCAGCCGGTGGCCAGGTACTTCCGCATAGATCCCTGCCTCTTCGGCCAGGGAATGGAGGGGAGGCAGGCCTTCCTGCAGACCGTGGTCTCCAACTGCGACTCCACGATTCTGGACGTCCGCAACGCCATGGACCAGGGCCTTTTATCCTCGGAGGAGATGAGCACCGCCTTCAGCGCCCACGTGGACCTCAATCTTAGCCGCGAGGACTCCCACGCCCTGGCGGAGGACCTTCGAGGGTTGGTGCGGAAGTATAAGAAGCGGGACCGGGATGACCCGGAATCAGGTTCTACCCACGTTACGATAGTCTTCTATCCCAAATTGGGCCCCGACTCGGAGCCTACTGGAAACTGAACGGGTAGCGGACGGTAAGGGAGCCCTCGTTCTCGTCGACCGCCCCGAACCGCCAGGTCTCGATTTGTCTTACCAGCTCCAGCTCGAAGGCGGGATTGTACGTGTTGCTGCTCACCACGGCCACGTTGGATATCCTCCCGCTGGGCTCGATGACCATCTCCACCTCCACCGTCCCCATCAGCAGTGGATCGTTTCTGAGATGCTTGTTGTATATGCGGGTAATGGCCGGTTTCTTCTCCGTAAGAACCTCCATGATCTCCTCGGAGGTGCGCGAGTTGTAGTCGGACGCTCCGCTGACGCTTCCGGAGCCGCTTCCCCGGGTGTCGGAGAAAACCATCATCTCCTCCACGTCCTCCCGGCTGAGGAAGGAGCCTCCGGACTCGGCGGGTCCGAGTTGGGACAATCCCGACCCCCCGGTAGCTCCGGCCAGCTGGGAGTCGGCCCCCGCTCGGGACCTGAGAGCCCCCGATGAGGCCAGGGCGGTCATGTCCACGCTGGCACCGGACGCCAGGATGTTGACCAGGTTGGCCGTTTCCCCCGAGCTGGGAACCGGGCGGGTGGCCACGGTGTCCGGGGCCGCCTCGGTCGAGGCGGTATCCGTGGACTGGGAGTAGAAAGATTCGGAGACCTGGTCCGCCACCTGCACCGAGCCCGACCCGGCGCCAACCGGAGCCATGTCGAACCGCAGCTCCACCTCTCCGGGCTCGGCCGTAAGCGTATGTACCTCAGGATTGTAGCCGTCGGCATAGACCGCTACGGTATACTCCCTGCCCTCCAATAGGCCGTCGATGGCGTAGGGGGTGACTCCGAGAAGCTCGTCGTTGAGGGTGACCAGGGCGCCCTTGGGGTTGCTGGCCACGTAGGCGGTGCCCATCTTGCTCCGTCTGACCTCGCTCAACAGCCTTTTAAGGCGGGGGTTCGCCCCGGGGGGTAGATCGTAGTGCACGTCGAGCTTCAGCAGCTCCAGGTAGGCTTCTCTGGCCCGGTCGACCATCCCCATCGCGTAGTAGGCCGAGCCCAGCCGGTCCCAGGCTCTCAGCTCTTCGTCCAGGGTAAGGCTGCCCGTGCCCACCATGCCTTCCAGGGCATCTATGGCTCCCGGGATGTCACCCATCTCGTACAGCTGGATGGCCCGGTCCACGTCGACCGGGGAGCCGACCAGGAGAAGAGCCATGAAAAGCTGCAGGAACAAAGGCCACCACCTCCAGTATTATAGATGACGTAAGCCACTTCCGGCGTCAACGAGATGCCGAGCCTTGACGAGCTTTCCGGGGGTGAGAATGGTTTTGGCTGGAAGGCAGACGCTCCAGCCCCATACGAGAGAGGAACCATGAGCAGAACCCGCAAAGTAATGGCCGCTTGCGCAATTCTGGCAGTTGCTCTCGCCGGCGGCTGTTGGAACCCGTTCAACCCCGACCAGGGCGAACCGGATGAGTTCCAGTACCACAGCTTCTGCGACAGCGGCTACAAGGTCCTGGAGAACCTGGAGTACGCTTACAGGTCGAGGGATATAGACCGCTACCTGGACTGCTTCCGGGACGACTTCGAGTTCAAGCTCCTGGAGGTCGACTGGGCCGACTACAACGGCGACGGGACAATCGACAAGTCCTGGGGCCTGGACCTGGAGGAGAAGTTCAACCGGGCCATGTTCGAGGGCGCCCAGTCCATAGAGCTGACCCTGGAGGGGCCCAACGTCGGTGAGCCCTACGGGAACGAGGAGCTTTTCCGGATGAATTTCGACCTAAAGGTGTATACCGAAGCCAGCCAGGGTTACCGGGCCAGCGGCCAGGCCTATTTCTACTGCGCCCAGGACAGCACCGACGAATGGTACATTCATATCTGGGAGGACCTTTCGGACTACTAGGGGCCGCCAGCCGTGCTTGACTTTCCTCTAGCGCTGCGCCAGCGCCCGGAGCGCCTCTCGCTTCCCGACAGCCTCGAACCCTGGGCCGGCGGGAGAATAACCATTCTGATTGCCATGGCAGTGCTTTTGCTCCTGCCGCTTCCCAGCCCGGCCGACGAGCCCCCAGTATGGTGGGTGTTCCTGTGCGACCGGGGCCCGGACGTCCAGAGCCGTTTGCGTACCGCGGAGGACAGGCTCCGGGCGCTTCCGTCCTGGGAACGCCGGGCATCGGTAGGTCTTTATCACGCCGATCCCCTGGACCTTCCACCCTGGGAGGGGTACGTCGACGCCCTGAGGGAGGCCGGCTGTACGGTAAGGGTCCGCTCCAGGCTGCTCAACGCGGTCAGCGTCGAGGTTCATCAGGTCGATCCCCTAGAGCTGGCCAACCTTCCCTTCGTGCGGGAGGTGAGGCCGGTGGGCAGAAGCGTTCCGCCTACTCCTCCGGACGGGGGGGTACCCCATCCGCTGCAGCTCTCCAATGCCCAGTTGGGCCTGGTAAACCTGGACGACGTCCATTCCAGGGGCTGGACCGGCGAAGGCGTTACGGTGGGAATCCTGGACACCGGCTTCGATCTGGTCCATCCCGCCTTCTCCGGCATAAACGTGCTGGACCAGTGGGACTTCCTGGAGGGAGACCCCGACCCTTCCCAGCAGCCCGGTGACCCCCCCGGGCAGTCCGAGCACGGGACGGCCGTGCTCTCCCTTCTGGGCGGATACCAGGAGGGAGTGTTCCACGGCGGTGCCTCGGACGCGGAGTTCCTTCTGGCCAAGACCGAGGACACCAGCGACGAGTACCCGCAGGAGGAGGACCTGTGGGTGGAAGGCCTGGAATGGCTGGAACAGGGCGGGGCGTGGATAGTAAGCAACTCGCTGGGGTACATCGATTGGTACGGCTACCAGGACCTCGACGGGAACACCGCCGTAACCACGGTGGCCGCCGATCTGGCCGCCTCGCGGGGATTGATGGTGTTCAGCGCGATCGGCAACCGGGGGCCCTCCTCCGGTACTCTTATAGCCCCGGCCGACGGGGATTCCGTGTTCTCGGTGGGAGCGGTGAACAGCCTTTCGCAGATCGCCGATTTCTCCTCCCGGGGGCCGACCAGCGACGGGCGCACCAAGCCGGAGGCCTGTGCCCTGGGGGTGAGCGCGGTGGTGGTCTCCGGCACGGGTACGGGCTATCGGAGCGGAAGCGGCACCTCTTTCGCCACTCCCCTGGCATCCTCCTGCGCCCTGACGTTGTTGCAGGCCCATCCGGAATGGAACGTCTTCGACTGCACCGAGGCCCTCAAGGCTACGGCGGGCAGGAGCGGCAATCCCGACTGCTCGTACGGATGGGGGGCGCTGGATGTTCTGGCCGCGCTGCGGTACGAGTCGGTCACCGGGGTGGCCCGATGGAGCGACAGCGGGTCCGGCGCGGCCGGTTACCCGTTGTCCGTGCAGGTGGCAGATACCCAGATGGTGGTAACGACCAACTACCTGGGCTGGTTCGCCGTCGACCCGGGCGTACTGGGTGATTTTGTCGTATCCGGTGCCGGGGGGCCGGGAAACGTCCTGGAGGTGGACGGAGCCCTGACCGGGGAAGGTGTGGAGGTGGAGGTCTTCATAGACCCCGAGGGGCCTGTGGGCGAGCCCACCGTTTACCCGAATCCCTCTCTGGGAGACGTTTACGTGGGCTTCGACGTGGACCAGGGACCGACCGACGTCTCCCTGGAGATCTTTGACCTGGGGGGACAGCTGTTGTACAATGTGGTTCGAAGCGATGTGCCCGAAGGTGTCTACAGGGCTCCCCTCCCGGGGGAGGCCTTCCTCTGGAATACCCTCGACCGGAGCGGAAATCCGGTGGCCTCGGGCATATACATCGTCGTTCTAAGGAGGGGAGAAGACCAAATCTCCGCTATCAAGTTCTCCATCGTGCGCTGACTGGACTACATGGAGGGGAGGAACATGAGAACTCTGACAGCGTTTCTACTGATTCTGGCCGGCCTTTCGCTCGCTCAGCCCGAATCGTTCCGCTCGATGTCCACCGGGGGTATGATCCTGGACGACATCGATATGTGGATGAGGAGCGTACTGGGGCTGGTCCCCATGCCGGACAGGCTGCTGGAGGTCGAGGGGCACAGGGTGTACACCGGTTTGGCGAACCTGTCCAACGGTGACGACACCGCCCTGGACGAGGACTCCACCGGAGAGGGCGGTTTCCTGGTAGGCGGAAGCGCCGACCTCGGGGCCGCCGCGGCTCTGGGAGGATTCGGTGACTTCTTCGACCACAGGATCTTCGAGGAGATCTCAATTCCCGGGCCGGGAGGTACCCTGGTCTCCGGGGAGGGAGAGGTCGAAGGCAGCTGGTCGGAGTACGTCGACGAGGACGGCGACGGCGTCTACGACACCAGACATACCGAGTACCAGCACGTAAGGGGCTGGAGCGATTCTACATCGAAAGAGTTCAACCTGTTGGGCGGCTGGGCTCCGAACGAGGGCGTAAACCTCGGTCTGGGTGTCGGCTACTTCACTAACGAGACGGAAGCGATACCCTCAGACCTCAACGTGAAGGAGACCGTTTCCGACTCCAACCTGGTGAGCGGGATTCCTACCTATTTGATGAGCTCGGAGTCCGAAGGGAGCGAGTCCCGCAGCGGAAACGGGATAGGAGTCGCCCTGTCCGGACGTGGCGGGCTTTCCCCGGACATGACCGGGGGGGCGGTCTTCATGTTCGTCACCCACAGCGTCGATCAGTCCACCACCACCTCCGCCTCCGGAAGCGAGGACGACCTGCCCAGTCAGCCGGACGTTTTCGACGACCTGACATGGCAATCCTCCTCGGACTACACGATAGATATGGGCGGAAACACGTTCGGTGGCGGTGCCGAGTTGTCCTACGACGTCTCGCCCGACTGGACACTGGACGTGGTCGGAGGTTACCTGACCACCTCCATCGACGGCTCCAGTGACGACTACGGCGTAAGCGCCGATTCTACGTACAGGCTGACTCAGGGATCCCTGACCGAGGTCACCGATATCGTCCACGACGGACCGGGCAGCCTGGATGCGGAGTACAAGGAGAGCAGCTTCAGGGCGGGGCTACGGCTCTCGTCGTCCCCCGTGGAGAGGCTGACCGTGGCCATGGGTGCCTTCTTCGAGTCCGAGGACAACAGCAACACCCAGCTGGCCTACACCTCCAACACGATCGTGGAGACGTTCGACGACGGCGACAGCGAGTTCGCCGACCCCGACGACTACACGGCAACCACCACCTGGTCGCAGACGGAGGAGCTCAAGACCACGACAGAGCTCCAGAGCATCCGCCTTCCCGTGGGCTTGGAGTTCGGCGTCCTACCCAGGGTTGCGGCCCGGCTGGGAGCCAGGCCCGGCTTCGTGTGGGAGACCGAGACCGAGACCGAGTCTCTGATCTCCGCCTCACCGATGAGGACCCACACCGTCTACGGTGACGGCTCGGAGAGCGAGAGTTCCCAGAGCCCCTGGGAAACCTACGATGGCACGGCCGTGACCACCGAGGACAGCAGGACCGAGATCCCGCTGTACTACGGCATAGGAATAGCACCCAGCGATTTCCTTCAGATAGATCTGATGGGTGTGAGCGAAGACCCGACGGAGTGGCGGGTATCCGCCACCCTCAAGTTCTGAGAGGAGTGGAAGCATGAGAGCGAAGCTACTGATCGCATCGATTCCGTTGTTACCGCTCCTGCTGTTTGCGGCCTGCGTGGAGGATAATCCATACGGCGCCACACCAGACGCGGAGTGGCAGGGCGGCGACGACCATCCCCACGTCCAGGCCTGGGGTACGCTGAGCGGCGGTCTGGGAAGCACGGTGCTGAGCGACCTGGATCCGGACACCGCGGGTATCCAGGACGCTCTGCTCCTATCCTTCGACCGGAGCATGTCTCCAGGCGCGATGGCCGCCCCGGCGTTCCAGATAACCGAGACCTCTCCCGGATCGGGGGAGGCGGAGGTGGAACAGGTGATCTACCACCCTGATATTCGAAGGGTGGAGGTGCACGCCACCTTCAGCGACGAGACGGCGTACCTGCTCACCATTCCCGCCGGATCGCTGACCGACCTGGCAGGAAATCCTTTGGACCCCAACCACAACGCCGTCACCGATGGTTCGCCTTGGGACGACATGCTGGTTGCCTACCACAGCGGTTCCGCCGAGGAGACCGACCTGCAGCCGCCCAGGGTGGCTCAGCACAGTCCCCAGGGAGGGGGCCTCACCGAAAGGCTACCCCGGGTCAGGCTGGTGTTTTCCGGCGGTCCCATGGACGTGTCCACGCTGACCCTGGACAACCTGACCATGGTAAGGACCTCGGACTCCTCGTCCGTCTCGATGTCGTTGGATACCGCCACCGCCAATACCATGACGGCGACCCCGGTGGACTCCCTGGACTTCGGTGAGCGTTACACCGTAAGGCTCAGCGCGTCCGTGGCCGACTCCGCGGGAAACCTGCTGGACGGAAACGGTGACGGCTACGTCTGGCCCGATGAGGAGGATTTCCTGTGGGACCTGCAGATAGCCGATGACGGTAGCTCCCACGGAAACCCGCCGACGGTCCGCAACGCCGAGTCGCATATCGGTTGGTTCAAGGTGAACTTCGAGGAGAGCCTGACGGGTGACCAGGTGGAGATGGACGAGTCCACCCTGGTTGCGACGAACATCCAGGCCAGCGACGATAGGGGGCTAATCCCCCTCGAGATCGAGGTCGACATGCAGTCCGACGGGGTCTTCTGCTACATGCAGCGGACGGCCGCCGGTCCGATCACGGTATGGGTGTCCGCCAACGTCCAGGACCAATACGGCAACGGCCTGGACGGAAACGGTGACGGACTGGGTGGAACCCCGGGAGAGGACGACTGGAGCACCCAGCTCTGACCTGCCGGAGATTGCGGGGGCTCCCATGGCAGCTCTGACCGCCTTGGGGGCCCTCGGCTTTTTTGGCCTTCCCTGGTCCGACCAGAGCTTTCAGGTCTCGGCGCTGTCGGTCGGAGTGTATTTCTTCTGGTCCCTGCTGCAGCGAAGGGAGAGCGAGCGGCGGATGGACCTGGCCAACGGCGTAACCTACATGGTTCTGCTCATCAGCGTGTTGGATGGCTTCCTGGTGGAGATGACCGTCTTCGACGATACCTGGTGGCTCAGATGGGCCGGTCTGGGAATTCTCTCCGCCGGAGTAGGGTGGTGCATGGTAGACCACGAGCGCGTGCCCCACTACGTGGGCAGGGTCCTTCTGCTTATGGGGTTTCCTTTGGGTCTGGGAAGCATCTCCGGAGCGATCGCAGGTGCTCTCGCGGCCATACTGATACTTATGATGGAGCGCCCCGAACCGGAGGGAGAGGAAAAATCTTGAAGACTCTTCTGCAGAGGGTTTCCAGAGCGAGCGTGGGTGGCGACGGCGAATCGCTGGGCTCCATAGGCAGGGGCCTGCTGGTCCTGGCGGGCTTCAGGGAGCGAGATGACGAAGAAGAGCTGAGGTGGATGGCCGGGAAGATAGTCAACCTCAGGATATTCCCGGACTCCGGACAGAACATGAACCTCTCCCTGCTGGACGTGGACGGCCAGCTTCTGGTGGTGAGCCAGTTCACCCTGCACGCCAGCTGCCGTAAGGGCCGGCGGCCCAGCTTCGTGAAGGCCGCCCCTCCCAGCCAGGCGGAGACGCTCTACGACATTTTCCTGCAGGAGTTGCGGGGTTTCGGGGTGGAAGTGGAGTCGGGGAGGTTCGGGGCGATGATGGAAGTGGAGCTGGTGAACTCCGGACCGGTGACCATAATGGTGGAATCGCCGTCCGAAAGGTCCGGAGCCTAGTTGGGTTCGTACTGGTACCCGCACGAGCGGGCCCTGGTTCTGGCCAGCAAGTCCCCCCGAAGGCGCACCATTCTACGTCTGGCCGGGATTCCCCACGTTTGCGTGGACAGCGGGGTGCGAGAGGAGGAGCCGGAGGGGGATGCCGATAAGGTGGTTCTGGACCTTTCCCGCCGGAAGGCC